>JBJKSO010000001.1:0-2595 GCA_046703825.1 Candidatus Dormibacteria bacterium
TCAAGCCGTGGAAGGTGGAGACCTTCAAGATCTCCAATGATCCTGCCTTCGAAGAGAAGCTGGTGGACGTGGTGGGGCTGTACCTGAACCCGCCCGAGCGCGCTGTGGTGTTCAGCGTCGACGAGAAGACCCAGTGCCAAGCCCTGGACCGGACCCAGCCAGGACTGCCCATGCGACCGGGCCGAGCGGGAACCATGACCCACGACTACAAGCGCAACGGCACCACCGACCTGTATGCGGCCCTCAACATCGCCACCGGGCAAATGCTGACCGACTGTCGGGATCGGCACACCGCCAAGGACTTCGTGCGCTTCCTGCGGATCATTGACCGCAACGTGCCGGTCCAGTTGGACGTGCACCTGGTCTTGGACAACCTCTCCGCGCACAAGGCCCCCGAGGTGCAGGCCTGGCTGGCACACCCGCAGCGGCGTCGCTTTCACCTCCACTTCACGCCGACCAGCTCCAGCTGGGTCAATCTGGTGGAGCGTTGGTTCAAAGAGCTGACCGACAAACGCCTGCGGCGCGGCACCTTCAGCAACGTGCCCGCCCTCATCGACGCCATCAAACTCTGGGTGTCCCACTGGAACGACAACCCCCAGCCTTTCGTATGGCACACACCCGCGGACGAGATCATCGCCAAGGTCCGCAGGGGCCGGGCTGCACTAGCACAACTTAATTCACCGACGGACCACTAGTCGCTCCTACCTCTTCCAGGCTGGCAAGGTCATCCGCGAAGGTATAAGGCGCACGAGCGAGCTGTTCTATCGCTTCAAGACGGGGGAGGGCGCTCTCGCGTATCCCCTCGCGCTTGCGGCCCACCGCGCACTGGCGAGGGCGCAACGTCTCGACTTCGACACGATTGTCCCGGTGCCCCTATCTCCTGACAAGGCGCAAGCCGGGGAGCTCAATCGCTCTTTGGCGCTCGCGAGGGAGCTCGGACGGCTGCTCGACGTCCCAGTGCATCCGCGGTGGCTGGGACTCAGCAGACCGGTCTCCAAGAAGCGCCTCCGCGTCCAGAGTGGCCTCTCGGTAGCCGACTTCGAGAATGAGTACCGGAAGGCCCTGGCAATTGGCCCGTCCGGGCCCGGAGACTCCATTCTGCTGGTTGATGACGTGTGCACCGAGGGAAGCACGCTTCGAGTATGCGCCGATGCCCTGTCTGCGCCGGGTCGCGTGATCGTCGCTGCAACGGCAGCCCAGATGGCGGTGAAACCGGTGGTGAGAATGCCGGCCGCGCTGTGGGAGGCGTGAGGGAGGTTCACCCCTCTGTGTGAGCGAGAGTGCAAGCGTCTACCGATGATGCGCCGAGCTCGCGCAGAACTCCGGCACATGCTCGAAGCGTGGACCCGCTCGTGGTCAGGTCATCGACCAATAGGACACCCCGGCCGGCGATCCGATGCGCGTCAGGCCCGGGAACGAACATCGACGGGGCGAGCCGACGGCGCTCCCGGTGTTCCAGCCTCTTCATCTCTACGTTCACGAACTCGGCGGCCCAATTGAGGGCGAATGGGATGTCCTTCAGGGCCAGTATGGCCTGGCAGCCCGCCGCAAGCTCGTCAGGCAGGCTGGCAAGCCGGCGCCTGTACCGCTCTGGGTTCGCGGGCACTGGGACGACGACTTCGGCGCGCCGGAGCAGATCCGTGGCCGTGAGGATGTAGGCGGTATAGTACGCGGAGGCGATTCGAAAGGCTGCGCGCCGCTCCTCATCATCGAAGGGAGGTTCCTTGCTGAGGCGCAGGTATTTGGACCACGGCGCCTGTCTGTGGCGGCCTCGGGAATAGTAGCTGCCACAGGCATGGACAGCGCCGACCTCTGGTTGGAGTGAATCGGCGCGGAGCCGAGTAGGTGGTGGCGTCACAGCTGCGATGGCGTGCAGTTGCTCAGAGTTCAAGGAGTCCCGCCGGGAGCGCAGCAGGCCGAGTCGCTCCTGACGCCAAGCCGTTCGATCTGCATTGCAAGCCTTGACCGCTTCGGCGACAGCCGCTGGCCAGTTGCCAGCTGCTTGGGCTAGGCGGCTTGCCGCGTCGGCACAGCGAGCGACGAGCCTTGCAGGCTTGGCCGCTGTCTTGGAGAGGGCGTTCAACCAGTCGATGGCGCCTTCGATGTCCCCCGCGTTCAGGGCTGTCTCGGCGTTTGCGAGGCACAAGGCGTCAAGCCCACCCGAGGCCATGAGAGCGAGAGTAGCCGAAGACGCTGGATTCGTGTGTTGGCAAAGCCACCCGGGCCAGCCCGAGTTCAGTGGTAGGTCTCGCGTCGAACGAGTCAGCGACCGGTCAAGGTGGGCGTCGGGTTGCGAACGAGCTCCCGCACCACGTCGAGGTACGGGCGGCGCCAGCCCCATCCGAATGCCCTAGGAACGTGGCCCGCCTGAGCCCGACTTTGACACGGGCCTGGGAATCTGAGATCGAATTGGGCGGGCCGTGTCGCAACAGCCAGTTCGGGGCTGCGAGGTCTGGTCAGGCGGCGACGGGCAGGGGTCGGCGGGCAGGGGTCGGCGGGCACGGTGTGTCCGAGGGCGGCATCCACGTCCGGGTCCTCGCGGGTGGGCTTGGTGCAGACTGCGCATTTCGGCGAGGGAGGTATGCGCTTCTGTAC
>JBJKSO010000002.1:0-2581 GCA_046703825.1 Candidatus Dormibacteria bacterium
GCCCGGCCCACGCCCGGAGCTCGCCTCGCCGGCGGCGAGGCGGCCGGGCGCAGGGTGCTCACCCTGGCGGAGCCGGACCTGCGCCCCACCACCGGGCTGGTGCGTGGAGCTCTCTTCAACATTCTCGGCGAGCTGTCCCTGGGAGTGCGGGCGGTGGACCTCTGCGCCGGCACCGGTGTCCTGGGGTTGGAGGCGCTCTCCCACGGGGCCGCCGCGGTGACGTTCGTCGAGTTACAGCGCCACCGCACCGAGCTGATCCGCCGCAACCTGGAGCTGCTCGGCTGGTCGGAGCGGGGCCAGGTGGTGGTGGCGGAGGCGGCCCGGTGGATCGCGGCCGCCGGTCCGACCCTCACCGCCGCCGGGCTGGTGCTGCTCGACCCCCCCTACCGCCCGGAGCCGCCCACCTTGCTCGGTGACTGCCTTTGCAGGCTGGGAGCGCTCGCCGCCGCTCATCCCACCTGGCGGCCGGTTGTGGTGGCTGAGCACCACCGCGCCCAGCCGGTGGCGGAGGAGTACGGGGCGTTACATTGCGTGCGTACGGCGCGCTATGGAACGACCGTGCTGTCTTTCTACCGGAGGCCAACCTGACCACCGCCGTCTACCCCGGCAGCTTCGACCCGATTCACAACGGACACCTGGCCGTTATCGAGCGGGCGAGGCAGATCTTCGACCGGGTGGTGGTGGGGGTGCTGGACAACGCGCAGAAGACCTACCTCTTCAGCGCCGAGGAGCGAATCCGCCTGATCCGGGCCTCGCTGCCGTCGGATGGGGTGGAGGTGAGCCACTTCTCCGGACTGGCGGTCGGCTTCGCCGCCAGCGAAGGCGCCCGGGTGATCATCCGCGGCCTGCGGGCGGTATCGGACCTGGACAGCGAGTTCCAGATGGCGCTGATGAACCGTCGGCTGGAGCCGAAGGTGGAGACGGTCTTTCTGGCCACGAGCCTCTCCAGCATCTTCCTCAGCTCCTCCCTGCTCAAGGAGGTTTGTGCCCACGGTGGCAGTGTTGAGGGCCTGGTCGCACCGGCGGTGGCCGTGGCTCTGGCGGAGCGGCTGGCTCCGCGCAACCGCCGGCTGGAGGAGGGCTGATGAACGAGCCGCCCGAGGACTACGAACCAGGCGCCGAGTCGCTGTCGATCATCGATCTCTTGGACCGCCTGGAATCGCTGGTGAACCAGAGCCGCCGCCTGCCCCTCACCCCCAACATCGTGGTCAACGAGGACGAGCTGCTGGACATCGTCGACCAGGTGCGAGTGGCACTGCCCTCCGAGATCAAGGAGGCACGGCTCCTGTTGGAGACCCGCGAGACCCGGCTGCGGGAGGCCCAGGAGCAGGCGCAGCAGCTGATCGCCGAGGCCCAGGATCGGGCCGACCGGCTCGCCGACGAGCACGAGATCAGCCGTCGGGCGGCGGCGGAGGCGGAGCAGATGCTGAGCGATGCCCGCGATCGCTCCCGGAAGATGCGCCGCGACGCCGACGAGTACGCCCGGGAGCGGATGGAGGAGCTGGAGAGCCAGCTGACCGACTCCTTGGCGCAGGTGCGCCGAGGACTGGACGCCCTGGAGGCGGGCAGGGAGAACGCCGGCGACGCCTCTGCCAAGCCCAAGGGGAGAGGCCGCAGGCGCTGAGCTGGCGTTTGCTAGACTCGGCCGGTCATGGCTCTGCCCAAGGAGCGCGTCCCCAAGGCGCGCCGCGACCGCCGTCGCTCCCACCTGGCGCTCAGCGCGCCCACCTTGTCGCCCTGCCCGCGCTGCCGTCACCCGCGCCGCCCGCACCGGATCTGCCCCAACTGCGGGCAGTACAACGGGCGTGAGGTGATTGCCACCGAGTGACCTCGCCGGCTCCGCCTGAGTCACCGTCAGCTGCGCTCGGGCCGGTGCTCCTGTTCCCCGGACAGGGGGCTCAGTCTCCGGGGATGGCCCAGTCCCTGCTTGAGCGCGGCCTGGGACAGGCGCTCTTGGAGCGGGCCGCGGCCCGCGGCGTCGAGTTGCGCTCGCTTTTGGCCGAGGGCACCGCCGAGCAGCTGCGCGACACCCGGGTGGCCCAGCCGGCGCTCTACTTCACCGGGGTGGTGCTGGGGCAGTGCCTGCTGCAGGCGGGCGTGCAGCCGCTTGCCGCCGCCGGCCACAGCCTGGGTGAGTACTGCGCCGTGGCCGTGGCGGGCGCCATCGACGCCAACCAGGGGATGGAGCTGGTGGTGGAGCGGGGCCGCCTGATGGGAGGGGCCGCCGCGGGGACCATGGCCGCGGTCCTGGGGATGGAGGCCGGCCTCCTGGTCGAGCTCTGCCGGGAGGCGGCTCAGGGAGGGGTCTGCGTGGTGGCCAACGACAACGCGCCGGGCCAGCAGGTGGTCTCGGGCACCCCCGCGGCGGTGGCGCGCCTGGGCGAGCTGGCGCGCGCGCGGGGGGCCCGCAAGGTGATCCCCCTGCAGGTGGGCGGGGCCTTCCACTCACCCCTGATGGCCGCGGCTGCGGCTGAGTTCGCGGCGCGCCTCGAGCGCTGCCAGCTGCGCGATCCCGACTTCCCGGTGGCGCTGGGGACGAGCGGGGCGCTGGCCACCACCGCGGCCGAGCTCAGGGAGGGGC
>JBJKSO010000003.1:0-5278 GCA_046703825.1 Candidatus Dormibacteria bacterium
CCGCAGCCACGGCCGCAAGCCCGGCCTCCAGCCGGGCCAGCTCCTCAGGCGTGAGCAGCCCCTTGGCCGCCAGGGCTAGGGCGTGCGCGCGGGACCCGGCCAGGTCGGCGCCGGCCAGCTCCAGGTCGTCCGGCAGCGACGCCGTGAACTCCTCCAGCTCCGACCTGGCCGGCTCGGTCATGCGGCCGCCCCAGAGCTTGTCCGCCCCGGGCTCGGGGGCCGGCATCAGTCCGGCGAGGCCCCTTCGCCCTGAGCGATGCCCCGTGGCACCTTCCCGAGCAGAGGCCGGCTGTCGTCGAAGAGGCGCCCCTGCACCGCCGCCTGAGTGCGCAGCGGCAGGCCGAAGATGTTGAGGAAGCCCTCGGCGGCACGGTGGCTGAAGCGGTCCTCGGCTCGCTCGTAGGTGGCCAGCTCGCGGCGGTAGAGCGAGCTGGGGCTGGTCCGGCCCAAAAGCTGCAGCGCCCCCTGGCGCAGGCGCAGGCGCACCTGTCCGGTGACGAACACCTGGGTCGAGTCGACGAATACCGCCAGGTTCTGCCGGAGAGCGGAGAACCAGAGGCCGTCGTAGGTGAGCTGGGCCCACTCGTCGGCAACCAGCCGCTTGAAGCGCTGGACGTCGCGGGAGAGGGTGAGCGTCTCCAGCGCCCGGTGGGCGGCGTCGAGAATCACCGCCGCCGGGGCCTCGTAGACCTCGCGGGACTTGATCCCGACCAGCCGGTCCTCGACGTGGTCGATCCGGCCCACCCCGTGCTCGCCACCCAGTTGATTCAGCCTGGACACCAGCTCCAACGGATCCAGGAGCTCGCCGTTCAACTCCCGGGGCACCCCCTGCTCGAAGCCGACCACCAGCTCCGCGCCGGCTGGGGGCGCCAGCTCCGGGTCCCGAGTCCAGGCGTAAGCGTCGGCCGGCGGCTCCCGCCAGGGGTCTTCGAGGACGCCGGTCTCGACACTGCGGCCCCACAGATTGGCGTCGACGCTGTACGGGCTTTCGACGGTCGCCTCCACCTGCAGCCCGTGCTGGTTGGCGTAGGCGATCTCATCGCTGCGGCCCATGGACCATTCGCGGACCGGCGCCACCACCTCCAGCCCTGGAGCCAGCGCACCCACCGCCACGTCGAAGCGCACCTGGTCGTTGCCCTTGGCGGTGCAGCCGTGGGCGACTGCGGAAGCGCCGGTCTCCTGCGCCACCTCCACCAGGAGCCGGGCGATCAGGGGACGGCCCAATGCGGTCGCCAGCGGGTAGACCCCCTGGTAGAGCGCGCCAGCCCGCAGGCTGGGAAAGGCGAAGTCGGTGAGGAACAGCTGGCGGGCGTCCACCACGTGGGCGGCCACCGCGCCCGCGCGCAGCGCCCGGCGCTGCAGCGCCTCGGTCTGCCGGATCTCCCCGAGATCCACCGAGAGAGTGATCACCTCGAAGCCGCGCCGCTTGGTCAGCCAGTGCACCGCCACCGTCGTGTCCAATCCGCCCGAGAAGGCGAGTACGCAGCGCGGCCGGGCAGCACCTTGCGTCACTGATCACCCCTCCAGCCGCGTCCAATCCGGCGCAGCTCCTCAACCTTGAGCTCCACCGCCCGGGCCGCGCGCGCGGAGCGGGCCTGAACGAAGATGGTGTCATCCCCGGCCACGGTCCCGGCGACACCGCTCAGCTTGAGCGCGTCCACCGCGGCCGCGACCACCTGGGCCGCACCCACCGGGGTGCGCAGCACCAGCATCGCGCCCACCGGCTCCAGGCTTCGGAGCTGGGTCGCGAACACTTCGGCGGCGCGGGCCTCCGTCTCCTCCAGGGGACCCGCGACGAAGTAGCGGGGACCGTCGCCGCTCGGCAGCCGGGCCGCACCGAGCCGGCGCAGGTCGCGACTGACCGTGGCCTGGGTGGCCTCAATGTTCCTGAGGCGCAACTCGTGGGCCAGCTCGACCTGGGTGTGCACCTTGCCGGTGCGCAGCAGCTGGAGGATCGCCCGCTGGCGCTCGCCCATGGGCGAGTCGGCGCTCACACCGAAGCCGCCTGGCTGGCGGCCGCCTCGAGCGCCCCCGCCAGGCCGGTCAGCGCCAGCTCCAGCTCCAGCTCGCCCATGATCAGCGGCGGCGCCAGGCGGATGGTGCTGTCTCCGATGGGGTTGACCAGGAGTCCCTCCTCGAGGGAGGCGGCGGCGACCGCGGCCGCTACCGGGGAGCCCAGCCCAACTCCGATCAGGAGGCCTTTGCCCCGCACCTCGGTCAGGGGCAGGCCCCGGGCGCCAAGCGCTCTCAGCCCGGAGCTGAGGCGGGCTCCCATGAGCTCAGCCCACGCGACCAGCGCCTCGTTCTCGATGGTGTCGAGCACCGCACAGGCGGCGGCGCAGGAGACGGGGTTGCCGCCGAAAGTAGTGCCGTGGTCGCCGGGGGTGAGCACGTCCGCCGCCGGGGCCACCAGCACCGCACCCAGCGGGAGCCCCCCGGCGAGGCCCTTGGCCACGGTCATGACGTCGGGCGTGATCCCCTCCCACTGATGCGCCCACATCCGGCCGGTCCGCCCCAGGCCGGTCTGGACCTCGTCGAGGATGAGCAGGGAGTGGGTGCGGTCGCACAGCTGGCGCAGCTGGGTGAGGAAGCCCTCGGGGAGGGGGTGGACGCCGCTCTCGCCCTGCACCGGCTCCACCATCACCGCCACCCCCGGCGCGGCCGGGTCTTCCAGCGCTCTCTCGAATGCGGCGATATCCGGCGTCTGCACCTGGCGGAATCCTTCCGGCATGGGGGCGAAGGGCTCGCTGTAGTGGGCGTTGCCGGTGGCGGCCAGGGTGGCCAGGGTCCGGCCGTGGAAGGCGCCGGCCAGGGTCACGATGGTGCAGGCGCCGCCCCGGTTGAGCTGGCCCCACTTGCGCGCCACCTTGATGGCGGCCTCGTTGGCCTCGGCGCCGCTGTTGCACAAAAACACCCGGGATGGGAAGGCCGACGCCACCAGCCGCTCGGCCAGCTCCAGCTGCGGCACCGAGTAGTAGAGGTTGCTCGTGTGGATCAGCCGCCCCAACTGGCGCTCAGCCGCCTCCACCACCGCCGGATGGCAGTGCCCGAGGACGTTCACCGCGATGCCGCCCACCAGGTCCAGCAGCCGCCTTCCGTCCGCGGTGTAGGCGTAGCAGCCCTCGCCACGCACCAGGGTCAAAGACCTGCGGTAGGTGTCCATGAACACCGACCGGGCGCGCTCCTGGCTGTCAGGCATTGGGTACCACCAGGGCGTCGATCATCGTTCCCACTCCCGACTCCGTGAGCAGCTCCAGCAAGATCGCGTGCCGGGTGCGTCCATCCACGATGTGCACGCTCACCCCGGCGGCGGCGGCGGCGCAACCGGCCTCGAGCTTGGGAATCATCCCCGCGCTGGCGGTGCCGTCGCCGAGCAGCCGCCGGGCCTCGTCCACACTCAGCCGGCTCAGCAGCCGGCCGGCGCGGTCCTGGACCCCGGGCACGTCGGTGAGCAGCAGAAGCTTGCTGGCACCGAGTCCGCTGGCGAGCGCACCTGCCACCGTGTCCGCGTTGACGTTGTAGGTGAGCCCGTCGTAGCCGAGGCCGATCGAGGCCACCACCGGGATCAGGCCGCGCTCGGTCAGGGAGAGCACCGGCTCGGGGTTGACCTCCTCCACCTCACCCACCAAGCCCAGGTCCTCACCGCGGTTGCCGGTGCGCCGGCGTACCAGCAGCGTGGGTCCATCGGACCCGGAGAGGCCCATCGCCTTGCCGCCCAGGCGGTGGATGGCCGCGACGAGATCCGGGGTGATCTTGCCGGTGAGCACCATCTGCGCCACCTCGATCGTCTTCTCGTCGGTGACGCGCAGCCCATCCACGAACTGGGTCTGCAGACCCAGGGCTCCTGCCATCGCGGTCACCTCCCGCCCGCCGCCATGGACCAGGACCGGACGCATGCCCACATAGCGCAGCAGCACCAGATCCTGGAGGACCGCGTCCCGGGCGGCCCGGTCCTCCATGGCCTGACCTCCCAGCTTGACCACCATCAGCTGGCCGTGGAAGCGGCGGATGTAGGGCAGCGCCTCCACCAGCACGTGGGCACGCAGCGCGGCGTCGGTCAGCTCCAGCTGACTCGACGGCTCAGGTGGTGTACTCGCCATTGATCCTCACGTACTCGACTCTCATGTCGCATCCGTAGGCGGTGGCCCGGGCCTCGCCCACACCCAAGTCCATCTCGATCGAGATCTGCGGAACCAGGAGCTGGCTCGCCACCCGGTCGACGGCGCCTTCCACCACCTGGCCACGGGCGAACAGCTCCTCCCCCTGCATCCGCAGCCAGCAGCGGTCCAGGGCGATCGCTGCCCCGCTGCGCCCAACCGCAGCCAGGATGCGGCCCCTGTTCGGGTCGCCTCCGTGGATCGCGGTCTTGACCAGAGGCGAGCTGGTGACCGTCCGAGCCGCCGCCCAGGCCTGATCCTCGTCCTCGGCCCCGGTGATCGCCACCGAGAAGCTGCGGGTGGCGCCTTCCCCGTCGGCGACGATCTGGGCCGCCAAGCTCCCGAGAACCTGCTCCAGCCCGCGGGCCAGTTGCTCAGCGCCCGGCGAGCCCAGAGTCAGCTCGGGCCCGCCCGCCTCACCGTTGGCGAGCACCAGGCAGCAGTCGTTGGTGCTGGTGTCCCCATCCACGCTGATCGCGTTGAAGGTGGTGCGCAGGGATCGACGCAGCAGCTGGCGCAGGCAGTCCGGGCTGACCAGGGCGTCGGTGGTGACGAAGGCCAGCAGGGTCGCCATGTCGGGATGGATCATCCCGGCGCCCTTGGCCATGCCGCCAACGGTGTGGCCGACACCCGCCACCTCGAAGTGGGCCACCGCCTGCTTGCTCTTGGTGTCGGTCGTCATGATCGCGCCAGCCGCACTCGAGCCCTGATCCCGGCCCAGCCCGGCGGCGGCGGCGGAGATAGCCGGGAGCACCCGCTCCATAGGCATCGGCCGCCCGATCACCCCCGTCGACGCCACCAGCACCTCGTGCGGCGGGCAGTCGACGAGGTCGGCGGTAGCCTGCGCCATCCGCAGTGCGTCGCCCAGGCCGCGCGCCCCGGTGCAGGCGTTGGCGTTGCCGCTGTTGACCACGACCGCCCGCGCGCGCCCGTGCTTGACGTGGAGCTGGCTGACCACCACCGGCGCCGCCTTCACCCGGTTTTGGGTGAAGACCCCTGCCGCCGCGGCGGTCGTCCGCGAGACCAGCAGGGCGAGGTCGGCGCGCCCGCCGCCGTCGCCGCGCACGTCGGCACAGCCGACTCCCGCCACAAAGCCCTGCGGCGCGGTCACCCCGGTGGCC
>JBJKSO010000004.1:0-20982 GCA_046703825.1 Candidatus Dormibacteria bacterium
GTCCAGGGCCCCGATGAGTACCAGCGCGGAAAGGGAGTCGCGCGCGATCGCCGTGCGCCGCCAGAAGTCCTCCGGGCTCCGGTACTCCCCCCGCTCCCGCTCCGCGTCCAGCCGCTCCCCCGCGGCCTCCCCCACACCCTTCACGTAGTTGAAGCCGAGCCTCACCGCCGGCCCGGGCACGGCCGGCTCCAGCCGGCACCGGGAGCGGCTGCGGTTGACATCCACGGGCAGCACCCGCACCCCGCGGCGGCGGGCGTCGTCCACCAGGACCGCGGGGTGGTAGAAGCCCATCGGCTGGTGGTTGAGCAATCCCACCAGGTAGGCGGCGGGGTGGTACAGGCGCAGCCAGGCTGTCTCGTAGGCGGTGCGGGCGAAGGCGGCCGCGTGGCTGCGGCAGAAGCCGAACGCGGCGAAGCCGCGCACCGCCTCGAAGAGCTGGACCACCACCGCGCCGGGGACTCCCCGTCGTCGGCATCCCTCGGCGAAGGACTGCTCCAGCGAGTCCATCTCCACCCGGGATCGGTGCCGGTTCATGGCCCGGCGGAAACGGTCTGCCTGCCCCGCGCTGAAGCCCGCCACCTGCATGGCGATTTCCAGGATCTGCTCTTGGTAGAGGATCACCCCCAGGGTGTCGCGAAGGATGGGCTGCAGCAACGGGTGTAGGTACGTGACCGGCTCCCTTCCCTGACGACGGCGCAGGTAGGGGTGCACGGCCCGGCCCTGGATCGGACCGGGGCGGATGATGGCCACCTCGACCACCAGGTCGTTGAACTCCCGGGGCTGGCTGCGGGGCAGCGTTTGCTGCTGCGCGCGGGACTCGATCTGAAAGACCCCGATGGTGTCGGCGGCCGAGCACATGGCATAGACCGCGGGGTCGGCCAGGTCCAGCTCCTCCAGGTCCGGCCTCCCTCCCTCCACCTCCTCCAGCGCTTGCAGCGCCTCCTCGACCACCGAGAGGGTGCGCAGCCCGAGCAGGTCGATCTTGATCAGGCCCAGATCCTCGACGTCGTCCTTGTCGTATTGGATCACCACCCGGCCAGGCATGGTGGCCCGCTCCAGCGGAACCACGTCCCAGAGCGGCTCCCCGGTGACCAGCATTCCACCCACGTGGATGGAGAGGTGCCGGGGAACGCCGACCACCTCCGAAACCAGCTGGGCGAACTGGCGCCAGGAATCATTGCCCAACACAGCAGCGGGGTCGCGCTCCCCGGACACCTCGAGCACTTCGGCCAGCAGCGCCTCCTCCCCCTGGCCGTACCAGCGGTCCACAGATCGACTGAGACGGTCCACTATCGGAGCGGGCAGATCGAAGGCCGCTCCCACCTGACGGATCGCCATCCGGGCACGGAAGGTGATCACGGTGCAGACCATGCCGGTACGGTCCTGCCCGTAGGTGTCGTAGACGTGACGAATGAGCCGCTCTCGATGGGCAGTGGAGACGTCGATGTCGATGTCGGGGGTGCTCTGCATCTCCTCATGCAGAAACCTCTCGAAGAGGAGGTGATGGGCTATGGGGTCGACCCGGGTGATGCCGAGCAGGTAGGCCACCAGGCTGTCGGCGGCGGAGCCTCGACCCTGGGCGGGAATGCCCTGACGGCGGGCGAAGTCCATCAGCTCCCACACGATCAGGAAGAACTCGGCCAGGCGGCACTTGGCTATGACCGAGAGCTCATGGTGCAAGCGCTGCCTAACCTCCGCTGAGGCGACCGGGTACTTGCGCGGTAGTTCGAGACGGCATAGCTCTTCCAGGTAATGGTCCGGGGAGACACCTCCGGGGACCGGGAAGCTCGGGAAGCGGCTGCGGCGGAAGTCCAAGCTGAGCTGGGCCCGCTCCGCCAGCTCCGCCGCTCCAGCAAAGGCCTGCGGGTAGGGCAGCAGTTGCCGCAGCTCCCCCTCCGTCCGCATGAAGTACTGATGGTTGGGCAGCAGCAGGCCTCTGCCGGCTGCATCCTCCAGCGTGCAGTTGTGCCTGATGGCGCTCAGCACGTCCAGCAGAGCCGCCTGCTCCCTGCGCGCGTAGCGGGGCGCGGCCGACGCCACGAGCCTGGCGCCGGTCCTGGCGGCGCATGCCACCGTCTCGGCGGCCAGCCAGCTGTCGCCGGGATGGAGGTGGTGCTGCAGACAGAGATAGAGACGGTCCAGGAAGCGTTCGGTCAGAGCGAAGACCAAGCCGTCCGCCCCCTCCCGGTCCCCCCGCATGAGTGCTTGGGTGAGTGGGCTGTGCGGTCCACCCAGCAGCAGGATGCAGCTGCCCAGCTGATCGGGGTCGACCGGCTGCACCTCGCCTTTGGACTTGCGGAGCCGGTCAGCGGTCCCGGCCGGAATGGCGGCATCCCTGACATTTGCCCCGCCCGCGGCCAGGGTCAAGGCCGACTCCAGCCCGCTCAGCCAAAGACGGTGCCCACCCTTGACCCCCGAGAGTTGAGCCTGGCTCACCGCCCGACTCAACTCCTGGTAAGCGGGACGGTCCGGGGCCAGCAGCACCACCCTCCCCCCCTGGGCGAGGTCCAGCTCGGCTCCCACCATCGCACCCAGGCCCAGCTGGGCTGCAACCCGCACCGCCCGGACCGCTCCGTACAGCCCCCCGCGGTCGACCAGGCCCAGGGCTGGCATCCCCAGCTCGGCGGCTCGCTCCACCATCGCTTCGGGCGGGCTGGCGCCTTCCAGGAACGAGAAGTTGGAGCGCGCCCAACACTCGGCAAAGGCATTCCCCACAAGCCCAGTATACGAACAAACGTTCGCATACATACATACGTACTGTGCTTGTAGGCATCACTCCCGCCGGATCCAGCCCCGACCCCTATCCCCTAACCTGAATCCGTGCGGCTCGGCAAAGTCGGTATCTGGACCTCGGCGCTGGACCGGCAGCCCATGGAGGTGGCGCGCAGCGAAATAGCCCGCGCCGAGCAACTCGGCTTTAGCAGCGTGTGGGTGGGTGAGGCCTTCCGGCGAGAGATCTTCACCAACGCCGCCCTGCTCCTGGCAAGCACCAGCTCGCTGGTGGTCGCCACTGGGATCGCCAACATCTGGGCCAGGGATGCCCAGGCGATGCGCTCTGGGCAGCTCACCCTGGCAGAGGCCTTCCCGGACCGCTTCCTGCTCGGACTGGGAGTGAGCCATGTGCCCTTGGTGAACAGCCGCGGCCACCACTACCAGCGCCCCTACACGGCCATGCGCGAGTACCTGGCGGCCATGGCCACCGCGCGATTCCAGGCGGTTCTCCCCGCCAACCAGCCGCCCACCGTCCTGGCAGCGCTCGGCCCGCGCATGCTCGAGCTGGCTCGGGATCAGGCTGACGGAGCTCACCCCTACTTCGTGCCGGTAGCCCACACTCAGTTGGCCCGGAGAGTCCTTGGCCCGGGAAAGCTGCTCTGTCCCGAGCAGGCAGTGGTGCTGGACGAGGACCCCACGACCGCCCGTGCGACCGCCCGCAAGCACACGCAGACCTACCTGCGCCTTCCCAACTACGTGAACAACCTGCGCCGGCTCGGTTTCGGTGAGGACGACCTGGAGGGCGGCGGCAGCGACCGGCTGGTGGATGCGGTCGTGGCCTGGGGCAGCCTGGACACCATCGAGGCGAGGGTGGGGCAGCACCTGGATGCCGGGGCCGATCACGTGGCACTCCAGGTGATCCAGGCCGACCCGGCGGAGCCGCCCGGACGGAGCTGGCGACGCCTGGCCCAGCTGCTGCCAACCTTCCCTGACTGACTGGCCCGGCGGCGGTCACGCTCGGCGATGGCGGCCATCCCCAAGGAGCGGCCAGGATGACTACCCGAGGGCAGTGAGCCCGATCTTGCTCGGTGCCGACGGGTGCCGGGGCGGCCAATGGGCGGTAGCCATCCTTGAGGAACGCTCCCACCGGCTGTGCCGCCTATCCACGTTCGAACTCTTCCAGCTGGTCCGCTCCGCAGCAGCGGTGTCGGTCCTCGACGTCCCCATCGGCCTGTCCGCGGCCGGTCCCCGCAGCTGCGACCTTCAGGCCCGAGGGCAGCCCGGCATCCGCGCCAGCACCGTGTTTCTGGCTCCTCCCCGACCGGTGCTCGCGGCGCGCAGCTTCGCGGAGGCCTGCGCGCTGAAGCGCGCCTGCGACGGCTCGGCCATGTCCCTGCAGGCTTTTCATCTGCTCCCGCGAATCTCGGCGGTGGAGCTGGAGTTGCTCCACCATCCGGAGGGTCGCGTGTACGAGAGCCATCCGGAGTTGGCCTTCGCGCGCATGTCGGCGGGGCGGCAGCTGGCCTCCAAGCACAGCCAAGAAGGTCGCGAGCAGCGGGTGCGACTCCTCCGAGACCGTCTCGGGTGGGTCGACGAGGTGCTTTCCGGGCGCGGCGCACCACCCAAGGACGCCATCGACGCCCTCGCCTGCCTGTGCACTGCGGAGCGCATCTCCGCCGGCGCTGCGGACTACCTGCCCCCGGGGCCGCCGCAGCGTGCCCAGAATGGCTGGCCGATGCGGATCTGGTTTTGAGCGGGCATGGGGCCGGGCGAGGGCCACGCCCGCCGGCCCGGCCCGGCGGGCGAGATGATTCACCCATGAGCCAGCTCCCCACGTGACCTGCTCGCGAGTAGAACCCGACCAGGCGCCGAGGCACCTCGAGGTCCCACTCCCAGACGTAAGGCCCACCCAGGCGGCGACGCTGCGCGATGTGGCCCGGGCCGCCGGCGTTCACCCGGGCACGGCGTCGCGGGCGCTAAACGAGCAGCGCCGCCACCTGGTGCGCCTTGCCACCGTGCAGCGGGTGGTGGCGGCAGCGCGGGCGCTCGACTTCACCCCCAATCAGGCTGCCCGAGCTCTCAAGACCAAGCGCTCCTACACCGTCGGCGTGATCATCCCCGACCTCAAGAACCCGCTCTTCCCACCCATCGTCCGGGGGATTGAGGATCGGCTGGCCAAGGCGGGATTCGTGGCGCTGCTGGGGAACACCGACAACGACGACCAGCAGGAGCGACAGGTCTTCGACCGCATGCTGGCCCGGGACGTGGACGGCTTCATTTTGGCCACCGCCCGTCGGCACAACGCGGTGCTCCGCCAGGCCAGCTCGGAGCAGCTCGCGGTGGTCCTGATCAACCGGGTGGCCGAGGAACTGGCACTGCCGTCGGTGTCGGTCGACGACGAACTGGGAATCTACCTAGCTGTCTCCCACCTGGCCGCCCTCGGCCACCGCCGCATCGCCCACCTCGCGGGGCCGCAAGACCTGTCCACAGGGCGCCGGCGGCACCTGGGCTTCCTGCGGGCCATGGAGGCCTGCGGTCTCCATGCCGACCCCTCCCTGGTGGTCAGCTCGCGAAGCTACTCCCAGCGCGAAGGCTGGCGCTGCTGCCTGGAGTTGATCGAGCGCGGTGGCGACTGGACCGCCATAGTCACCGGCAACGACCTGCTGGCGCTCGGCTGCTATCGAGCCCTGGAGGAGAGGCGCCTGTCGTGCCCGGACGACGTGTCGGTGGTCGGGTACAACGACATACCCTTCTTGGAGCGGCTCAGGCCACCCATGACCGCGGTGCGCATTCCTCAACGCCAGATCGGCACCGAGGCGGCCCGGCTGCTGCTGGAGCGGATCGCCGATCGCCAAGCTGAGCCCGCCACCCTGATCCTGCCGCCAGCTCTGGTGGTGCGCAAGTCGACCGCGATCCCGCGGATGGCGGTGCTCCACTAGCCCCGGGCCGCTCAGGGGCCCGGGCGATCTCAGCTGGTGTGCAGCGCCGGTTCGGCGCGGACGCCCTCCCCCGCCTTGGGGGTCATGCCGGTGACGCGGAGGATCTCCTCCTCGTTGAGGGACTCCTCCTTGAGCAGGGCCTGGGTGAGGGCATCCAGCTGCGGCCGGTGCTCGGTGAGCAGCTCCAGCGCATTGGCGAAGCACTCGTCCACGATCCGGCGCACCTCACTGTCGATGACCTCGGCGGTGGCCTCGCTGTACGGGCGCTGCTGAAGCGTGAGCATCGACTGGTCCGGCTCCTCCGAGAGGTTGAGCGGTCCCACCTTGGGACTCATGCCCCACTTGGTCACCATCTGGCGCGCGATCTGGGTCACCTGGTGGAGGTCGTTCTCCGCTCCGGTGGTGACCACCCCGAACACCAGCTGCTCCGCCGCCCGGCCACCGAGAGCCCCGGTGATCCGGCCTCGCAGGTAGTCCTCGGGCCAGTTCTGCCGGTCGTCGACCGGCGACTGCACGGTGACGCCCAGCGCCCGCCCCCGGGGCACGATCGAGACCCGGCGCACCGGGTCCGCCTCCTTGATCAAGAGGCCCAGAAGGGCGTGGCCGCTCTCGTGGTAGGCGGTGCGCCGACGGTCCTCTGGCGACAGGACGATCCGGCGGGCCGCGCCCAGCATCTCCTTCTCCAAGGCGTCGGTGAAGTCGGGGGCGGTGACCGCCCGGTGATCGCGGCGCGCGGCCAGCAGCGCCGCCTCGTTGACGAGGTTGCGCAGCTCCGCCCCCACCAGCCCCGGCGTCTCGGAGGCCAGCTGGTCCAGGTCGACATCCTGATCCAGGGGCACCCCTCTCGTGTGGATGCGCAGGATCGCCGCCCGCCCTACCCGGTCCGGGGCCTGCACCAGGATGCGACGGTCGAAGCGTCCGGGTCGGAGCAGGGCCTGGTCGAGGACGTCGGCGCGGTTGGTCGCCGCCAGCACGATCACGCCTTCCCTGGAGTCGAATCCGTCCATCTCGGTGAGGATCTGATTGAGCGTCTGCTCGCGCTCGTCGTGTCCACCGATGGTGGGACCGGCGGCGCGGCTGCGGCCGATGGCATCCAGCTCGTCGACAAAGATGATCGCGGGAGCCGCCTGGCGCGCCTTCTGGAACAAGTCGCGCACCCGGGCCGCGCCCACGCCGACAACCATCTCGATGAACTCAGAGGCGGAAATCGAGAAGAAGGGCACGCCGGCCTCGCCGGCCACGGCGCGTGCGAGCAGGGTCTTGCCGGTCCCCGGCTGGCCCACCAGCAACACCCCCTTGGGAACGGTGCCCCCCAACCGCTGGTACTTCGCGGGAAATTTCAGGAAGTCCACCACCTCGACCAGCTCGTCCCGGGCTTCGTCGATGCCGGCGACGTCCTGAAAGGTGGTGGCCGGGCGCTCAGCGTCGTAGAGACGGGCCTGGGACCGCCCGAGGTTGAAGAGCCCGCCGCCGGACGCGGCCGATGCCCGGCGCATCAGCCACAGGAACCCGAGCAGGAACAGCAGCGTCGGCCCGAAGCTGAAGAGCAGATCCTCCCAGGCGGGGGTCTGGGCCGGGGGTTGGGCGTTGATGGTGACGTTGTGCTTGAGCAGGGTCGCCTGCAGACCGCTCCCGTTCACGAATCCTGGCAACTGGGTCGAGAAGTGCAAAACCTTGGTCTTGGCGGACGGCGACGTACCAGTTGGGTGCCGGAAGGTACCGGTGACCGACTTGCCGCTGCTGGTGATGCTCTTGACGTCGTTGGCCTCGACGTCCTTGAGAAACCGGCTGTAGGAGATGGTGATGCTCTTGGGCGGCGACGGGGCCAAGAAGACGTTGGCGATCAGCACGTTGAGGATGAGGATCACCAAGAGCGGCAGCCAGAACTGGCCGGAGCGCCAAGGGCTGCGGCGTTGCGGTGGGCGCTGGTTGGCCTGATTGGACGAGCCCGGGCCTCGCAGGTTGCCGTCGTTCACGATTGCACGCTATCAGATGGGTTTATGTGGTTTCGGCGAGGGCCCGTCACCACTCAGCCATACCCGGCATAACTCCAGCCTAAGCGGATTGGGTCCGCTTGGCGGCGCTTCTCAGGCAATCCTCAGCCGGTAATCTCAGCCCCAGCGCCGCCTCAGCGACCAGCGATCGGTGGCTAGGTCATGCTGCAGATCCAACAGGGCACCATCCTCCAGCAGCACTCGCCAGCAGTGACGTCTGACCGCTCGGGCCGGGGGACTGCGCCACCAACCGAGCTCCTCCGCCCAGTTCTCGGCCACTCGCTCCACCACCAGCCAGCGGTGACCCTGTCGCACCCGCACCGGCCCCCCACTGTGGGGAGAGATCTCGACTCGCACCTCAAACTGCTTCCCAGATCAGCCGCTCCTCAGGCGCGTCCCCGGGATGGCCGGGGCGCAGGCTGACCCGCCAGACCAAGCCCGCACCGAAGCGGTCCCGCAGACGACCGGCGGCGGCGGCCACGGCCGCGTCGCTGGCCGGGGATCGCCACAGCCCCCCCTGGTGGGCGAGCGCCGCCACCAGCTCCAGTGCTTGCAGCTCCACCGCGGCCACGGGAAAGTCGAGGTGAACCTGACCCAGCAGATTGAGAGCCGCTCCCAGCAGTTCCTCTTGAGTGGCCAGCGGCTGGGGCGGAGCCAGCTCTCGCCACCACACCTCCCTCTTTCTGCCGAGGTCGACGGAGGCGTTACGCTCCACTTCGGCACCCAGCAGCAGCAGGCGAATCCTCCCCGCCGCTTGTCCCCGGGATCGGAGGTGCCCGGCCAGCTCCGCCGCCAACTGGGGGGCGCCGAACCGCAGCGACTCCAGGTCATCGACCGCCCCCGCCAAACCTCCCCTCGCCGTACACGGGAGCGGCTCCCGCCAGGGGTGGAGCAAAGTGGAGTCCGTTCCCTGGCAGAGACGGTGCAGCAGAAGACCATCCGGCCCAAGTTGGCGTTGGAGATCCGGAAGTGGGACGGTGAGGCAGTCCCCGCAGGTGCGCAGCCCGAATTGGAGCAGCCGCTCTTGGGTAAGAGGCGGGATCGGCAACCCCGTCACCGGCCAAGTGGCCAACAGCTGGGCCGCGCCCCCTGCGGGGACCAGCCGCATCCGTCCCGGAGCCGCTCCCCGAGCCGCGACCCAGGCGGAGAAACGCGAAGGGCCAACCCCAACCTGCGGGGGCACGCCCAGCTCGCGCTGCAGCGTCCGGCCGCAGGAGGCGGCCCGGGCTGCCTCCTGGCGATGACGGGGATCGTGGCCGCCCAAATCCAAGTAGGCGCCGACGTCCCGGTCCCACTCCACCAGAGGACTGCACTCGGTCAGTGCCAGCAGCGCCCGCCGGCGCAGTTGGGCCAAGGCGGCCGGGTCTGCCTCCAGCTGCACCGCCTTGGGACATGCGATCTGAGCCCGCCGCCAATCCTGGCCCGGCTTAACTCCGGCTGCGGCCGCGGCCGGGGAGACGGCCAACACGACGGTCCGGCCACCGCCGGAGTTCCCCGCCACCAGCACCGGCTCGGTGCGCAGCTCCGGATGGGCTCGCCAGGTCAAAAGCAGGCTCAGATGGGGAACGCCGAGGTAGGCCAGCCGGGCGGTCATCCGGCCACCGCCCGCCAGCTCTCGGGGTCCGCCACCGGTTCGGACTGGAGCGTCGCCCCCGCCACCTGTGGATAGGGCCTGGGGAAGTTGATCTGCAGGCGCCAGCTTTCACCCGGGGGGCCCAGGCGGCTGCGGCTCAACCGCAGCTCCACCTGCATCCCCGAGATGTCATCGTGGCTGGTCACCCATCTGAGGCGCCGGCAATCAAAGTCAAGAAAGATCCGCTCGCGCAGGGCGGGCGCAGGACGGCCCCCCCCGGCCAGCAAGATCGCAGAGCCGCTCCCGGCGGCGGCGTTGTGCAACCCAACCGCCGTCGCCCCGGTGGCGGGAGGCATGGGATCAGACGGCAGCAGCAGGCACAGAGCCGCCCCGGCCCGGGCCAAAGCCCGGGCGGCTGCCCAACCCTCCAGCGGGCGCCGGGGGCGGACCACCCAGATTTGGCTTAGGTCGCCACCGTAATCGACCAGGACTGCCGGGTCAGCAGCACCGGTGAAGTCGACCAGCACCGCCGCTGCCCGCCGGGAGACGGCCGCCAGCAGCACCAGACCCAGCTCCGCCGATCCCGACCCCGGGCCGCCGCCAAGGCAACTCAAACGGCCCCGGGGCAATGTCAGCCCCGGCACCTCGCTGTCCAGCCAGGCCTGGTGATCGGGCTCGCCCGAGCGCACAGCACCCGGGCCGAACCGGCGCTTCAGATCGGCAAGAGCCGCCTCCAGCCCGGTTCCCCCGCTCCGACCGGCAACAGTGAGCATGACCGCCCTTCCACAACGACGACCCCTGGTCCAGCCGGGCCCGGCGACCCTCCCCGCCCCTTCCCGGCGTGCGGCCATTATAGAACATCTGTTCGTCCACCCGGAGCGCACCCCCCTCCGCACCGCAGCACCGCCGATGCATACGCCGATACAATCTGTTCGCGCGCGGGGGGCTCACATCAACACAGCAAAACCCCCCACGTTTTTCCTAGAATCCTGGCAACGCGAGCACACAGCGCGCCCCGCCGCCACCAAGGGAGGGTCTGCCCATGAACCGCCGCGAGTTGGCCAAAACCCTGCAAAGTCAACTCTTGTACGACAACGATCCCAACGACCCGGTGTTTCCCAACTTTCGCTTCGCCGACGACACGCTCAAGCTGATCTTTGACATCATTGGTCAGCAACTCGAGCACGGCGACGAGGTGTCCGTGGCCGGTTTTGGCCGCTGGAAGGTCCGCCAAACCCCGGCAGGATTGCGCCGCAACCCGCAGACACAAGAGATGGTGCGTGTAGCAGCATCACAAAAGGTGAGGTTCTACCCTGCCGCTTCCCTCAAAGCGTCGGTGGCCGGCCGCAGCGGCACCACCACCCGCCGTCGCAGCAGCCGGCGCTAGGCCTATGACTTCCGCACGGGGCAACTGACCGTGCGGGTAGTGGTAGTAGGAGGTACCGGATTCGTTGGTCGGCAAGTAGTCAAGAGCCTGCTGGCCAGCGATCACGAGCTGCGGGTGGTGGGGCCCGGTGTGCGCCCCACCACCGCCCAGGCGGACGGGCCTCCCCTCACCTACGGGGACGTCATCACCGGTGCCGGGCTGGAGGAGGCCTTCGCCGGCGCCGAAGTGGTGGTCAACCTGGTCGCCATCATCCGCGAACGGGGCGTGCAAACCTTCAGCGCGGTCAATGCGCAGGGCACCGCCAACGTAGTCCAGGCATGTGAGCGGGCCGGGGTGCGACGGCTCGTGCAGATGAGCGCACTCGGCGCCGATCCCGACCCCAGCATTCCCTACCTGTTCAGCAAGTGGCAGGGCGAGCAATGGGTCTTGGGATCCAGCCGAGAGTGGGTGATCTTCCGGCCCTCGGTGATCTTCGGTGAGGGCGACGGCTTCTTCTCCCAGCTGGCACGCGCTGTCAGCATCCCCTCACCCTTTCTGGTAGTTCCCGGGGATGGGTCAGCACTCTTCCAGCCGATCGCGGTCGACGACGTCGGCCGCTGCTTCCGGGCGGCGGTCGAGGAGCCGGGCCGTGCTGGCAAGGTCTACGAGATCGGTGGGCCCGACCATTTGAGCCTGGACCAGATCACCCTCGAGGTGGCGGCCGCCACCGGCAAGGAGTGGTTCGGCATCTCCAAGCGGCGCTTGCTGCACGTCGATCCGCGGATGCTCATGCCGGGGGCGGCACTGATGGAACGGGTCATGCCCAGCCCGCTGGTGACCACCCAGCAGCTGAAGCTGCTGGGAAAGCCCAACGCCACCCGGGTGGACGCGGTGCGGCACTTGTTCAACTTCGAGCCCCGGCCGCTGCACGGGCACCTCAGCTACCTTCGCCGCCACCCGCTCTGGTGGCGCTTCGAATCGTTGCGCGGCTACCGGGGCTGAGGGCGGCGCTCGGGCCGGATACCATGCCCGAAGAGCAGCGAATCACGGAGGGAGCCCCCGTTGGCTGACACCGAACTGACCCCCCAGCAGATCATGGATCGTATCCCCGAGGCGTTTCAGGCCGACAAGGCCCAGGGCATTGATGCCACCTTCCAGTGGGACATCTCCGGCGGCCAGGGCGGCCAGTGGTACGTGGACATCAAGGACTCCCAGTGCCAGGTCCACCAGGGCACCTCCGCCAGCCCCAACATCACGCTCACCATCAGCGACGAAAACTTCGTCAAGCTGATCACGGGTCGGCTGGACGGGACCATGGCCTTCATGACTGGCAAGCTCAAGCTCAAGGGCGACATGGGGCTCGCGATGCGGCTCGGCGGGCTGTTCCGGATGCCTGAGGGCAGCTAGCGGCGCTCCGGGCAGCGGGGCCGCTGAGGGCACCGCGGGCAGGGCCGGCTTGCATGATTGCGAGCCGAGTAGTCACCGACCACGGTGCGGCGGCCCAAACCCTCGGCCCACCGCACCGCCGCGGCCAGGTCGTCCTCGGCGGAATCTAGCGACAGGAATTCGCCGGTTCTAAGCCGCACCAGGCCCAAGCCCAGCGGCGGTAGCCGATCCCCCCGCAGGACGGCCGCCAGCGCCGCTCCGTAGAGCTGCAATTGGCGCCGGTACCGCAGGAGCTCCGGCGGCTCGAGCTGGGTGTCGGTCTTGTAGTCCAGCGCCCACACGCGCCCCTCGGCGTCCCGGGCCAGCCGGTCGATCGACCCGACCAAGGGCGCCACGCCCGGGGTCGCCGACCAGTGCTCCCAGACGAAGCCGAACTCCACTGCGAGGGTGGGCAATTGCGCCACGGGCATCCGCAGGTAGCCGAGCAGCATCTCCAGGGCTCGCGCCCGTGCCTCGGCGCCAAGAACGCCGCCATATCGCTCGAGCGCCTCCTCGACCGATCGCGCCTGGGGAGCCCCTTGGGGCGAGTCGCGGTGAACCTCCTCCAAAACGCGGTGCACCACCTGCCCCAGCAGCATCGCTGCCGGAGCCGTCGGCGATGCGCCGGGGACCACCGCGGTTTCCTCCTCGTCAAAGCCCGCGACCCAGCGGAACCAGAAGTGCCGCGGGCAGGACTCCATCACGTCCAGGGCGGTGAAACTCAGCTGAAGGGGCGAACCGGCGATCGCGGCCGCGCTCGACTGCACGCTGGCGATCCGGGCGCGAAGGCGGAGCAGGTCGGTGGGAGTCGCGGTCGTTGGCGGTGCCGCCGGAGCCACCTCCGGGTGCGTGCCGGGGACCGGCGCCCAAGGCAAGATGGGCTGACCGGGAAAGCCGGGCCAGGCCGCGATCCAGGGTGCGCCCTCAGCCAGCCGCTGGGCCAGTTCACCGAACTCGCTCTTGCCCAAGTCCGGGTTGTCGGCCGTGGCCAGCGCCTGCAAGTCTTGGCTGACGCCAAGGCCGGTGGGGGTGGTGGTCATCAGCAGCAGATCTCGAGCCCTGGTCATGGCAACGTAGATCAGACGGCGGCGCTCCTCCCTGGGGACTTGGGAGTCGTGCCCACTCTTCCAGCGGGCGAAGGCGCGCGTGTCCTGAACGGCCGATGCCTTGTGCGCGATGATGGCCCGCTCGGACCGGTCCCAGACCACCTGCGGGCTGGGCCGGCTCTGGTAGGGGCGGCAGTCGGCCACCACCACCACCGGCCACTCCAATCCCTTGGCCCGGTGGATGGTGCTGACCGTGACCGCCTCCTCGCCCGGCAGCTGGGGCTCGGCGGTCTCGCCCTCCTGGCGCAGCCGCTCCAGCATCCGCAGCAGCTCGCTGAGCGGCAGCCAGCGCTGCCTTGCCTCCAGCTCCAGGCTTAGCCGGTGGAGCTCGCGCACCGCGGCCAGGGCCCGGCGGCCCTCGCGCGCGCGCACCGCCTCAGCCTCCAGCAAACGCAGCAGGCCCGATTCCCGGAGTGCTTGGGATAGCAGTTGGCTGCCCGACCGGACCCCGGCACCCTGCCGCAGGCCGTCGATCACCGCGACCGCCCAGACGACTCGCCGCACCAGCTGCGGTCGCCAGGCGGGGGCTCCCCCGCTGAGGTAGCGACGCAGCCTCGCCTCCAGGGTCGCCGCACCACTTGCCTCCGCCGGCACCAGTGCCACCAACTCCCGATCCGCAACCCGGACCAGGCGGCTCTGCAAGACCCGCAGCCACGCCTGGTCGCCGTCTGAGTCGTCCGCCGCCCGCAGCCAGCCCAGAACGTCCTTCACCTCGGGGCGGTCGAGCAGATGACCGGTCACGGTCTGAAAGGGAATGCCACGCTGCCTGAACGCCTCCTCGAGCGGCGGCCCCAGCCGATTCAGGGTCGCGGCCAGGACCGCCATCTCGCCCCAGCCCACCTGCTGGCGCTCGCCTGCGGGATGCAGCACGCCGTGACGGTGCACCTGCGAGAGGATCTCCGCGATCGCATCCGCCTCGGCCTTCGGGTTGGCGGCCATGCCCAGCCACACCGGCCAGCCGTCGGCGGCGTCCGCCCGTGCCGCGGTCATGGGCTGATCGGCGGCGAATTGCTGAGCCTGTCTGATGACGTGATCAGCCGCGGTGAGGATGTTGTCCCGCGAGCGGTAGTTGGCGAAGAGCGGGAAGGCCCGGCCGGAGGCGTTCTCCATGATCTGTGGCTGGGCGTCGCGAAACGAGTAGATCGCCTGGCGCCCGTCGCCCACCTTGAAAAGGGTGCAGCGCTCCGGGCTCACCAGTTCGCCCAAAAGCGAATCCTGAAGCGGACTGGTGTCCTGGTACTCATCGACGACCACGGTCAGGAAATTGCGCCGGCACCACGCGCCCAGGGAAGATCGGCGCAGGCAGCGCAGCGCGAGCCGGAGCAAACCGTCGAAGTCCACCGCCCGCTGCTCCGCCAGCTCCTCCTCGTACGCCTCCCAAATCGCAGTGGTCAGGCGCAGCGCGGCGCGGTGCCAGACCAGCTCCTCCTCGGGATCGCCGGAGGCCCGGTAGGCGGCCTCGGAGAACTCCCGGCAGGTGCGGCTTTCGAGATCGGTGGAGCGCAGCTTGGCCAGCGCCAGCTGCGCTCCCCTGACCATGCCCAGCAGCCGCGCGGGCGGAGCGGAGCGGGGCAGCAGCTCCTCCCAGCCGTCCTCGGCCGAGACTCGCTCCGCCACCGCCGCAAGCACGGATCCCGCCTCCACCTGGTCGAGCAGGCGCAGGTCCCGGGGCACGCGGGCGGAGTAGGCGCGATCGCCGAGCAGGCGCCGGGCCAAGTGGTGGAACGTGCCGATCCAGGCGCCGTCCAGCGACTCCCCGGCGACCCGATGGCCCAGGCATCCCGCGACCCGATGGCGGAGCTCCTGGGCGGCGCGGTCGGTGAAGGTGACGGCCAGGATCCGATCCGGCGGCGTCCCGGCCTCAACGGCGGCGGCGAACACGGCCGCCATGGTCTTGGTCTTGCCGCTGCCGGCCGCCGCCTTGACCAGGTACTGGCCGGGGGCGCGCTGCTCCACCACTAGGCGCTGCTCGCAGCTCAGCTCCTCCAGGTAGGCCGGGGAAGCCGCCTCGGTCACGGCCTGGGCGGCTCCAGTTCGAGCTCCCGGCCCACGCTGCCGTCCCCGTCGCAGCACGACCGCATCGGACAGGGGGTACGGCTACTGTCCCGGCAGGTCTGGGCGTCGTTGCGTGGGCGGGCGGGAAAGCGACCCCGCGCTATCTGCTCCACCTGGAGCCCGACCGCGGCCTCCAAGCGCGCCAGCTGCTCCAGCGAGAGCTGGCCCTTGGCAGGCTCGGCGCTCTCGCCCACCGCCAAGGCGGCTCGGGGAAACGGCGCCGCCTTCCTCTCGGAGAGGGCGAGGTACCAGTTCGCCAGGACCGCCGGCTGATCCTCCCCCAACTGCTCGCGCAAGCATCCCCGCCGGGCGGCGATGTGGTAGATGGCGAGCTGCCAGTCGCTGGGGCCCTGCTCAGCGTCCCCAAACAGCTTGCGCTGCATCTCCTTTGGGCCCGGCTTGTCGGCCGAGGTCTTGTAGTCGACCAGCTCCACCGAACCCTGGGGCTGGCGCCAGAGGGCGTCCACCCGTCCTTGCAGCGACCGCCCGGCGATCTGGTACTCGAATCCCACCTCCGCGGCGATCGGCTCGCCCACCCTGGCAGCACCGGGCCGCACCACCCGCTCCTCCCACCGGCCGAGCAGGTGAAGGAGCCAGTCCTGCGCCAGCCTCCGCTGGAGCGGGTTGGGAAGCTCCTCGCGAATCCTCGGGCCGGCGGTGGCCACCAGCCAGGCCCGGCCCACGTCCAGCACATCCTCGCCGCCGGACTGCCAGCGCTCGCGCTCCTGGTAGAGGAACTTCAGCAGGGCGTGCAATTGGCTGCCCACGGTCAGGGACAACGATGGTGCCTCGTGAAGGCGCAGAGCGCTCAGCAAAAACTTTCGTGGGCAGGCCAGCCAGTCTCGCAGCGAGGTCGCGCTCAACCGCCAAGGCTGATCGCGGCCCACGGGCGCGCCGGAGCTGGGATCCCACGCCTGGAGGGACTCTGAGAGCGCTGCCGCCGAGGCCGGCAGCGAGGCCAAGTCTGGTGTGCGAATTGCCAGCAGGGCGTCGACGTCGTCGAGCGTCACCTGGGCAGCCGGGTCGCGGCTGGGTTGCGGCAGCTGCGGCCGCAGCGCGGCCAGGAACGGTGAGGACTCGCCCACCGCCTGGCCCTGGCGCCGCGCCCAGGTGCAAATCACTCGCTCTCGGCCCCGGGTCACCGCGACCAAGAACGTCCGGGCCTCCTGCTCCCGCAGGTCCGCGACCGTTGGCAGCACATCCTCCAACTCGGGAATGCGAGCCAGCAGGTCGTCGGTCTCCGCCGGCTCGAGCAGTCCGTGCACCCGGGGCGCGGCGGGAAAGGACCCCGGAACGCAGCCGCAAACAAAGAGCCAGCGCCAGTGCCTGCCCTTGGCCCGGCTCACCGTGGTGAGGGTGACCTGCTCGGCGCCATCCGGTGAGGACGGGGCGGCGGTGGCGCTTCTGACAGCGGCCAGCTCGCAGAGTCGCAGCCAGCGCTGGAGGGTGGGTGGGCCCGGGCCCAGCGCCGCCTCCAGCCGGGCCAGCGCCTTGAGCTCCCGCTCGAACGCGGCCAACGCGGTAGCCACCTCGGGCTCGCGCAGCGCGGCCTCGGCGAGCCCGGAAGCCAGCTCGACGCGGGAGCAGAGATCGCGGAATCGCTCCCAAAGCACGGGGCGCACGGCGGCTCCTGGGAGCCCGGGGTCGAGGCCCCGCCACCGCCGGGCTGCCGCCAGGAGCTCTAGCTCGTACTCGGCGCCGCGGTCGGACCCGCGCGGCAGCGGGTCGCCGGCGCTGAGCCGCCAGAACAGCCAGGCCGGCTCCCGGTCCACCCGACCGGCACGGCTCTCCAGCAGTCGGAAAGCGCCTGGTCTCATTGCCTTCGGACCCCGCAGCAGCGCTTGGCGCAGCCGGCCAGGGTTGTCGGGCTGGGCCAGCAACCCGAGCCACGCCTGCAGCACCTCCACCGCGGCCGGTCCGCTTGCGCCCCTCTGCTCCAGCCGATAGGGCACCCCGATCACGCGCAGGGCGTCCTCCAGCACCGCCAGCTGAGGTCCTGCCGAGCGCACCACGATCCCCACCTCGCTGAACGCCACCAGACCGGCGAGGTGAGCGCGCATCACCTCCCGCGCGACGGCAAACGCCTCCTCGGTCTCGTCAGGCGCCTGCCAGATCTCGAGACTGCCGGGCGCCGGCCGGTTGTCCCGGGCGTCTGCGGCTCCGGCGGCGGGGAACGCCGCCAGCCAGCCTGGGGTCCGGTCCGGTAGCCGCCACTCTTCTGGTCGCAGCTCGCCGGGGAAGCCCTCGACGAAGGCCCGGCTGGACGGTCCCCAGAAGGCAGGGATGGACTCGCGAGGGTCGCCGGCCAGCACCAGGCGGTGCGGGGGCGTGAGCCGCTGGGACAGCTCCCGGAGCACGAACCACTGGGACGGGCTCAAATCCTCGGCCTCGTCCACCAGCAGCAGATCCGCCCAGCCCTGCAGCCGGGCCCGGTCGCCCCAGAGCAGCTCCAGCGCCTTGGATGCGAGATCGCCCTGATCCCAGGCCGAGGCCCGATCCAGTACCGACTGGTAGGCGGCCGCCACCACCGCCAACTCCTGGAACTGGGGCGGGGCCTCCCGCAGGCGCTGGGCTAGCAGCCCCGGTCCCACCAGCGCCTGTTTGAAAGCCCGCAGGATCGCCAGCGCGTCGTCGATCGCTCCCGGGTCCTCCTCCATCCCCTTGAGCCGGAACAGGGGCAGGCGGGGCACTTGGACCAGGGCTTTGGACATGGCCAGCCACTCCCCCGCCGCGCCGAGGATCAGCGGCTCCGCCGGCATCGCCCCGAACTGGTCAAGGACCCAGCGGGCAAGCCCCTCGTGGGTGTCCACCCGGACGGCTGCGTGCGCCGCGCCCAGCTCGGCTTCCACTCGACCCCGGAGCGCCAAGGCTGAAGCCTGGCTGCGGCTCACCAGCCGCACGCGGGCCGGGTCGGTTCCGGCGCGCAGCCATTCCACCGCCAGGCTGACCAGCCGTCCGGTCTTGCCGCTGCCCGGGCCGCCGCTAATGCGCGCCGGGCGCAGCGGCGGCAGCGCTGAGCCGGCTACGTGGCCAATGCCAAGCTGGCCGATCCGCGCACCTCACGCAATGCCGCGGTCACCCCCTCGGGGCGGAGCAGATGGCACAGGGCCGCCGCCCGCAGGGTGGGATCCTCGTCCTTGGCCAAGCCCGCGGCCACACCCTCGACGATGGAACTAACCACTCCGGCCAGCCAGGTCGAATCCGGGCCGGAGATCGCGGGCCGGGCCTGATCCGGCTGCTGGACCTCGAAGAGCAGCGAGGCCACGAAGGCCCGCCCGACGCGGTCGCGCAACTGGTCCACCTTACGCTTGGCCGCGCCCGCGGCGGCGTCCACCAGTTGGAAGAGAAGCCGGAACGAGGCTGGCGAGTCCGATGCAAATCGGAAGAACGTGGTCGTCAGCGCTTGAAAGTCGTGGAGCTGGCACTCATCGCTGTCGATGCCCAGCGTGTGCAGAAGCCGCTCGCTCTGCTGGTCGACCACGGCCAGCAACGCCTCGTAGCGGTTGTGGAAGTGCCGGTAGACCAGTGGCTTGCTCACCCCGGCGGTGGCGGCGATGGAGTCCATGGTGGTCATCTCCAAGCCGTCGCGGGCAAAGGACACCAGGCATGCCTCCAGCAGCTGCTCCCGTCGCTGGTCACGGTGCATTCGGCGCTGCCGTGCGCCTCCCTTGAGGGGGCGCCGCTCAGCGACCTTGCCCACCGTCGTGATCTTGGCCCCGACCAGCCACGGGGCAAGCTGGCGTTCCACCTTCATCTCAGCAATCCTTCGAGTCCCTGCTAGTCCGCCCGAAACGGACCGTCCTCCGCCACCACCGGGTTCCTCAAGACTCCGACCCGCTCGATGCGCACCTCGACCTCGTGCCCGGGTTGGAGCATCGCCGGTGGGCGCCGGCTCCATCCGACCCCGGCCGGGGTGCCGGTCTCGATCACATCCCCCACCTCCAGCTCGACGTACTGAGACAGAAAGCTGATCAGGTGCGCCACCGGGAAGATCATCTCGGCGGTGTTGCCCGCCTGACGCCGCTCCCCGTTGACGAAGGTCTCGATGCTAAGGGCTTGCGGGTCGGGCACCTCGTCGGCGGTCACCATCCACGGCCCCAGGGGCGCGAATGTGGGCATGCTCTTGGGGAGCATCCACTGTGCCATGCCGTCCTGGACAACCCGGCCGGTCACGTCGGTGGCGACGGTGTTGGCGGGCAGGTGGCCGAGGGGGGTCGGCGCGTCGATGCGGGGCCCGCGCCTGCCGATCACCACCGCCAGCTCGCCCTCGTAGTCGATGGCGTCTCGGTGCTCCGCGGGAATCTGCACCTTGTCCCCGGGCCCCACCACCGCCGAGCTGAGCTTGTTCCAAACCACCGGACTCGTCGGCACCTGCTCACCGCGCTCCTGCGCATGGGCGCGGTAGTTGCGGCCGATGGCGAAGATGCGGTTGGGGCGCAGGGGAGCCAGCCACCTCACCGGGGCCGGGAGCTGGCCCCGACCCTCCAACCCCACCCCCCTCAAGATCTCGTCCTGACGGCCGCCCGCATCCAGCCCGAGATCGAGCCACTGCTCATCCCCCGCACCGGACCGGGCGAAGTGGACTCCGTCAGCCACAACGGCGCGACCTATGCGCACTCCACCTCACCTCCTCTGCTGGCCCCCATTATGTGAGCCGATCGCCGTCGCGTCGAGACCTTGTTGCTACCATGGCCCGGCCGCGACCAGCCGAGGGCCCCAGAACTCCGGCGGAAGGAGCCGCGACGGGCAACCAACTTGGCGGGAGGACCTCCCTTGAGCAACGTCCGCGCTGCCCCGGCCATCCGCAGTGACAGTCTCTACATCGGTGGGGAGTGGGTGGGGTCCACTGGCGAGGAGCCGATTCCGGTTATCGAGGCCGCCAGCGGCGAGGTGCTCGCGGCGGTGCCAGCCGCCACCGCTCAAGACGTGGAGCGCGCAGTCCAGGCGGCGGCCGCGGCTCTGCCCAGCTGGGCGGAGCAGCCGCCCCCCAAGCGCGCCGAGGCGGTGGCGGCGCTGGCCGCCGGCCTGGAGGGCCGGCTCGAGGAACTCGCCACCACCATCGCCCGGGAGGTGGGCACTCCGATCCGCCAGGCGCGCGCGCCCCAGCTCAGCAATCCCATCGCCATCGCCCGGGACACCGCCCAGCTTGCGGGCGCGTACGACTTCCAGGAGGAGGTCGGCAACGTTCTCGTGCTCAAGCAGCCGGCCGGCGTGGTCGGCGCGATCACACCCTGGAACTTCCCGCTGCAGCAAGTGGTGGCCAAGGTGGCGCCCGCCTTGGTGGCCGGCTGCACCGTGGTGCTCAAGGCCAGCGAGGTGGCTCCGCTGACCGCGTTCGCGCTGGCCGAGATCGCCGACGCCAGCGGCCTTCCGGCCGGGGTCCTGAACGTGCTCACCGGCTACGGCCCCGAGGCCGGCGAGGCGCTGGTCGGCCACCCCCAGGTGGCCATGGTTTCCTTTACCGGCTCCACCCGTGCCGGGCGGCGCATCTCGGCGCTGGCGGCCGAGCAGGTCAAGCCGCTTACCCTCGAACTTGGCGGCAAGTCGGCCAGCCTGGTCCTGGAGGACGCCGACTTGGAAAAGGCCACCAAGTTCTGCGTGTACAACGCCTACTTGAACAACGGCCAGACCTGCACGGCGCTGACTCGGCTCCTGGTGCCCCGGGACCACCAGGCGCAGGCGGTCGAGATCGCCGTTGCCACCGCGGAACGGCTCGCGCCGGGCGATCCGCTGGAGGAGTCGACGCGCCTGGGTCCCCTGGCGTCGCGGGCCCAGCTCGAGCGGGTACGAACCTACATCGAGCTGGGCCTGG
>JBJKSO010000005.1:0-8739 GCA_046703825.1 Candidatus Dormibacteria bacterium
GCGCCGACCTGGCCCACAGCCACGGCCTGCGCGGCGCACTCTTGCTGCGGCGCGGCCGGCCACGCTGCCCGCAGGTGCACACCCACCACCTGGACGGCTGGTACACCGCCAGCCGGGCCCGGATCGCCGCCCACCGGATGGAGCTGCGGGCACTGGCACGGGCGGCGCGCCTGGAGATCGCTGTATCCAATTCGGTGGCCGCCTTTCTGACCTCGGAGGGGAGAGTCGATCCTCGCCGGATCCGGGTCGTGCGCAACGGGATCGTGCCGCTGGCGCCGAAGCTCCGCGATGACCCCGGCGGTCGGCGGGTGGGGGTCCTGGCCAGCCTGGTGCCGTCCAAGGGCGTCGACCTGGCGGTGATGGCGCTGGCCACTCCCTCCGGCCGGGACCTGCGGCTGCGGGTGGGGGGCGTCGGGCCCGAACTCGGCGCGCTGGTGGATCTGGCGGCCCGGCTGGAGGTGGCGGAGCGGGTTGACTTCGTCGGCGAGGTGGTGGACCGGGACGCCTTTTTCGCCTCGTGCGACCTGGTCTGGGTTCCCTCGCGTGCCGAGCCGTTCGGCCTCGTGGCCTGCGAGGCGATGAGCGCCGGGGTCCCGGTGGTGGGCACCCGGGTGGGCGGGATCCCCGAGGTGCTGGAGCCGCCCGGCTACGGGGTGCTGGTGGCGCCCGCCAACCACCAGGCGCTGGCGAGCGCCAGCGCCGCCCTGCTGGGCGACCACGAGCGCTACGCAGCCATCTCCAGGGCCGGAGCCGAGCGGGTTCGGCAGCGGTTCTCCGCGGCGCGGATGGCGGCCCTGACGCGGGGCGTCTACCGGGAGGCTTTGGGCTCCGCCTAGACGGTGGGAGTGAGGGACTCCCGGCCGGACGCTGTCACCCGACGCGCTGGCGGGAGCGCCCAGCCGTAGCAGATCGAGCGTGAGACTGGCGCCTCTCGCTCGTAGAAGCGATGGGCGTCGGTGCGCGCCAGCCCCGAGTCGAGCTCCAGGTGGGTGGCCCCCCGTTGGGCCGCCCACGCCTTAGCCAGCTCAAGCAGCTGCCTGCCGATGCCCTCGGAGCGATGCCGCGGATGGACCGCCAGGTCCTCCACCCAAGCGCGCTGACCGAAGCGCACCGACTCCAGGTCCAGGTAGACGCTGCAGAAGCCCAAGATCCCGCCCCGGGTGGCCACAAAGAGCGTGCCCCGCTCCGGATGCGCGGCCAGGCGAGCCAGCCGCGCCGCGGCTAGTTTGGGATCCCATCCTCGGGGGACCGCACCAGGAGGAGCGAGCAGCCACTCGTAGGCTCTAACCAGGGCGGACAGGTCCTCTGCGCGGAAGTTCCGGAACTCCGGCGGTTCAGCGGTGATTGGGTCTCCTCCTAGGATGTCGCTGGTACGCGGTCCGGCCCGACCGTGGCGGTGGATGCCGGCTACGCGGCCGGCGGCGGCTGAGACTGGGTGGGGCGGACCAGGAGGATGAAGACGTCCCAGAGGGAGTGGCTCACGACCAGGGCTGGGGGGGACAGGTCCAGGGCCGCCAGCGCCGACCAACCGGCTCCGGCAGCGGCCGCCGCCGCGATCAGGGTGGGGTTGCCGGTGACCAGGTGGGCCCCGGCGTAGAGCGCCGTCCCCGCTGCGGCCGCACCTGCCTTGCCCAGACGTGGCTCCAGGCCGCGCTGGACCAGACCGCGCCAGTAGAGCTCCTCGGCCGGCCCCACCACCAGCGCCAAGCGGGCGGCGATCTCCAAAGCAGGCCGGTGCTCGCGCAAAGAGTAGATTTCCGCGATCTCCTGCCCGCCCGCGGGGAGCACCGCTCGGGCCACCCGGTCTCCCACCCAGAAGACGCCGTACAGCCCACCGGCCACGGCCACGCCGCCGGCCACGTCGGCGGGGCGCAACCGCAGGTGGCGCAAGCGAGCATCCCCGGCCAGCGCCAGCGCCCCGAGCGAGAACCCGGTGAGCGTCATGCGCTGCCAGAAACGCTCTCTGGGTCCCCGAAAGGTGGCGGCGAAGCACAGGTACGCCCAGGTCAGGCTCGGGCCCAGCAGCCGCGGGGAGCGGTCCCGCCTCCGTCTCAAGGCGCCAGGTGCCAGGCGGCGCTGCCGGCCAGCCCGGCGGCCAGCAGCAGCCCGAAGGCGGCGTGAAGTTGGGCCGTCTGCAGGTCGATCAGCGCGATCGCGCGCTGCTGGCCGCTGGCCCCGAGTTCCGCCGAGCGCAGTGCGCGCACCAGCAGCGGTAGCGAGAGGAAGGCGACCAGGCTGAGACGCGGCAGCGCGGCGAAGGCGACCGCCAGCGCCAGGGCGATGTAGGCGCCCACCAGCAGGAAGACGTATAGGTAGTGCGAGAAACGCCGCCCGTAGACGATCGCGACCGTGCGGATCCCGGCCCGGGCGTCCTCGCCGATGTCGCGCCACTCGTTGCCGTGGAGAATCGCCGTCACCAGCAGGCCGATGGGGATGCTTGCGATCCCCGCCGCCAGCGACCAGGACCCGGTGACGGCGAAGTAGGCGCCCAGGACCATGCAGGGGCCCATCAGCACAAAGACCAGGGGAAGGCCGGCGGCTCGGTACTTGTACTGCAGCGGCGGCGCGGTGTAGCCCCAGCCGGCGATCAACCCGACCGCACCCAGCACCAGCAGCTCCCAGCCCCGGGCGGCGATCAAAAGGATGCCGATCGCGGCGCTGACGGCGAAGGCGGTGCCCGCCAGCGCCATCGCGCCGCGCTCGTGCACCCGGCCTGTGACCAGCGCCTGGCTCTGGCGCGGCGAGGTGATGGAGTCCACCCCCTTGCGCACGTCGTACACCTCGTTGACCACATTGGTGCCCACCTGGAGCAGCATCCCGGCGGCCAAGGCCGCGCCGAAGAGTGGCCAGGACGCCGCCTGCTGCGTCGCCGCGAGCGCCCCCGCGGTCAGGACCGGCACCGCGGAAGCGGTGAGGCTGAACGGGCGGGTGATCTCCACCAAGGCCCGGGTGCGGCGCCAGAAGCCGACTCCCTCCGAGGCGGCCGCCAGGGGCTGCGGCGCACTTCCCGCGGCGGCCTCGGCCCGCGTCCCCGCGCGGCCGTAGATGACGGCGGCATCAAGCACTCCGGCAACCTGCTCCTCGTCCTCGACGACGGGCTGGAGCAGTGGCAGGCTCAGGCCGGCTTCGCGGAACTCGTCGGCCCGAGCCGCGACCCCCTCCCGGTCGCCGCAGACGATGAAGGCGTCCACGAAGTCGTCGGGGATGAGATTGGCGGCCCGGGTGTAGTCCTCAGATCGCCAGGCTTCGGCGATCCGCAGCCTGAGCGCAGGATCCTGCCCGACCCGGAGCAAAGCCCGGTCCGTCTGCACCGACAGCATGTAGATGACGAAGGGTTCGCGGCGAGCCCGATCCAGCGCCGCCCGCCGGGAGCGGTCCACCACCGACAGCAGGTAGCCGCCGACGGCGACGTCCTCAGGGGCTCGGCCGGCGGCGCGGGCGCTGGTTCGAATCCTTTCCGCCGCCGCCCGCACCGCCGGCAGCGGCTCGGCCGGCCGGGCGAGGTAGCCGTCGGCGACTCGGCCGGCCAGCACGTGGAAGGCTGACCGGTAGCCGGCTACCCAGATGGGCACGTTGTGGACCGGCGGGAACATTGGCTCGAGATCCGGGAGGCTGGCGGGAGTGGCCAGCCGCTCACCCTTGAAAAGCTGGCGCAGCTCGCCGACGGTCCGCTCCACCTTGGCGAGCGCCGGCTCCGGCTCGTAGGGGATTCCCATCTGCGCCAGCCGCAGAGGCAGCGCCGTTCCCAGCGCCAGCGAGATCCGTCCCGGGGCGAGATCGTCAAGAGCACTCACGGTCATGGCCAGCAGCACCGGGTGGCGCGTATTGGCGTTTAGCGCCCCGAGACCGATCCGGATTCGGGGAACGGCCGCCGCCACCGCGGTGGCGTAGGTGACCGCGTCGCGCGAGAAGTAGCTCTCATGGAACCAGACGGAGTCCAGGCCGGCGGCGCCGGCGCGTTCGGCGTAGCGGACAACGTCCCGGAGTGGACTCTGGGATGCGAGTCCGAGCCCCACCTGGCGGGCGAGAGCGCTCATGGCGGCAGGTTCCGGCCACCGCGACTTTCGATCACGCGGGGCAAGCGTAGCGGTTGCCACTCGCCGCCGGCGCGGAGGCAGCGCATCGCCAGCTGACGGTAACCGGCCCCCGGGATGCGGGCCCGGGCCGACGCCGCGGTCCTACTTCTTGGACGGCTGATAGTAGGGGTTGGTGCCCTTGGCGTGGTCGGTGGTGTCGACCACGTCCCGGATCTCGGGGAAGCGGTCGACGATGGCGGTCCTGACCCCCTGCGAGAGGGTTACCTCGGCGAGGCCGCAGCCCTGGCAGCCGCCGCCCATCTGAACGTACGCCACCCCGTCCGCGACCTCAAGCAGGCCGATGTACCCGCCGTGGCCGGCCACGGCCGGGTTGATCTCCTGGTCCAGCATGTCCTGGACTCGCTGGACCAGCGGGTCTTGGTCCGGCCGGTAGGCGGGCTGAAGGCTGAGGGCGCCGCTCAACGGATCCGCATCCACCTTCGCCCCGATCACGTGCCGGCCTACGACCCGAGGCGCCACGAAGAGGATGTCGTCGGTGCCTCGGACCAGCACCTCGTCCTCGTCCAGGTTGCCCGCCTCCGCCAGGGCGAAGCTGAAGTGCAGCTCGGTTCCCTGCAATCCGCCCGGCGCAACCGCTACCCAGGCCTCGGGGTGACCCTGCCGCTCACGGAAGACGCGGATGCGCGCCGCGGCGCGTTCGGTGAGCTCCAGCCGGGGCAACTCCGCGGTGATCACTTCGCCATCGGGCACGGGAATAGTCTGACGGGATGAGTCGGCGAGTGCTCCTGGTACTGCCGGTCCACTCCTATCGCGCCTCCGCCTTCCTGCAGGCCGCCCAGCGTTTGGGGCTGGAGCCGGTGGTGGCCAGCGAGGAGCCGCTGTCGCTCGCCGCCCAGGGCGCGGACCGCCAGCTGGTGTTCGACCTGGCGGACCCGGGGGCGGCGGCGCAGCAGGCGCAGCAGTTCCAGCACCGCCGCCCGTTCTCCGCGGTGCTGCCGGCCGACGAGGCGGCCGTCCTCGCCGCGGCCCACATCTCGGAGCGGTTGGGCTTGCCGGGCAACCCGGTGCCGGCGGCTCGCGCCACCCGCAACAAGCTGAGGCTCCGCCAGCTCCTCGACGAATTCGCGGTGCCGCAGCCGCCGTGGCAGTCCTGGCGGGAGGGCGACGAACCCCCGCCGGTCGACTACCCGGTCGTGGTGAAGCCGCTCGACCAGGCTGCTAGCCGCGGAGTGGTGCGGGCCGATGGCCCGCGGGAGCTGGCGCTGGCCGGCGCTCGGATCCGGGCGATGCTGCATCCGAGTTCCGGGTGCAAGCCGGGCGGGACCGCTGGCGAGTTGCTGGTAGAGGCGTATGTGTCGGGTCCGGAGGTGGCGGTGGAGGCGTTGCTCCGGGATGGCCGGCTGCTGCCGGTGGCCGTGCTCGACAAGCCCGAGCCGCTGGAGGGCCCCTACTTCGAGGAGACGATCTACACCCTCCCCAGCGAGTTGCCGGCAGAGCGCCGCGCGGCCGTCCTGGAGGTGCTCGGGGCGGCCGTGGCCGCGGTTGGGCTGAGGTTCGGGGCGATCCACGCCGAGCTCCGCCTCGGGCGGGGCCAGCCTCGCCTGATCGATCTCGCCTCCCGCTCCATCGGCGGCCGCTGCTCGGGCGTCTTCCGCTTTCGCTCCGGCGCCACCCTGGAGGAGCACCTTTGGACCGTGGCCCGGGGAGAGGAGCCCGGATCGCTGGAGCTCGAGGAGGGGGCCGCGGGCGTGATGATGCTCCCCATCGGCACCCGCGGGAGGCTGAGGTCGGTCGAGGGGCGCGAGGCCGCCTTGAGGGTGCCCGGAGTCGAGTCGATCGAGATCACGGTCCCACCCGGGGGCGAACTGGTGCCACTTCCCGAGGGAGAGCGCTACCTGGGCTTCATGTTCGCCCGGGGAGGCAGCGCCGAGCAGGTGACCGCTGCCCTTCAGCAGGCCTGGTCGCGGCTCGAGGTACTGGTGGACTGACGCCAGGCCCCTGATCGCCCGCCCCAGCGGACAGAGGCTTTGTGCTCCCTGCGAGGCCGACCGGAGAACGGCACCGCCGGCTGCTCGAGCAGCTGCAGCGAGGTGTGCTCGACCTGACCTCGACCGATGGCTGGCGGCGTTGGCTGGGGTTCTCGCGCCGATTTCGCAGCTACAGCTTTCACAACCAGCTACTGATCCTCGCCCAGCGCCCCGATGCCGCCTGGGTGGCCGGTTACCGGGCCTGGCAGCAGCTGGGCCGCCAGGTCCGGGCCGGCGAGCGGGGCATCGCCATCCTGGCTCCGGTGCCGCCGCCGAAGCGAGACCCGGACCCCGGGGCAGAGGAGCCGGTGGCGCACAGCTTTCGAGTGGTGCGCGTCTTCGACGTTGGCCAGACCGAGGGGCGAGCGCTGCCCAGCCCGGTGGAGACCCTGGAAGGGGCAGATCCGGTCCAGGAGCAGCTGTCCTGGCTGCTCAAGGAGGCAGTCGAGCTGGGTTTCGCGGTCCAGTTCCGGGATCTGCTCGGGTCGCGCAACGGGGATTGCTCGCACGCCTTAAGGCGGATACGGATCCGGCTCGGCCTCCCGCCGCCACAGACGCTCAAGACCCTGGCGCACGAGCTGGCCCACGCCATCCTCCATGGTCCCGAGTTCAGCGGCGACCGGGCGCTCGCCGAACTGGAGGCCGAGAGCACCGCCTACCTGGTCTGCGCTGACCTGGGCCTGAACAGTTCTGCCTACAGTTTTGGCTACGTCGCCCACTGGGCGGGCGGTGGTCCCCAGGCGGTGCGGGGCATCGACAGCGCCGCCGCCCGAGTGCTGGCTGCGGCCCGCCGGCTGGCGCCGGCGAGCGCGGCTCAGCCGTTGCTCAGCGCGACCCCGACCGTCACCGACCCCACCACCGCTAAGGGCACCCAACCGGCGACCAGGGGTGCCCAGACCAGCAGCACCCCGGTCAAGGCGGCCCCGCCTGCGAGGAGCAGGATCGTGGCCTCGCCGCGGCCCAAGGCACGGCGGCGCTGTCCCACCAGCGTCGAGACCACGCCCGTTAGCGTGCCGGTCATGTAGGTGGTGGAGAGTCCAGAAACTCCGCGCTGGTATACGGTGCCCGACTGCAGGCCCATGACGGCGGCGGCCATCGCCAGCAATCCCAGCTGCAGCCATCCGTGCGCTAGGCCCCGCTGTGGTCCCAGAGAGCGGCGAAGCATGCCAACACCACCAGCTCCAGCAGCAGAGCTCGCAGCACCTGCTGCCTGTCCTTGGCCTGGGTCGGAGCCGCCCAGGATCCCAAAGAAGCCCCCAGCACGTGGGCCCCGATGGACAGCGCCGCGTGCATGGCCAGATCGGAGCTGCGTATCCGGGCGGAGACTCCCAAAAGTGCAAGGTTCCCGGCGCCGTGCCAGCTCCGCAGCGGTTCCCGCTCTTCTCCGCCGGCCGGCTCTCCAGCTGCTGCAGCGGCTAAGCGCTGGAACCCATCGGCGGGGAAGCGCTGCCCGGCTGAGCCGCTACCCGGACCCGAGCCTGGGGCGGGTCGGACTCAGGCCCCGCCTGACCGGGCCGGCTCTGCCCTGGGCCGCCGCTCAAGCCGCAGAGCCAGGGCGGGGCAGACGCTGCGGGCCCGCCTCGCCAGCGGCAGCAGCTCCCGGGGGACCACGCCGCGGGAGATGATCGGGTAGCCCCAGTCGTCGAGGGCGATCATCTCCGGGAAGACCTCGTGGCAGAGAGCGTGGCCGACGCACTTGGTCGGGTCCACCGCGAGCACCTGGTCGCTCATCCGCTGCTCCGGCCACGCCGCAGCGGCAGACTCTGCAGGAGCCTACCGGTGCAGCGCCCCGACCGGTGCGCGTCCACCTCGTCGGCAAAGGTGTCCAGCGTGCTCGCGACCAGGCCGACCACCCCGTCCGGATGCCGGCACGCACCGCGCCCGGGGATCTGGCCGCACCAGCGCTGGACCCGCTTCAGGTCGTCGCGGCGCAGCGCCCGCGGCTCAGCCACGCGTCCCAGAGCCTGCGCCAGCGCCGCCAGCCCGAACTTGCAGGGTCCGCACTGGCCTGCGCTCTGGTCTGCCAGCCACTCCACCAGGCGAGCGGACTCCCGCAGACCGCAGCTGTCGGCCGGCAGGAGGTGCAGGACTCCGGCGCCGGGTGAGACCTTGAACTCGGCTAGGTCGGCGCGGGACAGTCGCGCCGAGCCGAACTCCTCGGGCAGCAGCCAGGACCCGAAGTAGCCTCCCACCAGTAGCGCCTGGGGGTCGCGGGCGGCGCCGGCGACGCGGACCAGTTCGGCCAGCTCCACCCCGAGCGGCACTTCGTAGACACCGGGGCTGTCCACCGCCCCGGACACCGTCACCAGCATGGTGCCGGGCTCATCGGCGGTGCCCGCCTGACGGAACCAGTCGGGGCCGAAGCGGGCGATGAGGCCCAAGTGGGCCAGCGTTTCCACGTTGTGCACCAAAGTTGGCCGACCGCCCCACCCCCGGTCGCAAGCCCGCGGCGGCTTGGCCCGGGGCAGGGCCGGCTGGCCCTGCAGCCAGTTGATCACCGCGGTCTCCTCGCCGCCGACGAAGTTGACCGGGCCAGAGGCCGCCTTGACCTGCAGCCCGGGCCGGCCCCGCCGCTCGCGGGCGACCATCGCCCGCTCGATCGCAAGCCGACTCGATGGGGTGGGGGCGACCACGAAAGCCTGGCGAGCCCCGACCGCCGCGGCCGCGGCCTGCAC
>JBJKSO010000006.1:0-10336 GCA_046703825.1 Candidatus Dormibacteria bacterium
GTTCGGCGGCGGCGGGCGGCGCGCTTTCGGCAGGAACCGTCACGTCAGTGGCTGCAGAAGCGGCGGCGGCACGCCGGGGAGCGGGCGCCTCGGAGCGCTCAGCGCCGTCCTGCGCCGGCGGTGTTGGCGCCGCCTGGGGCTCGGGGAAGTCACCGCGAAACAGCCACACCGTAACTCCGATCTGTCCGAAGGTGGTCTTGGCTTCAGCTTGGCCGTAGTCGATGTCAGCACGCAGCGTGTGCAGGGGCACCCGCCCGTCCCGGTCCCACTCGCGCCGACTCATGTCGCCGCCGCCCAGGCGGCCCGAGACTTGAATCCGCACCCCTTTGGCGCCTGCCCGCATCGAGCGCATCACCGACTGCTTCACCGCCCGGCGGAAGGCGATGCGCTTTTCGAGCTGGGAGGCGACATTCTCCGCCACCAGCTTGGCGTCCAGCTCGGGCGTCTTGATCTCCTGGATGGTTACCCGGACCTTCTTTCCGGAGATTCGCTCCAGGTTGTCGCGCAAGGCGTCCACCGACGCCCCGCTGCGCCCGATCACGATGCCGGGCTTGGCGGTGTGAATGATCAGCGTCAGCTGGTTAACCGAGCGCTCGGTCTCGATCCGCGCCACTCCGGCGTTGCGCAGCCGGTTGCCGATCAGCCGACGCATGGCCAGGTCTTCCTGCAAAAGCTTGGTGTACTCCGGGCCGCTGGCGAACCAGCGGGCGTCCCAGTTGCGGTAGACGCCTACCCGGAATCCGGTCGGGTGAACCTTCTGTCCCATCAGCTCCTCACTATTCCTCGTCCTGGGCAGCTGGTGCCGGGGCCGCCTCGGGAGGTGGCGAGGACTGAGCCCGCGGCCGCGCGCGCCCGCGCCGCGGCCGCTCCAGACTGTCCTCCACCACGGCCCGCAAATGTCAGGTGGGCTTGAAGATGGAGTAGGAGGAGCCGCGGGCCCGCGGCTGGTAGCGCTTGATGATGGGTCCGCCGTCGACCTCGATCCGGATCAGCCGCAGCCGCTCCCGCTCCAGGCGGAAGTTGTTCTCGGCGTTGGCGGCCGCCGAGCGCACCACCTTGGAGACGTCCAGCGCCGCCCCTTGGGGCATGAAGGAAAGCACGCTCAGGGCCTCGGAGACCGGCATCCCCTCCACCACTCCGGCCACCAGCCGCGCCTTGCGGACCGGTACCCGGACCCATTTGGCGGTCGCTTCAACTTGCATTGTCTGACCCTACTTCAGTGCCGTGCTGCGCTCGGTGTGGTGGCCGTGCCCGCGGAACTTGCGGGTGGGCACGAACTCGCCCAGCTTGTGGCCGACCATGGCGTCGGTGATGAACACCGGGACGTGCTTGCGGCCGTCGTGGACGGCGATGGTGTGCCCCAGCATCTCGGGAAAGATGTCGCTGCGGCGCGACCAGGTGCGGATCACCCGCCGCTCGCGCGAGCGGTTCATCTCCAGCACCTTCTTCAGAAGGTGCGCGTCGCAGAAGGGTCCCTTCTTGACTGACCTGCTCATCCCCTACTTGCGCCTCCTGCGCACGATCATGGCGTCGGTCGACTTGTTGTTGCGGGTGCGGTGCCCGAGGGCCGGTTTGCCCCAGGGAGTCTGGGGGTGACCGCCGGGTCCCGAGCGTCCCTCGCCGCCGCCGTGGGGGTGGTCGAAGGGATTCATAGTCGAGCCACGCACGGTCGGGCGAAAGCCTCGCCAGCGGCTCTTGCCCGCCTTGCCCCAGGTCTCGTTGGAGTGGTCCGAATTGCCCACCTGACCGATGGTGGCGCTGCAGCGCACGTCGATCAGCCGCACCTCGCCCGACGGCATCCTCAGCTGGGCGAAGCGCCCTTCTCGGGCCACCAGCTGCGCGCCGACCCCGGCGCTGCGCACCAGCTGGCCGCCGCGGCCCAACCGTACCTCGATGTTGTGCACGGTGGTCCCCAAGGGGATCCGGGAGAGGGGCAGTGCGTTGCCGGCGCGGATCTCCGCCTTCTCCCCGGCGCTGATCCGGTCGCCGACCGCGAGGCCTTCGGGCGCGAGGATGTAGCGCTTCTCACCATCCCGGTAGTTGACGAGGGCGATGCGAGCGGAGCGGTTGGGGTCGTACTCGATCGCCGCCACCACGCCCGGAATGTCCAGCTTGTTGCGCTTGAAGTCGATGATCCGGTACAGGCGGCGATGGCCGCCGCCGCGGTGGCGCACCGTGATCTTGCCCGCGGCGTTGCGTCCGGCATGCTTGCGCAGCGAGACCGTCAGCGACTTCTCGGGCTCCTTCTTGGTGACGTCCGCGAATGAACTGACACTCATGAACCGCCGGCCGGCGGAAGTGGGCCGGTACCGCTTCACCGCCATTTCAGACGCCCTCGAACAGGTTGGCGATCGTCTCCCCGGCCTGCAGGGTAACCACCGCCTTCTTCCAGTCACGACTGCGGCCCACGACCCGCCCGCCGCGGCGCATGCGCGTGCGCAGCTTGCCCTTGACCATCATCACGTTGACTTGGTCCACGTGGACCTTGAACGCCTCCTGCACCGCAGCCTTGATCTCCGGCTTGTTCGCGCGCGGCGACACCCGGAAGACGTAGCGCTGCTGGGCCATGCCGGCATACGACTTCTCGCTGATCACCGGCGCGATCAGGATCTCCGCCGGATCTTTCACGAGAGGTGCTCCTCGATCCGGCTCAGCGCCGAGGCGGTCAGGATCAACGTCTCGGCGCTGAGCACGTCGCGGACGTTGAGGTTGCTCGCCAGCAGCACCTTCAGTTGCGGGATGTTCCGCGCCGACAACTCGACGTTGCCGGAGTGCTCCCCGAGTACCAGCAGCACCCGGCGCCCACTCTGCGCCTTGTCGAGGAAAGTGGCCAACCGAGAGGTCTTGGGCTCCTCGAAATCGAGATCCGCGACCACCCGCACCGCGCCCTCCTCGGCCTTGGCGCTCAGCGCCGAGCGCAGAGCCAGCCGCCGCTGCTTGCGGGGCATGTCCTGCGCGTAGCTGCGAGGCGTGGGGCCGAAGACGGTGCCGCCGCCGCGCCAGTGGGGCGCCCGGATCGACCCCTGACGGGCGCGCCCGGTACCTTTCTGCCGGTACGGCTTGCGCCCACCGCCGCTGACCTCGCCGCGGGTCTTGGTGTCGTGAGTGCCCTGGCGGGCACCTGCCAGCTGGCGCACCAAGGCCTGGTGCAGCACCGCGGCGTGGACGGGAGCGTTGAAGACAGTCCCAGCCAGCTCGCGCGAGCCGGAGGCGGTACCGTCCTCCGCCAGCATCGGTGCGGACGCCATCAGTGCACCCCCCGGGCCCGGCGCAGCCGCGGCCGCGAGTCTTTGACCAGCACCACGTCGTTGCGCGAGCCGGGCACGGCTCCCTTGACCAGGAGCAGGTTACGCTCGGAGTCAACCCGCACCACCTCAAGCCGCTGCACCGTGGCGCGCTGGGCGCCCAGGTGGCCCGCCATACGCAGCCCCCGCCAGGTGCGGGCGGCGTCCACCGAGCCCACCGAACCCGGCTGCCGGATGTTGTGGCTGCCGTGGGTCACCGGACCCCGGCCGAAGTGGTGGCGCTTGTGCTGCCCAGCGAAGCCCTTGCCCTTGCTCACCCCGCTGACATCCACCAGCTCCCCGGGGCTGAAGCCCTCCACGGTGAGCACCTGACCGACTTGCAGCGGGCCCAGGCCGCGGACTTCGCACAGGTAGCGGTGCGGAGCCAGGTCCGCCTGCTCGAAGTGCCCACGCTTGGGCTTGTTGAGCCCCTTGACCTGCTCGCCGAAGGCGATCTGCGCGGCTTCGTAGCCGTCGCGGACCTGGTCCTTGACCTGCACCACCGGGCAGGGCCCGGCCTGGAGCACGGTTACGCCCAGGCAGCGCCCGTCCTCGGTGAAGATCTCGGTCATGCCCAGCTTGCGGGCGAGCAGCGCACTGGCCATCAGAGCCGGATCTCGATGTTGACCCCGCTGGGCAGGTTGAGATGCATCAGGGCATCAACCACCTTGGGGTTGGGGTCAAGGATGTCGACGATGCGCTTGTGGGTGCGCATCTCGAACTGCTCCCGCGAGTCCTTGTCGATGAACGGGCCTCGGATCACGGTGTACTTGGAGATCTCGGTGGGTAGGGGCACAGGGCCCATCACCCGCGCCTGGTTGCGTGCGGCCGTCTCGACGATGCGAGCCGCCGCCTGGTCCAGGACGCGGTGGTCGTAGGCCTTGAGCCTGATCCGGATCCGCTGTGCCATCTGCCCTACCGCTACCTACTTGTCGATCTTGGTGACTACGCCGGCGCCCACCGTCCGGCCACCCTCACGGATGGCGAAGCGCATCCCCTCCTCCACCGCCACCGGGGTGATCAGGCTGACCTTGAGCTCGACGTTGTCGCCGGGCATGACGAGCTCGCGCCCCTCGGGCAGGTTCACCTGACCGGTGACGTCGGTGGTGCGGATGTAGAACTGGGGCCGGTAGTTGGTGAAGAACGGGGTGTGCCGACCACCCTCCTCCTTGCTCAGAACGTACACCTGGGCGTCGAACTCGGTGTGGGGCTTGATTGAACCGGGCTTGGCCAGCACCTGGCCGCGCTCAACCTCCTCGCGCTTGATGCCGCGGAGCAGGCAGCCGCAGTTCATGCCGGCCTCGCCCTGGTCCAGCAGCTTGTGGAACATCTCCACCCCGGTGACCACGGTCTTGCCGGTCTCCTTGATGCCAACGATCTCGACCTGGTCGTTGACCTTGACCAGCCCGCGCTCGATGCGTCCGGTGACCACGGTGCCGCGGCCCTCGATCGAGAAGACGTCCTCGATCGGCATCAGGAAGGGCTGGTCGATGGGGCGCTCAGGGACGGGGATGTAGGTGTCGACCGCATCCATCAGCTGGCGGATCTGATCCTCGGCGGGACCGTCGCCCTCCAGCGCCTTGAGCGCCGAGACCCGCACCACCGGAACGTCATCTCCGGGGAAGTCGTAGCGGCTCAGGAGCTCCCGGACCTCCAGTTCGACCAGCTCCAGCAGCTCCTCGTCGTCGACCATGTCCACCTTGTTCAGCGCCACCACGATGTAGGGAACCCCCACCTGGCGGGCGAGCACGATGTGCTCGCGGGTCTGGGGCATGGGGCCGTCGGTGGCAGCCACCACCAGGATGGCGCCGTCCATCTGGGCCGCGCCGGTGATCATGTTCTTGATGTAGTCGGCGTGGCCGGGGCAGTCGACGTGGGCGTAGTGGCGGGTGTCGGTCTCGTACTCCACATGGGAGGCCGCAATCGTGATCCCGCGCGCCTTCTCCTCGGGCGCGTTGTCGATCGAGGCGAACTCACGGAAATCCGCCAGCCCCTTGGCCGACAGCACCTTGGTGATCGCGGCCGTCAGCGTCGTCTTGCCATGGTCAATGTGACCGATGGTCCCGACGTTGATGTGTGGCTTGGTCGATTCGTACTTCTTCTTACCCATGTCCTCGTCCTGCCCTTGGCCTCCGGCTCACTCCGTCCCTCGGCTCGGGTTGCTAACTCTTCCGCTTGGCGGTTATCTCCTCTGCCAGGGACTGCGGCAGTTCCTGGTAGTGGTCGAACTCCATCGTGTAACTGGCGCGCCCCTGGGTCATGCTGCGCAGCTGGGTGGCGTAGCCGAACATGTTGGCCAGAGGGACCTGCGCGTGCACAATCTGCATCCCGCGGCGGCTCTCCATCCCCAGGGTGTGGCCGCGACGCGATGCCAAGTCCCCGATGATATCGCCCAGATTGGCCTCGGGGACGGTGACGTCCACCTTCATGATCGGCTCGAGCAGAACCGGGCTGGCCTTGCGCAACCCGTCCTTCATGCCCATGGATCCGGCGATCTGGAAGGCCTGCTCCGACGAGTCGACGTCGTGGTAGGAGCCGTCGTACAGGGTCGCCTTGACGTCGACCACCGGGTAACCGGCGATCACCCCCGCCTGGAGGGCGTCGATGCAGCCCTTCTCGACGGCCGGGATGAACTCCCGGGGGATGACCCCACCCACGATCTTGTTGAGAAACTCGAAGCCCTGGCCCGAGTTGGGTTCCACCACCAGTTCGCAGTGGCCGTACTGGCCGTGGCCGCCGGTCTGACGGACGAAGCGGCCGGTGCCCTTGGCCTGCTTGCGCACGGTCTCCCGGTAGGCCACCTGGGGCTTGCCCACGTTGGCGTCCACCTTGAACTCGCGCAGCAGCCGGTCGACGATCACCTCTAAGTGCAGCTCGCCCATACCCGAGATGAGGTTCTGTCCAGTCTCGGGGTCGGTGCGCACCTGGAAGGTGGGGTCCTCCTCCGCCAGCTTCTGCAGCGCCACCGCCAGCTTGTCCTGGTCGGCCTTGGTGCGAGGCTCGATGGCGACGCTGATCACCGGCTCCGGGAAGACGATCGACTCCAGCACGATGGGGTTGCTCTCGTCGCTCAGGGTGTCGCCGGTGGAGGTCCGCCTCAGCCCGATGGCGGCGGCGATGTCCCCGGCCAGCACCTGGTCCACCTCCTCCCGGCGGTTGGCGTGCATCTTGAGGATGCGGCCCACCCGCTCGCGCTCGCCCCGGGCAGCGTTGAACACGTAGCTGCCCGACTTGAGCGTGCCGCTGTAGACCCTGAAGAAGGTGAGCTTGCCGACGAAGGGGTCGGTCATGATCTTGAAAGCCAGCGCTGAGAAAGGGGCGTCGTCGGCCACTTCTCGGGTGACCTCCTCGCCCGAGCGAGGATCGAGGCCCTTGATCGCGGGCCGGTCCAGAGGGCTGGGGAGAAACTCCACCACCGAGTCCAGCAGTGGCTGGACGCCGCGGTTGCGCAGCGCGGCGCCGCAGAGGACGGGGAAGAGCTGGGCGCTCACGGTGCCGCGCCGGAGCGCCCGGCTGAGCCGGTCCGCCTCGATCGGCTCGTCGTCTAAGTAGGCCTGCATCAGCTCGTCATCGAACTCGGCGGCGGCTTCGATCAGCTCCTGGCGGGCGGTCCGCACCGCGTCCGCCAGCTCCTCCGGAACTGCCTTCTGCTCCAGCACGGTGCCGAGGTCGTCGGCGTAGATGGTGGCCTGCTCCCGGATCAGGTCGACCATGCCCGAGAACTGGTCCTCGGCCCCGATCGGCAGCTGCACCGGGACGGCGCGCGCTCCCAGCCGGTCCTGGATGGAAGCTACCGCGGCCCCGAAGTCGGCCCCGAGCCGATCCATCTTGTTGATGAAGCAGACCCGCGGCACGTCGTACTTGTCGGCCTGCCGCCAGACGGTCTCCGACTGTGGCTCGACCCCGCTCACGGCATCGAACACCGCGATCGCCCCGTCGAGCACCCTGAGGCTGCGCTCCACCTCGACGGTGAAGTCGACATGGCCCGGCGTGTCGATGATGTTGATCTGGTGCCCAAGCCACTCGGCGGCGGTGGCGGCCGAGGTGATGGTGATGCCGCGCTCCTGCTCCTGGACCATCCAGTCCATGGTGGCGGCGCCCTCGTGGACTTCACCCATCTTGTGGATCCGGCCGGTGTAGAAGAGGACGCGCTCGGTGGTAGTGGTCTTGCCGGCGTCGATGTGGGCCATGATCCCGATGTTGCGCACCCTATCCAGGGGCACCCGCCGGCCCTTAGCCGCCTGGCTGCTGGTGATTACCGAGGGTTGGACTGTCATGGAGAAGGGACCCTAGTAGCGGAAGTGGGAAAAGGCGCGGTTGGACTCGGCCATCTTGTGCGTGTCGTCCTTGCGCTTGACCGCCTGGCCCATACCGTTGCTGGCGTCCATCAGCTCTGCCGCGAGCTTGTCGGACATGCTCTTGCCGTGCCGGCTGCGGGCGCTGCGGATGATCCACCGCCGGGCCAGCGCCAGTCGGCGATCGTGGCGGATCTCCACCGGCACCTGGTAGGTGGCGCCACCAACTCGCTTGGGCTTGACCTCGATCACCGGGGTGGCGTTCCGCACCGCCAGCTCGAAGACCTCGAGCGCATCCCGCCGCTGACTGCGGCTGATCCGGCCCAAGGCGCCGTAGACGATCTGCTCGGCAGTGGAACGCTTGCCGTTGAGCATGATGCAGTTGATGAACTTGGCCAGCCCCTCGTTGTGGTACTGGGGGTCGGGAACGATTACGCGCCGGGACACCCGCTGACGCCTGGGCATCTCAGCTGCGGCCCTGCTTCTCGCGCTTGGCGCCGTACTTGCTGCGGCCCTGCTTGCGAGCCCGAGTCCCGGCGGTGTCCAGGGCGCCGCGCACCACGTGGTAACGCACACCCGGCAGGTCCTTGACCCGTCCGCCCCGCACCAGCACCACGGAGTGCTCCTGCAGGTTGTGCCCGATCCCGGGGATGTAAGCGGTCACCTCGACTTTGGTGGTGAGCCGCACGCGGGCCACCTTGCGCAGCGCCGAGTTGGGCTTTTTGGGCGTCGTGGTGAAGACGCGCACGCAGACCCCGCGGCGCTGCGGCGAGCCTCGGAGGGCAGGTGACTTGGTCCGCTTGGTCACGGGCTCCCGACCCTTGCGGACCAGCTGCTGAATAGTGGGCAAACTGAACTCGTCCTGTGAGAACTGCGGCCGTTCCGGGGCGACGGCCTAAGCGGGCACGCTTGCGCCCCACCGGAGACGCGGCTGCCTATTCTAAGCTCCGATCTCGCACCTGTCAAACTCGCGGACGGTACCCGCGCGCTTGCTGGAGGCCGCACCCATCCGGAGCGTGGCCAAGGATGTGCGGGGGGGTGGCTCTCCGCTCCTTGGGCCGCCGGACCGCGAAGGGGCGCGGCTGGATGGCCGGCCATCGTCGCTGGCTCGTGGGGAGTTCGTCTTGGGACCTTCGGGCGAGGACCTGCTCCAGCGATTCCGCGCCCTGGCCGCCTCGACCGGGTCCGTCTCGAGGTCTGGTCGCCGCCGGCACCGCCACGGCCCGGCGACCTCGATCCTGCCGTCCTTGGAGGCCGCGCCTCAGGTGGCCGCCCCGCGCGCTGCCGCCGGCTCGTACAGGGCTCGAAACCCGCCCGCCGTCAACTGCTGGCCCCAGACGGGCGGATGGCGGGTAGCGCCAGCCGCTTGCCGCGGCGGGCCAGCCGCGTCTACGCTCATCCGCTGATGCGCAGCGATCTTGGTATCGGTTGGACCACGGCACCGCCGTTGACGACCACCCGCTGGCGTGCCAGCTGAGGTCGTTCCCCTGCGCGAGCAGGACGCCGCCGGCGATCCGTGGGAGCAATTCGCTCGCTGGTGGCAGGACGCGCTGCCAGCCGAAGCCGTGCGCGAGGTGGCCGCACTGGCCACCAGCAGCGCCGACGGACAGCCGTCGGTGCGGATGGTCTTGGTACACCCGCGTTCACCGGATAACACCGACCCGGGTGCGGGAGGGTTCCTCTTCTACAGCAACTACGGCAGCCGCAAAGGAACCGACTTGGACGCCAACCCGCGGGCGGCTTTGGCGTTCCACTGGCCCGGGCTCGGGCGGCAGGTGCGGGCTGAAGGCAAAGTGGCACGGCTTGAGCCCGCGGAATCCGACCGCTACTGGCAAACCAGACCGCTCGGCAGCCGCCTCTCCGCCGTGGCTTCTCGCCAGAGCCAGCCGGTCTCCAGCCGAGAGCAATTGGAGCGCAGGGTGGCAGAGCTGGCGGCGACCGCCGTCGTCCGCGAGCCGGACCGCCCACCCCACTGGGGCGGCTACCGCCTGCACCCCGTTCAGTTTGAGTTCTGGCAGCACCGCGACGACCGCCTCCACGATCGGCTCGCCTACATCGCCACCCCGGGCGGTTGGGAGGTCCGGCGGCTCCAGCCCTGATTCGGCGCAGCGACCGCCGCTGACAGTTTCACCACCATCCACCTAGGCCCTCGTCACAGCAGTTGGGCTTCCTGCGGGCGGACCTACCGGCCGGAGTCGGGCCGCCTAACCGGCCGGTGGCCTCCGGACACGGCTTTAGCAATCTTGCCGCCACCTCGTCGCTGGCGCATCCCAGGTGCTCCGAGCGGGGCAGCCTTGACGCGTTCGGAGGTGGCGGCGTGAGCGTTGCTACGGCGGCCCCGGAAACACTTCCCCAGGTGCTGCGGCCCAGAGGGTGGTCGAGAGGGGGAGCGCTGCGTCGCCCCGTACCTCGCTGGCTGCCCCTCTTCAGCCTAGCCCTGGCCAGCGTGGGTGGGTTGCTGGCATTCGTGGGAGCGGGACCCGCCGTGGCGGTGGTCGTGCCGCTGCTGGCATTCTTCGCCCTCACCACCTCCTACTGGCGGCCCCTGGGACTCCTCTGCCGGATCCGCCTCCAGCCGGACGGCTTCACCTACCGAAGCCCCCTGGGGTCGACCCGGCGGCTGCGCCGTGACAGTCTTGCCAAGGTCGCTTGTCACCGCGTCCAGAATTCGAGCGGATCGACCCGCGAGCCCTGCCTGTACTTCATCGAGCGGTCCGGGCGAGTCCGCCTCACCCTAGACCTCGAAGGCTGTGACGG
>JBJKSO010000007.1:0-5122 GCA_046703825.1 Candidatus Dormibacteria bacterium
GGCCCCGACCTCCGAGACCAAGCCGGCACCGCGGCGCCGGACCGCCGCGCGCAAGCCGGCCGCAACCGACCGGGCAGACGAGCCCTCCCAAAGCGCGGCGGCCAAGCCCGCTCCCCGGCGGCGCACCACCCAGCGCCAGTCGCCCAGTCCAGAATCTCCGAGCGGGCCAGAGGCCGAGGGCGCCTAGATGCTGATCCCACGTCGCCCGCGGCACCGCAAGGTGCATCGCGGCCGCATGGCTGGAGCCGCCAGCCGCGGCTCGAGTCTCGCCTTCGGACCTTACGGGCTGCAGGCGCTGGAGCCCTGCTGGATGACCAACCGCCAGATCGAGGCGGCTCGCCGGGCCATGACCCGTCATGTTCGGCGGGGCGGTAAGATCTGGATCCGCGTCTTCCCCGACAAGCCGATCACCAAGAAGCCCGCCGAGACCCGGATGGGATCTGGCAAGGGCAACCCAGAGGGCTGGGTGAGTGTGGTCCGGCCGGGGCGGATTTTGTTCGAGATGGATGGAGTTGGTTTGGACACTGCTCGCGAGGCCATGCGGCTGGCTGCGTACAAGCTGCCGGTGAAGACCCGATTTGTGCTCCGCGATGAGGCGGCGGCCGAGGGCGGTCAGTGAAGCAGCGAGACGATCTGCAGCGCCTGCGCGATCTCGACGACTACGGTCTGGGGCAAGCCCTGCGCGAGCGCCGGCAGGAGTTGCTGCAACTGCGCCTGCAGCGGGCGACCGGCCAGCTGGAGCAGCACCGGCGCATCCGCGAGGTGCGGCGGGGGATCGCCCGGGTGAACACCCTGCAGCGCGGCCGTGAGCTGGCCGACGCGGAGGAGTCCTGATGGCCGAGCCCGAGTCGGCGATCAGGCACCGGCGCAAGGTGCGGGTGGGGCTGGTGGTCAGCGACAAGATGGACAAGACGGTGGTGGTGCAGATAGAGGAGTTGCGTCCCCACCGGATCTACCGCAAGGTGCTGCGCCAGCAGCGTCGGCTGCAGGCGCATGACGAGCACAACCAGGCTCACGCCGGTGACCGGGTGCGGGTGATGGAGACGCGACCTTTGAGCCGCTCCAAGCGCTGGCGGGTGGTCGAGGTGGTGGAGAAGGCGCGCTAATGATCCAGCAGGAGACGGTCCTCAGGGTGGCGGACAACAGCGGTGCTCGCGAGATCCTCTGCATCCGGGTGATGGGCGGCTCGTACCGGCGCTACGCCTCGCTCGGGGACATCATCGTCGGCACCGTCAAGGTGGCCCAGCCCAACTCCGGTGTCAAGCGGGGCGACGTGGTCAAGGCGGTCGTGGTCCGCACATCGAAGGAGTTCCGCCGTCCCGACGGCAGCCGCATCCGCTTCGATGACAACGCGGCGGTGCTGATCAACCCGCAGAACAACCCGCGGGGCACGCGCATCTTCGGGCCGGTTGCGCGCGAACTGCGGGAGCGCAACTTCATGAAGATAGTGTCCCTGGCGCCGGAGGTGCTCTGAGCATGCCGCAGCGACCCAGGCACCGCCGCCACGTCCGCTCGCTCGACATCCGGTCCGGGGACACCGTGGTCGTGATCTCGGGATCCGAGCGGGGCCGCCGGGGCGTGGTCGAGCGAACCTTGTCCGCGGAGCAGAAGGTGGTGGTGGGCGGCGTGAACATCCGCAAACGCCACCAGCGCGCCGGGCAAACCCGCGGCGGGACCACCGCCCTGCAGGGCGGGGTGATCGACTTTCCCGCCCCCCTCCACTACAGCAATGTGCAGCTGGTGTGCAATCGCTGCGACCAGCCGACCCGCTTGGGCCGCCGGCTCGAGGACGACCACTACGTGGCCTACTGCAAGCGCTGCGGCGAGTCCTATTTGAGGCCGCCCCGGGCATGAGCACGGCGATGGCGGCGCGCCCGAGGCTCTTGGAGGCCTACCGCGAGAACATGGTGCCGGCTTTGGTAACGGAGTTCGGCTACCTCAACGTGATGCAGGTGCCACGGGTGGAGAAGGTAGTGGTCAATGTCGGAGTAGGCGAGGCCATTCAGAACGCCCGCGTACTCGACGGCGCGACCGCGGACCTGCGCACCATCACCGGCCAGCAGCCGATGCTGCGCAAGGCCAAGAAGTCGGTTGCCGCGTTCAAGCTGCGCGCGGGGATGCCGGTTGGGCTCAAGGTCACCCTGCGCGGGGACCGCATGTACGAATTCCTGGATCGGCTGATGAACGTGGCGCTGCCACGCATCCGCGATTTCCGGGGGGTCAGCAGCGACTTCGACGGCCAGGGCAATTTTACCCTCGGCCTGCGGGAGCAGCTGATCTTTCCCGAGATCGACTACGACAAGATCGACAAACTGCGGGGGATGGAGATCACGATCGTCACCACCGCCAAGTCGGACGCCGAGGCGCGCAGTCTGCTGACCGCGCTGGGCATGCCGTTCCGGCGCTAGCAAGGAGTTCGATTGGCAAAGAAGTCGAAGATCATGGCTTCCCAGCGGCCGGCGCGCTTTCCGGTGCAGGCGCATCACCGCTGCAACGTCTGTGGCCGCCCCCGAGCCTACATGCGCAAGTTCGGGCTTTGCCGAATCTGCTTCCGAACCTATGCGGGCCAGGGGCAGATCCCAGGCGTTCGCAAGTCAAGTTGGTAAGCCATGCTGAGTGATCCCATCGCCGACATGCTGACGCGGGTGCGCAATGCCAATCTGGCGGATCACGACCGGGTCGAGATGCCCGCCAGCAAGGTGAAGGCGGAGATTGCCCGGGTCTTGAAGGAGGAGGGCTACATCACCGACTTCGGGCTGATCGAGGAGCGCCAGCGGCGGCTCTGGCTGGAGCTCAAGCCGCGCACTCCCGAGGGCCGGCCTCTGGCCGGCCTGCGCCGCGTGAGCCGTCCCGGGCTCAGGGTGTACCGTGCCAGCCGGGATGTGCCCCGGGTGCGCGGCGGGCTCGGGATCGCGATCGTCTCCACCTCGCGTGGCATCATGTCCGGCCGCCGCGCCCGCCAGCTCGGGTTGGGCGGCGAGATCGTCGCGGAGGTCTGGTAGCCATGTCGAGGATCGGCCGGGCACCGATTGCAGTGCCCAGCGGCGTCCAGATCACGATCGACGGCCGGCGCGTCTCCGTCCGAGGGCCCCAGGGTGAGCTGAGCCGTGAGGTGCCCTCTCCGATGGCGGTGCGCCAGGACGACTCCCAGCTGGTGGTGGAGCGGCCGACCGACTCCGGGCCGCACCGCTCGCTGCACGGGCTGACGCGGACTCTGGTCTACAACATGGTCACCGGCGTGACCAGCGGCTTCCGCAAGGAGCTGGAGCTCCAGGGGGTGGGCTACCGGGCCAGCCTGCAGGGTCAAGACCTCCAGCTCTCCCTGGGGTACTCTCACCCGATCCGGCTCACCCCGCCCGAGGGGATCCGCATCGAGGTTCCCGAGCCGACCCGGATCGTGGTGAGCGGGCGGGACAAAGAACTGGTGGGCCAGACCGCGGCCCGAATCCGGAGCATGCGCCCCCCCGAGCCCTACAAGGGCAAGGGGGTGCGTTACCGAGGTGAGCAGGTGCGGAGGAAGGCCGGCAAGAGTGGCAAGGGGGCCAAGAGCTGATGGCGGCGCGTAGCCGGACAGCGGCCCGCCGCCATCGTCATCAGCGGGTACGCCTGCGGGTCCAGGGAACGGCCGACCGTCCCCGGCTGACCGTCTTCCGCAGCCTGCACCACATCTATGCGCAGGTGATCGACGACACCGCCGGGCGCACTCTGGTGGCCGCCTCGACCGCCGAAGCGGGCGGACTGGCTGGCCGGGCCAACCGGGAGGGGGCAGCCGGGGTGGGCCGGCTGCTCGGCGAACGCGCCAAGGAAGCCGGCGTTGCCCGGGTCGTCTTTGACCGCGGCGGTTATCTGTACCATGGGCGGGTCCAGGCCTTGGCCGAGGCGGCCCGCGAGACCGGACTGGAGTTCTGAGGCAGTTTTCTAAGTGAGTTCCAACATGCGCTCCGAGCGCGATCAGCGCGGCGAGCTTACCGAGCGGGTAGTAAGCCTCAACCGGGTCTCCAAGGTGGTGAAGGGGGGCCGGCGGTTCTCCTTCAGCGCTCTGGTGGTGGTCGGCGACGGCGCCGGTCGGGTAGGGGCGGGCCTCGGCAAGGCGGGTGAGGTGCCTGAGGCGATCCGCAAAGGGGTCGACGACGCCAAAAAGCACATCATCAGGGTCCCCATGGTCGGCCGCACCATCCCCCACGAGGTGCGTCGCAAGCAGGGGGCGGCGCGGGTGCTGCTGCGGCCGGCATCGCCAGGCACCGGGGTGATCTCGGGTGGCGCCATGCGAGCGGTGGTGGAGCTGGCCGGGATCAAGGACATCCTCACCAAGTCGCTCGGCAGCGACAACCCAATCAACACCGTCCGCGCCACCGTGGAAGCGCTGCGCGAGTTGCGCACCGCCGAGACGGTTGCCCGGCTCCGAGGCAGAAGCCTGGCCGAGCTGGGCCTGCGCGGATCTGAGCCGGCGGCGGTGGGGGAGCCCGGTGGTGACTGAGGCTCCGGCTCGGCTGCGGATCACCTGGACCAAGAGTGCCATCGGCTACGCCGAGAATCAGAAGCGCACCATCCAGGCGCTTGGCCTGCGCCGGCTGCAGCAGACGGTGGAACGGCCGGATTCGCCGGCGCTGCGGGGCATGTTGAGCACGGTGCGACACCTGGTACGCGTGGAGGAGCCGGACTTCCAGGAGTCCGCGCCCGTATGAGGATCGAGCAGCTAGCGCCGTCGGCGGGCAGCCGGCGGCAGGCTCGACGCGCCGGCCGTGGCATCGCTGCCGGGCGGGGCAAGACCGCCGGCCGTGGGCAGAAGGGCCAGGGCGCGCGCAGCTCTTGGAGCGTCCCACGGGCTTTCGAAGGCGGCCAGATGCCGCTCACCCAGCGCGTGCCCAAGTTGCGTGGCTTCCACAACCTCTTCCGGGTCGAGTACCAGGTAGTCAACGTGGGTCGCTTGAGCCGCTTCCAGGAGGGTGCCACCGTCGACCTCGCGGCCCTGCGCCAAGCAGGCCTGATTCGGGGCGGTGCCCAGCCGGTGAAGCTGCTGGCTGGCGGAGGCGCGCCCCCCAAACTCACACTCCGGGTGCACCGGGCCAGCGCTGCCGCCCGAAGGGCGGTGGAGGCGGCAGGCGGCACGCTCGAGCTGGTG
>JBJKSO010000008.1:0-14111 GCA_046703825.1 Candidatus Dormibacteria bacterium
CTCCATATCCGGCGAGGGGCAGGACGCGGTGCCCTACCTGGACAAGGGGGTGGCGCTGGCGGAGAGGCTGGACCTGCCCGAGGTCCTTTGCGGGGCACTTGAGAGCAAGGCCCTGCTCCTGCGTTCAGGCGGGGACTTCCAGGGGGCGCTCGACCTCTTCGAACGCACCATCGCGATCGCCCGCGAGCGGGGGCTGCCTTCTGACGAGCTCTCCGGGCACGCCAACAGTGCCGACACCCGAATGGCCAACGATCTGCCGGGGGCGGGCGAGCACCTGGAGGCAGCGATAGCCGGCGCCCGCCGCCTGGGTCAGCGCTTCGCCGAAACCTTCCTCACCGGCAATCTGATGCTGTCCGAAATCTTCACCGGCGATTGGGATGCGGTCGAGGCGGCGGCTCTAAGGCTGCTGGCCGAGGTGGGTCACGGCCAGGAGATAGTGCACAGCCGTCTTCTTCTTCTGCACGCGCTCCGAGGTGACGCGGAGGCGGCACGGCGCGAGCTGTCGCTGATCTCCCGCTGGAAGGACCACGATTCGCGCGAGCCCCGGATGCTGCACGCGACCCTGGAGGGCACCGTCCTCCTCGCCGAGAAGGACTTCGAGGCAGCGCTGGCGGTCTCCCAGGCCGCGGTGGCGGCGGCCCTCCCCAGCTTCGGACTGCGCCACGAGATCTCCCGGCAGGCGTGGCCCGACGCTTGCGAAGCCGCGGTCCGGCTGCGCAGGGAGGGGGAGCTGGACGAACTGCTCGGCCTGCTGCAGGACCCGGCCGGAGGACTGCCGCCCTACCTGGAGGCTCAGCGGCTGCGCTATCAGGCGCTGCGCAATTCCGGCGGAGAGGACCAGGCCGATGCCTTCGCGGCCGCCCAGACCGCGTTCGCCCAGCTCGGGTACCGGTACTGGCACGCCCGAACCGTGCTGGACTGGGCGGCTTGGGGGGCGGACGGCGGCCGGGGGCCAACCGAATCTGAGCTTGAGGGCTCCCGAGCGGAGTTGCTGCGCCTCAAAGCGGTAGGCGGAGCACCTGTGGCAGGCGGTTGATTGACAGACGCCCGGGTGACCGGCGCTGAAGGTTTTGTTACGCCGCCCCGGTTGCTGCGGCCGCCCCCAGCCAGCGAGAATTCGGCACGGTTAACACGGTGACCGGGTTGGGGGTGCGGCCGGAACACCGCTAGCACCCACAGGAGGGAATTCGGCGGCAACCAGGCTAGGTCCGCTGCGAGTGCGCGCACCTGAGGCTGTCCCGGGCCATCCGAGTACCGGCCGGACATTGCTACGGGTCCTGGCTTCGGTGCTGCTAACCCTAGGCGGGGTTGTGCTTCTGCTCGCCTTCATCGGCGCCATCTTTCTTGCAGTACTAACCCGCCAGAACCCTCGCGGAGTACCAACCGCCTTTGGTCACCGGGCGATCGTGGTCCTGAGCGGGTCGATGACGGGCACCTTCGACGTCGGCGACCTGATCGTCGACCGCGTGGTCACCGTGCAGCAGGCCGAGCACCTGCATCGCGGGCAGATCATCAGCTTCCAGGAGACCTCGAGCCATGGGCAAACGGTGGGAATGATCTCCCACCGCATCTACCGCGTCAGTCACGTATTCAATGCACGGACCCAGAGTGAAACCGCCGTCTATGAGACCAAGGGAGACGCCAACGCCGCTCCCGACGATAACCGGGTGCTCCCGCAAGAAATCGTGGGAGTCTACGAGTTCCGGGTTCCTTACGCGGGATACGTGCTAACCGATCTGCACCAGCCGCTGGTGTTCATCTTGCTTATCACGGTTCCATTCGCGGTTCTGATCGCAGCGGAGGCGCGACGCCGCTGGTCCCCGAAGACGTCGCCAGAGCAAACGGAGGGAATCGATTCGCAAGCGCACTAGGACAAGCTGTGCGGAGAGCACGACCGACTCGGAGAGAAGCTATCAGGAGGGCATCCAAAGTTGAATATCTTTCGTAGGCGCCTCACCATCACGCTCGCCTCGGTGGGAGCGGTGGGCGCCATCGCGGCAATAGCGACCGCTGCGAGCTTCGCGCTGTTCTGGGATCCACTCACCAATTCGGTGACCTTCGTCACCGGAAACGTCACCTTGCATAACCCCACGACAGCCAACTGCAGCTACCAACACATACTGCCGGGGTACAGTACCCACGGCTATCCGGCCAATCTGGGCGACCAGTCCGGCACCGCCTGCGACGTGTACATCGACTACACCGGCTCAGCGGATGCGTTCTTGGCCTTGGACGTCAAGGTCAGCACCACGGCCGGCACCAACACTCTGGCCTGCAACGGAGACGTCTCGACCACTCTCAGTTGTGAACCGATGTACAACCCAAACGCCGCGAGCAACAATCAAGCGGACGGACTTGAGGTGTACGTGCTCGCCAACGGCGACAGCTACAACGGCGAGAATGGACCGACTCAAGCGTTTGGCATCGGAAGCGACCAAACCTTGTCCAATCCCGGGACGGTTGGCGTTGACCTCAGCTACAATCAAACGTCAACCGCAGCCGGTCAGACGGCCGCAAATTGCAACTCCACCACCGGGGTCGACTGCCCCGTGAAGGGCGGGACGGTCTACAGAGAGTCCTACTCTGTCTACGTCTACTGGCCGATCGACGACAACGGCCAGCAGAACATCTACCAGAACTCTTCAGCAACGGTGACTCTCACCGAGCACGCGGTCCAGGCCTACGACAACCCGCTGTTCGCGTGCAGTGGCATCCAAGACACCCAGGGCCTGTTCGGTGGTGCGAGCTACTACAACCCCGACCAGCCGCAGCTGGGCTGGGGCTCCGGCTTCAACGCGGGCATCAGCTCGTACCCGGCGATCGGCTCCTGCCCGACCATCGACAGCACGACCAACGGAACGGACTGGACTTCTTCGACGCCTTCGTCGGAACTGCTGCCGTTCTATCACCCAGACAACTGACGCGACCTGAGTTCCAGCGGGACGTCTAGCTCCCGCTAGCTCTTAAGGGGAGCGGGGCCGGCCAAGTCCGGCCTCGCTCCTTCGGACCCCGTGTGCCCACCCGCGGTGCTAAGATTCCGGCGCCAACTGGGGAGATCTCCAGGCTGTTGCAAGGCTGGCCGGGGTAGAGGGGAATGAAACCAGCGTCGGTTCTCCGACCCTACCGTGCGGCCCTGCGGCACCGGGACCTTCGCCTGCTCCTGACAGGCGAGCTCGTTTCCAACACCGGGTCTTGGGCTTATAGCGTAGCCCTCGCGGTCTACACCTTCGATCGCACCCACTCGGCGCTCCTTGTCTCCGCCGTCTTCTTGGTGCGCTTCGTCCCGGGCATCTTCCTGTCGCCTTATGGCGGGATCGTTGCCGAACGTTTCGAGCGTGTGCGCCTGCTCCTCACCTGCGATTTGCTCCTGGCGCTCTGCCAGGGGCTGCTGATCCTCTCCGTTCTCGAGACCGCCCCCGTCGCTCTGGTGCTGCTCGTGGCCGCGGTCAACGCGGCAGTGTCCCAGCCGTACATGCCGGGGGTCGCGGCCATGATCCCGCAGCTGGCCGGTGAGGACGACCTGGCCGCGGCCAACGCCCTCAACAGCACCATCGACAACCTGGTGATCGTCCTGGGCCCGGCGGTGGGTGCCCTTTTGCTCCTTCTGGGCTCGCCGGCCTGGGCCTTCGCCGCCAACGCCGCGAGCTTTCTCTTCGCCGGACTGATGGTGAGCCGGCTTCGGGCCCGCTCTAGCCCCAGCGACGTCGGCGAGGGCGGAACGGTTGGGCCGGTCAAGCAGATGATCGCCGGCTTCAAGGCCATTAGCGAATCCCGGCTGGTGCTGGTGCTGGTGAGCTTCAGCGTCCTGGCCAGCTTCGTCTACGGCACCGATACGGTCCTCTTCGTCTTCGTGAGCCGGATCCAGCTCGGAACGGGCACCAACGGCTACGGCTACCTGCTCGCCGCCTTGGGCATCGGCGGAGTCCTTGCCGCCTTCTTCGTCAACCAGCTGGCGTCTAAGCCGCGGCTCGGGGCGATCATCACCGTGGGTATGGCCGTCTACTGCGTTCCGACGGCCCTCCTGATCTTCGTGCACCAGCCGGCGGTCGCCTTCGTCATGGAGGCGGTGCGGGGCAGCGGCACCCTGGTCGTGGACGTGCTGGCGGTGACCGCCATGCAGCGCTCGGTGGCACCCACCATGGTCGCCCGGGTCTTCGGGGTCTTCTTCGCGCTCGTGCTGGCCGCGATCTCGCTGGGCTCGGTACTGGCCGCCGCTATGGTGAGCCGCCTGGGTCTGCACGGCAGCCTGCTGGTGGTTGGCCTCGGGGTGCCGGCGCTGGCGGCCTGCGCCTACCCGATGCTGCGGCAGATGGACTTGGCCGCGGTGCGCCGCCTAGCGGAGCTGGCACCCAAGCTCGCACTGCTGGAGCGGCTCGGCATCTTTGCCGCCGGGTCGCGGGCGGCTCTGGAGCGGCTCGCGGCGGCGGCCACCGAAGAGCAGGTTGCGCCGGACCACACCATCATCGAAGAGGGCGCCACCGCGGACGACTTCTTCGTGCTGGTGGAGGGGACTGTAAGCGTCTTCGCCCGCGGTGACGGGATCCAGACCCGGCTCCTGCGCGAAATGGGCCCGGGTACCTACTTCGGGGAGATCGGCCTGCTGGAGAAGCTGCCGCGCACCGCGACGGTTCGCGCCCTGACCGCCTGCACCCTATACCGGATCCCCGGAAGCGTATTTATCGAGGCGCTCTCCTCCAGCAACGTGGCGGGTGGCTTTCTCGAGGGCGCCAAGGCCCGGCTGGCAGTCTCCCACCCCTCCTACACGCCGTCCAACCTGCCCCACCTGGCGGGGGCGGGAAGCGAAGGTTGAGCGAAACCGGCTACGGGTTGGGGTTGCCGCCCCTAGGGGCCGGTCGAGATCGGCGGCCTATACTCGGGAACTTGGTCCCCCGATGGGGAGGTGGCTGAGTGGTCGAAAGCGCCCGCCTGCTAAGCGGGTGACGGGGGTTAACCTCGTCCGAGGGTTCGAATCCCTCCCTTCCCGCGTCCGAAATCGGCTCTGTCGGGTTTCCGTTGAGCCCCGCCATGGTCTCGCGGCTTGGTGTGACCGAGTCGTGGCGCGAAACGCGCCCCGACGGTTATAGGATGCGCCGGTGACGGTGTCCAACCCTGCCCGGAGATCCGGCGGCCGCCCGAGTGCTGGTTCGCTCCCGCTGCGGCTGGTCCGTCGCTACCGCGAGACCGCCGAGGAGCGCCCCGACGAGGACGTCAACTTCCGGGTCCTGAGTGCCTTCCTGCTGACCTTCTCCACGGTGCGGCTCATCACCCACGGCATCCGCGGCAACTGGCTGCCGCTCAACAACATCGTCCTCGGCGGGAGCAAGAAGAAGGGCGGCGGGCAGCCACTGCACATCCACCACATGGTCTGGGGGATCCTGGCCATGACCGCCTGTGGCTACGGAGGGCTGCTGCGCACCGACCTGCACTGGCGGCGCAGGCTCGCCCCCGTGTACGGAGCCGGGGTCGCGCTCACCTTTGACGAGTTCGCCCTGTGGCTCCACCTGCAGGACGACTACTGGACCAAGGAGGGGAGGACCAGCGTCGACGCCGTGATCATCCTGAGCGCGGTCTTCGGCCTGGCGACGGCATCTCCCCTGTTCTGGCAGCGCGCCATCCACGAGGTGGCCACCACTGCCCCCCGGGGCCAGAAGGGCCCGCAAACGCCGGCGAGCCGCGCCGCCGCCGGCCACTGAGGTGATTGGGATGCCCGAGGACTATCTGACCATCGACCAGGTCGCCGATCGCATGTCGGTGCCCGCGGACATGATCCGCCGGCGGATCGAGTCCGGCGACATTCCGGTTCACTGGGTGGAGGTGGACGGCCGCCTCGAGATGCGCGTCAGCGCGGATCAGGTCGGCGTCGGCGGCCTGGCGGGCCTGGAAGCGGCTCCGGCCCCGGCGGCGCCCGCCGGCACCTTCCAGGACTGGTCGGCCGCCCAGCCGACCCAGGACTACTCCCAGGCACTCTGGTCACCCACCGCCGAGCCTCAGCAGGGTGACTGGGAAGGCAGCAGCAACGGCGTCGGCGAAACCGGCGACCAGGGGGAGGCGGTGCCGCTCTGGCGCCCGGACCCCTCGACGTGGGATGACGAGCCGCTGCAGACAGCCGACCGGGCCGCCCAGCCCTCCGCGGGCCCGGAGCCGGTGGTCGCGTCGCCGCAGGCGGCGGCAGAGGACGACGAGACGGCGTCGGGCGACTTCCCCGCCTACAGCAATGCCGGGGGCTTCTTCGACCGCCCCGCGGATGAGCTCTACTCCCCTCCCGGCGCCTCCGCCTTCCCAGGTGAGGATCAGTTCCCGGAGGCCGCGGAACCCGCCTCAGCCTTCGCCACAGGTCTGGGCGAGGAGGGCTCGCAGTTCAGCAGTGCGGGGACTGAGGAGTCCTCCTTCCCGAGCCAGCTCCCCGGCTACGCAACCGAGGCGGACGAGAGCGCTCCGAGCGGGTACAGCGCTTTCGGCGCCGAGGGTGAGCCCGTCTCGGAGTTCGCCGAGGACCCCCTCCCCGCCCCCGACTTCGACCTGGACGCCAACCCGGACTCCCCGACCTACGGGGAGCAGACGCCCTTCTCGGACCTGGAGTCCCCAATCGAGGACGCGGTGCGCCCATCGAGCCTGGTGGCCTCCGAGGCCGACAGCGGCGGGTTCGGGGTGAGCAACATAGACGCCCGGGAGCTGGTGGCAGGACTCTTCGAGCGCTGGGAGCGGGCGCTGGAGCAGCGCATCCAGGCCGAGCAGCGACTTCGCTTCGAGGCCGAGCTGGAGCGGCGCCTGCGCCAAGTGCGTGACCTGCGCCAGGAGCTCGACACCACCCGCAAGGCCCAGGCGGCACAGCTCGCCGAGCACGAGCGCGAGGTGATGGCGCTCCGCGACCAGCTGCGGGAGCAGGATCAGTCCAAGATTCGCCGGAGCCTCTTCAAGCGCTGATCCCGGCGCGGTTCATTTGGTAGGGGGCCGGGCGGGCAAACTTGCCGTCGTGAGGACGGACAGCTCGGTCGAGGAGGTCAAGTCCCGGCTCGACATTGTCGACGTGGTCGGGAGCTACGTGCGGCTCTCGCGCGCCGGCACCGAGATGCGCGGGCTCTGCCCCTTCCACACCGAGCACACCCCGTCCTTCTACGTCAGCCCCGAAAAGCAGGTCTGGGTCTGCCACGGCTGCCACGAAGGGGGGGACGTGATCACCTTTGTGGAAAAGATCGAACACCTGGACTTCCGGGGAGCGCTGGAGGAGCTGGCGCGCCGGACCGGCGTTGAGCTGCGGCCGGAGGAACCAGCCAGCCCCCAGGAGCTCCGCCGGCGCCGCCAGCGCGAGCAGGTGCTGCGGCTGAACCAGCTCGCCGCCAACTTCTACCACGAGGTGCTGCTGAACCACGCCGCCGGCGGCCCCGGCCGGGCCTCCCTGGAAGCCCGCGGGGTGAGCCAGGCCGACATGGCTGCCTTTGGCCTGGGCTACGCGCCGGCCGGGAGTTCGCTGGACAACTTGGTGCGCTTCCTGCGCCGCCACCAGGGCGACGACGGCGACATCGCGGCCGCGGGGCTGGCGCGTGGGCGCTCCGGCCGCCTGGAGGACTTCTTCCGTGCCCGGCTGGTGATCCCGATCCGGGACGAGCGGGGACGGGTGGTCGGCTTCGGTGGCCGCGCCCTCGGCGACGACCAGCCCAAGTACCTCAACACCCGCACGACCTCCGTCTTCGACAAGTCGGCGGTGCTATTCGGGCTGGACCGCGCCCGAGAGCAGATCTACCGGGAGCGGCGCGCGGTCCTGATGGAGGGGTACTTCGACGTCGTCGGTGCCCACCGGGCCGGGATCCGCTCCGCGATCTCCACCTCGGGGACGGCGCTGACCGAGGTGCAGGTGCGGCTGCTGCGGCGCTTCGCCGACGAGGTGGTGCTCTGCTTCGACGGAGACGCGGCCGGCCAGCGGGCCGGCCAGGCGGCGGTGGGTCTGGTGGTGCGGGCGGGCATGGGCTGCCGCCTGCTCACCCTCCCCGCTGGGACCGACCCGGACGACCTGAGCCGCAGCGATCCGGCACAGCTTCGGGAGCTGGTCGACGAGGCTCCGCCGGCCTGGGAGGTGCTGATCGATCAGGCACTGGGCGAGCCCGCCCACCAGTCGACCGCGCAGCGCCAGGCGGCCCTGAGCCGAGCGATGACCGTGCTCGGCCGCATCCCCGAGGCCAGCATCCGCGCCCTGTATTCGGAGCGGGTGGGACGCCGTCTGGGCGTCGCCGCCGACCGGATCCTCGAGGACGTGGAACGGGGCGCCCGTCGCGACCCGGGCAAGTTGCCGCTCAGAAGTTTGAGCGCCGCACCAGGGGGGAACAGTACCTTGGGCGTGTCTGCCCATTTGCTGGGTCTGCTGAGGCTGCGCCCCCAGCTGGTGACGGAGGTTCAGGATAGGTACAAGGTCCGCAGGGACGACTTCGCCGACCCGGGGGCGGGGGCGCTGTTCCAGGCTATGGTGGAACGGGCCCCGGAGCACCTGGACCCGAGCGAACTCGGCCCGGAACTGCAGGGAAAGCTGGAGCAACTCCCCAAGGAGGGCTTTCCTGAGCTGGACGACCTCGAGAACGGGCACCGGCTGCGCCGGGCGCTGGAGGACTGCGTGCGGGCCGTACGGGTCGAGGCCCTGGAGCGCCGGGTGACGGCCATCGAGTCCAGGCTCGGCGGGTTCAAGCATCACCGCGAACCCGAGGTCCCGGCCCTGGTTGCGGAGATGGACCGGCTCCGGCGGCAGATCGAACGGTTGCGACAAGGCGAAGTTCTGGAGACATAGGTTGGCCAAGGCGATGAAGGTGGCGGTGCCGGCAGCGGCTCCACCGCGGACCGAGGATCTGGTCCGGGCGGCAGAGCAGCTGATCCTGAAGGGCAAGGAGCAGGGCTACCTCAGCCCCAACGAGATCCTCGACCCCTTCCCCGACCTGGACGCCGACCCGGACCAGCTCGAGCGCCTCTTCTCCCTGTTCCGCGAGATGGGCATCGCGGTAAGCGACAGCGACAAGGAGTTCGAGGCCGAGGAGATCGAGGACGAGATGCTGGCGGCCGACGCCGAGGCGGTCTCGCTCGACGACCCGGTCCGCATGTACTTGAAGGAGATCGGCCGGGTGGCCCTGCTCAAGGCAGAGGACGAGGTCTACCTGGCGAAGTTGATCGAGCAGGGCGACGAGGACGCCAAGCACCGGCTCACCGAGGCCAACCTGCGCTTGGTGGTCTCCATCGCCAAGAAGTACATCGGCAGGGGCATGTCCTTTTTGGATCTGATCCAGGAGGGCAACATGGGCCTGATCCGCGCGGTGGAGAAGTTCGACTACCACAAGGGCTACAAGTTCTCCACCTACGCCACCTGGTGGATCCGCCAGGCGATCACCCGGGCCATCGCCGACCAGGCCCGCACCATCCGCATCCCTGTCCACATGGTCGAGACGATCAACAAGCTGGTCAGGATCTCGCGCCGGCTGCTGCAGGAGCTGGGCCGGGAGCCCAGCGACCCGGAGATCGGCGAGGAGATGGGCATCACCCCCGACCGCGTGCGGGAGATCGTCAAGGTGGCCCAGGACCCGGTCTCGCTGGAGACCCCCATCGGCGTGGAGGAGGACTCCCATCTGGGCGACTTCGTCCCCGATAGCGAGGCGGTGGCTCCCTCGGACGCCGCCTCTTTGACCATGCTGCGCACCGAAGTCGAGGACATCCTGGACACCCTCACCCCCCGAGAGCGCCGGGTGCTCCAGCTGCGCTTTGGGCTGATCGACGGCCACCAGCGCACCCTGGAGGAGGTGGGCAAGCGCTTCGGGGTGACCAGAGAGCGGATCCGCCAGATCGAGGCCAAAGCCCTGCGCAAGCTCCGCCACCCCTCCCGGAGCATGAAGCTCAAGGACTACCTGGAGTAGGGCCCCCTCAGTCCGGGGCGGGAGGCAGCCGCACCGGCTCCGAGCCGAGCAGGTGGCGATCCAGGAAGGCGTGGATCCGCGAGACCAGGTCGATCTCGGAAGGCATGGTTCTGACCCCATGCCCCTCCTCGGGGTAGAGGATTAGTTCGGTGTCCACGCCATGCTCCAGGAGCGCCTGGTGGAACTCCACCGCCTGTCCGGGCGGGGTGCAGCGGTCGCGCCCGCCCGCGGTCAGCAAAGTAGGCGTGCGCGAGCGGTGGGCCGCGAACACCGGGCTGCGCTCGAAGTAGGCCCCGCCGGGCTCGGTGGGGCTGGCCCGCAGGTACATCCGGTCGAACTCGGGAATGTTGCTCTCGTAGTGCTGGCTGTACCAGTTGGTGACTGGCGACATCGCCACCGCGGCCCGGAATCTGCTGGTCCGGGTGGTGAGCCAGCTTGCCATGTAGCCGCCGTGGCTGCCGCCGATGACCGCCAGCCGGTCGGGGTCCGCCAGGCCCTCGGCCACCAGCAGGTCCAGACCGGTCAGGTGGTCATCGACCTCCAGTCCGCCGTAGTCGCCCAACTCCATGGCGGCGAAATCGAGACCGCGTCCGGTGCTGCCCCGGGGATTGGGCATGAACAGCGCTATCCCCAGCTGGACCAGGTAGGCGGCCAGACGCGTGGTGGCCGTCGAGGGCCACCACGGCTGCCAGCAGCCGGCCGGACCGCCGTGAACCAGCAGCGCGGTGGGGTGGGGCCCCTTCCCGGCTGGCGGGATCCAGAACCCCGAGATCGGCGTGCCGTCGGTGCTGTCCCAGGTCAGCCGCTGAATCGGCGGCTGCACCTTCTGCAGCTTCTGGAAGCCGGCGCCACCGAGGTTCACCAGAGTGCTGAGCTGGCCCTCTCTGACGTGGACCAGCCTAGGCGGCTGCTGCCACTCCTCCAGGAAGAGGATCAGCCCTCCTTCCGGATGGAGCCTAGCGGTGGGGAAGTAGCCAGGGGTGGTTAGGTGGCCTCGGTAGTGCAGAAGCGTGCGGCCGCTGCTCAGATCGATCTCCCCCACCAGCGTCTCCGAGTCCTTGAGGCCGATGAACGCGAGGTGGTCCGGATCCCGGAACTGGATCCAGGTGGCATCGGCGTCCCCCGTCTCCAAGCGGATCGGCCGCTGCCAGGAGCCTTCGAGCAGCAGCACCTGGCCGGCCACCGCTCCCCGGTCGCTCGCCACCCCCTCGATCACCGCCACGCGGTCGCCTCCGCCCGAGGCGGTGGGACAGGCGAGCTGCCATTGCGGGTTGTAGATCCGCTCCGGAGCCGCAGCGGCAAGTGAAGTCAGTTCAAGGCGGCTGTGGGCCCAGGAGCCCTCGCTCGGAGCAGAGGAGACTACGGAGAGGACGCTTTCCCCGTCGACAAAGTCCGCCTCCCAGATGTTGCTTCCGCGGGCAGAGACCGTCGTCGCCAAACCGCCGGCGGCGTTTAGGATGAACAGCCGCCGCCAACCCCTCTGACGGTCTCCGGACCCCCGGACCTCGGGGGCGGTAGCCGGCCCGTCCCCATGTCTGACACTTCCGGAGCCGCTCACGGCTGGCTGCTCGGCCCCCTCTTCGGCGGCCAAGACCAGCAAACGGCCGTTGTCAATCCACTGGTGATGCTCCACCGAGTAACCGGCCAGACCCAGCTTGCGGGGTTCGGACGTACCAGACGAAGGCTCGAGCCAAAGTTGGAACAGCTCGGTACCATCGCGATCGCTGAGGTAGGCGAGCAGAGTGCCATCTGGAGACCACTTGGGCAACCGTTCGCTCCCACCCCCATCGTGCAGCTCGTGAGGCACGGTGCCCTGGCCATCCAAGTCAACCCACCAGATCCGCGAGCGGAACTCGCGGACAGAGTCGAAGCGTCTGCCCGAGAAGACGACCCGAGAGCGATTCGGCGGCAGGTCAGGCTCGGAACCCGAGGTGGCAGACCCTACCTCCGGAGCCAGAAGCTTCCGGTACCATTCGTCGACCTCCTGCTGCCGGTTGGGCGAATTGGTGTCCAATCTTCTGCACTCTCCTTCGCGCGGGTGGGCGGCCCGGACTAGGTGATCTCGCTAAACTGCCAGCGAGAGGTCCTTCCGGAGTAGCTCAACGGTAGAGCAGGCGGCTGTTAACCGCAAGGTTCACGGTTCGAATCCGTGCTCCGGAGCCAGGCCCATCGCGGGGTATAGCTAAGGGATCAAAAGTAGTACAGCCCGGTCTGGTCGCCTTCGCAAGTCCTCCCGGAAATTTGCGAGCCCCGCTGACGGCCTAACACTGCCAGTTACGGCTGCCGCGGCCCACTCGCACCTAAGGGGTAGAACTGCCACTCACAACAGTGCGAACCCGCCCGGGGCTCTCAGATTAGCCTCCAGCGGCTAAGAGTGCGCCGCCATGCTTCCACTGCCTCAGAGGCAAACGCAACCAAGTCCACCGCATTGCCACTGTGTTCGAATTCCACATTCAGGCGCCATCCCCCTCCGGCACCCCTTTCGCTGTCAGCGCTGTCACGCTTGGGAAAGCTGCACTTCGAGGCTTACGCTGAGGTGCGGGATGCTTGTCCAGGTTAGCGATGTCAGCCAAGAGAGCCAAGTCCGGATCGTTTGTGATGGCTTCTTCCACTGAACGTGCTGAAACTCTGGTAATTGCCTCATCTGCGATTAGTGCGTCCTTGAGGTGGTACAGCTCGACGAAGAATGCCATCAGACGGCTTCGCTCTACTTCTATTTTCTCCCGCGGCACAGGTCCTAAGTGCGTCGCTCCGAGTCCCAGGGCCTCAATCTGACAAGCATTCCAGCGGTGCAGCCAGTTGCGCTCCGGATTACTAAACCCAAGGCTGGGCACGGCCATGCTCGATAGGCCAACTGTGCCGTGTCCGCGCAGGTGAATAGTGACCCGTCGGCTGCCGCACTTAGGGCAGGGAGAACGCTGAGCCTGCGCATCGAGGTAGTTGAGCGGAAGCTCTTTATCGCAATCGGTGCAAGTAGGAGGAAGCGGAGTGTCAGTCATGCGCGGCCTCGACCCGCCTTTGCCCTCGCCAGCCAAGCGCATGACTCCCGCCGACCCGCTGTAGACCACGCCAGGCTGTCTGCAATACCGGAGTAGTGTGTGCCGTGCCTTTCTCCACCCGATAACAGGCGCACTGCCCGGTCTCGGCCGTTCACTCCGGCAGCCGCGGCCTTGGTGCTGTCCTCGACCGCGACCGCCGGCTTGCGCCCCACCACTCACCTAGGCCGAAGTCCTGCGCTCCCGCTCTCGCCTGGCTAGCTCAGCCCATACAGGGAACAGCTGAATATAGTGCACAAGCATGTAGCCTGCAGCACCGAATCCAACGACCATCGCCAAGCCCATTACCGCCAGAAATGGAATCAAGCCAGCTATGGCTCGCGCCGCGAATGCTATGCCGATGAGAACGAAGAAGAGCACAATCCCGCCGCCGTCCGCGATCAAGATCTTCCGCCCGAGCTTGGACCTGAGGCCCGCAAGCTCCTGGTCGCTGAGGTGGCTCACCTTCGACATACGCTCACCCGTCCCGGTAATGCGCCCGGGTCACAGCCAAGACCCGATCGCGTTTATGCCGTCTGAGATCAGGGCATGGACGCCGAAGGCTACGCCAACCGCAGCCCGCGTACCGACCTGAGCGCTCCGGAACACCAATCCAGAAGCAGCCCCCCAACCACCCACCACTATTCCGATGCAACCCGCTGCGGTGCTGAGTCCGCTGCCATGACCTAGTCCGTCGAGGATTAAGTTGGAGCCACAACTCGCCACAGAGAATCCGAACCCGACCAATCCAGCCGTCGCCGCAACGGGCAGCGCTCCCGGGGCTAGTTCGGGCTGAATAGCGGCGGCACCAAAGGCGCCCAGAGAGACCGTGTCGGCGCCGACGGCTGCACTCGCAGTGATTTTGGCGCTGGTCTGCAGCCCGTTGACGAGACCTTGGTCTCCGGGACCGGTCGGTGCGGACGATGCCTGTGGCGTGCTCTGCGGCGCGGGTCTCGCCTGCGGAGCCACGTATGCCGGGGCGTGGTAGGTCGTCTCCTGGGTCACCTGGTGATAGTAGGCGGACTGGTTTACCTGTGGCGGCGGGGCCAGCACCGTCGAACCGGTCTGCCCCGAGCCCACGGTGCCGCGGGAGATCATGAGCCCGCTGAGATCGCTGAACCCGGTCGGGTCATCGGCGGCGAAGGCATAGGGGATCATCGCGTTGACCGGATCCGGGGAGATGAACTGCCCG
>JBJKSO010000009.1:0-8075 GCA_046703825.1 Candidatus Dormibacteria bacterium
GTGATCCTCCGCAACCACATCGGCCACGGCCAAGCGCCCGCCGGGCCGAAGCACCCGGAACGCCTCGTCCAGCACCGCCTGCTTGTCCGCCGCGAGGTTGATCACGCAGTTGGAGATGACCACATCCACCGAGGCATCCGGCAGCGGTATGGCCTCGATCTCGCCCTTGAGGAACTGAACGTTGCCGACCGCCGCCTCGGCGGCGTGCCGGCGGGCCAAGGCCAGCATCTCGTCGGTCATGTCCAGCCCCAGAGCTTGGCCACTCGGCCCAACGCGCTGAGCGCTCAGCAAAACGTCCAGTCCCGCACCTGAGCCGAGGTCCAAGACCGTCTCCCCGGCCCGCAGCTCGGCGAACTGGCCCGGGTTGGCGCAGCCGAGACTGGCGGCGGCCGCGCCGGCCGGGAGCAGTGCGAGTTCGGAGGTCGAGTAGGCGCCGGCGGCCAGCGACCCACCGGTACCGCAGCCGGGCTCGCAGCAGCACCCCCGCTCCGCATTGGCCGCGATCTCCTGGGCAGCCTCCGCGTACCTCTGGCGCACCCGGTCGCGGATGGCCGCCTGCCCAACCGGGCCGCCGTTTGCCTCCGTCAGCATGTAACCAATGATAAATGTCGATGGTTGTCGCCGTGGTGGCGAATAGCAAAGAGCGGCCCAAGAGGTGGGCTGCCTCTGCTTGAGCAGCATCTGCCCCCGAGGGCATGCCGCCCGGCAAGGGATGCAACTGCCGCTCCACCAGGCGCAGCGCAAGCCCGGCAGACGCTCGACAGGGTCTGGACGGCGTCGGTGGTTTCCACGAGCGGGCAGAGGCGGACCGCCGCCGCCTCCGGGCAAAAGTCGGAGTACCCCCAGCTCTTTGGCGACCTGCCGCACCGGTTCCGATTGGCTGGAGCGACAATCTCCAGATGACTCCAACCACCAGTTCGGCAACCGTGCACCGGTCGGGGCGCCAACAGACGGCTCCGGTGCTCGTCGAGGTCAGCCGCTCACGAGGTTGCTGCCAATCGTTGGCGGCCCGGCTCGGCTCAGCCCAGGCCGAGGATCTGGCCGCGGCCCACCGGGCACTGGCAGACCCCACCCGGGTGCAGATGGTTCACCTGCTAAAGCAGGCCAAGGAGCCCGTCTGTGTCTGTGACTTCACCGCCGTCTTCGATCTAAGTCAACCGACGGTGAGCCACCACCTGGCGACGCTCCGACGCGCCGGCATCGTGGACAGCTTCCGCAAGGGAATCTGGACCTTCCACAGTCTCAGGTCGGATCTGGCGCCGACGCTGCTTACCCTGGTCGACGCCATACCCTGAGGCCCCCGCCTACGGCTCAACCGTTCCTTGGTACACGTCTGGCCCGCCGAGCGCTAGCCGTCGGCGGGCAGCACGTCTTGAGGGCCGCCGAAGATCGCGATGAACAGACATCCACCCGGGCCGGCGGGTGCGTGCAGCATGACGCTGCCGGCTGGGAAGTGGCAGTACGAGCCGGGGCCGAACCGCTCGCCATCCACCATCAGCTCGCCCTGCAATACCACGAAGGTGTGCCCCGCTGAGTGGCGGTGCAACTGCGCCCTCAGCCCGGGTGGGTAGCGGATCAGGTAGTGCTCGGCGCCGCTGCTGGGATCCTGGTACAAGGTGCGAACACCGATCGGGTCGCTGTAGATCTCGATCTCGCTCTGGCGCAGCGCCAAGGCGGCCGGGTTGCCCACCAGCACCGGTGCGGGGGTGCTGTCAGTCGCGCGGATGGTCCGGCGCTAGCTCTCGCAGCAACTCCCCGACCAGCTGGTCGATCCGGTTTCGCACCGGTGCGTCCTCACCCAGGGAGAGCTCGGCCGGATCTGGCAGCGGCCAGTCCGAGTAGCGTTTGCCGGGAACGAGGGGACACTCCTCGCCGCAGCCTTGGGTTATCACCACATCGGCCTCCTCCACCATTGGGCGGTCGACCGGTTGCGGGCTCGCATCGCTGAGGTCCAACCCGATCTCCTGCGTCACCCGGAGCACGGGGGGTGCAGGTCGCGGGCGGGGTCGGAGGAGCCGACTGCACCTCGACCGCGCCACCGGCACGCGGGCGCAGCAGAGCGGCCGCCATCTGGGATCCTCCGGCGTTGTGGACGCCGAAGAAGAGAGCTGCGGCCTTTGTGATCACGGGCTCTGGCCGAGCAGCCCTGCCATGTCGGCAATCCTGCCCCGCTCCATAGCAGGTGGTCGACGGTTAGGGAGTACCCCGCCGCCGCTTGCGCCGACCCGAGTCACGGGCCGATGTAACCTCGGGTGGTGAAGGCTAACCGCGAAGCGGGCCGCTTCGCCTGGGCCACCGGCCTGGTGGCCTTGGTGGTGCTGGTGGAGGTCACGACCGGACTTCTAGGCCACTCCATGGCGCTGCTCTCCGACGGGGGCCACGCCGCCGTCGATGTTCTGGCCCTGGTCCTCGCCGCCGCCGGGGCGCGGCAGGCGCTGCGACCCGCCGGCGGCCGCCAGACCTACGGCTACCAGCGGGTCGGGATTCTGGCGGCGCTCGCCAACGCCACCCTGCTCGCCCTGATCGTGGTGGGAGTCGTGGTCGGGGCGAGCCTGCGCCTGACCCACCCCGGGGCACCCCAGCCGGCGCTGATGCTGCCCGCGGCCGGCTTTGGCATCCTGGTCAACTTGCTGGTGCTGCGGCTGGTCCGCGGCGAGCGCTCGCTCAACGCCCGCTCGGTGGTGCTGCACGCCGCCAACGACGTTTTGTCCGGAGTCGGGGTCCTGGTCGCCGCGGCGGTGGTGTGGCTGACCGGCTTCGCCCTGGCGGACCCGATCGTCGCCCTGCTGATCGCGGCCGGAATTGTGGTCAGCTGCCTGCGTCTGCTGCGCGCCACCCTGCCCGTTTTGCTGGAGTCCGCGCCAGCCTCGGTCGATCCAAGCTCGGTGGAGCAGCGTCTGATGCGTCACCAGCAGGTGGTCGGCGTGCACGACCTGCACATCTGGCAGATCACTCCCGAGCAGCGGGTTCTCTCCTGCCACCTGGAGCTGGCCGAAAACCAGCTGGACCGGGCCGAGCACCTGGTCGGCGCGGTTTCCACCGAGCTCTGCCGCGAGTTTGGCCTGCAGCACACCACCATTCAGGTGGAGTCCTGCCATCCCTGCCCCCCGGACGCCTGCGCAGACCAGCCCGGCCGACTGCACAACCATCCCCATCCCAGCCGACCCTCGGCCGGCTGAGCTAGCTCAGGTAGGGGGCCACCCCACGGCCCTGCTGCGCCGCGTCCATCACCACCTCGCTGACGGTCGGGTGGGCGTGGATCACGTCGCCGAGCTCGGCCATGGTGAATCCGTCGCTGATGGCCACCCCCACCTCGTGGATCAGCTCGACCGCGTGCGGGCCCATGATCGTGGCCCCCAACAGCCGGTCGCTCTGCGCGTCGGCCACGAGCTGCACGTAGCCATCGGGCTCCCCCTCCGCCAGCGCCTTGGCCTCGCCTACGAACCGCGCCTGACCCAAGTTGACCTTCAAGCCCAGCTCGCGGGCCAGGTCGGCGTGAAGCCCCACGGTGGCGATCTCCGGGTACGTGAAGATGCAGGAGGGCACGACCGTCCGGTCCATCGCTCGGGGTGGGCCGTCGCTGAGCGCGTTCTCCACAGCCCGGTTGGCCTCCGCCGAGGCCAGATGGGCGAGCTGGGCGCCGCCGATGCAGTCGCCGGCCGCCCAGATCCTGGGATTGCCGGTGCGCAGGTGAGGGTCGGCCACGATGTTGCCCTGAGGGGTGAGCTCCACTCCAGCCTCCTCAAGCCCGATGCCGCGCGTCTGCGGTTGCCGGCCCACCGCCACCAGCACCGTGTCCACCTCCAGCTCCTCACCCGAGGAGAGCTTGGCCCTGAGCGACCCCTTGCCCTCCTGGAGCGCCTCGACCCGGCTCTCCAGCAGCACACGCGCGCCATCTTTTTCAATCAACTTTTGGAACTGGCCGGCGGTCCGCCGGTCGATTCCGGTGAGCAGCTGGGGCAGCAGCTCCACCACCGTGACCTGGGAGCCCAGCGGGGCGAACAGGCTGGCGAACTCGCAACCGATCACCCCGCCCCCGATGATCAGCAGCCGCTGGGGGATGGCCTCCAGCGTCCACACCCCATCGGAGGTGATCACCCGCCTTTCGTCCACCTCAATCCCGGGCAGACCGGACGGCTCGGTGCCGACGCAGACGATCAGCTGGTCGTAGGGGATCTCCTCCCCACCCGCCACCACGACTCCGTCACCCAGCGTCCCCTGGTCGGTTACCACCCTGACCTGGTGGCGCTTGCAGGCCGCTTCGACGCCGCCGCGCATGCGCAGCACGATCTCGTCCTTGCGCCGCTGCATGGCCGCAAAGTCCAGCGACACCTTCTGCACCTTGATGCCGAAGTCGTCGGCGTGCTGGATCTTGCGCAGCAGCGCCGAGATCGCCAGGAGCGCCTTGCTGGGCACGCAGCCCCGGTTGAGGCAGGTGCCGCCCAGCTCGCGCCGCTCCACCAAGGTGACCTCCGCGCCCAGCTGGGCGGCCCTGAGAGCAGCGACGTCCCCGGCCGGGCCGCCGCCCAGGACCACAACCCGGGTCAAGCTCCGGACGCCCCGCTGTCGCCGTCCAGCGCCTCGTCGATCAACCTCTTCTGCTCGACCAGGTGCGCGCGCATCGAGCCCTCGGCCGGCGCCGAGTGGGGTGGCCGGCCGGCGTAGCTGACCGCCAGCCCACGGGGCAAAAGCGACCGCAGCCGCTGCAGCACGAAGCCGAAGGCTCCCATGTTGCGCGGCTCCTCCTGGGCCCAGATCACCTGCTCCGGCTTGGGGTACCGGGCCAGCACGTCACGCAGCTCTGCGCGCGGGAAGGGGTAGAGCTGCTCCAAGCGGATCAGCGCCAGATGCCCGAGCCCCAGCTCCTGCCGGCGGGCGTACAGCTCGTGGTAGAGCTTGCCGGTGCACAGCAGCAGCCGGCTGACTTCGGAGCGCTCGTTGGCCACCAGCGGATCGTCGAGCACGGGGCGGAAGCCGCCGGAGCTCAGCTCGTCCGGCGACGACATGGCGGCGGCCAGCCGCAGGCCGCTCTTGGGGGTGAACACCACCAGCGGCCGGCGCTCGGGCACGTGCGCCTGGGCCCGGAGCAGATGGAAGTACTGAGCCGCCGTGGACGGGTAGGCCAGGCGCATGTTGCCCTCCGCCGACAGCTCCAGGAAGCGCTCGATCCGGGCGCTGGAGTGCTCGGGGCCGCTGCCCTCGTACCCGTGCGGCAGCAGCAGCGTCAGCCGGGACTCCTGGTCCCACTTGGCCTGGCCGGCCGCCACGAACTGGTCGACCACCACCTGGGCATTGTTGAAGAAGTCTCCGTACTGGGCCTCCCAGATCACGAGCCAGTCGGGCTCGGTGGTGGCGAACCCGTACTCGAAGCCCAGCGCAGCCGCTTCCGAAAGGGGACTGTTGCGCATCTCGATGCGCGCCTTCGAGGCGCTCAGGTGCTCGATCGGCGCGTACTCGGCCCCGGTCTTGACGTCGTGCAGTGAGAGGTGCCGCTGGCTGAAGGTGCCGCGCACCGCATCCTCGCCGGTGAGACGGATCCCGACCCCATCGGCAAGCAGCGAGGCGAACGCCAGCGCCTCCGCCTGCGCCCAGAGCAGCCTGCCGTCCTGCTCGAAGGCGGCCGGCCGCTGCGCGAAGAAGCGGTTGAGCTTGGGATGCAGGTTGAAGTCCGGCGGGAAGGCGGCCAGCTCTTGGTCCAGCCTGATCAGCTCCTCCCGCGGCACCGCGGTCTCGACCGATGCCAGCGGCAGTCCCTCACCCAAAGACCCAGTGGGCTGAGCCGCCTCCAACATCCGCCCATCCTGGGCGGTCACCCGGCGGTGGGCGGCCGCCATCTCCTCGTAGGCGCGCGCCTGCTCCCGGGCGACCTCGTCGGCGGCGATGACCCCCTCGCCGGCGAGCTGCTCGCCATAGACCTGGACCACCGGCGGGTGGCTGCGAATCCGCTCCATCAGCAGCGGCTGGGTGTAGGCGGGCTCGTCCCCCTCGTTGTGCCCGAAGCGCCGGTAGCCGATCAGGTCGATCAGCACGTCGCGCTCGAAGTTGGAGCGGAAGCTCACCGCCAAGCGCACCGCGTCCAGGCAGGCTTCCACGTCGTCAGCGTTGACGTGAATGATCGGGATGTCGTAGCCCTTGGCCACGTCCGAGGCGTAGCGGGTGGAGCGCGCATCCTCGGGGTCGGTGGTGAAGCCGATCTGGTTGTTGGCGATGATGTGGATGGTGCCGCCCACCCGGTAGCCGGCCAGGCCCTGGAGGTTGAGCGTCTCGCTGACCAGACCCTGGGCGGTGAACGAGGCGTCGCCGTGGATCAGGATCGGTACCGCCAGCTGGGTGTCCTGCTGCCCTGGCCTGGTCTGAAGCGCGCGCGCCCTGCCCTCCGCCACCGCGTCCACCGCCTCCAGGTGGCTCGGGTTGTGGGTGAGGACCACCTGGACCGACTCCCCCGCCTTGGTCTTGTAGGCGCCCTGGGCACCGTAGTGGTACTTCACGTCGCCGGTGCTGGCGCCGCCCAGGTAGGCCCCGCTTTCGAACTCGGCGATGATGTCCTCCAGCGAGCGGCCCACGATCCGGGAGGTGACGTTGAGCCGCCCCCGGTGGGCCATGCCCAGGACCACCTCCCGAGTGCCGCCGGCCGCCAAGAGCTCGATCGTCTGCTCCAGCATCGGGACCAGCGCGTCCACGCCCTCTATAGAGAAGGTGTGCTGGCCCAGGTAGGTCTTGCGCAAAAAACGCTCGAAGGCGTCGACCTCGGCCAGTCGCGCGTAGAGCGCCGACTGCTCGTCACGCCGGAGGGGCTGGCGGTGGGCTCCGGACTCGATCTGCTTGCGCAGCCACACGCGTTGCTCGTGGTTGGAGATGTGCTCGATCTCGTAAGCGATGGTGCCGCAGTAGGTGGCGCGCATCTGCGGCAGCGCCTCGGCCAGGGTCGCCCCGGGTACCTCCACCCGCATCATCCAAGCGGGAACCGCCGCCATCAGCTCCGGGGTGAGCTTGACCGTCTGCGGCTCCAGCGCCGGGTCACCCGGGGGCTCGCTACCGAGCGGGTCGAGGTGCGCCGCCAGATGGCCGTGGGTGCGGTGGGCCTTGATCAGGGACATGCCGGCCGCCACCGCGTACATGAGCTCCTCATTGGCCGCCGCCGGGGCGGCCCCGGGCAGGGTGAAACTGGGCCGGCTGAGCTGCAGCGGCGGCAGCTCCACGCCTAGCTGGGTGAAGACCTGCTCGTAGAAGCCGTCGTCGCCCGCCAGAAGGCGCTCCACCCGCCCCAGCAGCGAGCCGGACTCGACGCCCTGGATCAGGCGGTGGTCGTAGGTGCTGGTCATGGTCATGACCGGGCTCACCCCCAGAGCCCGGGCTGCCTCGTCGGAGATCGAGCGGAGGCCGGCGGGACGCCCGATCGCTCCGATGGCGATGATGCCCGCCTGGCCCGCCATCAGCCGGGGGATCGAGGCGACCGTTCCGACGCCACCGGGGTTGGTCAGGGTGATGGTGGCGTCCTGCAGCTCGTCCGGCTGGACCGCCCCGGTGCGGGTGCGGTTGACCAAGTCCTCGTAGCGGGCGCGGAAGGTCGGAAAGTCCAGGGCCTGCGCCGCCTTTATCACCGGGACCATGAGAAAGCGGGTCCCGTCCTTCTTCTCCAGATCGACCGCCAGGCCCAGGTTGACCCCGCCACGCACCCGCCGGTGTGGCTTGCCCTCCTGGCGAAGGAACGAGCTGGAGAAGACGGGGAACTCCGACGCGGCCCTGGTCAGGGCGAAGGCGACCAGGTGGGTGAAGGAGACCTTCTGCGCCCGCTCGAGGCCGGCATTGAGCTGGCGCCGCCTCTCCTCCAGCACCGGCACCTCGACGGTACGCACCGAGGTCGCCGCGGGAATGGTGAGGCTCTCCTCCATCGCCTCGACCAGGGCGGTTGCGGTGCCCTTGATCGGCTGGACGGTCACCTCCTGCGCAACCTCCCCCTGAGACCCGGCCTCCAGCGCCCGCGCCACGTCGGCCTTGCGCACGGCGCCGTCGGCGCCGCTGCCCGCGACCTGGCCCAGGTCGACCCCGTTGATGGCGGCCAAGCGGCGCGCCAT
>JBJKSO010000010.1:0-50930 GCA_046703825.1 Candidatus Dormibacteria bacterium
TCCCAAGGGCTGCTGGCGGCCGCATTCCGATCGCTGCGCCCGCTGACCGTGCCGGCTGCGGGCACCCGGGTCGGGTGGATCCGGACCATGTGGGCGCGCAGGGTGGCGGTCCGGCTCCGTCGGCCGCTCCGCGGCGTGCTCTGGCCCGGCCCGCGGCTTCGCCTGCAGGGCAAGCTCCTCACCCGCAGGCTGCCGATGCGGCCCGGCACCCCGGTCGCGGAGCTCGCCGTGGTTCCTCCCCGCGCGAGAACCACTCTATATCCGCTCACCGTGGCCCGAGAACTACATGGGCCGCCCTGGTGGTGGCGTCTCCTCCAGCTTTAGGGGTCGAGCAGATGTGCGGGCCCGCTGCTAGACTGGCGCGGACGGGTGGCCAACCACTCCTACTCTTCAGCCCACCACCCATGAGCAGATGAATGGCGGCGACTAAGCGGGGGACCTCCTCCCGATCGCGCGGTAGCGCCTCGGGCAGGGCTTCGGTCGCCCCCGGAGGGCCCGTCCTCCACCTCACCGCCACCCAGAAGCGCGAGCTGGCCGGGCTCTGCGCCATCGCCGTCGGCGCCATCTGGGTTCTTCTTCTCGGCTTTCCTGCCGCGCCCGGCGCCCACAGCTTCTCCGACCTGGTCACCGCCGGGGTGGGGGTGGGCGGGTGGATCATCGGGATGGCGCTGATAGCCGGCGGGGTGGGCATGCTCGCACTCCGGGCCTCCGAACGCAGCGCCGGTCAGACCCTGGTCGCGCTCTTCGTCACCACCCTGGCGGCCACCTCCATGGCCGCCGTGATCGATCACGCCAGCGGTGGCCTGGTCGGAAGAGAGATCGGGCTGCGGCTGGCGGCGCTGATCGGTGCCCCGGCGGCGCTGGTGGCGCTCGGTGCGGTGGCGCTCGCGGGCTTGGTGGTCGGCTTGGAGCTCTCCCCCTCGCGCGTGTCGGCGGCCGGGTACGCCGCGGGCCGGGTTGCTTTGGGCCGGCTGTTCGCTCCCCGCCCGGGCGGCACGCTGGCGCGCATCAACCGCGCTTCTGCCCCGATTCCCCCGGCGGCTCATCCCCGGATCGTGGAACCGTTGGGCGTTCAAGAAGCGGAGCCGTCCACACCGCCAGAAGAGCCTTCGCCCGAGGTCTTCCAACGCATCTTCGAGGGGTTGGACGAGGGAACGGACCCGGATCCCCCGATTCCCGCTCGCACCCCTGAGCCCGAGGCTCAGCTGCTGGGCAAGGTGGCCGGCGCCGACCAGGTGGACCAAATCGACGAGCCGGATGGCGAGGAACCCGAGCCGAGCTGGGTCCTGCCGGGTCTGGAGATGCTGGACTCGATCCGGGGCAAGCGCGAGCGGCTGCGGGACGAGATCCGGACCCGGATCAAGACCATCGAGACCACTCTCGAGAACTTTGGCGTGGAGTCCAAGGTGACCGGCTGCAATGCCGGGCCGACCGTCACCCAGTACGAGCTGCAGCCCGGCCCCGGGGTCCCGGTGCGGCGGGTGCTGGCCTACCAAACCGACTTGGCTCTCGCCCTGGCCGCCCCGATCCGGATCCAGGCACCCATCCCGGGCAAGTCGGCGATCGGCATCGAGGTGCCCAACAAGGCGGCCCAGCTGGTGACGCTGAAGGAGGTGGTCCAGTCACCGAGCTTCACCGGCTTCAAGAGCCACTTGGCCGTGGCCCTGGGCGCGGACGTCAGCGGCAGGCCGGTGATTGGCGATCTAGCGGCCATGCCCCACTTGCTGATCGCAGGCGCCACCGGGTCGGGGAAGAGTGTCTGCATCAACGCGGTACTGGCCGGCCTTCTGATGCAGTCGTCGCCAGGGGATATGCGTCTCATCCTGGTGGACCCCAAGCGGGTGGAACTCAGCAACTTCTCCGGCCTGCCCCACCTGCTGGTGCCGGTAGTGGTCGAGCCTGACGGCGCGGTGGCGTCGCTGCGCTGGGCGGTGGTGGAGATGGAACAGCGCTACAAGCTCTTCGCCGGCCACGGGGCCCGCAACATCAGCGTCTTCAACGAGCGGGCTCCCCAACTCGGGCTCAGGCCTCTGCCCAAGATCGTCATCGTCATCGACGAACTGGCCGACCTGATGATGGTCGCCGCCAGCGAGATCGAAGATCTGATCTGCCGGATCGCCCAGCTGGCCCGAGCAGTGGGTATTCACCTGATCGTCGCCACCCAGCGGCCCTCGGCGGACATCATCACCGGCCTTATCAAGGCCAACATCCCTTCGCGGGTGGCGTTCGCCGTCAGCAGCGGCGTCGACTCGCGGGTGATCCTGGACGAGATGGGGGCCGAGAAGCTGCTGGGACGGGGCGACATGCTCTACCTGCCGATCGACGCCGGTAAGGCGGTGCGGCTCCAGGGGGCCTTCGTCTCCGACCGAGAGCTGGACCAGCTGATCGGGTACTGGAAGTCTCAGGGCCAACCCCGCTACCAGGAGGAGATCCTGCAGGCGGCGGCGCTGGCACCTGAGCGTCGCGACGGCACCGCCCGCCGCGATCCCCTGTTCGAGCGGGCGGGACGGATAGTGATCGGGGAGGGACGGGGTGCGGCCTCGCTGCTGCAGCGCAAGCTCAACGTCGGCTACACCCGCGCCGCCCGGCTGATCGACCAGCTGGCGGAGGCGAGGGTGGTCGGGCCCTACGAGGGCAGCAAGTCGCGCGAGGTGCTGATGAACATGGCGGACTTCGAGCAGCTGCTGGACGGAGGCGGCGACGAGGAGGAGTAGCCGCTACTCTTGTGCCGGTGGCAGCCAGCGAGCACTCATTCGATGTGGTCTCCGACTTCGACCGGCAGGAACTGGTCAACGCGGTCGAGCAGGCGCGCCGCGAGATCGCCAACCGCTACGACTTCAAAGGGGTGACCGCCGAGCTGGACTTGGGCGACAAGGAGATCTCGCTTCTGGCCAGCTCGGAGTCGCGCGCCGATGCGGCACTGGACGTGCTCGAGAGCAAATTGCTCCGCCGGGGTCTGTCGCTCAAGATCCTCAAGCCGGGCAAGTACGAGCCTGCCGCGCGGGGTAACGTGCGCCGGGTGATCGAACTCCAGCGGGGAATCGGCGAGGACAGCGCCCGCGACCTGAGCAAGCGCATCCGTACCGCTCACCCCAAGGTGCAGGTACGCGTCCAAGGACCGGAGCTGCGGGTCGTGAGCAAGGACAAGGACACTCTGCAGGCGGTCATCCGCGACCTGCAGGCGCTGGACCTCGACCTTCCACTCCAGTTCACGAATTACCGGTGACCGGGTCCGCTCCCCTGGGGGGCGACCCCGCGCCGCTCAGCCCATTGGCTGAGGCCTTTCCTCGGGCCGCCGAGCTGATCTCTCGCGCGACCCAGCGCCGCCTCACGCTGGCGGTGGCCGAATCCTGCACTGGCGGACTGCTCGGGGCCGCCCTGAGCGCGCCGGCGGGGAGTTCCTCAGCCTTTTTGGGCGGGATCATCGCCTACTCGAACACCATCAAGGAGGACCTGCTCGGAGTCCCGCGCGACCTGATCACGAGCCATGGCGCCGTGAGCGCCGAGGTGGCTCGCGCCATGGCCGAAGGGGCCCGGCTTCGGCTTCACTCGCATCTGGCGGTGGGGATCACCGGGGTGGCGGGACCCGGAGGCTCGGAGGCCAAACCCCCGGGCTTGATCTACGTTGCCGTGGCGGGCGCGGATGGCGCCGCCACCCTGACCCAGGACCGGGGCCGCCACCTCAACCGGGTCTTCGCCACCCGGGTGGCGATCGAGCTGCTGCTTTCCGAGATCACCTAGGCGTTAGTGCCTAGGCGGCAGGTACGATTGATCTTGAGTCATCCCGGGCAAGGGAGGTGAATCATGCAGCGCAAGGATGTGGGCCTGCTCCTGGTCCGCCTCGGGGTCGGCACGACCTTGGTGGTGCATGGGCTGCCCAAGCTGTTTGGTGGGGACGGCAAGCAGCCACCAGGGTGGCTGAGCCGCTACCTAGGTCAGAACTACGCTCCCGGGTGGGAGAAGAGTGGACACGAGAACTTTGCCGCAGCGCTGGGGCGTATGGGCATCCCCAACCCCGAGGCGGGCGCGTTCTTGAGCGGGGTGGCCGAGGCAGCTGGGGGTGCAGCGCTCGTAGCTGGATTCATGACCCCGTTGGCGGCAGCCGCAATCTGCGCCAACCTCGGAGTGGCCATCCGCAAAGCCCACTGGAGCGTCGGTTTCTTCGGGCAGGGCGGTTACGAGCTAGCCTTCGCTCTCGGCATGGGGTCATTGGCGATCCTGCTCGCCGGCCCGGGCGCCATCTCGATCGACCGGCTGATCAGCCACTAGCCGGCGCGACCCGGCGCTGCGGGAAACGCACCGGCTTGTCGAGGGCTAAGCTCTCCTGAGGATGCGGCCTACCCGCCTCGCGGCAAGGGCATGAGTTTCCCGCTGCGCGCCCGCCCTAAGCGGTGGGGGACCCGTTGAGGCCTGCGGCCGCGGCTGTGAGGCGGCGCTCCCTGCTGCTGCGCGCTCTGCGCTGGCGGTTGGGTGCCAGCGCCGGGGTCTTGGTGATCGCCACGGTGGCCACCCTGGCGGCGGCCTTCGGGCCTATCTACACCGCCGGCGCGGATCAGACAGTGCTGCACACAACCTTCAAGCAGGCAGGGGCGACCACAACCGCGCTCACGTCCATCGGGCTGATCGAAAGTCCGACAGCGGCGCAGCAGGGCCTCGGCGCCGAGAGGCTCGGAGCCCAGGCCGGACTGCACAGCTGGTTCTCCAAGCCGGTCCTGACCGTGGATGCCGGACTGATCATGTCCGGTCTCAAGTACGTTCCCCACGTCGGGTACAAGAACTTCCCCAACCAGCTGCCTCCCCGCTACCAGGGTGACCTGGTATGGCGCCCTGGGGTGTGCCGTCACCTGGTCTTCGTAGCCGGGCACTGCCCTGCGGGCTATGGCCAGGTGCTGCTCACCGCCCGCACCGCCAAGGCGCTGGGGACCCATCTGGGCGGCACCTTCAAGGCGCCCAGCTCGCCTTTACTCAAGGTGGTGGGAATCGTCCTCCCCGCGAACATCGCCAAGCCTTACTGGTTGGGCGACAACTACTTCGGCTTCGACCCGACTGCCACCTTCCCCAGCCTGGACGCCTTCTGGGCCACCCGTGCCACCCTGGCCGGCCTGCCGGCGATCGCCATCCTCCAGTACCCGGTGGCGGTGGCCCGGACCGCCGCTCAGAGCATCCCCCGATGGAAGGCGGCCATCGCCCGGTTCGATCACCTGGCAATCACCGAGCAGGGGATGACCATCAGCGGCCAGGTGGGCCTGACGATCTCCGCCTACCTCAGACAGGCGGCTCTCATGGCCGCGATCGTAGCGGTCGTCGATTTGCAGCTGGTGCTGCTGTGCCTGTTCCTCCTCTACGGTCTGGTCGCACGCACCACCGAGGCCCGCCGCCGTGAGGTGGCGCTGGCGAAGCTGCGCGGCCTGCCCAGCCGGCAGGTATTGAGCCATGGCTTAGGGGAGCCCCTGGCACTGGTCACCCTGGCGCTACCCCTGGGCCTGCTCCTGGCCTGGGGCGCCTACCAACTACTGGCCGGGCCGGTGCTGGAGGGAGCGTCCACTTATTTCAGCCCACTGACGCTGCTGGCGGCGCTGGCGGCGTTCGCGGGCGGCCTCGCCGCCACCGCGGTGGGGGCGCGCCGGATTCTGCGTAGACCGCTGCAGGAGGAGTTGCTCTCCGGCGACCCGCGGCCCTCGCCGCTGGTAATCGCGGTGGGCGACGGAGTCGCGGTGGCACTGGCGGTGGCGGCGGTGGCTGAGCTGGCTACGGCAGGCTTGCTCAGCGGGAATCACCCCAACTCCATTTCCCTTTTTGCCCCGGCGCTGTTGGGGGTGATGGTGGCCCTCTTGGGGATCCGCATGCTTCCCATCGGGTATCGCTGGCTGGTGCGCAAGACAGCTGGCTCCACTTCGGTTGCCACCTCGCTGGCAGTGCGCCAGGCCCAGCGCCGCCCCTCCACTGTGCGCCAAGCGCTGGTCCTCACGGTCGCCACCGGCCTGGTTTGCTTCTCCGTCTGCTGCTGGTTCGTCGCGGGCCGCAACCGCACCGCCGTCGGCCAGGTCAGCGCCGGCGCTCCGGCGGTGCTGCAGGTCCAGTCGGGGACCGAGGTCAACTTCCTCAACGCCGTGCGCGAGGTCGACCCCAGCGGTCGGCACGCAATGGCCGCCGAGGAGCTCAAGTCGCCGCTGGCCAACCAAACCATGCTCGCCGTGGACCCGCGCGCCCTGGGACGGATCGCGTTCTGGCCTGCTTCCAAACGGGGGCTGAACCGGGCCAGGATGGTGCGTTGGCTGTCGCCGGCTGTGCCCGCCCCCCTGGTTCTGACGGGAAGCAAGGCGCGGATGGCGGTCGACCTGATCACGCCGATCTACCCGCCGCCGGACCTGCAGTTCAACCTGATCGACAACGCCGGCAACCTCAGCGTGGCTGACTTCGGATACCTGCGAGCCGGTACCCACCTCTACACCGCGTCACTACCCGGCGCCTGCTTCTACGGCTGCCGCGTGACCAGCCTGACGCCCTACTGGTATCCGCTGGCGGTGGGCCCGCAGCACAGCCACTTCGCGCTCTCGCTGTCCAACCTCCGCTACCTGGCCGGCAGGCGCTGGATCAGGCCACATGCTCCCGTTGACCAGACCTCCTTCTGGCAATCGGGCGCCCAGGGCGCCGCGGTCTCGGGCGGCGGCGGTAGCGACCCGGTGTTCCGCTTCTCCGAGAACGCGTCCCTGCTGCTGCCTCCCTCCGTGGTGCCGGCGCCGCTGCCTGGTGTCCTCCCGGGGCTGGCGACCAAGGCGGACGGGCTGGGCAGCACCAAGGTCGTCTCACTGCAGAACTTCGATGGCACCTTCATGAACGTCAACGTTCACTACAAGCTGTCTTCGCTTCCCGGGCTCGGGCCCTACGGCTATCTGGTGAGCTTGCCGCTGACTCTGGACGCAGAGTCGAGCAACCCGGCCAACGTCACCGAGTACGTCTGGCTCAGTGCCGGCGCCCCGGCCGGGATCGAACATGCCCTGGCGCGGCACGGCGTGCAGGTGCTTTCGGTGCACTATGCCGAGCAGACGGTCAACAACCTCAATCACGAAGGCGTCGCTTTGGCCTACCAGTTCTTCCTGTTCGCGGCCGCGTCGGCGGCCTTGCTGGCGGCGGGGGTGGTGATGGTCTCGCTCTTCATCAGCGCCCGCCGGCGCAGCTTCGAGCTGGCGGTGCTGCGGGCGTCCGGCATCCCCTCTGCGACGCTGCTCCGGGCCTTGCTGGTGGAGCAGTTGCTGGTGGTGATTCCCGGGATGGTCCTGGGAGTGGTCTCCGGGCTGCTCTCTGCGACGCTGGTGCTACCGGCCGCACCGGAGTTCCCCTCCACGCTGGGCCTACCGCCCTTGAACCTCACCCTCCCGGCCGCACCGCTGGTCGCTCTGGCGCTGATCTTGGCCGCCTCCCTGTTCGCCGCTGCCCGGATCGCCTCCGGGCGGGTGATGCGCGGCGCAGACGTGGAGCGCCTGCGGATGGAGCTGCAGTAACGGAAACTCCGACCGCGAACCGCCGGCCGCGCCTAGGCGGACGTGATTGGCACCTATGATCTGCTACACTACCGAACATCTGTTCCGGCCCCCGCGGCCGCGCCTGAGAGGGGAGGTTCCATCACAACATGAGCGCTACACTCGAGCTGACTGGACGGGCTAGCGTGCAGGCCCTGCGTGAGGAGAAGGAGTCGGCCCGGGTGAGTGCAGAGAGGGAGCGGGCTCTGGGCGCCGCCCTGAGCCAGATTGAGCGCAGCTACGGCAAGGGCGCCATCATGCGCCTGGGCGAAGGCTCTGGGCAGAGGGGCATCGAGGTCGTCTCGACGGGGGCACTGACCCTGGACTTGGCGCTCGGAGTCGGAGGGCTCCCCAAGGGCCGCATCGTCGAGATTTACGGACCAGAATCCTCCGGCAAGACCAGCCTCAGCCTGCATATCGTCGCCGAAGCCCAGAAGCAGGGCGGGGTGGCCGCCTTCATCGACGCCGAGCATGCGCTCGATCCCTCCTACGCTGCCCGGATCGGGGTCAACACTGATGAGCTGCTGATCTCCCAGCCTGACACTGGGGAGCAGGCGCTCGAGATAGTGGAGGTGCTGGTCCGGAGCCAGGCCGTCGACGTTGTCGTCGTCGACTCGGTGGCTGCCCTCGTGCCCAAGGCCGAGATCGATGGGGAGATGGGCGACAGCCACGTCGGACTTCAAGCCCGGCTCATGTCCCAGGCGATGCGCAAGCTGACCGGCGCCATCAGCCGCTCTAACTGCATCGTCATCTTCATCAACCAGCTCCGCGAAAAGGTCGGGGTCATGTTCGGCAATCCCGAAGTAACCTCAGGCGGTCGCGCGCTCAAGTTCTATGCCTCGGTACGGCTCGACATCCGCAAGATCGACTCGCTCAAGCAGGGACTCGACGTGATCGGGAGTCGGGTGAAGGTGCGCGTGGTCAAGAACAAGGTGGCCGCTCCCTTCCGGTCGGCGGAACTCGACCTGCTCTACAACGAGGGCATCTCCTACCCGGGCAGCGTTCTGGATGCCGCCCTCGACGCCGGCGTGGTGGACAAGTGTGGAGCCTGGTGTAGCTACGGCGACACCCGGCTCGGTCAGGGCCGGGACAACGTGCGCGAGCTCCTGCGCGGCAACACCGACCTGCTGGGTGAAATCGCGACCAAGGTGCGCCAGGCCGTGATCGGAGAGCCGGTGACTGCAGGGATCGAAGGCGAGTCGGGTCCGGTCGGGGCCGCCGCCAGCGCCTGAGGCCCGGGGTGAGACCAATCGTTCGCGCTAGAATTTCACTCGCTTATATCTAAATTCTCATTCCCCTCAGCGCATCAGAGTGGGGGTGATGCCGGCTCAGGGTTAGGGCCCGGCCGGCACTGCGAGGTGAGGCCATGGTCGCCGCAGTATTGGCGGTTGTCCTCGGCGTGGTCGCGGTCGCGGCCGTCGGATTTGCCTTTGTTACGTATCGCCGGGTCGAGGGTCGGCGGGCGGGCGAGCTGGAGGAGTTGCGCGCGGCCCGGGCCACAGTTGAGGCCGAGCGGAAAGCGGTCGGCCTGGAGTCCAAAGCGGAGGCTCTGCGTGTCCGCACCGAACTTGAGGACGAACTCAAGGACCGCCGGGCCGAAGTCGCCCGCCAGGAGCAGCGGATCTTGGCCCGCGAGGAGCAGCTGGACCGCCAGCAGCAGGATGTCCTCCACCGCACCGAAGCGCTTACTGCCGAGCAGCGTCAGGTGGAGGAGGCGAGGCAGGAGATCGTAGCCCTCAAGGATGGGGCCGAGAAGGAGCTGGAGCGGGTCAGCGGGCTCAGCCGTGACGACGCCCGCCAGGAGCTGTTATCCACCTTGGACCGCGAGCTCATCTCCGAGAAAGCCGATCGGATCCGCAAGGCGGTCGCCGAGGCCCGCACCGAGGCAGACGAGCGTTCCCGAGAGGTGCTGGTGACCAGCATCCAGCGTCATGCCGCTGACCAGACGTCGGAGACCTCAGTCTCGGTGGTGCCGCTTCCCAACGACGAGATCAAGGGGCGGATCATCGGACGCGAGGGCCGAAACATTCGGGCTTTGGAGGCGGCCTTGGGGGTGGACCTCATCATCGACGACACCCCTGAGTCAGTGGTTCTCAGCGGGTTCGATCCCGTCCGCCGAGAGGTTGCCCGGGTCAGCCTCAGCAAGCTCTTGGCCGACGGCCGGATCCACCCCACGCGGATCGAGGAGGTGGTCAGCCGCTCTCGTGACGAGGTAGCGGCGCGGATCGTGGAGGAGGGCGAGCAGTCTCTCTTCGAGGTCGGGCTGCAGGGTGTCCATCCGGAGTTGGTCAAGCTGGTCGGGGTCCTGCGCTTCCGCTACAGCTACGGGCAGAACGTCCTGGCCCACGCCAAGGAGGTGGCCTTCCTGGCCGGGATGCTCGCCGCTGAGATCGGCGCCGACGAGCGCCTCGCCAAGGAGGCGGGCATGTTCCACGACATCGGCAAGGCCGTGGACCATGAGGTGGAGGGATCGCACGCCGTCATCGGCGGCGAGATCATGCGGCGCTTGGGTCGGCACCCCGATGTGGTGCACGCGGTCCAGTGCCACCACTATGACGTCGAGCCCTCCACCGTGCTGGCGTTCGTGATCCTCAGTGCCGACGCCATCTCCGCCTCCCGCCCTGGGGCGAGGCGCGAGACCCTCGCCAGCTACATCAAGCGGCTGGAGAAGCTGGAGGAGATCGCCAACGGGTTCGAGGGGGTCGAGCGTTCCTTCGCCATCCAGGCTGGCCGCGAGGTTCGGATCATGGTCAAGCCCGACCGGATCACCGATGACGCCGCTCTGGTGCTGGCGCGGGAGGTCGCACGGCGGATTGAGGGGGAGATGAGCTATCCCGGGACCATCAAGGTGACGGTAGTCCGGGAGACCCGCTCCGTCGACTACGCCAAGTAGCTTTCAGCGGAACGCTCTGCGCCCCGGGACGGGCTGTCACAAGCCTGCATCAAGTTCAACAAGCCGGATAGCTTGACTGGGGGCGCTTTCTAGACTGACCTCGTCCCGCTCGGCTACACAGGTGAGGTTCACGTGCGCTCTATGGTGGGAGTCTAGGTGGCTCTGCACGCTCCCGCGAGTACAGCGTCGCCGCGTGTAAGACTGGCCCCTGCAACCAAGCGGGCGACGGCAGGTGCCGGCGGACCTCCCGGGGGATGGTCCAGCAGGCTTGCAGTTGTGGCTGCCGTGGCCCTAACGGTGATCGGGGCAGTCCTGGTCGGAGTCCTCGCGACCCACCCACCGTTCCAGATCGGCGCCATCGCCCTCTTGCTGGTGTCGACGATCGTCCTCGAACTCCGCGGAGGCGTGTGGCTCCGCGCAGGGCGGGCAAAGATCAGGTTCAACACCGTGTCGTTCGTGGCGATCGGGTCGTGCTACGTGCTCGGACCGGTCGCCGGCGTCGTTGCCGGAGTCGCCTCCCTGGTCACGGGCCTGGCCCGCAGGCGTCCCATCCTCAAGACCGTCTTCAACAGCGCCATGCGCGTCCTTTCCTATGCAGCCGCCGTCGCGGTCTTCGATCTGTTGAAGGCGAACAACGGCGGCAGCGTTGAGCTGCTGATCGTGGACGCCGCGATCGGCGGCGCCACGACTTGGGTGGTGAACCAGGTCCTGCTCGCCGGAGTCCTGGCCCTCGAAGGCGGGCTGGTCGGCTCCTCGGTGCGCAAGTTCTTGGCTGAGCCGATCCGTCTGCTGCCCGACTACCTGGCCTACGGCCTGACCGCCCTCGGCGTCCTGGCCGCAAGCAAGCACCTGGGCGTGCCCTGGGCGCTGCTGACCCTGGCGGGTCCGGTGGGAGTAGGTCAGGCCTCAACCATCCGGTGGCTTCGCGAGCAGGACGCCCGCATCGAGCAGGCGCGGTCCGGTTTCAACGCCACCCTGATCAGCCTGTCGAAGGCCATAGACCTCCGCGACAGCGATACGGAGGGACACTGCCGCCGGGTCGTTGAGTACTCGATGCTCATGGGGCGCGAGCTCGACTTCAAACCCGATCAGCTCACCAAGCTCTGCCACGGGGCGCTCCTACACGACATCGGCAAGATCGGTGTGCCCGATGCCATCTTGCACAAACCGGGGCCGCTCACGGAAGAGGAGTGGGCCGTTATGAAGACACACCCATCCCTCGGCGCAATGATGATCGCCGATGTCGAGCAGCTGAACCAGGCCCGCGAGGTGGTGCTGAGTCACCACGAGCGATTTGACGGTAAGGGCTACCCACGCGGGATCAAAGCGGACGAGATACCCATGGAGGCGCGCGTCTTTTCAATCGCCGACGCATTCGACGCCATGATGTCCGATCGGCCATACCGGCCAGCCATGAGCTTGGAGCACGCCCGAGACGAGGTGACTCGCTGTTCCGGAACGCAGTTCGATCCAAAGAGCGTGGCCGCGTTCAACAAGATCCCCGACGGGCGACTCCTAGAGATCTCCAAACGAACAGACCAGCCAACCGAAGACCTGCTGGCCTCACTGCCCGTGTAGCGGTGTAAGAGAGCTACCAGTCGAACGCGGCAAGCATGGCCTAACCTCCACGTGTCCCAGTCCCTGAGGCGAAAGCTAGCCCGGCGGCCCTCGATGTGACAACCGGCGAACGGCCGGCTGACGAACCAGTAACAACGCCGAGCGCGGGAGATCTGACGACGCCCGCCTAGGTCGTGCTTAAACTCCCTGCAAGTCCGCCGGCTGGTCAGGAGAGCCTCATGAGTCGCGCGCGCTGGCCTGGGCTGGAACCGCTGGCAGAGCGGCGCTTTCGTGCTCTGTGGACAGCGGGTCTGATCTCGTGGTACGGCGACTACCTGACGGTGCCGGCCCTGGTCCTGGTCAGCTTTCGACTGGGGGGTGCGCTGGCGGTCGGCCTGCTCTTCATCTTCCAGACCACCCCGATGGTGGTGCTGCTCCCCAGCGGCGGGACGCTGAGCGACCACGGCGATCGGCGGCGCCGACTGATTGCGCTGGACCTGGTGCGGGCAGCGCTGGCGTCCCTGACCATCCTAGGAACCGACAGCCGGCTGTTAGTGCTGGTGCTGGTGGCGGCGGCAGGAAGCCGCACCGCCTCGGCCCTTTACGAGCCGGGCCGGCGGCGCCTGGGCCCGATCTTCCTACCGCCGCGGCTCGCAGGGGCAGGCGGCAGTCTGCTGACGGTAGCGGCCGACTCGGCCGTCCTGGTTGGGCCCGCCCTGGGTGCCGTCTTGCTCTTGGTGCTACCGCCTCAGATGTTGTTCGCGCTGGACGGCCTGACCTTTCTGATTTCGGCAATGTTGCTGGCGCGGGTGGGGCCGCAGCCGGCTCCCTGGCGGGCCGCCTCCCGGGCCGGACGTTCTGCGGTCAGGGAGTTCCGTCGAGGCTTTGACTACGTCGCCACTGACGCCACCACCAGGCTGTTCGCGGTCCAGGCCACGGTGGGGGCAGCCACCGCTTCTGTCCTCCAGGTCTACTTCGTGCCCTTGGTCACTCAGGACCTCCATCTAGGGGGAGGACAGGTTGGCATCCTCTACGTGGTGGTTGGCGCTGCCGGGCTGTTTGGCAGCGCGACCGGAGTCCGTCGGCCGATGGCGGGACGACTGGGGATAGTCGTCGCCGGCTACATCCACATCGTCATCGCGATTCTGGTGGGGCTGCTGGCGGGGCCGCTGGCACTCCTGGTGGCGCTGGTGATCTTTTCCTTCAGCGGATCGCTGCAGGAGGTGTGGGGGCTGAACCGAATCCAAGCCGTCGTGCCGGAGGAGGCGATCGGCCAGGCCATGGGCGTGGGCGTCTGGTGTTTCTTCGTAGGCCGTGCTCTCGGAGGCGCGGCGGCGGCCTGGGGGGCAACTCACATGACCCGGGCCGCATTTCTGTCATGGTTCGTGGTGGTAGCCGTGGTGCTCTGCGTCGCGACCACCGTCCTGGGCGGGGTGCGCCGGCGGCGTCGCGATCCTGCTACATGGCCGCCCTCAAGCCCGCCGCTGCCCTTTTAGCCGTAGAATCGCCCTCACACCGCTGAACACGTGCAAGATGACAATCTCGTCTTCGTCTACCGGCGGGAGCGCCGCCACCCCAGTGGAAGTACTCAAGGTCTCCGCCACCTCCCAGCCCGTGAGGGTTGCGGGAGCGATCGCTGGTGTGGTGCGTACCCATCAGCGCGTTGAGATCCAGGCCATCGGTGCCGGCGCAATCAACCAGGCGGTGAAGGCGATCGCGATCTCCAGGGGATACGTGGCCCCGGGAGGACTGGACTTGGTCTGCGTGCCGTCGTTCATCGACATCGCCATAGACGGGGAGGAGAGGACCGGCATCCGGCTGGTCGTGGAGGTCCGCTGACTACGGTCACCGGACCCCGTTCCCCGTTTCTCCCGCTCCCGCTCCTGGAAGCCGCTGCGGCCGGGCGTCGTCCCATCACGGTTGCCGGCGACCGCGCCCCCAGGGTGCACATCTGGCAGATCGGATGCCAGATGAATTCAGCTGATGCCGACACTCTCTCCGAGCAGTTCGCGGAAATCGGGATGCTACCGGGCGTCGGGCTGGAGGATGCGGATCTGGCCGTCTTGGTGACGTGCGCGGTGCGGCAGCACGCGGAGGACCGCGCCTTGGGCAAGCTAGGCGAGCTCGCCCAGTGGAAGCGGGAGCGCCCCGGCCGGGCGGTAGCGCTGACCGGATGCATGGTTGGCGAGCATGGAGCGGGCCTGCTCAGCCGCTTTCGCCATCTCGACTACGTGTTCGACATGCGCGAGCCGGACGGCTTCTTCGCCCGGCTCCGCGATCTCTACCAGGGAGCCCTCGAGGGCCCCGTGCCCCTGCCCGCCTCGGACCGGCTCTGCGCCTACCTGCCGGTAATCCTTGGCTGTAACGAGATGTGCACGTACTGCATCGTGCCCTTCGTTCGGGGCCGCGAGGCTAGCCGACCCGCCAACCTGATCGAGCAGGACGCCCGCCGGTTGGTGGAACGTGGCGTTCGAGAAATCACGCTCCTGGGGCAGAACGTGAACTCCTACCTGGACCCGGACGGGAGCGGCGGCCTCCCTGAGCTGATGGAGCGGATCGACCGAGTGCCAGGCCTGGATCGACTGCGATTTCTCACCTCGCATCCGCGCAATGCCTCCAATCGGCTGCTCGACGCCATTGCGGAGCTGCCCACCGCCTGCGAGCTGCTTCACCTCCCCGTGCAATCCGGCAGCGACGCCTGCCTGCGCCGGATGAAGCGGGAGTACAGCGTCGCCGAGTACCTGACCATCCTGGAGCGGGCCAGGAAGCGGATCCCCGGAGTGGCGCTGTCGACGGACGTGATCGTCGGATTCTGCGGCGAGAGCGACCGCGAGTTCGACGAGACGCTGTCCATGCTCCGCACGGTTGAGTTCGACACAGTCCACGTCCAGGCGTACTCACCGCGGCCGGGCACGGCCGCCTACCGCCGCCAGGACGACGTCCCGCTGCCACTCAAAAAGCAGCGGCTGCAGCGCGTCCTCGAACTGCAGCGGGACATCAGCCAGCGCCGGAATCTCGGGTGGCTCGGGGCCGAGGTAGAGGTGCTGGTGGAGGGCCAGGGCGAGGATGGACGGGCCTTCGGCCGCTCCCGGCAGAACCGGGTCACCTGGCTCACTGCGCCCGCCCAGACGGGGGAGATCGTGAGGAGAAAGGTGCTGGCAGCGAGCGCCTGGCAATTGACCGCCGCCTGATGGCGGCCACCGGCGCTGGGGTGGGTAAGCCGGGGGCGCACGAGACGCCGGCGGTCCGCCAGTACTGGGCGGCCAAGCGCGAGCACCCGGACTCGCTAGTTTTCTTCCGCCTGGGCGACTTCTTCGAACTCTTCGGCGACGACGCCGAAAGATCGGCGCCCCTGCTCGGGGTCACTTTGACCTCCCGGGACTTCGGGCGCGCTGGCAGAGTCCCCATGTGCGGAGTGCCGCACCACAGCCTCGAGCTGTACGCCCGCAAGTTGCTCGACGCCGGCTTGCGGGTCGCGGTCTGTGATCAGGTAGAGGCAGCCAAGCCGGGCAGGCTGGTACAGCGCCAAGTGGTGCGAGTTCTGAGCCCGGGCACCCTGGTCGAGGACGGCTTCCTCGAGGCGGCCAGCACGCGCCGTTGCGCGGGTCTGGTCCGCCGACCCGATGGCGCCGCGCTGGCAGCGGTCGACCTCAGCACCGGCGACTGCCAGCTGTTGCGTCTCGCTCCCGAGCTTCGCGACGAGGAATTGGCAGACGAGCTGAGCGCGCTCGAGGTGGCCGAATTACTGTTTGCGGAGGGTGAGCCACAGCCGTCCCGGCTGCCGCCGGGCGTGGCTGCAGTGATGCGTCCTCGAGACGACTTCCGGGCAGTCGGGGAGACGCAGCCCGCGCCCGACGCCACCCCCCGCGGCATGCAGCAGGCCGACCCGCTCTGCCTGGACGCGCTGGCGGCGGTCCTCGCCTACGGCCGCTCCGCCCGCATCGAGGTCACCCCGGCGGAACTCACCGTCAGCCTTAGAGACTCCGCCCAGCTGATGACGCTGGACGCGCCCACTCGCGCCAATCTGGAGCTGGTGGAAAGCCGCAGCGACGGCACCAGCCTGCTGACTCTCTTGGACCGGACCCGCAGTGCGATGGGGCTGCGCCGGCTGCGAACCTGGTTGCTGGCTCCCCTAACCGAAGTCGGCGCCATCGAGCAACGTCAGAGAGCGGTGCGTGAGCTGAGCGCGGATCCGAGCCTGCGCTCCGAGCTGAGGTCGGTGCTCGGCAGCTGTCGCGACCTGGAGCGGCTGGTGTGCCGCAGCCTGCACCGGATCGCCGGCCCCAGGGACCTGCAGCAGCTCGCGAGGACTTTGGAGCTGCTGCCGGCCTTGGCCGATCGCTTCGCGGACTCCCAATGCGTCCAGCTGCGTCAGCTGGCCCAGCGGTTGGTCCGGACGCCCCCCGAACTCGCCCACCTGCTAAGTCGGGCACTCGCCGACGAGTCCCCGATCTTCGCGCGCGAGCCCGGCTTCATCCGATCCGGGTACGACGAGGTGGTGGATCGCATCCGCGCCAACAGCTCGGCGGCCAGGACCTACATCTCGGAGCTGGAGGCGAGCGAGCGCCAGCGCACCGGCATCAGGGGGCTCAAGGTCGGGTTCAATCGCGTCTTTGGCTACTACATCGAGGTGCGCCGCGCCGGATCCGAGCAAGTTCCGGCGGACTACGTGCGCCGCCAGACCCTGACCGGTGCCGAGCGCTACGTCACCCCGGCCCTGAAGGAGCAGGAGGCGGTGGTGCTCGGGGCTCGAGAGCAAGCCCTGGCCCGCGAGCAGGAGTGTCTGGTAGAGCTGATGGTGGAGGTTGGCCACCATGCCCGGGTGCTCGCCTCGGCCGGCAGGGCCTTGGCTGAACTGGACGCGCTCCAGAGCCTGGCCGAGGTCGGCAGCGAGCGGGGATGGGTCATGCCCGCCTTGGACCAGTCCCGGCGGCTTGAGCTGGAGCAGGCCCGGCATCCACTGGTGGAGGAAGCGCTGGGACATGGGCGGTTCGTCCCCAATGATCTCCGGCTGGACGGCGAGTCGGAGCGCATCTGCCTCATCACCGGACCCAACATGGCAGGAAAGTCGACCTACCTGCGCCAGGCGGCCATCATCTGTTTGCTCGGGCAGATCGGCGCGCCGGTCCCCTGCGGCAAGGCGCGCTGGGGCGTGGTGGACCGCATCTTCACGCGGGTGGGTGCCCACGACGAGCTGGCAGCGGGCCGGAGCACCTTCATGGTGGAGATGGCCGAGACCGCCCAGATCCTCGACCATGCCAGCGACCGCAGCCTGCTGATCTTCGATGAGGTCGGACGGGGCACCAGTACCTACGACGGCATGAGCATTGCTCAAGCGGTGCTCGAGTACATCCACGACACCCCTCGGGTCGCGGCCCGCACCCTGTTCGCGACCCACTTCCACGAGCTGACCGCCCTGGCCACCACGCTCCCGGCGGTGCGCAACTTCAGGGTGGAGGTGGTCGAGGAGGGGGAGGGCGAAGCAGCCCAGGTCACCTTCCTCCACCGGATCGTGCCCGGCGGCGCGGATCGCTCCTACGGCATCAACGTCGCCCAGCTGGCAGGCCTGCCACCTGCGCTGGTCGCCCGCGCCCGCGAGGTACTGCGCTCACTGGAGGAGTCGCGGCCCCTGGCCTCCCCGCAGCCGCCGTCCGAGCAGCTGGCCTTGCCGCTGGCCCAGCCCCACCCGATCGTCGAGGAGCTCCGCCGGCTTGAGGTTGAGGGACTGACGCCGCTCCAGGCGCTGCAGAAGCTGGCCGATTGGCAGCAGCTGGCGAGGAAGTTGTGACCAATTCGGGGCCGGTCGCGCTGCCGAAGTCCATCGCCATCCTCCCCGCCCCGGTGGCGGCCGCGATCGCGGCAGGAGAGGTAATCGAGCGTCCGGCCTCGGTGGTCAAGGAGCTGCTGGAGAACGCCCTGGACGCCGGAGCTAGGCACGTGAGCGTCGAGGTGGAGGGAGGGGGAATCCAGCTGATCCGGGTAGTCGACGATGGTGTCGGACTGTCGCGGGACGACCTCAGCTTGGCCTTTCGTGCACACGCCACCAGCAAGCTCCGAACGGTGGCCGACCTGGATCGGGTCAGTACCTACGGCTTCCGCGGCGAGGCGCTCAGCAGCATCGCCGCGGCCGGCGTGGTGTCCCTGCGCAGCTGCCCTGCCGGGGACCCTCACCCCTTGGTGGTGGTGACCGAGGGGGCCGGCGTTTCCGATCCGCGCCCAGTCGCCGGGCCGCAAGGGACTGAGGTAACCGTGCGTGACCTCTTCGCCGAAGTCCCGGCACGTCGGCGCTTTCTGCGCTCCTTGAAGCTCGAGGCCGCCTGGTGCGTGCGGGTAGCCGCTGAGCAGGCGCTGGCCCGGCCGGACGTGGCGCTCGAGGTGCGGGTGGACGGTCGGCGCGCCCTGAGCACGACTGGCAGCGGCGACCTGCGCCAAGCCGTCCACGCGGTCTTCGGCGGAGCAGCGGCCGAGCGAGCGCTGCCGACAAGCGTCGCCGAGCCCCCGTTCCTGGTCCGAGGACTGGTAGGGTCTCCCGACCTGGCCCGGGGGAATCGGAACGCGCTGGTGCTGATGGTCAATGGCCGCCGCGTCCAGCAGCGTGCGCTGGTTGCGGCGGTGGAGGGTGCCTACCGCGGGCTGCTGCCGGAGGGACGGCACCCGCTCGCAGTCCTGGACCTCGTCTGTGGCCCAGGCGACGTGGACGTCAATGTCCACCCCACCAAGCGTGAGGTGCGCTTCCGCGACGAGGGCTCAGCCTTTCGGGCCGTCCAGCGCTCCGTCTTCGAAGCTCTCCGCCAGGTGCGCACCACCTCGCTGCCGCTCGCGCCCGTGCGCGGACCGGCCGACGGTACCGGCAACGGCTCACTGAATTCGCTGCCCAGCCCACCGGACCTGCCCATGCCCGATGGCATCGCCATGGTGGCGCCCCGGCTCCAGACCGCTGCCGGCTGGCGCTATCTGGGACAGGCCCACCGCCGCTACCTGGTGGTGGAGACCGACGAGGGCGTCTGCCTGATCGATCAGCACGCTGCCCACGAGAAGGTGCTGTACGAGCGGGCCCGCTGCGCCTTCTCCGAGCGGCGATCGCTCGCCTCCCAGGTCCTGCTCCAGCCGGTGCTGATAGAGCGGGACGCTCACAGCATGCAGTTGATCCTGGACTCGGTTGAGGAACTGGCGTCCCTCGGTTTGGAGCTCGAGACCTTCGGCGCCGGCGTGCTCCGCTGCACCGCGACCCCGGCGGGGATGGCCGCTTCCGAGGTTGCGGCCCTGCTCGATGACCTGGCCTCGGAGCAAGGCTCGTCCCGATCCGGCTATGAGGAGCGCCTCCACCGCGCCGCTGCGACCTTCGCGTGTCACCGGGCGATCCGCTTCGGTGATGCGATCGCCGACGAGCAGGCGCGGGAGCTGCTGCGGAACCTCGGGGACACCTCGGGGGGGATCCGCTGCCCCCACGGTCGGCCCGCGATCCTGGCGCTGTCCCAGGGGCAGCTCTTGAGCGCCTTTGGTAGACGCTAACCGCGGATCCGGGGCCCCGCTCTTCGCGGTGATCGGCCCCACCGCCTCGGGAAAGACCGCGCTGGCGGTCGCATTGGCCCTGCGGCTGGGCGGCGAGCTGATCAACGCCGACTCCCGCCAGGCGATCGCTGAACTGCGTGTAGCCACTTGGAAACCCGGCGAGGCCGATCTCAGGGGCGTTCCCATCTGTGGCCTGGACTGGCGCCATCTCGGTGCCGACTACAGCGTCGCCGAGTTCGCAGCCCGGGCCGCGGTCGCCGTCAACGAGATCAGGAGCAGGGGAAAGTTGCCGATCCTGGTTGGTGGGAGTGGCCTGTACGTGCGCGCCCTTTTAGAGGGCTTCGACTTTGGCCGCACGGCACCGGGCCGTCGGACCGAGCGGCGGACATCAGAATTGGCCCTAGAGCTAGCCGCGGTCGACCGCGCGATCGCGACCCGGGTCGACCTGGCCAACCCCCGCCGGCTGCAGCGGGCAATCGAACTGGCGCACGCCAAAGCCTTCCCGGGCCGCAAGCCGACCGCCGGCGGCCTGCGCGTGGCCCTGGAGGTCGACCCTGCCAGGCTGCGGGCAAGGATCGCCGACCGATCCGAGCGGATCCTGGGGGAGCCGATCCGGGCCGAGATTGCCAAGCTCAAGTCGGATGGCTTCAGCCGGGAATCGGTCACCTCCGCCGCCATAGGCTATGCCGAAGCTTGGGCTTGGGTCGAGGGCGAGTGCTCGCGTGACCAGGCGGTGGCCTCGGTACGGCGCCGCACCTGGAGGTACGCGCGAGCTCAGCGCACGTGGCTGCGGACCGAGCCAGGAGTCGAGTGGGTCGACGGAAGTCTGGAGTTGGAAGAACAGGTGAGATTGGCCGAAACGCTGCTGCAAAGCCGGCAGGGTGGGACCGAGTGAGCGTACGCAACGAGTCGCTGCGCATGGACCGCGAGCGCGCCTACCTGCTGGGCTGGACAGCCGGCGCCGAGCCGCCCGGTCAACTCGAACTGGAGATGGAGGAGCTTGAGGAACTCTCCCGGACCGCTGGCGCCGAGGTGGTCGGCTCCGACGTGCAAAAGCGCAGCCAGGTGGATCCACGCACCTTCTTCGGCCGGGGCAAGGTGAGCGAACTCGCCTCATTGCGCCGGGAACTGGACTTCCGGCTGCTGATCACCAACGATGATCTCTCGCCGCGGCAGCAGCGCAACTTGGAGCAGGAGCTGGAGCTGCGCATCGTGGATCGCACCGGGCTGATCCTCGACATCTTTGCCCAGCATGCCCGCTCCCGGGAGGGGCGCATCCAGGTCGAGGTGGCCCAGCTGCGCCACCTTCTGCCCCGGCTGGCCGGCGGATCCGGGCTGTCGCGGCTGGGTGGCGGGATCGGGACCCGCGGACCCGGTGAGCAGAAGCTCGAGACCGACCGGCGGCGGATTCGCACCCGGCTGAGGAGCCTGGAGCGCGCCCTCAAGCAGGTGGGAGAGGAGCGTTCGCTGCACCGGGCCGGTCGGCGGAGGGTGCCATTTCGAACGGTGGCAGTGGTCGGCTACACCAACGCCGGCAAATCCACACTGCTCAACGCCCTTACGGCGGGGGGCGCTCGGGCCGAGAACCAGCTGTTCGCCACCCTCGACCCGACCACGCGAGCTTTGCGGCTGCCAACCGACCAGCCGTGCCTGATGACCGACACCGTGGGCTTCATCCAAAAGCTGCCGCCAGAGCTGGTAGCCGCCTTTCATGCCACCCTTGAAGAAGTGCAGTCCGCGGACCTGCTGGTGCACGTCCTGGACGCCAGCCATTCTGGGGCCGAACTACGGCGCGACACGGTGCACAGCACACTGGCCCAGCTCGGGCTTAGCGAGAAGCCGATGATCCTGGCGATCAACAAGGTCGACCTCTGCTCGGCCGCTGCCCGCCACCGCCTGTCCGGCTACCAGACGGCACCGTACTCATCGGTGGTGCTGGTCAGCGCGACCACCGGTGAAGGGCTGCTTGAGCTGCGAGAGGCGATTGCCGCAGCCCTGGCTGAAGGCTTGGAACCGATCGACGTCACCCTTCCCTACGGCGACTGGGAGGTGCTTGCACGCTGGCGTCGCTACGGAGTGGTGGATAGGCAGGAGTTCACCAGCCAGGGCGTGCACGTTGTCGGCAGGGTGCCGCCTTCGCTCCGCGAAGCACTTCTGGCCGCAGTGGGGCAGGGAAGCCCCCGACCAGCTACTGCCTGAGCTACTGGCGCAAGAGGCGGATCACGGCGACCACCCGGCCTTCGATCTGCCCGCCGCTGGTGTAAATGGGCTCGAACCTGGGGTTGGCCGGCTCCAGGCGGAGGCGTCCCTGCTCGCGGTAGAGACGCTTCACCGTAACCTCCCCCTCGCCGGTCTGCTCGCTCTCGATACGGACCACGGCGATCGTGCCGTCGGGAACATCGCGGGTGGGGCGGACCACTACCAAGTCACCGTCGAAAATGCCGTCTCCAATCATGCTTTCACCGCGCACCCGGAGCAGGAAGGAATCGTCGCCGACGGCGATCTCCGACCCAACCGCCATGTGGTCTTCGATGTTCTGCTCAGCCAGCAGCGGAGCACCCGCGGCCACCTGACCAACCAGGGGCAGGGAAAAGAGCCGGGGAGGAGGCGCCACCGCGTTTTGGGAATCGGTGAGGAGGACGGTTCGGGACTTGGTAGGATCGCGCCGGATCAGGCCCTTGCGCTCAAGCAAGTTCAAGTGGTTCTGGACCGTCGAACTTGAGCTCAGCCCCACCGCCCGACCGATCTCGCGGACGGATGGTGGATAGCCGCCGGTCGACGAGCGCTGCCGCAGGTACTCGATGATCTCGCGCTGGCGTGGATGCAGACCGTCGAGCATCACGTGCCTCCCTTGCTGTCCCCTGGCGATAGGTTAGAGCATCCGCCGCTCGGGCGGAACAGATGGTCGCACCGATGTTAGCAGTTCAAGGCCGACAAGGCAAACGCGTGTTCGCCTCACCTGGCGCCGCGCCGTTGACCCCAGCCTACTGGTAGCTTTCCCAAGGTGAGAGGGGGGCGGCGTCAGAACCGCCGCGGCCAGGGCGCGAAGCTCGCGGAGGACTTGCTCGGAGCGGCCCTGGAGCTATTGGAGGAGGCGGGCACCGGCGCCGTCACGGTCCGTGGCGTGGCGAGAAGAGTGGGGATTGTCCCGCAGAGCTTCTACCTCCACTACCAAGACCGCGACGCCTTGCTGGCGTCCGCGTTGCGGCGCGCCACCGAGGCTTTCCGATCGGACGTCAGCGGAGCCGCCGCGGCGGCGACCGCGCCTGAGAAGCTGTACGCAGCGGCGATGGCTTACTGGCGGTTCGGTTTAGCCAGACCGCGCCTTTATGCCGCGCTGATGGCGACCGATCCGGCGCCAGTCACCGGCCCCGGCAGCCGATGGCCGGTCTTCCTTGCGCTGGAGGCCAGCTTTCCCGACTCCACAGTCGCCGAGACCAAGCGCACCAGAGCCGTGATGCTCTGGTCGGCCCTGCACGGACTCGTGACTTTGGACCAGATGCTCGAGTGGGGAGGAGTGGACCGCACGCAACTCGTGGGCGAACTGGTGGCGGGGGCGCTCCGGGGGGTGAAGGAGAAACACCGCCCGGTGAAGCGGCCGTGATTCGAGACCCAGATCGTCGCCCTCCAGAGGCGGCGCTTCCCCCAGTACCAGCAGCGTCGTGGTGCCTTTAGGCGCAAGCTTGTGGTGGCCGTTCTGGTCGTGCTATCCAGCCGGCGCCGAGTTGTCTCCGATGGCTCGAGCGATCCAGCCTAGCGGGGTGGCACCATGGCAAGCCGTCAGCTCGCGTGCGGGTCGGGTACTTCGGTGACGAGCGCTGCGGCGCACCGGGATGCCAGAGCCGCTACCGCAGAACGCAGCTCTTCGCCACCTTCGACACGGAATGCCAACGGGATCCGGGCGAGCCACTCCTCGGCGTACATGGCGGGATTGTTGGTGCTTCCTACCAGCACGCATCCCCGCGGATCGACAGACAGCCTCCCCATTGGGGGGTGCACCCAAGCAGACACCTGGGAGACCGGTGCTGCGAAGACCACACGGGTGGGGTAGGTCCATCCCTGGCCGAGGTGCTCCTCGAGGGCAGCGACGGGCTCCAACCCTTCAGGAGGGGCAAAAAGTTGCGGTGTGGTCTCGACAGCCTGCACTCGGTCGATGCGGTACGTGCGCACCGCGCCCGCCCGCCGGGAGTGACAGAGCAAGTACCAGGCGCCATGTCTTACCACGACCGCCCATGGGTCCACCCGCTCGTCCCATTCGTTACCCACCTCGCTTCGGTAGCGCAACCGGACCTGATGGTGGGATGCGACGGCAACCACCAGCGCCGTCGTGATGGCGGGATCTGGATACCCGTTCCGGAGGTCCGGGGCCGCGGCGGCGTACTCCCTGAGGGTGGTGGCCTGGCGGCCGATCGGCTCTGGCAAGGCACGGATTAGCTTGCTCAGCGCCAATCCGATCAGTTCCTCGTCCGTAATCGCCGCCGGATGCCCCTCGAGCACCGCCATGACCAGCCCAAGCGCCTCGTCCTCGGTGAACACTATCGGCGCCAGCCGTGCTCCCCGTCCGAGCCGGTAGCCACCGTAGCGTCCGCGCCAGGACTCGATGGGGATGCCGGCCTCCCGGAGAATGTCGATGTACCTGCGGACTGCGCGCTGGCTGACCCCGAGCCGGTTGGCCACTTCGTCCGCCGTGACTCCCTGTCCGGACTGGAGCATCGCCAGGGCATGCAACGCCCTAACCGTCGGGCCTGGCGGTGAGCTCACTCCGGCATTGTCCCGGAAAAGCGGAAGCATTTCGTCCGGTAATGGTTCTACGATCCCGAGATCCACCAGACGAGAAGGGAGTAGCGCCAATGGTCATCTTGCTCGTCGCCGGCCTATGGCTCGACGGCTCCGCCTGGGACGCGGTGGTGCCTCGGTTGAGAGACCTCGGACACGACCCGGTCGCGCTCTCGCTTCCGGGCCAGGGGGCAGCGCCGCCATTCGCGTCACTCGAGGACCAGCAGGCAGCGATGGTGGCGGCCGTCGACGCCGCGACCGGCCCTGTGCTGGTCGTGGGGCATTCTGCTGCCTGCACCCTCGCCTGGATGACCGCAGATGCCCGACCGGAGCGAGTGGCGCGCGTTGCACTCATCGGCGGGTTCCCGACCGGCGACGGCCAAGCCTACGCTGACGTCTTTCCGATCCGGAACAGGCAGATGCCCTTTCCCGGCTGGGAGCCCTTCGACGGCCCAGACGCCGCCGACCTGGACGAGTCGCAGCGCAAGGCGATTGCGGCTCACGCGATCCCGGTTCCCGAGCGAGTGGCCCGGGGCACTGTCACGCTCCGCGACGAGCGCCGGTACGGCGTCCCGGTCACACTCATCTGCCCCGAGTTCTCTCCCGCCCAAGCCAGGCAGTGGATCGACGCCGGTGAGATTCCCGAGCTGTCCCGGGCTCAGCGCCTAGATCTCGTCGACATCGATTCTGGCCACTGGCCGATGTTCAGCCGGCCCAAGGAACTGGCCGATCTTCTGGGCCAAGCCGCAACGTTACCGGACGGCGGGGCTCAACCATGAGCGCTACGGAATTCGCCATCGGGACCCTGGACGCCGCCGCGTGGGACGACTTTGCTGATCTAGTGGAGCGCAACAACGGTATCTACGGCGGCTGTTGGTGCATCGCCAATCACGCCGAGTACCAGCGGGGAGTGAGCGATCCCCGCACGCTGAAGGAGCAGCTAGTCCGATCAGGGAAGGCACACGCTGCACTGGTCTACGATCGCGAGGGCAAGGCCCAAGCGTGGTGCCAATATGGCGCGAGAGGGGAACTCGATCTGAAACATCAACGCGAGTACGCCAAAAGTCCTCCTCCCACAGCTCAATGGCGCATCGCTTGCATCTTTGTCGACAAGCGTCATCGCGGAAGGGGCCTGGCGCGCGCCGCCCTAGCCGGCGCGCTCGAGCAGATTGCCGCCTCCGGCGGCGGGCGTGTGGAAGCGGTTTCCGAAACGACTGCCGGGCGTGAGGCGCAGGGGCGCTTTCTATTCAGCGGGACAGTCGAGCTATTCGAGGAGTTCGGGTTCGCGCGGGTGCGCCAAGTCGGGAAGCATGCTTGGATCGTGGGCCGAGCTGTCGACTCTCCCTAAACCGGACCTCAGCACGGGCAGGATGCGTCCTAAACCAGGCTGTTCAGCCTTGATCGCACAACAGCTTTCCTAGGCCGCCTCCGCGCACGTGGTGTCGGCAAAGTGATCGCGACAACGGCTGGCGCAGTTGGTGCTAGGCCTCGCTCGGAGCCGCTGCCACCCCTCCCTGCCGTCAATCGGAGGAACCACACCGGCCCGGAGGCTCATCCCTTACCCGCTGATAGGGCTCGGTTAAGGGCCAAGACCCCAGCGTAACCACGATCTGGCCCGCCGGCTGTGTTCAGCACGTCTCCAAACTGAATAAAGCTATAGGCCCGAACATCCGTGATGCTCAGCGCACCACTGCTGCGCAGCGACAGCCGATACTGACTGAGGCCGGCGGCTGGCAGTCGGACCTTGTAGCTTCGAGACCCTCGCGATATCGCGACAGCGCGCCGAGTCGAACCGCCCAGGCCAACTTCGACCACATCGCTCTCAGTGGCGATAGCGTGAAAGCTCACGGTAATCAGCTCCGAGCCTGACCGGTAAAAGTTCCACGAGAGCGGGATTACCTGGTCTACCTCAGTTCCTCGACTCAACCGCGCCATGGTCACCCCGTCTGCACCAGCAACAGCACTGGCTTTCCCGACAACCTGCCACCCACTGAGCCCCAGCGCAAAATCTGGGTTGAACACAAAGCTAGCTGCGTAATCTCGGTACGTCCACACCGCGTAACCAATAGCGTACCGTCGAATCAATCCTGCAGCGCGCTTTAGAAATGTAACCACCTGACCGGGGGCTAAATGCGCGTTGTCTCTATTGGCCGGCGTATTGTCGGCGAACTGAAATTCTGCAATGAACAGTTGTCGCCCATCGGCGAGACGCCCGATACGTCTTAGCATCGTGCGCATGCCGCTGACGCCCTGCGTCGCGTTCAACATCTGGCCGCCATTCACCTCTCCCATCGCGGGATTAAAATATACACCAGTAACCCTGGTGCCAGGAATGTCAAATTCGAACGTGTGCGAGTAGGAAAACAACACAGACGTGCCTGAATAGACTGGGTCCTCGTCGACCCGAGACTCGAGCACTAGTCCAGGATACCGACGAAGCGCCGGCTCGAATAAGTGTTTCACAAGCAGTATGTCGAAATATCGGTAAATGAGCTGAAACGCCGGTACGGAAGTCGCCGGTACAGGAATGCTCTCATATCCGTCGAGAGGCCGCCGATACAGGAGGCTCAACTGGGCGAGCGAATAGTTCTCTTTGAGCCAACCCTCAAAGCCACTTCGTCTGGCTAGAATCAATGCTTGGTCTCCGGCCTGAACGGCAGCTGCCGCAGCCCACTGCACAAACGGCCAAAAGTCCTCCCAACTCAAAAAGGCAAATCGCACGTTATGGAGATCTTCAACGCTCTTATGAATAGCGCTGATATATCTTAGCCAGTCGTGATATATCTGACTATCGACAAAAATCGACTCAAACCGCTGGCCCATGGATAGCTGGTCATATGGGTCTATATCCCATTCATAACTGATTCGAAGGACGACAAACAGCCCGACCGTGCCAGCCGTCTCAACCAGACGGCGCAGCTCGGCAAACGCCGCCAGGTTGAAACGAGGTGGTGTGAGCGAGGGTTCAAAGTAACCCCAGGGCACGGACAGCATAACGGTGTTGAACCCGGCGGATCGCATACGGTAATACTCTGGTAAGGCCGCACTTAAGTTGGAACTCCAGTAATTTACGGGCCAGCCCGAACCGTAGAACTGAGCTGCTCTAATAATGGTGGCGGCCCTGTGCGAGGATGTTTCGGAAATGTCGTTACTCAAGCTGCCGCCCATAAGTGCCACTACGAGCAGCATTGATAGCCGTACAACGGGTAGCCGGAATTGGCTAGCACATATCCGCGCACAACTAACGCGACGAAATGCCCCTACAACACGGTAGCAGGCCCGACCAAGTTGTGTAGACGCCATCAACGCCCTAGGCGGGGCGGTCTCCTAGCAGAGCGAGGCTGAGAGGTTAACCTAGCTGAACTCGGCATGCGCACAATCGCCCCTACCTGCTCGCGCGCCAGTGCAGGACTATAGTCAGTCTCGACCAACGCCCGGCCCGCCTGCGATAGCTTGGCCCAGAGAGTCGGATCGGTGTAAACCGAAATGACAGCTTCAGCGAAATGCTCAGACGACTCGCACACTAGAGCGTGCTCGCCGTCTACTATGCCCATCCCCTCGGCGCCAATGGCAGTGGTGACCACGGGAAGCCCAGCGGCCATTGCCTGTCCAACCTTTCCCTTTACCCCGGCCCCGTAGCGAAGTGGCGCGACACTGACTCGACTGCTCGCCAGGTACCACCGTAGATCGGGGGCATGCCCAACGACAGCCACACTCTCCGATTCCAAGCTCCGGACGGTTGGAGGTGGCGCTGGTCCTACAATCCACAAGTGCGCATCCGTTGCCTGACGAATGGCTGGCCATACTTCACGTGCAAACCACACAATTCCATCTACGTTGGGTGGATGCGCGAAGCCCCCCACAAAGACTACTCCCTCCCGTTGGTTGAATTGCCGAAACGGGATAGGTGGAGCCGAATGAATGTTGGATATCACAGTTACAGGTACGTCTGGTGCTAACTGCGAGATTAATTCAGCCTCCGCCCGGCTGACAGCCACAGTAACGTCAGCTGAGCGGAAGAGCCGCACTTCGCGGAGTCTTCTTTGCTCCCGAGCGGCTACGTCTCGCGGGATGCGCAGTAACTCCTCTTCCCGCTCCTCCCTTAGAAAATGGAGGTCAACGGTGTCATAGACGAACCGCGCCCGAGGGAACCAGCTTCTGACGTCAGCCGCGAGTTGTTCGGCGACGTCCCGTCGGCTCACCCACACCGTGTCGTAGAGACCGACGCGGTCGCGGGCAAAGTCGGCGAATTTCCCGCCAGGGACAACTTCCACGCCCCGCCGTTGAAGCTCTTCCCTGTAAGTTTCTGATACCGGTTCCGTCATGGAGAAGAATGTGACAGAGCATCCTATATCTAGCATTGCATAGATGATCCATAGAAGTCGGTAGCTCCCCGAGTCGCGGTCGGGAGTCGGGACCATGTGTTCGCAGATAAGCACCCTTGGGGCGTCGGTTCGACGTCCTCCCAGTAGCCCTCCCGACGTACCAGGGGGATAGTGCTCTAGCAACTCTTGGCCCCACTTGGCCACGAACAGGTGCCGATTAACCTCTTGGCTTGACTTCCCGTGTCGCCCAATGCTCATGGCATCTAACTCGGTCCCGAAGGAGCGGCCCTCTATGTGAAGGACGACAGCTTGAGGTTCGAATAGAACCCGAAACCCACGGGCGCGCAGCTTGAAACATAAATCGGTATCCTCGTAATAGCCGGGCGAAAAGTCCATGTCGAACCCCCCGAGCTCTGCGAAGATATCGCGACGTACAAGCAGAGCTGCGCCGGAGCAATAGTCTACTTGGCGGCGAAAGTTGTACGCTGGCTTGTTGGGGTCGTCGCCGCGGCCAAAGTTCATGCCGGTACCATCACTCCAGATCACCCCGCCTGCTTCCTGGAGGCGTCCGTCAGGGTACACTAGCTTGCACCCAACGGCTCCCACACCAGGATCCGAGGCCGCATCGACAACTGCATCGATGCAGCCTGGCGTGAGCTGGGCATCGTTGTTGAGGAAGAACAGGTACTTGCCTTTGGCTAGCTTAGCGCCAGCATTGGCAGCGGCGCAGAAGCCCAAATTTTCCGTTGAGCTCGCGACGACGACTCCGGCTACGTGCCCTTGGAGGTACGCCGAAGTCGCGTCGGTAGATCCATCATCAGAGACGATTACCTCGTATGGAATGGACGTCATCGCCGTGCTAATAGATTGCAAGCAGCCGAGGGTCAGGTTAAGTAAATTGAACGTTGGTACCACAATCGACACTACTGGCTCATCGAATCGTGGGAATCTCAGAGTCGGATAGTTCAGCCGTTCTTGGGCGTTATGGATGAGACTGTGATTAGTGGCTACGGCACAGCGCACGCTCGCAAATCGCGGACCACCCTGGCGAACAAGGTCAACGACCGCGTCATCGGTGTAAGGCCGTCCGAGGGAGCGCCGTACTGCAGAAAGGATTCGCCAGCCGCGCGAGCTCAACAGCCATCTAACCCCAAGCTCCATGTGCATTAGCCTGGTAAGCAGAGCGTCCTCTCGCTCCAGAGCCGAGAGCAAAGCGGACTTGTACTCCGTGACGTCAGAAACCGTCTCATCGGTCTGGCCCTGGCCGGGAGCGGCGCCGTAAGTGGTCTGCGACCGTATGGGGGGGGACGTGCCGCTGGAGGATCCGGGTGAGTACTGCGATCGATGACGCGGGCCATCGTTTCGGGTGGAGGCGCTTGGTCCGACAACGTTACCGCCTGTCTCCGACTCTCGGCGTATAACTGTCATCGCAGCCAGGCGCCCCTAGGGCGGCCCAAGTCCGCCCTGGCAAAATATTTCAACGGATCGATCAGACTTGACCGCTGGCACAGTTGTCCGAGCAAAGATCCGCAGTGCCAGGTCAGCTCGCCTGTCTACCGATGTCAAGAGCATCGGTCTTACCAGCCGATTGAGTTGGTGGACCGAAGCATCCGGTGTTTTGGTAGACAGGACTAGCGTGTAGGCACCGGCCCAAACTGGAGTCGATTCGCGGGCGCTCAGCAACTACGTGCCCCCCCGGGTCCACAGGAAGCAGCAGCAAGTGCCACAACCCCCTCGCCTACTGGCACTCCGATACGGCGGAAGGGCGCGGGCAATCCGGTCACTTCCATTGCTTGGGGACGGACTCTACGACTTGCGCTCAGTGCGCCGCAACCGCTTATAAGACGGACATGCCCCGCATTCTCCGTCGGTAGCCGCGGTTCCCAGGCGCACCCGTCTGGGTAGAGTGAAGGCTGTCTGATCACGCTCTGCAGTTGCCGAGATCGAGGTCGCTGACGCGTTCCTCCGCGAACCTTAACCACAGAGCGACAGACCCAGTACGACAGGTGACCGCCCACATGATCCGGCTTCCCCTCAAGGGGCCCCGCCAGTCACGTCGTTGCCGTGCACCTACTCCCGTAGACAGTTGCAGGGGAGTAGAGATATCGGGCGGACAAGTGCCGAGGCGCGCGTCCCTCGAAGACCTCCAAACGCAAGCCTTCCTGGCGCCCCATCGGGGGGATGCTCGCGGGTCTAAACGGTCCTCGGCTTCCACGACTAGGTGATCCCGCAGCAGGTACCACCTCCAACCAGGCTCATTGCGGACACAACCAAAAGGACAAACCCAGACCCTTATCTCTACTCCTGCAGGCACTTGCGCCTACGAACGTTTGTTTGCTACCATCGGACATATGTTCGTAGTCCGCCAACCCCGCCACCGCGCGGCAAGCCGGCTAGTGGCGCGTGCCCTCATGGCGGCAGTGGTCCTGGGGGCGCTGATGATGCAGGTCGCGTTCGGCGGCACCAATCCGGGGACTCGTGTGGTGAGGGTCGGGCCAGGGGAGAGCCTCTGGCAGCTGGCAACCAGGGCGTATCCGAATACTGATCCCCGCCAGGCGGTGTCCGCCATCGAGCAAACAAACCACCTCAATGGAGCGCTGATCTACCCGGGTGAAAGGCTCCGGTTGCCGGGAGCCTAGGAGTCCTGTCGATCGCCGCCCGACGGGACGGCGCCGGAGCCGGGGTGACGCGCTATCGGGCGACTACCCGTCAGCGTGCGGCCGGGGGTACTTGGCGGCTCCTAGGGCTGCGCCTCCACAGGCCGCTGCCTCAGCTGCACTAAGCGGGCGATCCCCTGGAGCGGTATGGCCACCCACTCGGGGCGGCTGCGCAGCTCGTAATCGACTTCGTAGAGTGCCTGGCTGGCCTCGAGGCAGTCCAGCATCGCTTCCACGGTGCGGGGGTCGGACGGAATCACCCCCTTTCCTGACAGCGAGTCCAGGTAACTTTTCAAAAAGTGCTGACGGACCGAGCGGGCCCAAGCCCATCCGTAGGGTTCTAGGGTGGCGGCCGTCGCATCCTCTCTGCTGGTCTGCTGGCGGAGCGCCACGGTAGCCGCGTAGTCGAAAGAGCGCAGCATGCCGGCAACGTCCTGCAACGCGGACATGCGCCGTCGGCGCAGCTCCATGGGCAAGGCTGGTCGGCCTTCAAAGTCGAGTACGTACCACCCGCCATCGGTCCTCAGCAACTGGGCGAGGTGGTAGTCGCCATGGATTCGGATAGCCAGCCCTTCGGGTTTCAGGCGTCGGACCCGATCGGCCAGCTCTCGAAGAGCGGACTCGTGCACCAAAAGCGGCTCCAGGCGCTCGTCCCCCGTATCCAAGAGCTGGTCCAGCTGGCGGACAAGGTCTGAAGCGATCCGATCGAAGTCCCCCCGGTCGAACGGCCGGGCGGCGCGCTCCGGGCCGCCGAGCGACGCCAGTGCCGCGTGCAGCGCTGCCGTCAGCTCACCGATCTGGGTTGCGGATCGCGCGAATGACCCACCCTGCTCCTCGACCGCGCGCACCACGCCGTCGGGCATCGGCACCGCCCCGTCGGCGTCCAGCAGCAGGTCGCTGTAGAGGTCGCGGAGGGAAGTCAAGGCCAAGTTGAAGCCGTCGGTGGCGTTGCGCAAGTAGCGCTGGACGACGCCGAGCGAGCGCTCATCGCTGCCGGTGGCCTCGATCACCCCAAGTGGCTGCGCGATGCCGGTGAAACCAGTCTCGTCCAGCGCCTCTAGCAGCTCCGCCTCCGGGCTTACCCCGGGCCAGAGGCGCCTGAAGAACTTGACCATCCACTGATCGCCGAACAGCACCGTGGTGTGGGTGTGGTCCGCGCTGGTTGAGGTGGCGGGCAGCGGCCACGGCGTTGGCAGGCCCTGGTGCAGTGCTCGCATCGCCGCCTTGCCCGATCCCCCTGACTGAAGCGCGCCGGAGCTGGCAAGGCCTTCCACGGTTGCCTGCGCCAACTCGGGCTCGGCGAGGGCGTCGCCCACCGCCCAAACAGATCCGTCGCTGGAGCGCGCCTGGACCGGCCAGCGGCCGCCCTCGGCATCCTGCCCGCTATCCCATGGCCACAGCGCCAGCACCAGCTGGTAGGCGGCGGGTGGACCTTCGGCGAACTCGACGCGAGCGAGGGCGATCACCAGGCCCGGGCTGTCGCGCCGCAGCCAGAAGCGGTGAGAGATCCGCACGCGCTCAACCGCTCGGTGCTTGTCGGTGAACCAGCGCTCCTGGCTCATGCTGGGCGCCAGCGCCTCACCGAGGCCAGTCAGCTCGCCGAGGTCGGGCACCACCATCTCAGACCGGGTCCTCGAGCGCCATCCAGAAGAAGCCGTGGGGCCCCAGGGTGAGTGGGTAGGGGCGCTCCGGCACTGGCGGGAAGGGTACTCGGCCCACGAGTTCGACCGGCACTTTTCCTACGAGATGGTGGAGGTCGATCTCGACCGGCTGGGGGAAACGGGAGAGGTTGTTCACGCACATGATCACTTCCTCGCCGTCCCGGCGCAGGTAGGCGAAGATCGATGGATTGCTGGCCTCCAGCACCTCGAAGGTGCCCCGGCCAAAAACCGGATGCGCTTGGCGAATGCGGATGAATCGGCGTACCCACTGCAAGAGCGAGCTCTCGCTGCGCTGCTGCTGCTCGACATTGCAGGCCTGATAGCCGTACAGCGGGTCCATCAGCGGCGGCAGGTAGAGCTGGGCGAAGTCCGCCCGGGAGAACCCCCCGTTGCGGTCCCCGCTCCACTGCATCGGGGTGCGGACTCCGTCGCGGTCGCCGACGTAGATGTTGTCTCCCATGCCGATCTCGTCGCCGTAGTAGAGGATGGGCGTCCCCGGCAGCGAAAGCAGCAGCCCGTGGAAGAGCTCAATCTGACGGCGACCATTTCCCAACAGCGGTGCCAGCCGGCGGCGGATGCCCACGTTGTGCCGCATCAGCGGATCCCGGGCGTACTCCGAGTACATGTAGTCTCGCTCGACGTCGGTCACCATCTCCAAAGTCAGCTCGTCGTGATTGCGAAGAAAGATCCCCCACTGGCAGTTGGGGGGGATGGGCGGCGTCTGGGCGAGGATTTCGGTGATCGGATAGCGCTGCTCCTGACGCAGGCCCATGAACATCCGGGGCATCAGCGGAAAGTGGAAGCACATGTGGCACTCGTCCCCGTCACCGAAGTAGTCCCGCACGTCCGAGGGCCACTGGTTGGCCTCCGCCAGCAGAAAGCGGTCCGGGAACGCCTTGTCCACCTCGCTGCGAACTCGCTTCAGATAGGCGTGGGTCTCAGGCAGGTTCTCGCAGTTGGTCCCCTCGCGCTCGAACAGGTAAGGCACCGCGTCAAGGCGAAGTCCGTCCAGGCCGATGTCCAACCAGTAGCGGATTACATCGAGCATCGCCTCCTGGACCTCGGGGTTGTCGTAATTGAGGTCGGGCTGGTGGCTGAAGAAACGATGCCAGTAATAGGCGTTGGCGGTGTCGTCCCAGGTCCAGTTCGAGTGCTCCGTGTCCACGAAGATCACCCGCGCATCGGTGAACCGGCCCACGGTGTCGCTCCACACGTACCAGTCGCGCTTGGGCGAGTGGGGATCCCGCCGCGCCTCCTGGAACCACGGGTGCTGGTCGGACGTGTGGTTCATGACCAAGTCGGAGATGACCCGGATCTCCCGGGCGTGCGCCTCCCGGATCAGGGTCCGCATGTCGTCGGTGGTCCCGTACGGGGCATGGATCGACCGAAAGTCAGATATGTCGTAGCCGCCGTCGCGCTGGGGCGACTCGAAGAGGGGCAGCAGCCAAAGGCAGTTGATCCCAAGCCAATGCAAGTAGTCCAGCTTTTCGATGAGCCCGGCCAGGTCGCCGACGCCGTCGCCGTTGGAGTCGTAGTAGCCACGGACGTAGACCTCGTAGATGACCGCGTCCCGGTACCACTGCGGGTCACTTCTCACACTCACGGTTCAATCGCCCAGATCAGCGCCGGCCCACTCTTTGGGTCCAGCTCTATCCGCTGAGCGGACCCCTTCCACACCGCCCGCTGGCCAGAGAGCAGCTCTCGCACACCGAACTCCCGGCGGGCACGCAGGCCGAGGTCATCCAGATGCAGCCGCAGGAAGGTCGAGTGGGAGCGGGCAGGGTCAAGGTTGACGGCGATCAGCAGGGTGTCGTGCCCGTCGGCGGAGCGGCGCGAGTAGCTGATCACCCAGGGGCTGCCGGTGCGGTGGAATCGCAGGCCGCGAAGCTGCTGCAGCGCCGGATGCGTGTGGCGCAGCCGGTTGACCTGGGCGATGAGGGGCGTCATCGACGGAGCTCGATCCCAATCGCGCGGACGGAACTGATACTTCTCGGAGTCCAGGTACTCTTCGCTGCTCCGCCTCAGCGGGACGTTCTCGAAAAGCTCGAACCCGCTGTAGATCCCGTAGCTGGGAGAGAGCGTCGCCGCCAGCACGAAGCGAGCACGAAACGCAGCTGGACCGCCCTCGGCCAGCTCGCGCGTAAGGATGTCCGGGGTGTTGGCGAAGAAGTTGGGTCGGTAGAAGTCCGGTGTCTCGCTGGCGAGCTGCTCGAGGTAGGTCTCCAGCGCCGCCTTGCGGTTGCGCCAGGTGAAGTAGGTGTAGGACTGGCTGAAGCCGAGCTTGGAGAGCTCGAACATCAGGGCCGGCGTGGTGAACGCTTCGGCGAGCATCACCACCTCCGGGTGTTCGGACCGCAGCCGCTCCCAAACCCAGCGCCAGAAGGGGAGGGGCTTGGTATGCGGGTTGTCCACCCGGAAGACCCGCACCCCTCTTTGAATCCAGAATTCCAGCACCTGGTAGCACGCGAGCCAGAGCCCGCGCCAGTCCGCGCATAGGAAGTCGAGCGGGTAGACGTCGTCGTAGCGCTTGGGCGGATTCTCGGCGGTGCGGATGCTGCCGTCCGGGCGGTGGACGAACCACTCCGGGTGCTGGCTGACCCAGGGATGGTCGGGCGAACACTGCAACGTGTAGTCGAGTGCCACCTCCATCCCGAGCCGCTCCGCCTCGGCGCGGAAGCGGTCGAAGTCCTCAAGCGTCCCGAGCTCGGGATTTACCGCCGTGTGGCCACCGGCGGGTGAGCCGATCGCCCAGGGGCTGCCGGGGTCGCCCGGCCTGGCGGGGACGGTGTTGTTGGGACCTCGCCGGGCAGTAGTCCCGATAGGGTGGATCGGGGGCAGATAGACGACATCGAACCCCATGGCGGCGATGCCGCTCAGCCTGGTCGCAGCAGTGGCAAAGGTCCCGGAGCGGCCCGCCGCCGACCCCTCGGACCGCGGGAAGAACTCGTACCAGGCCCCCACCTGGGCCAGCTGGCGCTCCACCCAAACCGGTAGCGCAGGCGACTCCAGCGCATCTGGATCCGGAGTCGCCCCGAGCAGCTCGGCCAGCTCCGGCTGGAGCAGAAGTCGCATCAGCGCCGCACCGGGGCCAGCGGCGGCCCGGCGCACTCGCTGGAGCCAGTCGCCGGCCGTGACGCCGGGCATCTCCGCCAGGCGCGACAGAGCCAGATCCAGTCCCAGTGGCAGCTCACTGGACTGGTCCACGCCGGCCCGCTGCCAGTTGACCACCCACCGGCGCCAGCTGCCGAAGCGGTCCTCCCAGGCGAGGATGCGAAACTCGCCGTGGCCCAGCTCGCCGAACTCCACCAGCGCCTCCCAGAGGTTGTCGTGAACCGGGTGGAGACGCATGGGCCGCTTGCTCCACGGCCCGGACTGGCGCCAGCTGACCCGCGCTCGCAAGGCAGGTTGCCCTTCGGCGAAGATGCGGGCCTCCACCGGCAAGGGTTGCCCGGCGATCGCCTTCGCCGGCCTACTCCCGCAGTCGACCTGGGGCCGTACCGCGGTGATTACCAGGCGCTCTACCGCAGTCGGCAGGTCGGGTGCCAGGTGGGCGGCGTCGGCGGGGACAGGCACTTGTCTAGATTGCCACCCTCAAGGACACGCTCGCACCCCAGGAGACGATCTCAGGCCAACGCCTGGCGCCGGTCGGAAACGGGAACCGGCAGGCCGTCGCGGTACGCCACCCTGCCGGTTCTGACCGCCGGCACCCGCTCCCCGGGGAGGAGGATGCCAACCAGGTTGAGTGGATCTGCGGCGCTGAGCTCGACTTGCTCGTCGCTGGGCGGGGGCAGCGCCCTGAGCGCCTCCAGCGCCTGGGGAAGGGCGTACTGCTCTCCCGCCACCCCGGTGACGAAGCGGCCGCCGACCACGACCCCGCGGGCCTCCATGCGGCGCAGTGCCCAGACCACCTCCCGCCAAGGGAGGGCCAACGACTCACGCGCCAGCAGGTCCCAAAAGACGATTCCCCAACGAGTCAGCAGCTGCTCGGCCGCCGCCTCGGCCAGCTCCTCGGGGGCCCCTGCCGCGGCGGCGGTCGGGAGCAGGGCCCAGCGCCCCTCGCTGGGGCCACTCCAATCGATGCCGCGACGCAGCCCCGAGCGCTGACGCCGCCGGCGGCGGGAGTCTTGCTGCCAGTTGACGCGGGCGGCGAGCAGCGACCGGACCGCCTGGAACCCGTCGGCCGTGACCAGCCCACGGGCAACCAGCTCCCACAGAGCATCCTCGACCTCCTGGGGAAGACGCCCGGTCAGCGAGCGGATCTCCGCCTGGAACAGCGCTCCCCGCTCCCGCAGCACGCTCAGCACCTCGGCTGCCGCGCCCAGCTCAGCGGGAGTGGCCACAGCGCCGCCCCGCATGGCCGCAAGCAGCCAGTCCACATCCTCGCGCAGCGCAAAGGTCAGCGGCGTGGCCCGGGACGGCGCTGCCACCCCGCGCCGCACGCCGTCCTCAGGCTCGCTGCGGCGCAGACCCAGCCGGCCCCAGCTGAGTGCACCGGACAGGCACAGCTCGTCCAGCCAGCCCGGCTGGTACGCACCGACCCGCAGCGGCAGCACGTCGCTCTCCCAGGCGGCGGCAGGAAGTTCGAAGCCCTGAAGCTGGTCGAGCACCGCCAGCACCCCCCGCGGTCCGCTCAGCTGCTCACCGGGCATAACGTGCTGCCAGCGGAGCAGGAAGCGCATCAACTGCTGAGCCGTCGCCGGGCGCGAGGCGGCCTGGCGCTCGCGCCGCCGCCGCGCCTGGAGCCTGAGCAACACCCGCCGGGCGCACCAGGTCTCCTCCTGAGCCGAGGAGGGGAGGAGGCGGCAGGCGAACCCCTCCTGCTCCAGGCGCGCGACCGAGTCCCGTACCGAGGTGGGCGGCAAAGCGGTCTGCTGGGCCAGCCCGGCCACGGAGAGGGGGCGGCTCACCTCCAAGTGGCCACGGACGATGTGGTCCACCGCGTCCTCGTGGGTCCAAACGGAGGGTTCGGCGGCCAGCGTCCCGGCTCGACCCTCCAGGGCTGCCGCCACCAGCCCCTGGCGTTCAATCGCAGCCCACAGCGCACCAGATTCATGGCCCAGATCCACACCGAAGGCTCGGCCGGAATTTTGGAGGTGCTCAAACCAGGGCTGCCACTCCTGTCGGGTCCGCGCCACCCCGAGCGCGAGCAAGAGGTCGTGCAGTTCCTCCGCGTCCCGCAGGTCTGGAGCAACCTCAGCCGCCACCTCGGTCACCTCCGACTCCTGAAAGCGATCCGGAGTCAGCACCTGCAGCGGCAGGCCGGGACGCAGCCGCACCGACCTGGTCCGCCGCTCCTCGAGCGGAGCGTCGTCCAGGAAGGTGAAGGGCCGGCCGTTGAGGATCTCGTGCGCCAGCACCGAAGGCTCGGCGGAATCGCGGAAGTGAAGCCGGACCGAGCCGTCAGCCACGGCGGCCAGCAGCCGCTCCAGTCCCGCGACGTCCATCGCCTCCTCCAGACAGTCGCGCATGGTCTGGGTCACCAACAGGTGGTCCGGGATGGCGATGGGACCGGCAGGAGCGTTCTCCTGGCAGGCGGCCAGCGCGGGGAAGACCGCGGCCATCATGTCGTCCGCCTCCATCCGCTGGATCGCCACCGGCACCCTGGAGCTGCCCCGGGCACGGGGCACCATCAGAGCTCGGGTGAGGTTCCAGCGCCAGCGGGCGGTGAACATCGGGGTGGGGAGCAGCGCCTGCTCCAAAACCCGGCGCGCGCTGTCGGCCCGAACCAATCCCGGAATGGTGCTCAGCGGGAAGCTGTGCTGGGGTCCCAGCGAGAGCACGCAGGCGTCGTCATTGGCGGCCGCCTGCAACTCGAAGTCGAAGGTGGTGCAGAAGCGCTTGCGCAGAGCCAGCCCCAGGGCGCGGTTGATACGGCTTCCGAACGGTGAGTGGACCACCAGCTGGCTGCCCTCGGTCTCGTCGAAGAAACGCTCGAAGAGGAGGTCTGACTGGGTGGGGATGACGCCCAAGGCCCGGCGCGCGGCATCCAGGTAGCGGCACAGCTCCCTGGCGCAGTCGCGGCCGCAGCCAATCCGTGCCGCCAGCGTTTCGGCGGCCGACTCCAGGGGTTCGGACTCGAGCAGTTGCTGCGCCAACCGGCGCAAGTCGGACACCCGCTCCGACAGCTCATCGCTGCGCCCCGGGGCTTCGCCCAGCCAGAACGGGATGCTGGGCGGAACGCCCTCGGCGTCCACCACCCGGACCACTCCCGCCTCGACGCGACGGATCCGCCAGGAGTGGGAGCCGAGCAGAAAGACGTCGCCCGGCAAAGATTCGATGGCGAAGTCCTCGTTGACGGCACCGACGAAGGTGTCGTCCGGATCAGCCAGCACACGGTAGTCACCGGTCTCGGGGATGGCGCCCGCGTTCAGGAGAGCGGCCAGGCGGGCGCCCCGGCGCGGCAGCACCCGGTGGTTGACGAGGTCGCGGTGGAGGTAGGCGCCACGCCGGCCCCGGCCGGTAACCACTCCATCCGAGACCAGCTCCAGAGTGCGCTGGAAATCGTCCCAGCTGAGCTCGGAGAAGGCAGCCGAGCTTCGCGCCAGCTCGAAGAGGTCTTGCTCGGTCCGCGGCTCCGCCGCGACCTCGGCCACCAGTTGCTGGGCCAGGACATCCAGCGGCATCGGCGGCTGGGGCAGGGCATCAAGGGCGCCGTCCCGGACCGCCCAGAGCATGGCCGCGGACTCCACCAGCTCATCGCGGCTCAGGGGGAACAGGCGGCCCAAGGGCACGCCGTCGCGGCTGTGGTTGGCCCGGCCCACCCGCTGCAGCAGGGTGGCGATGTTGCGGGTGCTCCCGATCTGGCACACCATCTCCACCGGCCCGACATCGATTCCCAGCTCCAGCGACGAGGTGGCCACCAGCGCCCGGAGATCGCCCTGTCGCAGCCGCGCCTCCACGCGCTGGCGACGCTCGCGGGAGAGACTGCCGTGGTGGGCGGCCACCGCCTCCTCCCCGAGGCGCTCCGCCAGCAGGTGGGCGAGGCGCTCCGACATTCGCCGGGTGTTGACGAAGATCAGGGTGGTCCGGTGGGCCTGGACGTGCCCGGCCACCCGATCGAGAATGTGGCCAAGCTGCTCCAGCGACGCCACCGCCCCCAACTCGGAATCCGGCAGCTCGATGGCCAGGTCGAGCTCGCGTCGGTGACCGCAGTCGACCACGGTGCAGCTCCGGCCGGGTGCGGCCCCCTTGAGCAGGGCGGCCACGCGCGCGATCGGCTTCTGGGTAGCGGAGAGACCGATCCGCTGTGGCCGCGAACCGGTCTGGATCCGGTCAAGCCGCTCCAGGGTCAGCGAAAGATGGGCGCCGCGCTTGTCACGCGCCATGGTGTGGATCTCATCAACGACCACGGTCTGCACCTGGCGCAGCAGCTCGCGGCTGCGGCTGGCCGTGACCATCAGAAACAGGCTCTCCGGGGTGGTAACGATAATGTTCGGGGGCTGGCGCAGCATGGCGGCGCGCTCCGCGGCCGGGGTGTCGCCGCTGCGAACTCCGACGGTCAGCGGGCTCAGCGTCACCCCCAGGCTGGCGGCCTTCGACGCTATCCCCGTCAACGGCTCGCGCAAGTTCTCCTGAACATCGACCGCCAGCGCCTTGAGAGGGGAGACGTAGACAACCCGGGGACCGCCGTCAAGAGCGTCACCGGCCTCGGCCGAGCGCAGGCAGTGGTCGATCGCCACCAGAAAGCCGGCCAGCGTCTTGCCCGACCCGGTGGGAGCCGCCAGCAGGGTGTCACTGCCGGTCCGGATCGACCGCCAGCCGAGTCGCTGTGGGTCGGTGGGACCGGCGGGAAAGTGCTCGACAAACCAGGCCCTCACGGCCGGATGGAATGCGTCGAGGGGCGATGGGCTCACCTCGCTATGGAAGCACAGTCCGGTGGGCAATCCGGGCGGCCGCTAACCCTCTTTTTTGGCAGGGATGCGGGAACTTCCTCGCCACAGCCAGTGGGAGTTAGACCCACCAGCCACCCCGCGACCAGCACATACCCCGGACCACAACATTCGCCCGGCTGGCTATGCGAGCATGAGATGGTGAGCGGCGACGCGGCGGGCGAGATCGAAAGCCACATCAAGCCGGCCCCAGCTGCACCCAGGAACAACGGTCCGACCGCGGGCTTGCAGGGCGCGGAGCGGGCGGCGGCAGCGGCCAGACGGGCAGAGCTGGCCCAGCGCTACCTGCGGCCTAGCGGCGCGCGCCCGCCGAGCTCGACCCGGGGGATACACCACACCGCTCTGATCAGCAGCGACGTCGAACGCACGATCCGCTTCTACCAGGATGTGCTGGAGATGCCGCTGACGGACGTGATGGAGAACCGCGACTACGGCGGTTCCACCCATTTCTTCTTTGACGTCGGCAATGGCAACGCCATCGCCTTCTTCGACCTTCCCGGTCTTGAGCTCGGGCCTTACGCCGAGGTCCTGGGCGGGCTGCACCACTTGGCCATATCGGTGGAGCCGGAGCGCTGGGAGCACCTCAAGGCTAACCTTGACGCGGCGGGCGTGCCCTACGCCCACGTCGACGGCTCTTCGCTGTACTTCCGGGATCCCGACGGCGCCCGGCTCGAGCTGATCAGCGACCCGCTCGGCCAGATGTACGGGGCCCAGGTGGTCTGAGGTCGGCGACAGCGCCCTGGGCGAGTGCTCGCCGGCGGATGGATGGCTCCCACCGGGCTGCCATCCTGCCAGCCTCACCCGGGGGACTGAGGTCGGAATGTGGGCGTGACCGACAGACATTCCCTAGCTCAAGATAAGAGACCTTATCGCGATCTTCTAGTACGCCATGCGGGCCGCCACGGCGGTCGCGTGCCTGAGGGGGGCGCTCGGCGCCCGGAGGGAGGGCCGTGAGCGCTTCTGCGGGACGGCAAGAAGGGCAGCCAACGCCCAGAGCCGACGGCCGCCGTCCATATGCAGGCGGCGTGGCCCGGACTGCACCCGAGGCGTGGATCTTTGTGAAGCCTGTTGCCGTCTCGACTGACGTAGCCCTCTCAAGCCGACCAACGCATCAGTTATGTGCGGCCGGGAGGGACTTCACGGACCGCTCACCGTCTCGTCGCGCCCCTCCCCGCCCTCGAACATATGTGCCGACGCGTCTGGAGAGAACGCAGCGCCCGTTGACGACTGACACTCCCTCCGCCGTCAGCCGCTCGGCCTGCTGCTGCTCGTGCCCGGGCACCAGCCGCCCGTTGGCAGCGACGACGCGCCACCACGGCAGGCCCGAAGACGCGGCCATGACCCGGCCGACCGCACGCGCCGCCCCGGCGCGACCTGCCAAGGCTGCCACCTCCCCGTAGGTGAGCACTTCGCCGGGGCCGGTCTGGCGCAGCACGCGACCCACCGAGTCCGCAAGGCCGAGGCAAGCCGTGCCCCACCCTGGAGTAGCTGGCACCGAGGGACCCCGATTTGGACCGGGCATACAGCGAAGGTACGTCCGCGGTGGTGACCAGCTGGCTCCTACGGCCTGCGGACCGCGCACCACCCGGCCGACCCGGCAACCCGCGCGGGACTGCCCAGCCTCAGCTACCGTGCGCGCGGCTGCTGCGTACCCGGCGGGCCCGGTGCCTTGCGCGCGGGGTGCCCCCGGTTGGACCAATTCGAGGCCCCCCCATGCATGCCCCACATCGATCGCCGGCGGAAAAATGCCGTGGCCCTCTCCTCTACCCCGTTCGCGGTGAGCGAACAATCAGTGGCCACAGATCGCGGCTGTCGGAATCTTTCCGACCGAGTTGCTTTGAGTAGCGTATCTCCAAGTCGTCCTCTCAGCTGACTTCGCTGCGCGCCGTCGGTGCGCCGGTAGCGCCCCAGCCCGCTTCTCGCCGGACCGCAGCCTGTCCTTGGCAGCGGCGGGCGGATGGGGAAGGGTTGGCCCACCCGCGCTCGGCGTGTCGATCAGGCGAAGTAGCCGCGAGCCAGGGACTTGAGTCGGGCGTGGGTGTCGCCCATGGCGGCTGCCTTCGGCAGGTACCGCTTGGGGAACTTGGCGACCGAGGTGTAGTTGGTGTCGCACACGTTGGCCAAGGGCGCCAGCACCGCCTGCGAGATCAACTGGTAGGCATCCATCTTCTCGAGTCCGAAGTCTTCTCCCAACCAGTTGACGAGATCAGCCTGGGCGATCCGGAAGGCATCCTCGAGCGGGCGCACCGAGCCGGTGGAGATCAGGTATTCATCCGTCTCCAGCCGCGGCCAAGGACACGGCCGGCCCTTGATCAGGTCCACCAGCACCACCGTGTTCATGGCGCACTCCACCGCCACCCCGCAGGTTTCGCCCTCCCCCTGGCGGGCGTGGCCGTCGCCGAGCGACAGCAAAGCACCCTCCACGTTCACGCCCAGGTAGCAGGTGGCCCCGGCGCGCATCTCCGGAGTGTCCATGTTGCCGCCGAAGGCGTCCGGCACCAGCGCCGAGCGCACCTCGAGGTTCGCGGGAGCCACCCCCACCGTGCCGTGCATGGGGTCCATGGGCAGATCGACCTCGAAGTCGCCGTGCTTGGGCGCGAAGCGGCAGGTACGCGCCCGGCGGTCGAGCTGCCAGATCCAGACCAACTCGGGCAGCGGCTCTTGCAGAGTCGCGGTTAGATGGGTGCTGGTCAAGGCCCCGAACAAGGGAACCGTGGTCGATGCGGCCCAGTCGCGGGCGGGCTCGATGGAGATGAAGTGGACCGCCAGGGTATCCCCGGGCTCGGCGCCTTCGATGTAGAACGGTCCGGTTTGCGGATTGAGGAATGGGAACTGACATACCTGAGAGACCAGGTGGCGGTCGCTCGTGACCCGCCCGGCGAAGCAGTCCTCGGTGAACAGCTCCAGTATGGTCCCGGGCTGCACACGAGCCAAAGGATCTACCCCGCCAAAGGTCCAGGCGAACTGCTCGGGTGTGGGCGAGAATGCCCGAACCTCGGCCTCACTCAAAGCGCCCCTCCTCCGATATCGGGTCCGGCCACCACAATCTAGCGGGACGCGGTCCTGGCCGGCCAACGCGGCAGGTCCGGCTGCGGCCGACGCCTGACCGCCGACTGCGCGGTGGCTTCTGGCACTTGAGGCGGCTCTACGCGGCCGCTTCGGTCGGCGTCGGCAGCCGCTAGATTGGGTAGGCGATGGACGTTACCGCCTACATCGCGGCGCTGAAGAAGGAGGGTGCGGCGCTCGCGGCCGCAGCCGAGCTGGCCGGGCCGACCGCCCAAGTTCCGACCTGCCCCGGCTGGCAGGTGGAAGACCTCCTGCGCCACATCGGATATGTCCATCGCTGGGCCTGCCGCTTCGTCACCGATGGACTCGAACAGGCCGCTACCAAGCACACCGAGCACGAGGTGCTGCGGCTGGGCCCGCCCAGGGAGTCGCTCGTGGACTGGTACCGCGAGGGACTAGACAACCTTGCAAGAGCACTGGGACGGGCGGCACCCGACCTGCAGTGCTGGACGTTCCTGGCCGCACCCTCGCCGCTGCTCTTCTGGGCACGCCGGCAGGGCCACGAAACCGCGATCCACCGCGTGGACGCCCAGGTCGCGGCCGGCGTGACTCCGGCCGCTTTCGACCCGGAGTTCGCCTCGGACGGCATCGAGGAGCTGCTGTTCGGCTTTCTGAGCCGGCGCAAGCCCGAGACCGCCAACCTTGAGCCACTGGTCGTGCTCACCGCGACCGACGCCGTAGAGAGCTGGCGACTGGCCCGCGCCGGGCGCGCGTTCGTGACCAGCCGGTCTTCGGATGCCGCCCCCTGCCAGGTGCAGGGGGCGGCCGCCGACCTGTACCTGACTCTCTGGAACCGGCCCACCGCCGGTCCCCTGCGCTCGCAAGGGGACTCCAGCTGGTTGGACTGGTGGCGGGAAGTGGTGCAGGTCACCTGGAAGTAGCGCGGGTGGCAGAGGACTCGGCGCTCCAGGCCTGGGCGTCTGCGGCACCAGGGGTGCACGTCCTGCGAGTTCCAGAGTTCGAGATGAACGTGGGACTGCTTGTAGGCGCGCACACGGCTCTGGTGGTGGACTCCGGAACCTCCCTCGCCCGCGGCCAATGGATTCGGGCGGCGGCAACGCAGGTCACATCGGCGGCGCTGCTGCTGGTCAACACCCACTGTCATTTCGACCACACCTTCGGCAACGCCGCCTTCAAGGCGGGAGAAATCTACGGGCACAGCAACTGCGCTGCTGCGCTCCGCGACTCAGGCGAAGAGCAGCGCGCATCGGTGCTGGCCGCGGTCGACGATGAGGACCTGGTGCGCCAGATCGCAGCCTCGCCACTGGTCGCTCCCGGCCGCATCGTGCAGAACGAGCTGGAGCTCGACCTGGGGGGGCACCGAGTCCGTCTCTGGCACCCGGGCCGCGGGCACACCGACGGGGACCTCTGCATCCAGAGCCTTACCACAGGCGCGCTCTTCGCCGGCGATCTGGTCGAGGAAGGCAACCCGCCCTCGTTCGGCGATTCCTATCCTTTGGATTGGCCCAACACCCTAGAGGGGCTGCTGCAGGCAACGCCGTCGTTGGTGGTTCCTGGTCACGGGCAGACGGTGACCGCCAAGTTTGTGGAGCGGCAGCGCCGCCAGATCGCGGAGCAGGTGTCAGCCTCACTCGAGGGCTCCGAGCCCGGGGGGCCATGGCCGGCGACCTTCCAAGTGGCGAGGCAACGCGCCCTCTGGCAGCTGGACCAGGCTAGCTCCGGCGGGCCAGGACAACCCGGCTGATCGCTCCTTATGCTGGCTTCGGTGACCTCAATCGCAACCGACATCGACATGGACCGGGCACGTGAGCGTCTCGCCGGCCTGGTTCACAAGACCCCGGTGGTCCACTCGCGCCTGACCGACGCTCGCACCGGCCTTCGGGTGTGGTTCAAAGCGGAGTCCCTTCAGCGCTCGGGCTCCTTCAAGATCCGGGGGGCTCTGAACGCGGCCCTGGCCGGCCTGGAGGCCGGAGACCGCCGCGGTCTGCTGGCGGTCTCCTCCGGCAATCACGGTCAGGCCATCGCTCTAGCCGCCCAGGAGCTGGGCCTAACCGCAACCATCGTTATGCCCGAGGGCGCCTCCCCGGTCAAGGCCGCCGCCGCCCGCGCCTACGGCGCCACGGTTGTCTCCGAGGGGGTGACCGGGGTCAACCGGGAAGAGGTGGCCCGCCAGCTGGCAGAGGAGCGCAACCTTCGGTTTATCCATCCGCACGGTGACGCCGAGGTGATCGCCGGACAGTCGACGGTGGCGCAGGAGCTAGCGCCCCAGCTGGCCGAGTTGGGGGCTGAACCCAAAGTGGTGCTGGTCCCGGTGGGCGGCGGCGGTCTCATCTCCGGGATTGCGCTGGCCGCCGAGCGCCTCTGGCCGAGCGCCAAGGTGATCGGGGTGGAGCCCGCCAACGGCGACGATGGGGCTCGGTCGCTGGCCGCGGGCCGGATGGTGACCCTGGATCGGGTGCCGGAGACCGCCGCTGATGGGGCGCGCACCCTCCATCTGGGCCAGCTGCCCTGGGAGGTGATCCGCGAGCACGTCCCGCAGATCCTGACTGTCACCGACCAACAGCTGGCCGGGGCCTGCTGGTGGTTGTGGAGCCGGACCAAGCTTGTGGTCGAGCCCACCGGAGCTTTATCGACTGCGGCGCTCTTGGAGCACGCTCAGGCTCTTGGCGAGTGGGCCGGCCCGGGCGACGACGTGGTCTGTGTCATCTCGGGAGGCAACTGCCAGCCCAGCCAGATCAGCCAGCTAACCGAGCAGCTGTCCCGGCTCGACTAGCGCCCCAACCTGACCCAGCCCTTGCCGCCCCACAGCCAGAGCTGGTGGCTGAAGTAGCTGGAACTGCTGCTGGATGCTCCCCCAAATAGGAGCACGCCTCGCTTGTCCGGAGCCGGGGCCAGGATCTCAAAGCTGGAGACTGGCGGCTGAGCCTCACCTGCCGTCGGCACAGGCCTCCAGCTCCCCCCCTTCAGCTCCCAGGTGGTCGGCCCGGCGGACACTCCCGAGTACAGCAGTGCCGTTCCGGTCAGAGGATCGGTCGCCATCGACTCGTAGGCCAAGGGCGGCGGCGAGTTCTGCGGCCTGAGCCGGGACCAACCGTCCGCCCCCCAGGCCCAGGTGTCGCCAAGCCGCCCCTGGGAACCGTTACCGCCGAAGAGGACCAGCTTGCCAAGGTGGGGATCCCAGGCCATCGCCGCTGCTGCGCGCGGTGATGGGCTCCGCAACGGATGCAGGCGGTGCCACCCCGAGCGGTTGAAGACCCAGGTGTCGCCCAGCGGTCGGGCCTCGGCGGTGTCCCCGCCAAAGAGGATCAGCTGCTGGCTCTTCGGATCGTAGGCCAAAGCCGCGAACCTCCGGGCCGGAGGCTCGGAACCACCCCTAAAGCGGTCCCAGTGACCGTCCCAGATCCAGGTCGCCCCGCTGGGGGGAACAGTTCCCTGGAGCTGAGCACCTCCGAACATGACCACTTGATGAAGCGGCGGGAAGTAGGCCATGGACGCGTAGCCGAGGGCGGGCAGACCGGGCGGCGTGGCCTGGAGCGACCACGATCGCCCGTCCCAGATCCAGGTCTGGTGGCTGCACACCAGGTATCCGCAGCCCCCGTAGAGCAAGTCGACGTTGCGCTGGCCGTCCATGGCCATCGCCGCCGCCCCCACCGGTGCCGGTCCGGCGATCCCGGGCTGGCCGCTTACCACCAGAGCACTCCAGGTGGTGGCCGCAAGCAGCGCCAGCAGGGCTGCGGCGGCCGCGCCCACCGCGCTCCGGCGGTAGGCGCGCGAACTCCGGCCAAGCCAGGCGTCCAGGCTCCAGCAACGCCAACTGGCACCGGCCCAGAGTGCCAGGCAGCAGAGCACGTAGAGCGGCCCGGCGCTCAGATCTGTGGCCCCGGGGCTGAACGCGCCGCCCAGGCCCTCGCCGAAGAGCCACACTCCCAGGAACACCGGGATGCCAGCGAGCAAGGTTGCACGGGTGTACAGGCCCAGGGTCCACGAGACCCCGAAAGCGGTCTCCAACGCGGCCAGCACCCCGTTGGCGGCCGCGGTCTGGCCTGAAAGCACACCGGCCGCCCAGGTCGCCAGCTCCGCCAGGGGACCGGGCAGCGCGGTTGCGGACGCCGTCAAAAAACTGGAGAAAACTTGGTAGTCGGCCGGCTGCCACTCGAGAATCGCGTCTGCTACCAGGATGAGCCCGAGGGTGATCCTGGCGATTGCCATCCAGCGGCCGCGCTCCAAGGTCCACGCGCGACCCGCCCGCGGGCTTAGGACAGCAAGCCGACCAGGCGTGACATCCCTTCCTCAAGGGCGGGCTCGCCGAGTGCGTACGAGAAGCGCAGGTACCCGGGCGCTCCGAACGCCTCACCCGGAGTCGCGGCCACCCGCACCTCATCCAAGAGGACGGCAGCCAGCTCGGCGGAGCTGCTGATGCGTCGGCCGGCAACCCGGCTGCCCAGCACCCCCTCTACCGACGGGAAGACGTAGAAGGCGCCCTGAGGCGGCGGGCACTCGAAACCGGGGACCCGCTCCAGCCAGCCGAGGATCAGCTTGCGGCGGCGGGCGAAGGCCTCCCGCAGCTGGAGCGGCACCGTCGGCCCCACGCTCAGTGCCGCCACAGCAGCGCGTTGGGAAACGTTGGAGATGTTGCCGGCCACGTGGGAGTGGAGGTTGCTGGCGGCGGTGATGAAAGGCTGGGGACCGTGCATCCACCCCACCCGCCAGCCGGTCATGGCATACGCCTTGGCCACCCCGTTCAGGCATACGGTGCGGTCCCTCAACTCTGGCACCACGGCGGGCAGGGAGTTGAATTGGGCACCGTCGTAGACGAAGTACTCGTAGATCTCGTCGCTGACCACCCAGAGCCCACGCTCGTAGACCCAGCGGCCAAGCTCCTCCATCTGCTCGCGGCTGTAGACCGCCCCGGTCGGGTTGCAGGGCGACACAAAGAGCAGCGCCTTGGTGCGGTCGGTGACGTATCGCTCCAGCTGGGCGGGCGAGGTCCGGAATCCCAGCGACTCGTCGGTCGGCACCATCACCGGGGTCCCCCCAGCCAGGGTGATGGCCTCAGGGAAGGTGACCCAGAAGGGCGACGGCACCAGCACCTCGTCACCGGGGTTGAGCAAGGTGGCGAAGGCATGGGCCACCGCCTGCTTGGTGCCGTTGGTTATCAGGACCTGGCTCGGAGCAATCTCCAGCCCCGAGTCGCGCCTGGTCTTGGCGGCTACCGCCTCACGCAGCTCGGGCAGGCCCGCTGATGGGGAGTAGTGGTGATTGCGAGGGTCTCGGCAGGCCTCGATGGCGGCGTGCACCGTCTCCGGCGCCGTGTTGAAGTCCGGTTCGCCAGCGGCGAACGAAATCACGTTCTCGCCGGCGGCCACCAGCTCGCGAGCCCGGCGGTCCATGGCCAAAGTCGCCGACTCGGCGACGGCGCTCACCCTGCGGGAGATTTCCTTGGGGGCTGCGATGGGCCGAGACAATACACTTCCCTCCCATGTCTGCGGCGGCTGACCTCGAGCTCACCGTCCCCAGCCATCTCCTGCCTAAGGACGGGCGCTTCGGCTGCGGCCCCTCTAAGGTACCGGGTGCCGCCGTCCGGGCTCTCGCGGACGCCTCGGCGGACCTGCTCGGTACCAGCCACCGGCAGGCGCCAGTGAAGCAGGTGGTCGGCGACGTCCGCTCCGGCCTCGCCGAACTCTTCTCACTGCCGGACGGATACGAGGTGGTGCTGGGCAACGGCGGCGCCAGCTGCTTCTGGGACGTCGCGGTGAGCTGCCTGATCGCGGGGCGGAGCCAGCACCTGGTGTTCGGCGAGTTCTCCTCCAAGTTTGCGGCGGCGGCGGCGGCGGCTCCGCATCTGGCAGCGCCGCAGGTCATCGAGTCGCCTCCCGGCACCCGGCCCTCGCCGCAGCCGAGCAGTGAAGTCGACACCTACTGCCTGACCCAGAACGAGACCTCCACCGGCGTGGTGGCGCCGGTGGTGCGGGTGGGAGGCGAGGAGCAGCTGGTCCTGGTCGATGCCACCTCCGCCGCGGGAGGCTTGGCGGTCGATGTCCGCCAAGCTGACGCGTACTACTTCTCGCCGCAGAAGTGCTTTGCCTCCGAGGGCGGCCTCTGGATAGCCCTCTGCTCCCCCGCCGCCGTTAGCCGCGCGGAGGACCTGGCCGCCGGCGACCGCTGGATTCCCCCGTCGCTGAGCTTCCTGCAGGCGCTCCAGAACTCCCGCCAAAACCAGACCGTGAACACCCCCGCCATCGCCACCCTGTTCCTGCTCAACCACCAGGTGCACTGGCTCCTTGACCAGGGCGGTCTCAGCTGGGCAGTTGCGCGCTGCCGGGACTCGGCGCAGCTGGTGTACGAGTGGGCCGAGGCGCGCCCCTGGGCCAATCCGTTCGTCGCTGAACCGTCCGAGCGCAGCAGTGTGGTTGCCACCATCGACCTCGATCCCGAGATTCCGGCCCGGCGCGTCTCCGAGGTGCTGCGCCAGAACGGGATCGTGGACACGGACTCCTACCGCAAGCTGGGCCGCAACCAGTTGCGCCTAGGGCTGTTTCCCGCCGTTGAGCCGAGCGACGTCGCCCAGCTGACCCGGAGCATCGACTGGGTGGTGGAGCACCTTCAAGCCCCGGCTGCCGTCTGACGGCTTTGTCACAGGCCGCGCCAGTTTGGAGCGGCCGGTCACAGCTAGCATCGGGAGCTGCGGAGCTGGCGACCTGAGGAGGCAGGGTTGATCCACGGACTTCCTCTTGAACCGGTGCAGACCGCCCACAGAGCGCTGCACAGCACCGGGGACCCCACCGCTGCGGCAGTGTCCGAGACCTTGCGCCCGTGGCTGGAACAGCTGGCCCAAGCCACGGTCGCGGACAGTCAGCTGGCCCAGCTGGTGGCCCAGCAAGTCCTGGTCGACCTGCAGGCGGTGAGCCCGGCCGCTTTCGAGGACTCCGCCCAGCTCGAGCTCTGGCTGTCGGTTCGGACACAGCAGACCCTCGGACTGTTCACTGCCGGTGGCCCGCGCCCTGCCCGGGGAGGTGCCAAGACGGTCGCCGCGTCGGCGGGCCTCGCCTTCAGCCCGGCGCTGGCCGCCCCGCTCGCAGCCGCGGTTCTGGGCGCCGTGACCCTGGGCCTGCT
>JBJKSO010000011.1:0-34029 GCA_046703825.1 Candidatus Dormibacteria bacterium
AGCCGGCGCAGCCGGTCCGGAGCGAGCAGTGCCTGCCGCCCCCGCATCTCGACCTGGGCCACCGCCAGCCCGCCCGCCTCCGCTCGCGCCACCAGGTCGCCGGGGGGGCAGACCAGCAGGGTCGTCCAGCCTCCACTGTCCAGCTCCCGGGCCAGGGTGAGCACGTGTTCGGGGCCGCCGGTGCGCGAGCTGTCCGCGATCACCAGCATCACCCGGTCCGCTCCGGCCATGAGCCGCATTGTCCGACAGGTCTGATCGAACCGATACCATCGCCCCCAGGGTGAGTTCAAGCAAAGCCGCGGCCGAGCACGTCCTGGTGGCGGTGGCCTGGCCCTACGCCAGCGGCCCCCGCCACATCGGCCACGTCGCCGGCTTCGGCGTTCCCTCGGACATCTTCGCCCGCTACCAGCGGCTGCGCGGGGCCCGGGTCCTGATGGTGAGCGGGACCGACGAGCATGGGACCCCGATCCTGGTCGCGGCGGACCGAGAGGGGGTCGGCGCCAAGGAGGTGGCCGACCGCTACAACCAGGTGATCGAGGAAGACCTGGCCCGCCTCGGGCTCAGCTACGACCTCTTCACCCGCACCACCACCAGAAACCACGCCCGGGTCACCCAGGACGTCTTTCTCACCCTCCACCAGAAGGGCTATCTGCTACGGCGCAGCGAGCCGCAGGCCTTCTCGGCCGCCACCGGCCGGGCCCTGCCCGACCGCTACATCGAGGGCACCTGCCCCCACTGCGGCTTCGGCGGCGCCCGCGGAGACCAGTGCGACAACTGCGGCAGGCAGCTCGACCCGATGGAGCTGATCGAGCCGCGCTCGCGCATAGATGGGGAACCACCGGTGTTTCGGGTGTCGGAGCACTTCTTCCTCGACTTGCCCGCGTTCGCCGGGGCGCTGCGGGATTGGCTGACCGGCAAGACCGACTGGCGCGCCAACGTGCGCAGCCAGTCCCTCAACCTTCTCGAGGAGTTGCGGCCGCGGGCGGTCACCCGCGACATCGACTGGGGGGTGCCGATCCCGCTGCCGGACTTTCAGGACCGCGGCGACAAGCGCATCTACGTCTGGTTTGACGCTGTGATCGGCTACCTGTCCGCCTCGATCGAGTGGGCGGAGTCGGTGGGCCGGCCCGAGGCCTGGCGGGCGTGGTGGCAGGACCCGGACGCCCGCCACTTCTACTTCATGGGCAAGGACAACATCATCTTCCACACCCTCATGTGGCCGGCGATGCTGATGGGCTACGGCAGCGGCGGCGTCTGCGGGGGCGGCGCACCCAACCTGCCGCTGGTGCTGCCGGAGAACGTGGTCAGCAGCGAGTTCCTGACCCAGGAGGGACAGAAGTTCTCCAGCAGCCGGGGCGTGGTGATCGAGGTCCGCGAATTCCTGGAGCGCTACGACCCCGACGCGCTGCGCTACTACCTGGCTGCCGCCGGCCCCGAGACCCAGGACACCGACTTCACCTGGGCCGAGTTCATCAGGCGCAACAACGACGAACTGGTCGCCACCTGGGGCAACCTCGTCAACCGCACCCTGCAGTTCACCGCCCGCCACTTCGGGACAGTTCCCAGACCTGCGCAGCTGGACCCCGACGACCAGCGCCTGCTGGAGCGGGTGGACCAGGGATTTGACCTGGTCGGTGACCTGATCGGCTCAGCCCACTTCAAGGCGGGACTGGCCGAGGCGATGGGTCTGGCGCAGCAGGTGAATCAGTACCTGGGCGACCAAGAGCCGTGGCGGGTGGTCTCGGAGCAGCGGGAGCGGGTGGGGACGGTCCTCTATGTGGCGCTCTGCGCCATCGACAACCTCAAGCTGATGCTGTCCCCCTACCTACCCTTCAGCTGCCAGCGGCTGCACCTGATGCTGGGGCATGCGGGCCCGCTGGCCCCTTTGCCGGAGCGGGTGCAGCGCGAGCTGCCCGGCGAGGAGGCGTACTTTGTCCTGAGCGGCGACTACCGCACCGAGGCGGGCTGGGCACCGCAGCGGCTGGCCCCGGGACAGGAGCTGCGCTCGCCCGAGCCCCTGTTCCACAAGATCGACCCGGAGGTGGCCGAGCAGGAGTTGGACCGGATGCGCAGGCGGGCGGACTGACCGCCCCAGGGACGCGGGAGCGGGTGGCCAGGATCGAGGCGTGGCGCCCAGAACGGTGAGCGGCCAGACGTGAACTTGGCCGGGGTCTCGATCCCCCTGGCGGCGGCGGCCGGCGCGGCGTCGTTCCTGTCGCCGTGCGTGCTGCCGCTGGTGCCCGCCTACGTTGGTTTCCTGGGGCAGGCTGCGGTCGAGCCGGCCGGAGGCGGCGCCGTTACGCTCGCCCAGGTCCGGCGGGCCCGGGTGCTGCAGGGGGGGGTTGGCTTCGTCCTCGGGTTGAGCCTCTTCCTGCTCGCCTTCTTCTACGTCTTCTACCGGGTGCTGGAGCCGCTGCGACACACCGCTTTGCCGGTATTCGGCGCCATCGTGATCGTGCTGGGGCTGGGGTTCATGGGCCTGTTCCGACTGCCCTTCCTCTCGCGCGAGCTGCGCTGGATGCCGAGCGGGTTTGACCGCGGCGGGCTCGCGGCCGGCTTCCTGCTCGGACTGGGCATCGCTGCTGGCTGGACCCCCTGCATCGGCCCGGTGCTGGGCGCGGTGCTCTCGTCGGGACTCGCGCAGGGCACCACCTCCCAGGGACTGCTGGCCATGGTCGCCTACTGCGTCGGGCTGGCGGCGCCCTTCCTGGTCGTAAGCCTGCTGCTGGACCGCGCCGGCCCGGTGCTGCGGGTGTTCAACCGCCACCAGCGGGCGGTGGAGCTCTTGGGGGGGCTGCTCATCGTGGCCATGGGAGTCCTCGTGGTGGTGGATAACGTCACCCTGCTCAACAGCTGGTTCTCCGCCCACCTGCCGGCCTGGTTTCAGGATCCCTTCAACCTCTGAGGGTGGAGTAGCGCCGCCGGGCCCCGGGTAGACTCGGCCCCGAATGGAAACCAAGCGGCGCACGGTGGTGGACGTCTACGCCGTGCTCGGCGCCGATCGCAATTCCACCTGGATCGAGCTGCGCACCAGCTACCGGCGCCGGGCCCGCGAACTCCACCCCGACGTCCAGGCCCACCGCCCGGCTGAGCGCCGGCTGGACCCGTCCCGGGCGACCGCGCTGTTCAGCCGGCTGCAGGCGGCCTGGGCGCTGGTCGCAACCCCGGAGCGGCGCGCCGCCTACGACGAGGCCGTGGAGGGCCGGTCAATCTCCCGGACCCGCCCGGCGGTGCCGCCCGGGTGGAGAGCGCCACTTCGCGCCGGGGTGCTGCTGCGCACCGGGCCGGGTGATCTCCACATCGCGTCGCCCGGGCTGTCCTGGGACCTCTCGCTCAAGCAGTTTCTGGAGCGCTGCTCATCTCGCGAGCAGGCGCTCGTGATCGGCGACCTGCCCCCCCACCCGGAGTCCCGCCGCGCTCTGCGCGAGGTGCGCTACGTGGAGCGGCACCGGCTCGCCACCATGGTCGGGGTGGTCGACGCCGCCGAAGAGCGCGGCGAGGTGGACCTTGACGACGAGGGCGCCTGGAAGCTGGGACAGGTGGGCCGGGCCCTGGACCGCTGGGGCGCCGCCTTCCCCGGTCGCGCCGGCGAGCTACCCTACCGCCACGACTTGGAGCTGATGGGCCGGCTCTCGCTGGCCGGCTACGAGCTGAACCTCCCCCACCCGGCGGGCCTCTTCGCCGCGGTGGAGCCCCGGGCCCGGGAGCGGGCCGAGGCGAAGCGCAGAGGTTCGCTGCCCCAGCTGGAGCTCAGCCTGCCGCCGGCGGTGCTGCTGTTGGCGGCCTACTGGGCCGGCGACCGCCCGGCCATGGAGAGCCTGGCCGCCTGGGGCCGGGGGGAGTCCCAACGGCTGGAGCCGCTCCTGCGCACCCTGGAGGGACGCCGCCCCCGCGCCGACGGTTACGAGCTGGCCCCGGGGGCAGCCCTGGACCGGGGCCTTCCCGGCGGCCTGGCCGCCGGCTGGCTCGCCGAGTTCCCCCGCACCGAGGCGTGGGTCGGGACCACGCCTCGGCGGCTGCGCGAGCTCCCCTGGGGCGAGCCCACCTCGCTGTGCGGCGAGGACCGTAGTCTCAGTGACTCCGGCGCCCGGCTGATGGCGCTCTGGCTGGGGTGGCTTTTGGGCGCGGACCTGGCGGGCGCGGAGCTGGTGTCGTTCCGCGGAGCCCGGCTGCGCTGGCGCGCCCCCGACCCTCAAGCCACCGGCGCCCGGGTGACCGAGCTGGTCCGCCGGTTCAGCCGCGAGGTGCTGGGCACCCCGGTGGAGCCCCGCCTGCAGCGGATCGGTTGAGCCGGCGATTAAGTTAGACCTGGACAAAATATTAGTTTTGGCCTAAGCTTTCTCCAGGTCTTGGTCTTGGTCGTGGAGGTGGATTCTTGTCGGTGAACCGACCCGAGGTCGTCGTCTCCCAGCGTGCCCGGCTGGTGATCATGGGCGCGGTGATGCTGGGGTTGTTCCTCAGCGCCCTCGACCAGACGGTGGTGGGCACGGCGCTGCCCCGCATCGTCACTGACCTGGGTGGCAACCAGCTCTACGTGTGGGTGGTGACCGCCTACCTGGTCACCAGCACCGTGACCGTACCTGTCTACGGCAAACTGTCGGACCTCTACGGGCGCAAGCTGTTGCTGATCATCGGGATCAGCGTCTTCCTGGCGGGTTCGGCGCTCTCCGGGCTCTCGCAGAACATGGGCGAGCTGATCGTCTTCCGCGGGCTGCAGGGGATCGGCGCCGGAGCCCTCTTCCCCATCGCTCTGGCGGTGATCGGCGACCTTTTCACCCCGCGCGAGCGCGGCCGCTACCAGGGACTGTTCGGGGCGGTCTTCGGCGTCTCCTTCCTGGTCGGGCCCTTTTTGGGCGGCTACATCACCGACACCATCGGCTGGCACTGGGTCTTCTACGTCAACCTGCCGATCGGTCTGGTGGCGCTGGCGGTGATCGCGTCGGTGCTGCCCAACCACCGCCGCGAGGGGGCCAGCCCGAGCCTCGACTACCTAGGCGTGGCCGTCTTCACCCTGGCGGTGATCCCGCTGCTGATCGGGCTCACCGAGAAGGGTTTCACCAGCAGTGGCGGCCAGTCCTACTCCTGGCTGGACTGGCGGGTGGGCGGGCTGATCCTGCTCTCGGCAGTGCTGGGTGCGGTGTTCGTCTTCGTCGAGTCGCGCGCCAAGGAGCCGATCGTGCCGCTGGACCTGTTTCGCGACCGCACCTACTCCGCGGCCCAAGCGGCAACCTTCCTCATCTCTTTCGCCTTCTTCATCGGGGTGATCTTCATGCCCCGCTACTTCCAGGCGGTGCGCGGCATCAGCGCCACCGCCTCCGGCTACATGGTCTGGCCGCTGCTGGTCGGGCTGATGGGCACCAGCGTGATCTCCGGGATCATGATCAGCCACACCGGCAAGTACAAGAAGCTGATCGTGGCGGCGATGGCGGTGGCCACCCTGGGGATGGTGCTGATGACCCAGCTCACCGCCGGCACCTCCGACTGGGTGCTGTGGGGCTGGATGCTGGTGATGGGGATCGGCGTCGGTCCCTCCATGTCGGCGTTCACCTTGGTGGTGCAGAACTCGGTTCCCATCCAGCGGCTGGGAGTTGCCACCAGCACCCTGACCTTCTTCCGCCAGGTGGGCGGCTCGATAGGGCTGGCCATCGGCGGCAGCTACCTCACCACCTCCTTCGTCAGCCAGCTCCCCCAGCAGCTGCACAAGCAGGGGGTGCCGGCGGCGGTGGTGCACCGCTTCTCGTCCCAGGCGGCCAGCAACAGCAGCCTCACCGGGGTGGGCAACCTCACCGCCGAGCTCGCCCACGTGCTGCCGCCACCGCTGCGCTACCTGGCCGCGGACATCGCCAGGGGCATCCACGACAGCCTGGCCATGGCGATCGGGGGCACCTTCTGGATCGGGGCGGTAGTGGCCGCGCTCTCGGTGCTGGCGGCGCTGCTGATGCGCGAACTTCCGCTGCGCACGACGCTGGAGGCGCCCGCCGCCCCCAACGTGGTGGCGGCCGAGGACAAGCCCCCCGAACTGGTGGCCTCGCTATGACGGTGCGCCCGGGGGCTGGCTCGGCCCAGGCGGAGCTGTTGGAGCGGGCTCTGGACTCGCTCGACGAGATGGCCGATGGCTGGCGGAAGAAGAGCCCGGCCGTCTGGTCGCGCAAGGACATCTCGCTGGGGCAGCTGCACATCCTGATGCTGCTGCACGACTGCCAGGCGGCCAGCGTCAGCCGGCTGGCCGAGCTGCTCGGGATCAGCATGCCCTCGGTGAGTTCGGTGGTCGACCGTCTCGAGGAGAGCGGCCTAGCCCGCCGCCAGCGGGACGAGGCGGATCGCCGGGTGGTGCACGTGGTCCTGAGCCCCAAGGGCCGGGAGGTGGCGGCCGAGGCCTCAGGCTTCCGGCGCCGCGCCGCCCGCGGTCTGCTGAGGAAGTTCTCAGCGCAGGAGCTGGAGGCCCTGCTGACGGTGCTGGCGGCGGCCAAGCGCGCGCTGGCAGCAGGTGCCCCAGGGAGCGACAACGGATCGGACTGAACCGTGCAGAGGCCCTGAGACCGCCCGTCTGGGCTGCCGCTTCTCAGTAGCTGGCGCGGCCCGCTGACCGCGGAGCTGGCCCATTCGATCAGCCTCCGCCGCTACCCTGGCGGCATCTCCGGAAGGCACCAAGCCTCCCCAGCCGGCTGCGGCTGCGATGACGGACACGAGGAGTGATCACCACATGACTCAGGGCAGGGTGGACGCAGTCGGGCTGATCGTCAGCGATCTCTCACAGTCGGTGCGCTTCTACCGCAGGCTCGGCGCACCCTTCCCGGACGGGGCCGAGGACTCGGAGCACGGCCACGCCGAGGCCCAGCTCGGCTCCGGCATCCGGCTGATGCTCGACACCGAGGCGGGCATCGCCGCCTTCGATCCAGCCTGGAGTGCCCCGGTCGGAGAACCACGGGTGAGCATCTCCTTTCGCTGCTCCAGCCCCGCTGAGGTGGACTCCCTATTCGCCGAGGCAGTCGCACTGGGGGGTAGGCCGCACAAGGACCCGTGGAACGCCTTCTGGGGACAGCGGTACGCACAGCTGCGCGACCCGGACGGAGTTGGGGTTGACCTGTACGCCGACCTGGAGCGCGAGGGCTGACCTAAGCCTGCCTGCACAAACCGTCGAAGAGGTCCCGCCTTCCAGCCCGGAGGGAGGTGTCTTCCACGTCTGGCGGCCTAGCTCAGAGAAGGGCCGAGTTGGCCGTCAGGCGGGATGCCCCCTGTGCGGTCTGCGGATTTCCCGACCAAATCGCTGGCGCCTATGGCTTGCCGGTTGAATGGCTCGGCGGGCCGGTGGGGTGGCTCGGCGGCGTCGGCACGGAACTCGGCGGGCCGGTGGGGTGGCTCGGCGGTGTGGGTGCTCCGCTTGGCTTTCCGGCGTCAGAGGGCTTCCCGTGGTCGCCATTCTGCGCATGGTCGGCACGCTCTGATGGGCCGTGCTGTTTGGCTGTGCTGCTCACGCATTGGCCGATGCCGTGCTGCCCAGCTGTCAGGTCTGCCTTGCATGTCTGAACCTGCTGGGTGACGGTGCTGCCCCAATGCAGGGAGTTTGGATATCCCGTGATCACGGTCTTGGCAACCACGCCGCCTCCCACCGTGAGGGTGGCAGCCGCCGCGACAGCAGCGGCCTTGGTGGTGACGATGGCCGGAAGAGAGGAAAAGAGGGACATAGTGATCAAGTTCTCCGGTGAGGAGGGCTGATGCGCTACTCAGGTTGACGCATCACCATCCACTGGCAACGAATCATCGCAGATCTGTTACATGTCAATTCCACTGCGAACGCATGTGTTCTTCGGCACCCTAGCCGGTTGGCCCTCCGCCCCAATCGGGGTTCAGTGCCCGCCCCAGCCCATGATCAAGCCGCGGCATCGAGGGTCAGTAACCAACCTCTGCATTCCGTCTAGTACATGCACGAGTCGTTCGAAACACAAACTCTCTAGCCAGCCATAGGACCGTATTCGAACTGGCTGCAACGGTTCGAATCTGGTCCTGCCTCCCCAGCATATGGGGATAGCTACGCCACCTTGGTCCGGTTGCCTCCGTTGCGCTTGGCCGTGTACATGGCGGCATCGGCGGCGCCGAGCAGCTGGGAAAGCGTCCGGCCGTGCTTGGGGAAAACGGCGATTCCGATTGAAGCGGTGATCTCGCTGAGGCTGCACTGCGGTGGCACCGAAATTTCGCTGAGCCCGCGCTGCACCTCGCCGGCGATTCGGAACCCGCCACTCACGCCTGAGTCCGGTAGGAGCACGACAAACTCCTCGCCTCCGTAGCGAACAGCTGCGTCCTGCGCCCGGATTACGCGCTGAAGCACTTTGCCGACCTGGCGCAAAATCACGTCACCAGCCGCGTGACCGGCGCTGTCGTTGATCGCCTTGAACTTGTCCAAGTCCATCATCAGCACCGCCAGTGGCTTGCCGCTGCGTTCGGCCAGCGCCAGTTCCCGCCGCGCGGTGTTGCGCAACCACCGGCTGTTGAGCAGACCCGTGAGCGAGTCAGTGGTGGCATGGTGCACCTGCTCGGAATACAGCTGGGCGTTGCGCCAGGCGGCAGCGGCCATGTGGGCCAGCAGCGCGGCCGCGGTGAGGTCGTCCGCGGTGAAGGCGTCGCGGCGAAAGCGCACCACGTTGAGCATGCCCAAGCGGTAGTCGCCCGCCACCATCGGGATCAGCAGCATCGATTCGTCCTCGGGTTCGGTGCCCGGGATGTGGATTGAGGCCGGATGGGCATCGGCATCGTTGACGCGCTGGGGAGTGCCGAGGTCGAACGCCCACCCGGTCAAGCCCTTATCGAGCGTGAAGAGGTGTGACATCACCCCCTTGATGTAGCTCGGCTCGAGCTGCGAGTAGGCATAGACGGGGCGGAACTGCCCGGTATCCCAATCGGCGGCGTAGACGGCGATGCCATCGGCGGGAATGACCCGCATCAGATAGTCGGCGGTCAGTTCGAGGATCGTGTTGGGGTCGTGCTCCGCCTGTAGCGCACGGGCCGTCTGGCTCAGCGCCTCGGCCAAACTGGCGGTGCCCATCGACTGCTTGGGTGCAGCAACCGGCTTGGGTTTCGCACGCGGTTTTGCTGCCGCGGGCCCGGGCGCGGCAGCCCAGTCCCGGACCAGGGGATTGCTCAGCGGGGTGACCTGGATGGCTCCGGGCCCGGCGGTGACCTCGGGCTCAGCCAGGGCGGGGCCGGTGCCGTAGGTCACTCCCAGCTCCATCAACGTCCGCGCCTCAGTCGCGCTGGACACGCCGGTGGCGCTGACCGCCATCCCCAGCTGGCTGGACATGTCGGCGAGGGCCTTGACCACCGCCTGCAGGCCCTCATCCTCGACCACCCCCTCCAGGAGCATGTGGTCCAGCTGCATGAGGTCGGGCCGGATGCGCACCAGCAGATCGAGGCGCAGCCGGCTCACCCCGAAGTGGGGCACCGCCACCCGGAACCCGCGCTGCCGTAGGTCCTGAGCTAGCTGCGCCATCGGGGAGCTGCCGAGCTCGGAATCTCCGTCGCCCAGCTGCCAGACCAGCTGGCTGGGCTCCAGGCCCAGCCCGCGCACGCGTCGCACCAGCAAGGGCAAGATGCCGGAGCGGCGCCGGCGCCAGGCGTGAAACCCGAGCAGGACCGGGGCGGGACTGAGCGCGCGGGCCGCCTCGAGCTCACACTGGAGCAGGTTGTCGTCGAGCACGTTGACCAAATCAGCCGCTTCGGCGGCAAGCCAGACGTCGGTGACGGACGGCAGCACGTCCAGCCGCAGCATGCGCCAGCGCACCTCGTAGGCCAGCACCGCCCGATCGGACAGGCGTAGCAGCGGCTGCGAGCTGACCCGGATCGCTCCCGGGCGGAGCAGCTCCCTGACGGCCAGCTCAGCCGTGTCCGACGGGAGCGCACTCAAGATCGGCGTTACCGAGACCACGGTCGGGCGAAGGGGCGGGTCGAGTTGGTTGGTCGGCCCGGGCTCTGCGTTTGCGGGCACATGCGGATAGTGGCAGCGAACCGCCACCTCACCCGCTACGGAGTGGTCACGTTTATGTGAGCCGGGTTCACAGGCTGGGTTGGCTTGGGCAGACCGGGGAAAACCAGGCAGAGCTCGGAGAACACCAGATGGGCGGCGGCGGCCGGCCAGACCGACCCGGAGCGCAGGCGCAGCAGCGCCATGCCCCCACCCAGGGCGATCGCTCCCAGTGCCGGAAGCGGCTGCCGAGCGGGAAGTTGGCTGGCGGCGTATGCCAGCGTGCAGCGAGCTCCGGCGGGGAGGGTGGCACCGGAATGGAGCCGAAGGCAGTGGGCCAGGTAGGTCTCGCGCCAGAACACCTCCTCCCCCACCGCCGCAGGCACCGCCAGCAGCGCCGCCCAACGCCTGGGGGCCGAGGCGAAGCCCTGATTCATCTGATCGAGCCACCGGGCTCCCAAGCTGCTGGTTCCCAGCCAGCGGGCCCCCGCGGCCGCGGCCAGGTAGCCCAGGGCGCCGGAGACGGCGCCGCCCGCCAACCAGGCCCTGGCTCCGGGCGGCAGCCGAGCACCGCGAGCCTCGGTGGCCACCAGCCCGGCGGCGCTTAGGGAGACGGTCATCGCCGGCCAGAAGCGGCGCGGGTGCCTGAACGCCACCCAGGTCCCGGCCGCTTCCAGGCCGAGACCAAGCCGCGCCCGCAGCGGCAGGCCAGCTCGCCGCCTCACCGGGGGGCTACCTGCCCAGCAGCCGGTCGGCGGCCGCGGCCACCCAGCCCAAAGCAATGCTCAAGGCCTCCCGGGCGGCGTCGGCCCTATCCAGGGGCAGATCGTGAGTGAATTTGCCCAGCGGGCGCGGCGCCAGCGCCAGCTGTTGCGGCGAAAGCCAGCGCCGCAGCTGTGAGCGCAGCTGCCGCAGCTCCTTCTCCCGCCGCCGGAGAGCCCCCTCTGGGCCGGGTGGGAGTGGCAGTCCGGCGGCGGCGCGGAGCAGCCGGACCGGGCCCACCGGACGGCCCCCTTCCAGCAGGAGCCGCTGGGCCCAGTCCCGCTCCAGCTCGGACCAGCGAGCCAGCCGTTCGAGCCTGGCCCGCTCCTGCGGGTCCCGGTGCAGCACCGCCGATGCCGAGTACCAAGCGGCCACGGCATTGCGCCTGGCGAAGATCTCCTTCACCAGCCGCCACGCAGCGGGGGGCAGCTCCGGTGGCGTGCGAATCGTCGACGGCTGTACCGCCGCCGCCCGCTCCGGGTCCGGCGGGGAGACCTGAGCGTCGGCAGAGACCGCCGCCTGCACGGTGGTGGCGACGCCAGCGGCGAGGTCCGCCACCAGCCCGGGCGGTTTGCGGAATCCGTAGGCGGATCGGGCCGTGAATCGGCGGGCACCGTCCCCGCTTTGGAGCGCGCCGATCCAGCCCACCATCCGCGCCATCTCGAAAGAGTCGTCCACCACTCGCACCGCCAGACTCGCGTGCGCCATCCCGGCGGCGGGAAGGCAAGCCCCCCGGACCTTGAGCCGTCCCGGGCCAGAGTGGGTCACCTCCACCGGCCACGCCTGGGGGGCCTGCCCGGGCTCCAGCACCGCCGCGAGCGCGGCGGGCTGCCGGGCGTCGATCAGGGTCTCGCCCCAGCGATCGAGCCGCATGGGCTCACGCCGCCGGGGTGCTGCAGCTGGCGGCGGCGTGAGCGCGACCGGTGGCCAGTCCCCAGCCGTGTGAGTGGTCCAGGCGCCACCCTCCAGCTCCAGCAACTCCACCACGTGCACACAGATGAGCACCCGCCGCCAGTAGGCGCGATACAGCGGCCGCCACAGCGGGTGCTGGGCGGTGGCTCCGAAAAAGGGCCGGACCGTGCCCGGACCTTCCATCAGCTGGAACAGCTGGGTGAGATTGGCGGTACCGTCTCCCTCGATGATCTCGGCCCAGCCCCGGGCGAGCCACAAAGCCTCCCCCGGCGCCTGGCGCAAAGCGCTCACGCGTGGGTTGGCCCGGATGTTGCGCAGTTTGGCCGGGTACCCGACCGTGGTCGACGTCCACAGGGTGCGCTCCCCCGGCAGATACCGGGCGCCGACGGGTGTGAACACCGGTGCCCCCCAGGGAGTGACGGTGATCAAATCCCATTGCTGGAAGCGATCCGAAGGAGCGGCCGCAGACATGTCAGCAACGGTACGGGATATGCTCGGGTCGGTCATGCCCGTCTCAGTTCCGCCATCGTGCCCGTAGTCCAGGATCGCACCGTGGTGCCCGTGCCCCAGGAGGTGGCTTGGGACTTCGTCGCCGACGCCCGAAATGCCCGGCGCTGGGTGTTCGGGGTCCGCGATGTCGAAGGCAGCCTGCGGCATCCACTGCGGCGGGGGGACCGCCTGCGGCTGCGCCTGCTGGGTGGGGGCAGAATGGCCGACAGCGAGTGGGTGGTGGAGGCGTGCGAGCGGCCCTGGCGAGTGTCGAGCCGAGGCCGGGCGCTCGGCGCGGTCGCCGAGCTCACGATCGAGTGCGTTCCCCACGGCGCCGATGAGACCGAGGTGGTGCAGCGCTTGAGCTACCGGCTGCCCGGGGGGCCGCTGGGATCGCTGGCCGCCCGCCTGGGGGTGCAGGGGGTCTTGGAGGTCCAGGCCCACCAGTCGATGCGGGCCTTGCACCGGCTCTTGTCCCACCGGTCGGCGACCGCGGTCCGCCACCGCCAACGGGAGCAGCCGCGAGCGCTGGAAGCGCGCAACAGCCGCTGACAGTCGGAGCCGGCGACCCGTGGCCGGTGAGATGGCGGCCGCAGCGGCTGGACGAGGCAGCTGCGGGTTTGCTGGACACCTGTCTGGCCGAAGTCGATCCCGAGCCGGGTGTCCTCTGGCTTTGGCCGCTGGCCAGCGCGGGCGGAGTGTCCGTGGGACCGACCCTGGGCCGCCGCCCCGAGCTACTGGAAGCACTGCGAGCGCTACCGGGGCTGGGAGCGATCCACGTCAGCCCGGTCGGCGGCACCATCGGACCCGCCGGGCGAGCCTGGCTCAACCTGCTGGGGATGGCGCGTCTCCCCGCCGACTGCCCCTTCCCGCTCGACCGCCTCACCGCCACCGCCCACCAGCTGCTGCAGCGGCGCCTTGCCGGCAGAGAGGTGGTCAGAGGCCGGGTGGATGGGTCCTGGTGCCCCGGATTCAGCGATCTTTCCGTCGAGGGGCGCAAGCTGGTGGGGATCGGCTTCAAGCTCACCGCCCGCTGGGCCGCGCTGCGCCTGGTGGTGGCGGTCCGCCCCCCCTCGGCGTCCGAGTTCTCGGCACTGCACCAGGCCCATCAATTGATCGGTACGAGCCTGCGACGGTCCGCCCTCACATCGCTGGCCCAGCTGATGCCCGAGCGCCGCTGGGACCCTACCGAGGCGCTGCGATGGCTGGGCGGCCCCCGCCTGCGATGATGGCGGGATGCCGCTGCGCCTGGTTTTCGATCCTGCCGAGGTGCTCCACCACCGGTCCCGGCCGGTAAAGGTCTTCGACAGCGGGCTGCGGCAGCTGGTCGAAGAGATGTACCTGCGCTGTAGCGAGTGGAGCGGCGTCGGCCTGGCGGCCCCCCAGGTGGGCATCAACCTGCAGCTGGCGGTGATCGTCTACGAGGGCCGCCGGTTCGCCATCTGTAATCCTGAGATCACGGCCACCGAAGGCGAGGTCGACGCCGACGAGGGTTGCCTGTCCCTACCCGGCCGGGTGGGCCAGGTGCGCCGCTACGAGCGGGTTACCGCCCGCTACCGCAACCCCCATGGCAAGGGGGTGCAGAGGGCCTTCTCGGACTGGCTGGCGCGGATAGTCCAGCACGAGACCGACCACCTGCACGGCATCCTCTGCCCCCAGCGGCTGGCCCCGGGCCAAGCGTTCCACGAGGTCGAGGAGGAGGATGCAGGCGGCTCGGAGGCGCCCAAGCGCCGGCGCCCCCGAGCCGCCCCCCAGCCGGCCCAAAGCTAGGCCGCCCGCTCGGCCTCCTCGCTGAGCTCGACGTCGAGCCGGATCTTGATCTCGTCCCCGACCAGCCAGCCCCCGGCCTCCAGCGCCACGTTCCAGTTCAGTCCGAACTGCTCCCGGCTGATCTTGCCGCTGGCCTCGAAGCCGGCCACCTGAGACCCCCAGGGGCTTTGGCCCCGGCCCTGCAGCTCCACCTCGAGCTGGACCGGCTGGGTGGCCTCCTTGATGGTGAGGTCGCCCTCGACCAGGTAGCGGTTGCCACCCCTCGCCTCGATCCGGCGGCTCTCGAAGACCATCTCGGGATACTTCTCCACGTCGAAGAAGTCGGCCGAACGCAGGTGCGCGTCCCGCTTCTCCTCCCGGGTGTCGATGCTGGCGGTGCGGATCACGGCCCGGCCGCGGCTTTTGGTCAGGTCCGTGGGGTCCAGCTCCACTTCGGCGTCGAAGTCGGTGAAGTGTCCTCGGACGGTGCTCACCATCATGTGGCGAACCGAGAACTCCACCGCGCTGTGCGATTTGTCAAGAGCCCAGGTCATGTACATTCCTCCTAGCGGCGACCACAGCTGCTTGCTTGTGCAATCATCATACCCATCTACTTGAGCGTGCAACCTTCTGCCCGGAGCGCGCCGGCCGAGCCCTCGGCCGCGGCCATGCGCGCCTGGAGGTCCTTCCTCAAGGCGCACTCGGTCTTGACCAAGGTCTTGGAGAAGGAGCTACTGGCAACTCACCGGCTGCCGCTGGCGGAGTACGACGTCCTGGTCCAGCTGTCGGCTGAACCTGGGGGTCGCCTGCGCATGGCTCAGCTCGCCGACCGGGTGCTGCTGAGCCGCAGCGGGCTGACCCGGCTGGTGGAGCGGCTGGAGGCCGCCGGGCTGGTCCGGCGCGAGGTCTGCGCCAGCGACGCCCGAGGCTACTTCGCGGTGATCACTGATCAGGGCGCCAGCCGGCTCCGGCAGGCCGCTCGCTCCCACCTGGACTCGGTCCAGCGGCACTTCGCCGAGCTGCTCACCGCCGAGGAGCTGGAGTGCATCAACTCCTCGCTGGAGAGGGTGGCGGCCACGGGCGAAGTCCACGCCGGCCCGGACGACCGGGACTGTGGCAGACTCGTGGCGACGGTCGCGGACGCAGCGGCGCGCGGGGAGGAGATCAGCTGAACCAGCCAAGCAATCCGGAGGAGGGCCTAGCGGACTCCACTTCCGGGTGCCCGGCGGGCGCCGGCAGCGGCGGCTGGGACCTGCAGGCGCACATCGACGCAATGCGACGGGCCCGTCAGAGTGCACCCACCAGTCACCTGAGCGAGGAGCGCGCCCAGGAAATGGCCCGGCGGGCCGCCGAGCAGCGCGCCGAGAGCCGCGGGGTGGAGAGGATCGACGAGGCCTTCGTGACCGCCCTGGGCAAGAAGCTCGGCTACGGCCACCCGCTCAGCGACCGGACCGGGCTCCCGAGCTGTACTTGGACACCGGAGGCCGAGGCCCGGCTGCAGGAGGTGCCCGACTTCTGCCGCGAGCTGACCCGCTGGCGGGTGGAGTGGACGGCGATCAAGAAGGGCCTGGGCACGACCATCACCCCAGAGGTGATGGAGACCAAGTACGAGATGTGGGGCGAGGTCTCCCACCGGATCCAGCAGCGGGGTGGACCCCGGCTCGAGTGGACCGAGAGTGCCAGACGGCGGTTCGAGCGGGTGCCGGAGTTCGTCCGGGGCCAGGTGCTGGAAGCCATCGAGGGCAACGCGCAGCGGCTCGGAGCCACCCGGGTGGATGACCGGGTGGTGGACCAGGTGGTGGACCGCTGGTCCGAGACCGGCGACTTCCACGAGGGGCTCTACGGGTTCAGGTAGCCCTCAGGCCTGGAGCCGGGAAGCCGCCTCGTCCACGTCGATCTCCCCGCGCGCCAGCGCCTGCATCACCTCGACCGGCGATTCCGGGACCGGCTCCAGCCTCGACTCCAGCCCCAGCTTGAGCAGCACCGCGTCCACCCGCGCGCGGGCGGTCGGGTAGCTAACCCCCAGCTGGCGCTCCAGCGACTTCAGGTTGCCGCGCGAACTCAGGAATTGGCGCAGGACGGCGAGGTCCTCGGCCGCCAGGCTGCAGAACTCACAGGGCTGGAAGTCGCCCGAAAGTTCGGTCCCGCAGGCATGGCAGGCGAGCTTGGTCAGGTGGAGCACCTCGCCGCAGACCGGGCAGGTGCGCGGGGGGCGGTGACCGGACTCGTTCATCCCTCCTCCACCCAGACCGCCCCGGCGGTGGTGTCCACCTCGAGCCGGGCGCTGCCGGCACCGACCACGGCCTCGCCCATGGTGCCGCCCGCGGTCCAGCCCTCGTGGAGGCTGTTCTGGTCCCCGGGCAGGGATATGCGCCCCAGGGTGCTGCGCGCGATCACCCGGACGCTCGAGCCCCGCTCCAGCCGCACCTTCACGGTACCGGCCTCGCAGTGCACCACCGACTCGCCCTCGGTCAGGACCCCGGAGGCGTTGACGGTGCCCCAGGTCACGTCCAGGTCCAGCGGGCTGGCGAATCCCTCGACCTTGGCGCTGCCCGCCTGGATCTCGGCGTGGATCGGGCCCTTGACGTCCTTGACGCTCAAGAGCCCGGCGGTCATCTTGACCTCGAGCGCCAGAGCCGGGTTCATGTGCACCTCGACCGGACGCAGCAGCGTCTCCGCCCGAGACTGGCCCCAGCCCTCGCGGCCCGGCCAGTGGAAGGAGAAGCCGGACGGGTCCAGCGACACCCCCTCGATCACCAGGGTGTCCCCCTCGCGCCGGGCCCGGTGGGGTCCGGTCGCGACCGCCTCCCGCACCGCGGCATCGCCGAAGACGCGGGTGGGCTGGAAGATCCCGGTGAGCCGCACCCGGCGCAGCTCCGGCTCGCTCACCGTGACCGCCCGGCCCGCCCGCAGCTTCTCCATCTCTTGGGCCGCCTCGTCAGGGCTGAGCTCGCCCTTGGCCACCCGGTCCAGGATTGCCCTCAGCTCATCGTCGCTCATTGCGCCTTTTTAACCCGGCGCTGCCATTCTGTCAATCACCCACTGCCATTTTTCTGCCTTCCCGCCGCCTGCAATGCCTCGCCCAGGCGCCTACGATCAGGGGATGAGCTCGAAGGCAGCCGCGGCGGATCAAGGCATCCCCCAACCGCCCCGATTCACCAGGACCGAGCTGGCGGTGTGGTGCGTGTACGCGGTGATCGCCGGCCTGCTGGTCGCCATCCCGCTGCTGCGCCACCACCTCGACGTGGAGGACCTGGCCGCCTGGGTGCTCCTGCTGGGCGCAGCGGGGATGAGCGCCGCCTGGCTGCGCACCGGCGAACTCCGCTGCCAGGAGTGGCTCCTGCCCGAGGACTACGAGCTGTTTCTCAAGCAGATCCGCGGCCGGGGCTGACCTCAACCCAGACCGCGCGGGCGGCCCCCATGCCGAGCGCGATCCGCCGGTCGTCCACCGCCAGCCAGACCGCGTCCGCGGCTGGGGCGGGGTGCACCTCCACCACCACGCCGGGCCGCAGGCCCTCTTGGTCCAGCAGGCGCAGCAGCTGGGGGGCCTCGCGCTCCGCCACCTCGGAGATGCGCGATATCACCGCCTGCCGGCCGGGCTCGGCCTGGCACAGGTTGACCAGCTGGCGCTCCGGCGCCTGCGCACCGGGGATGTCGTTGCCGTGCGGGCAGGTGGCCGGCCGGCCCAGCTGCGCGTAGATCCGATCCAGCACCAGGTCGGAGAAGAAGTGCGACATCCGGCCCGCCTCCTGGTCCGCGGTGGCCCAGTCCAGCCCGAGTACGTCGGTGAGCCAGCGCTCCACCACCCGGTGGCGACGCACCACCTCGGCGGCCGCCGCCTCTCCCGCCTCGGTGAGCCGGATCAAGTGGTCGGGCCCGAAGCTGATCAGCCCGTCCTCGCGCAGGCGCTGCACTCCCACGCTGACGGTGGGCGCGCTCACCCCGAGCCAGTCGGCCAGCCGCGAGCCGCGCACCGCCTCCCCTTCGTGGGAGATGTAATAGGCGGCCTCCAGGTACCGGGCCACGGTCGCCGAGACCGCGGCCGAAGAATTCCGACTTGACGACACGGATTTCAACCCCTAGCGTTAGCAGCTGCTAAGTACGCGGTACGTACCGGCTAAGGAGGCCGTCCCCCCGTTGCTGCCGACCTTCGTGATTTTCCTACGGGAGGGGGTGGAGGCCAGCATGATCGTCGCCATCCTGCTCGCCTACCTGTCGCGCAGCGGCCACCGCGAGCACTTCGGCGATGTCTTTTTGGGGGTTGGTGCGGCTCTGCTGCTGGCCTTCGGCGGCGGGGCGGCCGCGTTTTTGGTCATCAGGACCTACGAGGGCTCCCGGGTGCAGACCCTCTTCGAGACCTTCACCTACCTGCTGGCCGCCGGGGTGCTCACCTACATGACCTTCTGGATGCACTCCCACGCCCGCTCGCTTTCTGCCGAGCTGCGCCAGCGCGCCGACCAGGCGATCGGACGGAGGGCGCGGGTGAGTCTGGCCCTGGTGGCGTTCCAGGCGGTCGGGCGCGAGGGGCTGGAGACGGTGGTCTTCACCTTGGCGATCTTCTTCGCCGCCTCCGGGACCACCAGCAACTTCGCCGCCTCGGTGCCGGCGGCGGCGCTGGGCGCCGCTCTGGGCCTGGCCGGCGCGCTGCTCCTGGCCATCGCCATCTACAGGCTGGGACATCGCATCAACCTGGGCCGGTTCTTCAAGTGGGTGGGGACGCTGCTGATGTTCTTCGCCGCCGGCCTGCTGGCGGACGCGATCGAGAACCTGCAGCAGCTGCACTGGCTGCCCTTCCTCAGCCACCCGCTGTGGGACACCTCCACCCAGCTCAGCCAGGGGGGCGCGCTGGGCGACGTGCTGCACACCTTCTTGGGCTACGCCGCCCGGCCCACCCCGCTGCAAGTGGTCATCTATCTCGCCTACCTGGCGGCCGCGGTCGGCGGGTTCGTGTGGATCTCGCGCCGGCCGCGGACCGCGACCGCGGGCCAGCGGTCCACCGCCTGAGCCGGATCTGACCCGCAGCGGTGGCGGGCTTAGCATGAGCAGGACCAAAGCCACGGGAGCGGGCCATGAGCACTAGGCACAACATCCACGAGGACATCGTCCTCGACTTCTTGGGCGACCCGCCGGAGATCGAGGCCGGGAACATCTACCCGATCGAGTGGCACGAGCAGACCCCGCAGCTCACCGACATCTACGAGAAGGCCAAGCGGGACGTTTGGAATCCCTCCCACCTGCCCTGGGACGAGCTGGACCCCAAGGAGTGGAGTGAGGAGGAGCGGCTCGGGATGATGTACTGGTTCGGGGTTCTGGCCAACTTCGACGCCTCCGGACCCGCCGTCTTCGCCAAGGCGATGGTGCGCAGCTACGAGCTGCACGAGGAGGACCCGCTGCGGCGCTGCCTCTCGTCGGTGGTGCGGGACGAGCAGAACCACGAGGAGGTCTGCGGCCGCATGATCCAGCGCCTCTGGCGCGGCGGCCCCACCAGCTTCGAGCCGCGCACCGAGCTGGAGCGGCTGGCGGTGCGCAACCTCAAGTGGCTCTACTACAACGGCGCCCGTTACTGGAACGGCTACAGCCAGGCGCTGTACCGCTACCCGCTGGCGATCCTCTTCTCCTCCTTCCTCATGGGTGAGGTCGCCTCCTCCACCCTCTTCCACCACATGTTTCGGCACTCCAGCCACCCGGTCTTCCAGCAGGCGTTTCGCAACATCGGCAAGGACGAGGCGCGCCACCAGGCCATCTGCATGCGCATGTTGGAGAACCACTTCCAGCACATCTCCGCCGACGAGAAGCAGCTGGTGACCAAGCAGCTGCGGGCGGGCTTCGTCTTCCTGTCGATGATCCTGTTTGAGCCCCCCGACCAGTTCTGGATCATTCCCCCCGACTTCGCCGACGTCCACCACAAGATGGAGGACATCGCCCGCGGGGCCGGGCTGGGAGTCGCCACCCTGGAGCAGAAGACCGAGAACTGGAAGCAGGCCATGCTCAAGATGAAGGCGATCGTGGAGAAGCACGGCATCGCCTTTCCCGCCATGCCCGAGGTGGGCATCAGCGGCGCCGAGGTGCCGGACTTTTCCGAGGAGGACTTGATCCCGGTCTTCTGACCGGTGCGCCCCGCTGTCGGCGCCGTCACGAATGTCGGCTCGCACTCCTCAGCCGGATCCCAACCTTTTGCCGCCGAAATTGCGTACCCTCCCAGCGACTGCCGGTCGCCTACCCTCGCGGGGTGGGTTAGAACTGCCTGGAGAAACTGCCAGATGACCGAGATCCTCACTATCGCCACCCCGGAGCTGGGGGATCGCAGCTACTTGGTCTGGAGCGGACCTAGTGCGGTGGTGGTCGACCCGCAGCGGGACCTGGACCGGATCCTGGCGGAGCTCCAGCGGCTCGAGCTGCGGCTGGAGCTGGTGCTGGAAACCCACCTCCACAACGACTATGTCAGCGGCGGCCTCGAGCTCTCGCGGCGCACCGGCGCCGAATATGCGGTGGCTGGCGGCGAGGAGGCGTCCTACCCCTGCATCGCGGTGCGGGAGGGCACCCACCTGCAGGCGGGTAGCCTGCGCTTCTTGGCGCTGGCCACGCCCGGACACACGGTGGGCCACTGCAGCTACCTGCTGCAGGGCAGCGACGGCGCCGGCGCCGTCTTCACCGGCGGTTCGATGCTCTACGGCAACGTCGGGCGCACCGACCTGGTCTCGGCCGAGCTGACCGAGCCGCTGAGCCGCCAGCAGCATCGATCGGTGCGGCGGCTGGCCCGCGACCTGGCGGAGATGGTCACGGTTCACCCCACCCACGGTTTCGGCAGCTTCTGCGCTTCGGGCGAGACCAAGCAGGTGACATCGAGCACGGTGGGCGAGGAGCGCCGCGAGAACCTGGCCTGCACCATCGACAGCGAGGACGAGTTCGTCCGGGTGCTGCTGGCTGGACTAGGGGCTTTTCCCAGCTACTACGCCCACATGGGCCTGATCAACCGGGCCGGACCCAGCGCGCTTGATCTGAGCCCCCCGGTCCGCCTGGATCCCCAGGAGGTGTGGCGGCGGGCCGGGACCCCGGAGTGGGTGGTGGACCTGCGGCCCCGGCAGCAGTTCGCCAAGAGCCACCTGCGGGGCAGCGTCTGCGTGGAGTACGACCCGGAGATGTTCACCGCCTACCTGGGGTGGGTGCTGCCCTGGGGAACGCCGATCACGCTCCTGGCCGAGGACGAGCAGCAGGCCGGTGAGGCCCAGCGGAGCCTGGCCCGCATCGGCATCGACCGCCCCAGCGGAGTGGCCTTCTACTCGGAGCTCGACAGCAGCGACCCCAGCTGGCAGGCCTCGTACCCGCTGCTGGACTTCCGGGCCCTGGCCAGCTCCCAGCAGAAAGCCTCGGTGATCGACGTGCGCACCGACGACGAGTGGAGCCAGGGGCACCTGAGCGGGGCCACCCATGTGCCACTGGCGCAGCTGCCGGAGGCGACGGAAGACCTCCCCCCGGGCCCCTTGGCAGTCCACTGCCAGCGCGGCTACCGGGCGGCCATCGCCGCCAGCCTGCTGGCCCGGGCCGGCCGTGACGTGGTGCTGGTGTCGGACGACTTCGAGGCGGCCGAAGCCGCCGGGCTCACGATCGAGTCCCGGGCCTGAGCGGCCTCAGCCCCCCCCGGCCGGGGGTGCCGATCCGGCCGGCACCTCGAGCGCCAGCTGGCGCAGGCTCCAGACTCCCTCACACACGTCGCGGAAACGGGTGGTTGCCGGGGCCATCCCCAGGCGGATCCGGTCCGGCTGGCGGAAGTCGGTGATCACCCCGCGCTCCAGCAGCCGGAGGCAGAGCGATTCCGCGTCGGGATGGGAAACGCCGATGTGCGCCCCCCGCGACGCCGCCGCCCGTGGCGAAGTGAGCTGAAACCCGGCCTCCACCAGCCAGAGGTCGAAAAGACCCACCGCGAAGTCGGTCAGCTGCTCGGCCTTGGCCCGCAGCGCCTCCACCCCCGCCGCCGCCAGCACCTCGAGGCTGGCCTCCAGCACCCGCAGCCCCAGGATCGGCGGCGTGCCGGTGAGGTAGCGCCGGACGTCGTCCAGCGGTTGGTAGTGCGGTCCCATAAGGAACTGATCCCTCTGCCCGAACCAGCCCCAGACCGGCTGGCGCAGCTGCGGCTGAAGCTCACGGCGGACGTAGAGGAAAGCGGGAGCGCCGGGTCCACCCGCAAGGTACTTGTAGGTGCATCCCACCGCCAAATCGCAGCCGTCCTGGTCCAAGCGGATGGGCACCACCCCGGCGGCGTGGGAAAGATCCCAGAGCACCCGGGCTCCCACCGCCGCCGCCGCCCGGTTGATCGCCGCCATGTCGGCCAGCGCCGACGAGCGGTAGTCGACCTGCGAGAGGAGTACCAGCGCCACCCGGTCATCGAGCGCCGAGCTCAGCGCCTCGGCGTCGGGGCCGTGCACGGGATCGAAGTCCACCGAGCGCAGCTGGAATCCCCGCGAAGCCGCCAGCCCTTCCAGCACGTAGCGGTCGGTGGGGAAGTTGCCGCGGTCGCCGACGATGACCCGGCGCTCCCGGGGCGACCCGTCCAACACCGCGGCGGCCAGCTTGAAGAGATTGACCGTGGTGCTGTCGCTGATCGCCACCTGGCCCGGGGCGGCGCCAAGAAAGTCCGAACCGAGCCGGTCACCCACGCGAAGCGGCAGGTCCAGCCAGGAGTCCCAAGAGCCGACCAGACCGGTGGCCCACTCCTGCTCGATCAGCTGCCGCGCCCGCCCCATCGCTGCCCGCGGGGCCATGCCCAGGGAGTTGCCGTCCAGGTAGATGCGGTCGGCGGGTCGAACGAACGACTCCGCCAATTCGGCCAGAGGATCCTGGGCGTCCAGGCGCGCGGCCTGGGCCAGTTGTTCGTCGTGGCTCATTGGGATCCCTCTGGGAGCAGCACCGATTCCGTGTGCGGTGCGAGCGGCTCGTCCGCCACCGCGATGCTGAGCAAGGAGCGCAGCCGGCCCTCACCCAGCTCCAGCCGTCGCGCCACCTTCCGCAGCGGTTTGGCGGTGGGCGTCGCCCCGAGATCGTGCATCACCAGGGTGATCACTCCGTCGACCACGGAACCGGTGTGGATTTCGACGTAGCCGGCGGGAGCGCAGACCACCAGCTCCAGCCGGCCTGAAGGCTGCACCCGCAGGAAGCCCAACTCCATGTGGCTGAGCGCCCCGGTGGCCAGGTCCCAAGTGGTCTGCTCGAGGCGGATCAGGCTGCGGTCCGGGACGCTCTCGAGGCTGAGCCGCTCCCGGTAGCGAAACTGCGGGTCGGCGAACCAAAGCCCCCTGCCCTCACCCCGCCAAGTGCCCAGGAAGGGCCGCATCAGGCTGAGCGGGTCGGGGACGCCGGTCATGGACAGAAGATAGCGACCGCGACCCACGTATTCGGGGCGGCGCCAGCGCCTGCCTTACCCTGGAGACATGCGCCCCCGAGTCGCCGGCCGCACGGAGTTGCTCAGGCTGCTCGCCGCCGGGCTCCCGGAAGCGGGCCCGTTTCCCCTGCGCTCACACGACCCCGACCCCGGGCTGTTCGGCCCGTCCAGCGTCACCTGGCGGGTCATGCGCGAGCCGCTCCTGATCCTGGGGGCATCCCGGGCGCTGCTGATGCAGGTGGCCCATCCCCTGGTCGCCCAGGGCGCCCTGGACCACAGCGACTTCCACACCGACCCGATCGGCCGCTTCCAGCGGACGGTGGCCTGGGTGACGGTCGTGGTGTACGGCACCACCGAAGAGGCGCACGCGGCCACCCGGGACATCAACCTCCTCCACCGCAAGGTGGTCGGCGAGTTGCCGCAGGCCCACCGCACCGAGGCGTGGCCGGCCGGCACCCACTACCAGGCCCGTGACCGCCAGCTGCTGCGCTGGGTGCACGCCTCTCTGCTCCACGCCATGCTGGACACCCACCGGGTGGCGATCGGGCCGCTGCCGGCCTTCGAGCAGGACCGCTTCGTCCGGGAGTGGGACGTGGTGGCTCAGCTGATGGGGTTGCCCGAGGGCGGCGGCTGGGCCGGCGCCCGCGAGATGCTCGACTGGGTCGAGCAGCAGGTGACCAGTGGCGTCAGTCGGCCCGGTCCGGGGTCGCGGGAGGTGGCGGACGTCATCCTCACCCCGAGACTCGGCGGCCGCGGGCCGCGGGGGCTGGCCGAGCTCACTGGATTCATCACCGCCGGCCTGCTCTCACCGGCCATGCGCCAGCAGCTCAACGTCACCTGGACGCCAGCCCACGCGCTGGCGCACGCCACGCTCTGCCGGGCACTGCGACGGCTGCGCCCGCTGCTCCCTCGCGAGCTGCGGATCTCACCGGTGTACGACTTCGCCATGGCCCGGGTGTCGGGCCGGCTGACCCGGGATCCGCTCCTGCGGGAGGCCTTCGCCGCCCGGCTGCGGGTGGCTTAGACCAGGTCCCAGCTCTCGATTGCGGCTACGCCGTGCTCCTGGGACAAAACCGAGATCGAGGCCGGACGCAGGATCAGGTGGCGGCAGAAGCCAACCGGCAGATCGAGGTAGGCCGCCGCCAGCGCCCGGAGCAGGTGCCCGTGGGCGAAGACAGCGCGGTCGCCGGGTCGGCTCAGATCCTCGCTGGACAGGAACTGCCTGGCCCGGTTCAGAACTCTCTGCGGGCTCTCCCCGCCCGGGCAACCGTCGCGCCAGAGGTCCCAGCCTGGGCGGCGCTCCTGGATCTCGCTGGTGGTGAGCCCCTCGTACTCCCCGTAGTCGTACTCGTCGAGCAGGTGCGTTGGGGTGAGGCGGCTGGCGTACCCCGCCAGCTCAGCCGTCCGCTTGGCTCGGGCCAAGGTGCTGGTATAGATCGCGTCCAGATGGACACAGCGCAGGCGGCGCGCCAGGGACTCCGCCTGGCGCTCCCCACCCGGGGTGAGCGGAATGTCCGTACTCCCGGTGTGGCGATGGGTTTGCGTCCACTCGGTCTCCCCATGCCGGACTAGGTAAATTGCCATCCGCTTCCGAGTTTAAGTTGGCCATCTGGGGCGGCGGCTATACTGGCACCCCGCCGGGAAGTAGCTCAGCCAGGTTAGAGTGCACGGTTCGGGACCGTGAGGTCGGCGGTTCGAATCCGCCCTTCCCGACTTCACCGGGACGGATCCCATCACCTCCATGCCAGCTCCGCCGCTGCGTCATCTGGCCACCTCCTGATCGCGTCCCTCATCTTCCAATTCAGGTGCCAAGGAAATCGTGGACCAGGTGAGTCCGCTGCGCCCGGCTCGTCGCGGCCGTGAGGTTCGTGCGCCGGACCTGTACCTCGGAATCGGCCCCGGCATCGCCTACTAGGATGGCCAAGTGACGAGGGCGACCCGCCAATCAAAAGCTTGTGGACCCTACAGCAAGTTACCCAACAGCACCAGGTAAGGTCCGGAAGCTGCGGTAGCGCCGATCAGGAGGCAGGGAAGAACCGTCCCGGCACAGATCTGAGCCCCGACGAGTAGGAGGCCTGCCAGGCTCAGCTCCCGCCAGTTCAGCCCGATGGCTCTCCGCAAGTCGACCTGTTCGCCGACCTTGGGCGTTACCACAAAGTTGGCCCCGTGGGCCAGCGTGGTCACCGTTGCCCAGATGGTGGTCGCGAACATAGACCCGTAGAGGGCTGCCGCCGAAACCATGTAGAGCACGAGCCGGGACAATGGCCAGCGAGATCGGTAGTGGAGGAAGTCGTTCAGAAGCGGGGCGGCCAGGAAGGCCAGCGTCGGCAGCAGCAGCCAGACCGGGTAACGGAGCCCGAAGCCCATTGCCGGCAGGATGAGGGCGTTGATCACCACGTAGGAGACGAAGAAGGCCGTTAGGGGAAGCGAGTAGGTGAAGAGAACGATGTCCAACTTCTCATACCAGCGAAGTGGCCCGAAGATCACTTTCCGGGTGTAGCGCCTGATGAAGTCCAGGTTGCCGGCCGTCCACTTGACGTGGCGCTTCTTGAAGGCCGAGTAGGACACGGGAAAGGTCTCTTCGCAGACGATATCTGCGGCAAACACCGTGCGATAGCCAGCGCATCTGGCCATGAGGCTGAACGCAAGGTCTTCAGCCACTGTGTGAGGAAAGCCGCCAGCTGCCGCGTAACAGTCCCTGCTGATCATCGCCCCGTGCCCAAGCAAGGAAAGGAAGCCGAACCGAGCCTTCACAGACTGATAGGTGATCCAATGGGAGGCGATCCCCGGCCCGAACCGCCGCATGAAGGCGTTTCCCTCACGCGAGGAGACATGGTTGGCTTGAACGATGCCGACCCCGGGTTCCGCGAAGTAGGGCATAGCCCTCTCAACGAAGTCGGGAGGGATGATCTCGTCGCTGTCCAACAGTACAAAGAAGTCAAAGCAGGCAACGCCCAGCAAGTGATTCAGGTTGCCGGCTTTGAAGCCCACCCTGGTGCGGCGGCGGACCACGGGCAACCCATGTCTGGACGCGAACACGTCTATGCGCTCCAGATATTCGGCCGTCTTGGAATCGTCGAGGATCAGGGTGCAGCATCCCGGATACGTCTGGCTCATGCTGCGCCACAGGCTGTCCTCGTCGAAGTCATCGCAGGTGGTGTACAGGAGCAGTACTCTCGGCCCGGAGGCCGCCGGGATCGATGATGGGGCGGGAGCCGAGAGCAGTTCCCGCCGGTGGCGCTGGAAGTACAGAACAAAGACTAGGTCTTTCAGCCCGTTGAGCCAGAAGTACGCGATGAAGCCGGTAGAGGCTATTACCATGGCGGCGACACCCGGCCCCGCCTGTATGGCCCGCTCCACCGTTGCAAGCAGGGGTACTGCTGAAACTGTGAGCAATCCGACCCAGGTTACCAAGACAACCACGTACAGTCGCGGCGAACTCTCGGCCGTCGAACCCGCGGGCCAGAGCCCTGTGAACGTGTACTTTAAGGCTTTCTCAAGCGTGGTCCGACCAAGGGTTGAGCGTAGCAGTCGGGCCCTTGGATGGCTGGCCCTGAGTCGCCGAACGGGGTAGGGCGCTCTCTGGGGACCAGTCAGCACGAGTTCCAGAGTAGTGTGGCCCAGGAGGACTGTCGCGCACGGCACGATCACGGTAATTTGACGCAACATGACGTGCGGCTTCGCGGCCGTGAGTGCCTGGACCGGCTAATTGAGTCCCCTCATCGACCTGCCCGTCAGCACCGCTTAGAAAAAATTCTGAGGCCTGAGTCCCTGACCTGCATGCTGGTCTTCGGTCGGTTCCCTTCCGCACCCTTCGCGACTGGCAAATGCCTTGCACATAGCAACATTGGACATGCAATATCACAGCTGCTGACATCCCAGAGCGATACCCTGAAAGCGCTCGGTGAAGCGCTGCAAAGTGGCTTGGATCGAATGGAGCAATGACTCTTCGAACCCTAAAGCGGCTCATCAATCCCGCGGATTCTGGCATCTCATCCCGACAGTCACCGGACCACTTCGGGGATCGCGTCGCTGGCCGTCAATACTGTCAGAACATGGCGACAGTGCAGATCTCCTCCTCGTGCTGCTCACCTTTGCGGAGTCTGCAGGGTGGCATCCCGCAGGCAGCCGCCCAGCCGCTGGCGCGGGTCCTACTGAGCAGGCTCGCGGGGAGCTAGAAGCGCTGAGCGCCGACCGGGCCGCCGCCCTTCCGCCACGCACCGGCAGGGCCCGGGGCCGTGCCTGCTCTGTATCTCGCGGAGCCGCGTATTTCGAGGACCCCGCCCCTCAGGCCAACTCGCAGTCCCGCCTCAACAATTCGTTGGCGAGCAGGATGATCAGCCCTGACTCACTGGACCACTCGCCGGCTCACTGCCCTCCTCGGGCGCGATAGCTTGCGAGACCGCGGCCCTCATCTCGTGGACACGGGCGCAGGCCAGGTACAGACGTTCCGCTTGCTCCAGCCGAGCCGCTTGGCCTTCGTGCCGTCGCCCCGCCCCCGGAATTCCGGGCCTTAGCCGCCGCCTCTCTGGCGGCCGCGGCCTCGCCCTGCTCGCGCCAGCGGCCCGCTGCCCGATTGACGTGATTCCAAGTGCTTTGGTAGAAGTATTCCGAATAGAGAGATACACCACTATAGGGTGGGAGCAGGAGAAGTCGTCTAGGCGACGCCCCACTCCGCTGGCAGCTGACGGGACTTGGGCGACGAGTTCGCGATCCGGTCGGGTAGTGGGGGGTTCGGCGTGGCCTCTACGGCTGAATCGGTTGCGACAGACCTTCTCCTGGAGCGGCGCCTGATCCAGATCTATGCCACCCCCGATCGGCAACTGCTTTGCTTGCGGGGAGAGATCGATGGACCTGACCTTGCCGAACTCGGCAGAGTGCTGCGCTCGCTGCCACCAAGCCTCCAGGTGACGCTGGATATGGGCGGCCTGGGTTTCATCGACTTGGCCGGCACCGCCCTGCTGGTCAATTGGAGCAAGACCCGACCGGGGGCGGTCACGCTGACGCATCCGCCGGCGAGCGCCATGGCCGTCCTTGAGGTCTTCGAATGGGCTGGCGGGCAGTCCGCCGGCGTCGTCGAGCTGCCGAGCGCGGTCGGTGGTCACTCCACCTGACGGTCGTCCTGTGCCTCTCGGTTCCCGGGATGCGGGCGGCTCCGCTATGCCAGGCTAGTACTCGATCCAGGCCCGGAATGTGAAGCGACGGTGTGCTTGGCTGGTTGGTGACGCTGCAGGCACTGCTTGGTCAAGCAAGCCCCATCCCCGCCATGGTCTCGGCCCGTCCCGTTGGACAGGGCACGCGGCTCTCTCTCGTGGCCTGGGCTCAAGCGTTGGCCTGGATCGGCGCGCGCATCCCACCGCCGAACCGCCGCCGCTCAGGCCAATCAAAGAGCCGGCCATCCACGATCGTAGCCTTGACCTGACGGAGAGCACTCAAGTCGGCAAGGGGGTTGCCGCCGAGCAGCACCAAGTCGGCGCGCTGACCGGGTGCTATCGCTCCGCGGTCCGCCGACACGCCCATCAGCTCGGCGTTGCCGCGCGTTGCAGCCCGGATGACTTCCGCAGCGCTCATACCGACGTGGCGAATCAAGATCTCTATTTCCGCAATAAGACTGTCAGGCTCGGCGAATAGGTCCGAGTAGTCGCTGCCAACGCCCCAAGAGCACCCCGCCTCCATCGCGCGAGCAAACGGTGCGAACTTGGCTTCGAACACACGGCGGGCTCGGTCGTGCAGGCCCGGGTAGTTCGGATGATCTGCGAGCGTCCGGTAGACCACAAAGGTCGGAACCAAAGCAACGTTCAAGGCTTTGAGCAGCTCGATCGCCTCGTCGTCTGGATAGGACCCGTGCTCAATCGTGCGCACCCCAGCCCTGGCAGCTCTCTTGATGGCTTCCGCAGGATGGGCATGGGCGGCGACCGGACGACTTTGGGCGGCTGCCTCATCCACCAGAGCCGCGAGCTCGGCCTCGGTGAACTGCACCCACGCTTCCGATTCGCTGGCCTCGAACACACCGCCGCTGCACATCACCTTGATGAGATCGGCTCGCGCCAAAAGCTCCTCACGGACCGCCTTGATCAATTCATCGACTCCGTCCGCCACGCGGTAGAGCATGTGCCCGTGGCCTCCGGTAGTGACGATTGGGCGGCCAGCGCACTGCAGGTGCGGTCCAGGGATCGTCCCCGCGACAACCGCCCGCCGGATTGCCAGATCCACATGCCTTGAGCCACCAACGTCGCGTACCGAGGTGATGCCCGCACGAAGGAAGTCCAGCGCATGGGCGACCCCGCGGATGGCCAGATCCGCTACCGGGACAGAATCGTCGGCCACAGCCAGATGGGCGTGGATGTCGACCAGTCCTGGGATAACCGTCAGCCCACGGGCGTTGTAGGTGGCAGCCGCCGAGAGTCCGTCCATCGCCCCGACGCCTGCAATTCGCTCACCCGATATCCAGATGTCAGACTCGACAACGCCGTCGTCGGTTAGGACGTGACCGCCCACCAGCGCCAGATCGACAGGCTCGCGCGCCCCGTTCGCAGCGCAGCCGTCATCCGGCCGCGGCCAGCGCTGGAATGGCGGTGGCCGTTTCGCCAGGCGCCATATCCTTCCCCTCTGGGCCGTAGCGGCTGTAGAGCTCGGGGCGGCAGTCCTGCAGCAGATTCAAGCCAAAGAACTGCTTCGTGCGCGCAAACTGGATGTCGGCACGGATGTCGACGTCAACGCTGAGAAGGCCGTCGCCATCATCCGCTACCGCAATGGCATCACCTCCCGGGCCGACTACCTGGCTTGACCCGTAATAGTCGGTATCCGTGGAGTAGGCCGCCTTCTCGCAGTGGTTGGCTGCTGCGATGAACACTTGGTTGGCGAACGCACTCGACCGGAGGCAGAGGTCCATTCTGGATCCATAGAAGTCCGTCTTCCGGTCGTGCCCGAGCATCGGCCACGCCGTCGACATGAGGATGAGCTCCGCCCCTCGGCACGCCAGCGACCGAGCCACCTCCGGGAAGCAGATGTCGTAGCAGATGAGGGCTCCTATCCTTCCGACGGGAGAATCCCAGACCGGCAGCTCATCTCCTTGGTTGAAATATGGGTACTCGGCACGGTTGTGCGTCTTACGGTACTTGCCAAGGAGACCATGCTGGGTAACGAGTGCCACGGAGTTGTAGATCACGTTGCCTTGACGAGTCGATTCTGCAAGTCCGAACTGAACGACCATGTCCGTACCCGAGAGTGCGGCCTGCACCATGTCCGTTGCCGGGCCCGGTATCGTTTCCGCCTCTTCGGCGAAGAAGCGCCGCTGCTCCGCCTGCTGGTCGGAACCAAGCGGGAAGGCAAAGTCAGCGTAGCCCTGCAGGCAAGCTTCTGGCAGCAGCAACACGTCGGCGCCAGCGGATCGTCCCCCCGCAATGGCGCTTAGGATGGTGGGGACGTTGTCTCGTTTCCCACGAGCTACTTTCATGTTGTAAACCGAAATTCGCATCTGCGTCTCAGCCCCTTGGTGATCTGTCCCACCGACCTGGGCAGGACCAGGTCCGATTGTCCCTCCGGCAGCTTACTTTCCGGAGGTCCGAGCGACTAACCCGCTCGATTTAACGCCAACATGGCGGGCCGCAGCAAATATCGCGGGGCCGAAGAGATCCGTGGACCGGACCGAGGGCCGGGCTGCAGGCACACGACCCGGTGCTCACACTGTGACGGTCTACTGAAATTCGGCCGGGCAGCGAACCGACCACTGCATGCAGAGCATCGGGATGGTTGGCGGCGAGGCTGGCATTCGCCCTTGGCGGAACGGCCCAGCTGGGTGCCTCGCAGAGGTCGGGAGACCACGGTGCGACCAAACCCATGCTCGTACGATTCACCGGCTGCACGAACATGTGTCTGGTGGGTGCTTCGCACCGGCGTTCGGCCCGGAGTCGTAATCGTTGAGCCTGTGTAGGCTGCCGTCGAAATGCGGGCTACTCGGACCGCAAGCTCAGCGGTTACTCCGCAGTCAACAGGCTTCTGGGGCAGCGTAGGGCGGTTCGCTTTTCGGAAGATTTGCGGGTCGCCGACAGGCGGCAGTGACACTCGAAAGGGCGTCACGGCGGGAGCAGGTGAAACCGAGGCGATGGAAGCAATTCCGGACTCCACGGAAGATCCTGCTCCTTGTCCGTTTTTGGCTCCCGTCAAGGCGGCCGGCCTCGGATCCGTCGCCCTGCTCCATCCTCCAGTTCCAGAGCCCGGCTGCGGCTCAGACGCCCTGGGCCCAGGGCGGGCGCTGGGACCAGGCGACCCCCAGTGCCGCCATGAGGACCGCTCCGATGGCGATCGGGCCGCCAGCCATGCCCAGGTGGGTGCGCTCCTCCAGCAAGGCAAAGCCCACCGCCACCGCCACCACCGCAGCCAGGACGGCCAGCCAGCTGGGGAGGGGCACCATCGCGAGCAGCTGGCGAATCCGGGGCAGGTGCATGGCGATCTCTCCCACCAGCCCGCCGCTGAGCAGACCCACACCGACGCCGACCACCACGTCCAGGGGCCACCCGCCGCCAATCACGACCGTGCCCCAGGCGGCGGCCAGCACCAGCAGCAGCGCCTCCCAGGCCAGCAGACGGCGACCGCTCACCCAGAAGGCGCCGGCAGCCGCGGCGCCCAGCGCCGCAGCTCCGTTGGGGAACGAGTTCGGCGCCGAGACGACCAGGGCATGCACGTTAGCCGCCGGAGGCGGCTCCGACAGCACCGCAGCTAGCTCGTGGCCGGCGAAGAGCGCCAGCAAAGCGGCACCAGCCGCGGCCAAGGCGTCCAGCCTGGCCCGGTCGGCCGGACGCCCGAAGAAGAAGAGAGCGACCACCGCGAAGGCGATCGGAAAGAGGCCCCAATCGGAAAGGCCGCGAGCGAGAGAGGTCCACAGGCCGCCGTGCGGACCCTGCTGGCTCAGCAGCTGGTAAGTGGCCTGATTCCAGCGAATCAGGGCCGGGCCGAGGGTGATGGTGGAGAAGAACGCGTGCATGTTCACCATTGAGGATGGCCGGAAGGCCACTGTAACCGGTCAACCACCATTGCCGCAAAAACAGTTCGGTTTCAAGTTGCGAACTGATTGCGAGCGGAAGTCGCGGCCCGGGACGCAAGACCACCATACCGCCGTAGCCACCACCTGACGCTGCGCAGAGAGAGTGCTCACCGAAGTGCGTGCGGTGGTCGCGCTGGCGCCTAGACGGAGTCCCGGGCCAGTTCCGGGTCACCGAGCATGGACCTGCCGTTGGACTTGGCAGCGGCGGGCCCAAGTCCAAGGTGAGATGAACTGCCACCATCGGTGGCGGCGTCGCCTTGCGCCACCCGGCGCGACCGTCCTCTCTGATGGAGAAGTTGTCGAAATCGGGATGTGGCTGAGGAAGTCGATCTCATAGAGGACGCCATCCTGGACTGCGAACTCCACCGTATCTACGTCATCAGCCATCGCCTACGTGAGGCGTCGGCCTGATCAACTGTTTCTGGCGGGGGATCCGAGACCACCCACCGCTCCTCGAATCGGGGTCGTTGCGCAAGACTAGGGCGTCGGATCCGATCACCATGCAGCGGGGGTACTCCCGCTCCACGCGCTGCGGCACCGTCATGGTTTCGCTACCCGCTTTCGGCGTAGGCCGGTGCCAGTTGCTCGACAGTGGCGACGGTGTAGATATCGCGCCAGCCACCGCCGACTCTGGGCTTTGGCGCCGCCGGCACGCGCTCGCGGTTGGGCTGCACCAGGGTGCAGCGGACAGTCACGACCAGCAGCCTCGCCGGGAGCACTAGAAGAGCTTCTCGTCCGCCTCCTACCAGAAGGGTTGGCCGACGCCGACGCATGGAACGGCACCTCGTCGGAGATGGGTTCGACCAGCACGCGATAGGGCGGCGAGTCCTGGAGTTCCGGCGGTGCGCAGGCCGGCGATGTCCGCAGTTACTCCCAGCGGGGGCTGGCAACATGTTCGCCAGCCCGACCAGCAAGCCAACCGCGGCACCGATCCGCCCGGCTCCGGAGAGCATCGCGTACCACCAGCTTCGGCCGGCTGCCCCCCTAGCGCCTGGCTGGGCTCACGCGGTGCCCTCCCACCAGATGGTCACCAGCTCCCGGTCGCCCATGCCGAGGTCGGCGGGCCGGTCGGGATCCACCGCCTGCTCGAGCAGAACCCGCCGCAACTCCTCGGTGCGCTCGGCGGGGAGCACCAGTCGGCGGCGGGTCACCTGGAGCAAGTCCTCGAAGGACTCGTACTCGGCGACGCTTGCGCTATTCCATCTCCGGTGCTGCGGGTGCAGCCCCATCGCCTCCAGCATCTCCAGCACCTGGTTCGCCTGCGGACGCTCCGGCCGCGCCACCCCGTGGAGGCGCAACCAGAGTGGGTTGAGACCCGAGAGCGGGTGACGGGCGGTGATCTCCACCACCACCCGCCGCCGGGCATGGTCGCTCAGGGCGGCCAGGAAGGCGGGCAGCTCAGCGACGTTGTAGAGCACGTGATGGCACACCACCAGATCGGCCACCGGCACCCGGTCCGCGACGGCGGGCCAGCGTCCCGACACGGTGGTGACCTCGATGCCGGCCTGCTCAGCCACGTCCCGCAGGGTGGCGAGCATGTCGTCTCGCTCGTCCACCGCAACCAGGGAGGTAACCGCGGCACCCAACGGCAGCGAGGCGGCTCCCGCCCCAGCGCCCACGTCCAGAACGGAACCCGCGGGAGCAAGCGCCTGCAGCGCCACGGCCAACGATTCGCCCTGGGGTTCGGACACCTGAAGCTGGGCGCGGCGGCGGAAGACGTCCCGCGGCAGCACCCAGGGAGAC
>JBJKSO010000012.1:0-8711 GCA_046703825.1 Candidatus Dormibacteria bacterium
GGCTCACCGCCCGCTCCAGCTCGCGCAACTCGGCTGCGTCGCAGGCGGCGAAGTCCACCGTGCGCAGGTGCTCCTCCAGGCTGGCCCGACCCCGCGGGGCAGTCTCCCGGGTCGGCCTCCGGCTACCGGCGGGACTCGACTCTGCTCCGGGCCTGGAGCGCAGGTGGGCCGGCGGCTCAGTGGGCTGCCCCGCCGGGCGCGGGTGCACCCATCCGGCGGTGAGGCGGTCGAAGACACGCAGCTCCTCGCGGCTGTGGCACCAGCTGGCCCGCAGAGCGTCGCGGCAGTCGGCGGGCCGATCCAGGCCAACCTCGCGCGCCGCCCGCAGTCCCCAGAGCAGGTCCCCGGTTCCGAGTCCGACACCAGCCTGGCGCAGCGACCGCGCCAGCCCGGTGAAGAAGCGCAGCACCAGGCGCTCGCCGTCAGGCACGACCGCTACTCCGCGCCAGCAGCTCGTCGGTACCCAGCTCGCGCACCAGCGCCAGATCCTCCTGATACTTGAGCAGGCTCCCCAGAGTCTCGTCCACCACCTCGGGGGTGAGCACCTGCTGGCCAAGGGCCGCCAGGGCCTGGGACCAGTCGAGCGTCTCCGCCACGCCCGGCAGCTTGTAGAGGTCGGTCTGCCGCAGCTGTTGCACGAAGCTGACCGCCTGGCGCGCGAGCTCGCCGGAAACCTCGGGCAGCCGCGACCGCACGATCGCCAGCTCCACCTCCGGGCTCGGGTAGTCGATCCAGTGATACAGGCAGCGCCGCTTCAGGGCGTCGTGCAGCTCGCGGGTCCGGTTGGAGGTGCAGACGACCACCGGGGGCGAGGCTGCGGTGATAGTGCCCAGCTCGGGGATCGTCACCTGCCAATCTGAGAGCAGCTCGAGCAAAAAGGCTTCGAACTCATCGTCAGAGCGATCGAGCTCGTCGATCAGGAGCACCGGCGTGGCCCCGTCCCCACCAAGGGCTTGCAGCAGCGGGCGGCGGATCAGGAAAGTCTCCGAGAAGACGTCCACCTCGCCCCCGGCGATCTCCTGCTGGCGGATGGCAAGCAGCTGACGCGGGTGGTTCCACTCGTACAGAGCCTGGTGCACGTCGATGCCCTCGTAGCACTGCAGACGTACCAGCGGCGCTCCCAGGACCAGAGCCAACGCCTTGGCGCACTCGGTTTTCCCCACTCCGGCTTCGCCCTCGAGCAGCAGCGGACGCTGCAGGCGAAGGCTCAGGAAGCAGGCGGTAGCCAGGGGCCGATCGGCGAGGTAGCCGGTGGCCGCCAGCGCTTGCTGCACCTGGTCCACCGACCCGAGCTGCGACGCGGGCGCTTGCTCACCGGCCATGCTGCCTCCAACTATGGCAGCCCGGGCGGCCCCGAGTGGCCGCCCGGGTAGCGGCCTGCCGCGCTTAGGCGGCGGCCTCGAGCGCGCGTCTGGTCAGCACCCTGGCCAGATGGCGGCGGAAGTCGGACGAGGCGCGCAGATCGCTCGGCGGGTTGAGGTTCTCCGCCGCCACCCGGGCAGCCTCGGCAGGCGGTTGCCCGGCGGCCAGGGCCGATTCCACGAGAGTCGCCCTGACCGGGGTGGGGCCGACGTTGGTCAGCCCCACCCGCCACCCCTGCCCCACCTGTTGGACCGCAACCCCCACGATCGCCCAGTCGAACATGCGGCGACGGAATTTCAGGTAGTGATGAGGTCCCGCCGCAACCGGAAACACCACCTCTGTGACCAACTCATCTGGCTCCAGCACGGTAGTGAACAGATGCTGGAAGAAGTCGGCGGCAGCGACAGTGCGGCGGCTGGTCACGATCTGGGCGTCCAGCATCAGCGCCAGCGTGGGATAGTCTCCCGCCGCGTCAGCGTGGGCGATGACCCCGCCCAGGGTTCCCCGGGACCGGACCTGCGGATCCCCGACCTGAGCCGCCATCTCGGCCAGGAGCGGCAGCGATCGACGTACCTCGGTCGACCGCTCCAGCGTGCGATGGCGGGTCAAGGCCCCGATGCGCAGCTGCCCGTCGTCTATGCGGATGAAGTCCAGCTCTTTGATCGGGTTGACATCCACCAGCGCGGTCGGCTGCGACAGGCGCAACCGCATCAGGGGAATCAGGCTGTGCCCGCCGGCGAGCACCTTGGCGTCCGGGCCGAGGCTCTGCAGTTGCTGGCTGGCCTCCGCCACCGAGCGGGCTCGCCTGTACTCGAAAGCTGCCGGGATCATGCGTGCGCCTCCTGCATCAGCCGCCAGATCCGGTCGGGACTGGCCGGCATCTCCACATGGCGGATACCCAGCGGGCTGAGAGCGTCGCAGACCGCGTTGACGACGGCGGCGCTGGCCGCAATCGTCCCGGCTTCCCCGATCCCCTTGACCCCGAGCGGGTTGGTGGGGCTCGGGGTGACGGTGCGGTCCAGAATGGGCTCCGGAATCTCGTTGATGGTGGGCAGCAGATACTCCAGCATCGAGCCTGTCTGGAGCTGGCCGCTGTCGTGGTCGTAACGCACGTCCTCGTAAAGCGCCTGGGCAATGCTCTGGGCGATCCCGCCGTGCAACTGACCGTCGACCACCATGGGGTTGATCACAGTGCCGCAGTCGTCGACCGCGTAGTAGGCGTCGATCCGCACGGCACCGGTCTCGGCGTCCACCTCAACCTGGCAGAGGTGCGCTCCAAACGGCCAGACCCAGTTGGGTGGGTCGAAGTAGCTGACCGCCTCGAGCCCGTGCTCCATCCCCTCGGGCAGGTTGCCGCCATACGCCGCCAGCGCCACCTCCTGGATGCTCTTCGCGGCGGCCGGATTGCCGCGCACGGCGAACTTGCCCTGCTCGAAGACGACGTCGTCGGGGTTGGCCTCCAGCAGGTGTGCGGCAAGCCGGCGGGCCTTTTCGCGCACCACCAGTGCCGCCTTGTGCACCGCTACCCCACCCACGGCGAGGCTGCGGCTGCCATAGCTGCCGTAGCCGAAGGAGGCGCCCTCGGCGGTGTCACCGTGACGCAGCTCCACCGCTTCCAGCGGGATGCCCAGGGCATCCGCGGTGATCTGCGCGAAGGTTGTCTCGTGGCTTTGGCCATGTGCGTGCGTGCCGGCCACCACGGCCACCGATCCGCTCGGCAGTAAGCGCACCTGCGCCGACTCGACCAAGGCGATGCCGCCGGTGGCGGCCGCCGTGGGCTGGCTCGGCCCGAAGCCGCAGATCTCCACCCAGGTGCTGAGGCCGATGCCGACCAGCCGACCCTCGCGGCGCAGCTCCGCCTGGCGGCGGCGGCGTTCTTGGTAGTCGGACAGTTCCAGCACCCGATCGAGCGTCAGGTGGTAGTTGCCGGAGTCGTACACCAGCCCAAAGTTGTTGGTGTGGGGGAATTCAGTGGCGAAGTTCTTGCGGCGGATCTCGACCGGATCCATGCCGATCTCGGTCGCTACCAGGTCAACCATGCGCTCGCACAGATGGGTCGCCTCGGGCCGGCCCGCACCACGGTAGGGGTCGGTGGGGACCCGGTTGGTCAGCACGCCGACCGTCCGCGCCTCGATCGCCCGCCAGCGGTAGACGCCACCCGCCAGCAGGTAGGTGCAGGCCTGAAAGGCACCGAAGGTGCCGTGATAGGCGCCGAGGTCCAGCAGCTGGGTGAGGCGCATCCCCAAGAGGGTGCCGTCGCGCTGGGCCGCCACCTCCACGTCGAAGATCTGGCCCCTCCCGTGCGTCGTGCCCATGACGTTCTCGGTGCGGGTCTCGATCCACTTGACGGGACGCCCCAACAGCTTGGCCGCAGCCGGGACCAGGTAGTCCTCCGGGTAGGGGCTGATCTTGCTCCCGAAGGCGCCACCGACATCGCCGGAGACCACCCGCACCCGGCTCTCGGGAATGCCCATGGCTCCCGAGACAAACAGCCGGATGAAGTGAGGGTTCTGGCTCCCCATCCAGATGGTGAGCCGCTCGTCGTAGCCGGAGTACTCCGCCACCACCCCGCGCGTCTCCAGGGCGATGGGGAGCAAGCGCTGCTGCACGATCCGCTCTTTGACCTTGACCTCGGCCCCAGCGAAGACCGAGTCGATTTCGCCGGAACTGAAGGTCATGTCCCAGCCGATGTTGTCGGGACCGTCCGAGTGAGCCTTGGCGGCACCGGCGGCCATCGCCTGCTCCAAGTCCATCACCGCCGGCAACTCCTCGTAGTCGACATCGACCAGATCGGCGGCGTCGAAGGCGCGGGCCCGTTCGGTGGCCACCACTACCGCCACCGGCTCTCCCTGAAAGCAGACCTCGTCCTCCGCGATGGGAAACCGCGGCGGCACGTACTTCTTCTCGGGGGCGAACGACGGGGTGACCGGCATGGTCCCGCTCAGCACGCCGCGGAAGTCCTTGGCGGTGAACACCCCCAGCACCCCGGGCAGCCGCTTTGCCGCGCTGGCGTCGATGCTTCGCACCCGGGCGTGCGCGTACGGGCTGCGGACCACCGCCAGGTGAGCCATCCCGGGTCGGGTGACGTTGTCGACGAAGCGCCCGTGTCCTGTAATCAGCCGCGGGTCCTCGCGCCGCTGGACCCGAGCCCCCACCAACTGGCTGATCGCCATGATCAGCCCTCTACCGCGGCCGCCGCCGCCTCTCCCAGGGGCTCGGTGGCTTCGCCGCGCATCTGGCGGGCGGCGGCGCGAACCGCCTTGCGGATGTTGACGTAGCCGGTGCAGCGGCAGAGGTTCCCCTCCAGGCCCCGCCCGATCTCCTCGTCGGACGGATCCTGGTTCTCGGCCAGCAGCGCCGCGGCCGCCATGATGAAGCCGGGGGTGCAGTAGCCACACTGCAGCCCGTGGTTCTCCCAGAACGCGCGCTGCAGCGGGTGGAGTTCGCCGTCGTGCGCGAGGCCCTCGATCGTGGTGACCTCGCTGCCATCTGCCTGGACTGCGAACATGGTGCAGCTCTTGACCGGCTCGCCGTTCACCAGCACGGTGCAGGCCCCACACTGGCTGGTGTCGCAGCCCACATGGGTGCCGGTGAGCCCGCAAACCTCCCGCAGGTAGTAGACCAGCAACAGCCGGGGTTCGACCTCGTCTGCGCGGCTTAAGCCGTTGATGGTCACCGCCAGTGCTTCCGCCATGCGTCACCTCCATGAGCGAGGCCGCGGGCCTGCCGGCCGCGGGGTGACAGCGGCTTACCGGACCACCAGATCCCCCACCGACCGTGGTCGCCTGGCGATTATTGCGCCCGCGGGGAAGGCTGGCAATGGTCAGGAGCGCAGGTCGCGCACGCGCGTCAGCTTGCCCTCGCTGCGGGGCAGGCTGCCCCGCTCCACCGGCCGCACCTCCAGCCTGAGATTAAGCGCCGCCTGGAGCGCCCGGCGGGCAGCCTCAGCCGCCGCGGCGTCCTCCGTCTCGACCAACACCACCAGCGCGTCCATCGGGCCGCTCCGGTGCAACTCGATCATGTAATTGGCAGTCCCGGTGCGCTCGATCACCAGCCGCTCGATCTCGGACGGGAAGACGTTGACTCCCCGCACCACCAGCATGTCGTCGGTGCGCCCGTGCACCCGGCTCATCCGCAGATGCCAGCGGCCGCAGTCACACCGGCTGCGGTCGACGCTCACCACATCCCCGGTACGGTAGCGCAGCAGCGGCATGCACTCCCGGCCCAGGGTAGTCAGGGTGAGCTCCCCCGGCTCCCCGTCCGCCACCGGCACCCCGGACTGAGGGTCGAGCACCTCCACCAGGAAGGCGTCCTCCCAGATATGCAGGCCGGAGCGGGCGGCACACTCCATGGCGACGCCCGGACCCAGCACCTCGCTCAGTCCGTAGATGTCGTAGGGTTCGAGCCCGAGCGAGGCCCGCAGCGGGGTCCGCATGGCGTCGGACTAGGGCTCGGCTCCGAAGACGCCGAGCCGGAGCTGGAGCCCCGCGGCACCGCCGTCTCCGAGGGCCTCGGCTATGGCCAGAGCGTAGGAGGGGGTGCAACACAGCACACTGGCTTTGAGGTCCCGCAGCAGCAGGCACTGACGCTCGGTGTTACCACCCGAGGCCGGCACAACCGCGCACCCCAGCAACTCGGCCCCGCCGTGGAGACCCAGTCCGCCGGTGAAGAGCCCGTAGCCGTAGGCGACATGAACCACATCGCTGGCGCCCACCCCCACCATCGCCAGGCACCGGGCCACCAACATCTGCCAGCGCTGGAGGTCGGCGGCACTGTAGCCGACCAAGGTGGGCTTGCCCCGGGTGCCCGACGACGCGTGCAGCCGCACCACCCGCTCGAGGCCGAGGCCGAAGAGGCCGAACGGGTAGGCGTCGCGCAGGTCTGCTTTGGCGGTGGGGGGCAGCTGCCGCAGGCGCTCTAGCGAATCCACCCGGGAGGGTTCGAGACCCGCCGCGCGCAGGCGTGCCATGTAGAAAGACACCCGGGACGCCAACTGGACCGTCACCGGCAAGAGCCGGGACTGCCATCGGTCGATTTGCTCACGGGAGAGCCGGTCGGCCCGCAGCCAGGAGGCGGCCCCCATCACACCAATCCTAGCCCTCGGGCCCGCCCGGGCCGGACTTTCGGGTGCGCACCCGCAGCGGCACCCCGGCGAAGCCAAACCGAGCGCGGAGCTGGTTCTCCAGGTACCTCTGGTAGCTGAAGTGGAGCAGCTGCGGATCGTTGACGAACAGCACGAAGGTGGGGATTGGGCTGCGTGCCTGCACCGCGTAGTAGAGATGCAACCGCCTGCCGCCGCGACCGCTGGGCGGGGGCCGGCGGTCGACCGCCTCCCGCAGAAACTGATTCAGCTCGGGGGTGGTCACCCGGCACGCCCTTGCCGCCGCTACCTCGAAGGCGACCGGCAGGATCCGGCTCACATTGCGGCCGGTCAGCGCGCTGACAAACACGAAGGGGGTTCCCGGCGCCCAGTCATAGGCGCCGCGCAGCTCGCGAACCAAGCCTTGATCGCTGCGCGCCTCATGATCGAGCAGGTCCCACTTGTTGAGCACCACCACCATCCCCGCCCCGGCCTCGCGGGCGCGGCCGGCGATGTGGCGGTCCTGGGCTCGCAGCGGAGTCGCCGCGTCCACCACCAGCACCGCCACGTCCGCCCGCTCCACCACCCGCAGTGCCCGCAGCAGGCTGTAGTACTCGCTGTCCTTGGTAGTCCCCGGGCGCCGGATCCCGGCCGTGTCGACCAGCACCACGCCACCCTGGTCGGTCCTGACCAGGGTGTCGACCGGATCCCGGGTGGTGCCGGCCACGCTGCTGACCAGCGCCCGCTCCTGGCCCAGGATGGCGTTGAGCAGGGAGGACTTCCCCACGTTCTGGCGTCCCACGATTGCCACCCGCAGCGCCTCGGGCTCGGTCGACGGTGGCGGCTGTGGCGGCGGCAGCCGCTCCGCCACGGCGTCGAGCAGATCGCCAGTGCCCACGCCCGAGATGGCACTCACCGCCAGCGGGTCGCCGAGGCCCAGCTCCAGCAGCTCGTGGCCGAAGAGGCGGTCGTCCCGACCCTCGTGCTTGTTGGCGACCAGCAGCACTGGCTGGCGGGCGCGGCGGAGCTCGTCCGCAACCTCGCGGTCCGCCGCCGTCAGTCCCGCCTGGGCGTCGCAGAGGAAGCAGATCAAGTCAGCCTCCGCCAGCGCCAGCCGCGCCTGGGCCTGGGTGTTGGCGCCGAGGTCGTCGGGAGCGCCCCGGACGACCCGGTCCAATCCGGCGGTGTCAATCACAGTGAACGCGAAGCCGGCCCACTCGACCTCTCCATAGATCCGGTCCCGAGTCAGTCCGGGCTGATCCGAGACGATGGCCCGGCGCTCCCCTACCAGGCGGTTGAAGAGGGTGGACTTGCCGACGTTGGGGCGCCCGACCAGGGCGACCATGCCCCGGTGGGGCAGGGCCGGATCGTCGGTCGGCGCCCAACGCCGACGCCGGCGATCATTCGCCACCTTCAGTCACCCAGCGACTCGCGCAGGTCCGAGCCGTCCATTTCGGAGGGGACCGCCAGCCCCATCGCGGCCAGGAAGGTCGGCGCCACATCGCGCAGCCCTCCCCCGGACGCCAGCCCAGCCGCGCGGGTCCCCGTCAGCAGCAGCGGGACCGCGCTCGTGGTGTGGGAGGTGAGCGGCCGGCCGTCCTCGGGGTCCACCATCACCTCGGCGTTGCCGTGGTCGGCGGTAAGGGCCAGGAAGTATCCTGCCGCGCCACACGCCTGCTCCAGCCGGCCAAGGCAGTTGTCCAGGTACTCCACCGCGGCGACGGTGGCGTCGAATTTGCCGGTGTGCCCGACCATGTCGGCGTTGGCGTAGTTGACCACGATCAAGCCGTCCTCCGCCGCCTTGAGCCGCTGCACCACCGCATCGGTGATGGCCCCGGCGCTCATCTCGGGTACCTGGTCGTAAGTCGCCACCTTGGCTGAGGGGATCAGCAGGCGCTCTTCGCCTGAAAAGGGCTGCTCCCGCCCGCCGTTGATGAAGTAGGTGACGTGGGCGTACTTCTCCGTCTCGGCCAGGTGGAACTGGCGCAGCCCGGCCCGCGCCACCGTCTCGGCCAGGGTGTTGCGGACTTCCGGCGACTCGAAGACCACCTCGGTGGCCAGGCCGGCCTCGAAGCGGGTCATGGTCACGAGAAGCAGATCCGCAGGAATGGTCCCACGGTCGAAGGCATCAAATTTTCGGTCCACCAGGGCGTGCGCCAGCTGCCGGGGCCGCGCGGGCCGGGAGGTGAAGTGGAGGGCGGGGTGGGCCCGCCCCACCCCCCACCCCTCATCGCCCACCCGGTCCATAACTGCCCGCGGCTTTCAAACG
>JBJKSO010000013.1:0-6829 GCA_046703825.1 Candidatus Dormibacteria bacterium
GGGTACGGCTTGGGAGGCAGCCGGCTCCCGCGCCTCCCAGGTGCGGGGTCCGGCCAGATCTGGCGAGGACTGCTTCCAGGGTAGGTGCAACTCCTGGCTCGGCTGCCACAGCGGCTCCGCCGAACCGCCGGCCCGCGTCGTCGGCGCCGAGGGCAGGTCGAGGGCTTGGGCGCCGGTCATTGAGGAGTCGATGTCCAGGCGGGCCAGCTCCTCGCGGGCGACCTCCATCGCCTCCGCAGAGGCTCCCGCGATCAAGCCGGCCTCGGCCAGCTGCGACAAGTTGGGGCCCTCGGCATCCGATCCGGCGCTGGGCGCCGGGGGTTCGCCATCCTGGGCAGGTGCGCCCGGCGGCTCCCAAGTTGGTCCCGAGCCCGAAGAGTCGGGCTGGCTGGGGCCGGCGGCGCCCGCGGATGCGCTCGGGCCCTCGTCCCCGCCGTCGTCTTCTGCTTCAGCCGGCTTCGGGAAGTCGTCGGGAGCGCTCGGCCAGGGCGTGGCGGCCGGGTACGACTCGTCGGGCTCGTCCCCCGGCTCGGTCCCCCACCGCCAGCTGCCGTCGCCCGGCAGAGAGGGGTTCCGGTCTGCGATGGGCGCCTGGCCCCAAGAGGTCTGCGGCGGTCCCTGCGCCCAGTCCACCGGCGTTGCTGGGGGCTCCCACCCGGGGAGCGCTTGGCCCGGCTCGGAACTCCACAGCGGCGTGGCGGATGCGCCCGCGGCGCCCCAGTCGTCAGCGCTGAGACCCTCGCCGTCGAGTTCCGCGGCGCCCGCGTCCGGATCCGCCGGCCCCGAGCCCAGATCGCCCCTGGAAGCGACCGGATCGATCCAACCGGTCTCGGGGTACTCGTTCCAGCGGATGGGGACGCTCGCCTGACCGCTCTCGGCCTCCTCCGGCGCGGGCAAATCCACGGCCTCCCACCCCTGCGGTTCCTCGTCCTCCATCGGCGGCGCGGTCCCCAGTGGCGATGAGGGTGGGGCGGGCGGGTCGAAGTGAGGTACCTCCTCTGCCGCGGCCGGGGTGGTGTAGGGAGCGGTGTGGCCCCCCTCGGACTCGAGGAGCTCCGCCTCGGCGTCCACCACGTCGAAGGCGTCGGAAGCAGGCGGCGGCTCAGCCGAGGATCCCTCGAATCCCCCTCCCGGGGCGGGCCCGGGGGCCGGCGGATCGATGACGATCCGGGCCTCTGGATCTGTGGCCTCGCCGCCGTCTGCGGTTAGGGAAGAAGCTGGCCCCGGCGGCTCGGTCCCGAGCGGCGGCGGGGTGTAGGAGCCGGCGGCGGGCAGCTGGATCGCCGCCGGCTCTTGCTGGTCTCGGGTCTCGGACTCGATGCCGATGGCGTTCAGGGCCGCGGCCAGCCCGGTGCTGCCCGGACCGGAGATGGAGATCTTGGCCCGCTCCAGCAGCGCCACCGCGGTCTCCGGCGGAACGTGGACCGGAGCCAGCTGTGATATCCGGTCGGACTCCTGGCGCAGGTAGCGCATGCCGGTGCGGCAGCGCTCACAGGTGACCAGGTGGGCCTCCAGCTGCAGCTGGCGCTCGCGGGAGAGCTCGCCGTCGAGCGCACAGCTGAGCGTTAGCAGGCTGCACTTCATCTCAGAAGGAGATGTCCCGGAAGATACTTCCGAACTCGCGCCGCGCGGAGGCGACCAGGCGCGATGCCGCTTCCGGGGAGCATTCCATCGCCACCCCGATTTCGCGGTACGAGAGCTGCGCCAGGTCCCGCAGCAGGAGCGCGGCACGGCGGCTGAACTCGGTCGCCATCAAAGCTCGCTTGGCGGTGTTGATGCGCGCCGCCTCGCCGGCCTCGGCACCCAGACTGACCAGCGGCGGCTTCTTGGCGAAGATCCGGGCCAGCCCGCGCCGCTGGGGTGGGTAGTGCTGCCGCTGCCGCGCCGCCCGGGTCACCGAGCGGTAGAGGATGGCGCGGCCATCGCGCCGAAGGCTGCTGGACGGGAAATGGCGTGCGTAGTAGAGCCCAGCCGAGACGTACTCCACCGCGTCCTCCGGCGTGCCGGTCAGGTGCAGGGCGTACGTGATCAGCGGATCGAGTTGCTGGTGGGCAAGCTCCTCCAGCGTGCTCGCGGCGGTGTCGGATCTTTCTAAGACGGTGTTCATGACGTTGCGTGCAGGGCACGCGAGCTAGCCGCAATATAGCCGCTGCCCGACCGGCGCGCAAGCGTTCGCCCCCGCGGGCGCGCGGGTTGGCCCGATTGGCAGGTTCGGCGGCGGCTTCCCCGAGGATCGATCGTGAAACCCCGACCTGCTTCTAAGGCAGCCCGTCGTCAACCCGCCGCGGCCTCCCCGAACAGGAGCTCATCCAGGCCCCGGGTCACCCCCACCAGCTGGCTGACGCGGCGGATCGCCAGTAGCGTGCCGCCGATGTAGGGGTCGGGGGTCGAGCCGGGGTCATGACGCATGGTCAGCCGCTCGTCCGGTCCCCCGAAGATCACCTCGGTGCTGACCACGAAGCTGGGCAGCCGGATGGAGTGAACCCTGGTTCCGCCCACCGCCGCTCCCCGGGCCTCGACCATGCCCACCACCGTCTCGCCCGCGGCAGGGGGTTGGGGGGGATGGACCAGTGCGAGTTTCTCGGCCAGCTCGCGCGCGGTGCCGCTGGGAGCGTCCGGCTTGCCGTCACTGGAGTAATCCAGCACCTCCCAGTGCTGGAGCACCTGGGCGGCCGTGGTGGCGGCCCGGCTCATCACCGCTGCCATCACCGAGAAGTTGCCGGAGGCGACCACGCCGACGCGTTGCGCCCGTGCCAGCTGGTCCAGCTCCTCGTAGTCGGCAGCGGTCAGACCGCTCGATCCCACCACCACGTGCGCACCGGACTGCACCGCGCTCCAGACGTTGGTGCGGACCGCCGTGGCGCTGGTGTAGTCCACCACGACGTCGACCGGCTGCGCACGCACCGCCTCCGCCACGCTAGCGAAGATTCTCCCGCGGGCGGCCGTGCTGAGAACCTGTTCCAGAGTGCGCCCGGCGGTAGCGCGTGATACGCCCGCGCAGAGGTTCAGGTCTGGTGCGCTGTCCACGGCGCGGGCCAGGGCGCTGCCGGTCCAGCCGGTGATGCCGGCGACGCAGACGTTGAGCACGCTCCGATCCTACGCAGCCGCTGCGGAGGCCGGCGTGCACTTGGAGAATCGCCAAGGCCGCCGCGACTCGTCTGATCGGATGCCTTCGCCTGCTCCCACACGAGCGCCGAGCGCCTCACGAGCGCGGCTTGGCCCTGCCCTTTGCTGGCGATCCTTTGGAGAGCTCGGCCAGCGAGCGGTCGTAGCGCTCGACTCTCCCCTCCAGCTCGTCGAGGAAGCCCTGCAGCCGCTCCAGCTTGGCGCGGACCCGTCCGCTCAGGTCCTCCACCACGCGGCGTGCCTCCAGCAGCAGCTCGCGCTGGCGGTCGGGGGCGACCCCAGTGCGGTACTCGGTCCGGAGCTGCTCCAGCATGTCTTCGGAGCGGAGCACCGCTCCGATCTCGTCGAGGTTGAAGCCCATCAAGGCCTGCAGCGAGCGGATCCGCAGCACCCGGTCCACCTCGGCTTGACCGTATAGCCGGCGGCCGCCGGGCGAGTACAGGCTGGGTCGCAGGAGTCCGATCTCCTCGTAGTAGCGCAGGGTGCGCTCGGAAACCCCGACCCGCTCGGCCACCGCGCCGATGCTCTCGGCGGCGCTGGGTTCGGGTGCCACCGGCTCAGGACTTGTGGCCACGTGCGCCTCGAGGGGTGGCCGGCGATCCGACCGCACTGCCCCTGTCCACCGGCCTGGGTGGTGCCGCCGCCGGACTCTGTGGCATCGGCTTCTCCTCCGGGTAGTGGAACTTGCCACCGCGCAGCCACGACGCCACCGCCGCCACCAGGCAGGCGACTACGGCGAAGTCGAAAGTCACCTTGAGCCCATCCATGAAGGGAGCGGAGATCAGCATAGGGAAGAAGCTGCGCCCGGTGAGGTAGACAACCTTGGCGTGCGGGAGATGGGCCAGCAGCGGTCCGAGCAGCTGCGAGATCGGGTTGTAGCCCAGGAAGGCGGCGAAGAGGGCCGCGGTGGGAGGCAGGTGGGCGACGGAGTTGGCGGCATGCTTGGGCACTCCCTGCGCCACCAAGCCGGTGTACAGGGAGTGCGGCAGCGAGGTCGCCAGGCCGGCGATGATCAGGGTGAAGAAGATCCCGATCGAGAGCACCATGGCCGCGTTCTGGAAGGTGACGGTCATGCCCGAGCCGGCGCCCCGCTGCGAGCGGGGCAGGCTGTTCATGATCCCGGCTCGGTTGGGCGACGCGAATAGGCCCATCGCCATGCCGTTCAGCAGCAGCAGGCCGGCGAAGACGGGATAGCTGAAATTGGCCGGCAGGAGTTCCAGGAGGCCGAAGCTCACCGCTGCCGCCAACATCCCGCCGGTGGCGAACGGACGGGCGCCGAAGTGGTCCGAGAGCGCCCCCGAGATTGGACCGGCGATCAGGAAACCCGCGGTCAGGGGAAGCATGTAGATGCCCGCCCAGAGCGGGGTGACGGCGAAGCTGTAGCCGTGCTCTGGCAGCCAGATGCCCTGGAGCCAGATGATCAGGATGAACATGATGCCGCCGCGCCCCAGGGCCGCCAGCAGGCTGGCGAAGTTGCCGGCCGTGAATGCGCGGATGCGGAAGAGGGGCAGGCGGAACATGGGGTTGGGGACTCTGGTCTCGACGAAGGCGAACACCACCAGCAACGCGACGCCTCCGAAGATCTCCGCCAGTACTGAGGGGTTACCCCACCCCATGGTGCTGTGCCCGTAGGGCTCGATGCCGTAGGTGATGCCGACCAGGAGGGACACCAGCCCCGCGGCAAACGTGAGGTTACCGATCCAGTCGATCGAGCTGGGCGTCTTCACCCCTTTCTCGACCAGCTTGAAGTAGGCCCACACGGTCCCGAAGAGCCCGAAGGGAACCGAGACCAAGAACACGAGGTGCCAGTTCACCGGACCGAGTAGGCCCCCCAGCACCAGGCCGATAAAGGAGCCCCCGATCGCTGCCACCTGGTTGACCCCCAGGGCCAGCCCCCGCCGGTTCTCGGGGAAGGCGTCCGTGAGTATCGCCGCCGAGTTGGCGAAGAGCAGCGCTCCTCCCACTCCTTGGAGCACCCGCATGGCGATCAGCCAGATCGCCGCCGTGGCACCAGTGAACCAGGTGATCGACAGCAGTACCGAGAAGAAGGTGAAGACGGCGAAGCCAAGGTTGTACATCCGCACCCGGCCGAACATGTCGCCGAGGCGGCCGAAGCTGACCACCAGCACCGCGGTCACCACCATGTAGCCCATCAGCAACCAGAGGAAGTAGCTCGTGTTCCCAGGTGCCAGCGGGTTGAGCTTGATGCCCCGGAAGATGTCCGGCAGGGCGATCAGGATGATGGATGAATTCACCGTCACCATCAGCGCTCCGAGCGTGGTGTTGGAGAGCGTGATCCACTTCCCCCGGTAGGGGTCGCGCGCAGGTGTCGCCTGGGCCTCCGGCCGAGTCTGCTTCACAGTTAACGTCAACGTTAAGTCCGCACGCGGCGGAAGTCAAACTCGCTGGGGAATAGGCGCGCTCCTGGCAGCGGCCGGGGGTCAGAATGAGTCGATGCAGGGCCAGGCTCGTCTCGTGACCCTGGAAAACCCCGTGGAGCTCGCCGGGCGACTTGCGCAGCTGCGCAGGGTCTGGCAAGAGGCGTTCACCGTGGCCCCCTACTCGGAGCCCGAGCAGGGATTCGACTGGCTGGAGCAGCAGCTACGCTGGCGGCAGATGCGGCCACGTTGCTGTTTGGCGCTCGACGGCGAGCGGGTGATCGGCTTCGCTGTGGGCTGGCCGACGACCGCCGGCGATCTAGGGGGCGAGTGGGGGAGCCTGCTGGGACGGGCTCTGGGCGGGGAGACGCTGGCCGACCGGATCATGGGCCGCTTCGGCCTCGCCGCGCTGGGGGTGGCGCCTTCTCACCAGGGGCAGGGGTGGGGGGGGCGCCTCCACGACGCCGTCCTGACCGGGCTGGACCAGGACGGCGCCTGGCTCATCACCTACCCCTTCGACTGCCCCGCCCGCGAGCTCTACCGCAAGCGGGGATGGGTCGAGCTGGGAGAGGGGCCACTGGGCGCCACGGGCGCCGCCCGCCTCATCCTGGCGCGGGACCTCCACCCACGGGTGGCTCTTCCAGCCATGGGATAACCTCCCCGAAATGAAGATCGGGAGGGTCAAGGCCAAGTCCAAGGTAGGCCTGTCGGGGGATGCCGATGTCGGCCAGCCAAAGGTGGCCGCAAAGGCGGGCGGCGGTCGACTGAATGCATCCCAGTTTTGCAATTCCCAGCATCAGGGTGGCGGCCGCAGCTACGCAATCTCCGGAGGCATGCCCGCTGTCGCCGTCCAGGCCGCTCGGGAGATCAAGAGCCAGCACCGGGCGGCGACCCTGGTTGATGCCGGCGATGAGCTGAGCGGCCGCTCCCCGGGGGGCGCCGGCGGCGCCTGTGCCCAGGACGGCATCGATTACCAGCGCGGCGGACTCCAGTTCGCCTCCCAGCCGGCTGGCGCTGTCGGGGTTTAGCCAGTCGAGTTCGGCTCCGCTGGCCCGGGCGGCGCGGGCCTGGTCCGCCCACAACCCGAGCGGCTCTGCCCCCGCGACCGCCCAGCAGTGGACGGCCACCCCCCAGCTCGCCAGGTGGCGGGCGGCACCCAGACCGTCGGCACCGTTGTTGCCCCTGCCCACCACCACCGCCACCGTCCCCGAAGTGGCGCCGCCCGCCGTCAGGCGGTGGGCGAGTCGGGCCACCTGAAAGCTGGCGAGTGCCATCAGCATCGGGCCGGGCACGCCCAGCGCCTGGGCCGCCCCGTCGAGCTGGCG
>JBJKSO010000014.1:0-36731 GCA_046703825.1 Candidatus Dormibacteria bacterium
ACCACGTCATGACGTGCGGGGCGGGTTTGCCCCGCCGCGCACTCGCCTGGCGCCGAGCACAAAGCCGGCAGCCGTAATCGGAGGTTTTCGACGGTGACCACTGACTTGAAGGGACGGATCAATCAGGTATGGATCGCCGTGGGTTTGATCTGCGCGGTCGCTGCCTTCGGTCTTGCCTACTACTTCACCCGCTCTAGCAACAACGCGTCCGGCCCGACTGTGCCCGCCAACGGCCAGCTGGTGGTTGTCGCCCGAGTCTCCATCCCCAGTGGGACGTTGATCACATCGTCCATGCTGGAGGAGACCCGCATCAAGGGTCTGCTTCCGCAGAACGCCTACACCACCTGCGAGCAGCTGGTTGGCGGTGCGTGCAGCGCCACCGTGGGCGTCTCTTCCACGAGGAGCGGATCCTCGCCGCTAACCTCCGACTACTACGCAGCGGTTCCCATCAGCGCGAACACGGTGCTGACTTCGAACCTGGTGTCGCTCAGCAAGAGCACCCAATCCCCGACCGTGGGCGCGCCCAATGTGCCCCCGGGCGACGTGGCGATCGCGGTCCCGCTCTCCGCTCAGGAGGCGGTGGCAGGGTACCTGCAGGCCGGCGATCGCATCGACTTCATCGTGACCGCCTCCAACGGCTCCACCAACTTTGCCTTCGAAGACATCCCCGTCATCGGCGTGGGCGCCCCGGGCAGCACCTCAACCTCCTCGGGAGGTGGGCTGGTGGTGCTGGAGTGCACCCGAAGCCAGGCGCTGGGTATCGAAGAGCTGGTGAAGTCGGGCGCGATCTACAACGTGGCTCTGCGCTCCAGCTCCGACTTCGGGCACGGCTACATCCCGACCACCACCAGCGCCGCCGACGGCTACACCCAGGCGTGCAGCAGCGGCAGCAAGGTGAACCCGATCATCCAGACGGACCTCCAGGAGGCACAGCAGGAGGTCAAGCAAGCCACCGCTAGCTACAACACCGCTCAGCACCAGTACAACAAGGACAACAACACCCTGCAGAACCTGCCCAGCAACAGCAAGAACGTGCAGGCGGCCAAGCAGCAGGTGTTGACCGATGCTGCCACCCTCGCCCAGGACCAGTTCTCGCTGATCCAGGCCCAGAACGCTGTCTCGTCCGACCAGGCCGTGCTCTACTGCGGGGCTCAGGCGGCGACCAGCCAGTCCGGGCAGGCGGGTAACTACAGCAGCGGTTCCGGCTCGATGATGCAGTCGCTCTTCGGATTCTCCCTTGCCGGCAGTGGCAGCTGACGCCACCGCGACAATAAGTCCAAGCGCGGAGGAAGTCGCCACCACGGGGGGGACCACCATGATCCGGGTCGTCGTAGTCGACGACATCGCCAGCACCCGGGAGAACCTGAAGAAGCTTCTCTCCTTCGAAGAGGACATCGAGGTGGTCGGCACGGCGGCGGACGGTCGCGAGGGGATCGAGATGACTCGGCGTCTCTCGCCCCACGTGGTGCTGATGGACGTGAACATGCCGGAGATGGACGGGATCACCGCCGCCGAGACCCTGGCGGTGGATGCGCCGTCCTCACCGGTGGTCATCATGTCCGTCCAGGGCGAGCGCGACTACCTGCGGCGGGCGATGCAGTCGGGGGCGCGCGAATTCCTCGTCAAGCCGTTCACCGGCGACGAGCTGGTGGCCAGCATCCGTCGCGTCTACGAGTTGGAAGACAAGAAGGGGTCGTATCGGCCCCGGCCGCCGGCGCTGGCCGCCAGCGAACCGCAGCCGTCCAAGCCCCAGCCCCAGCTCTGCGTAGTGCTGAGCGGGAAGGGCGGCAGTGGCAAGACCTTTGTGGCCATCAATCTGGCGGCGGCGCTGCGGGCCGAGACCGGCGCCCGCGTGTGCCTGGTCGACCTGGATCTGCAGTTCGGAGACGTGGGCGTCTCGCTCAACCTGGACCACACCAAGACCATCACCGAGGTCGTCGACCTGGAGGGTGGGCTGGACTGGGAGTTTCTCGACGACATCCTGGCCGATGGCCCGCAGGGGATCCGAGTCCTGCTGGGGCCGTTCAGCCCGGAGTTCGGTGACCTGGTGCGCGCCGAGCACGTCCGCGCCGTCGTTGACATTCTGCGACGAGAGTTTGACTACGTCGTGGTCGACACCGGCAGCCAGTTGTCCGAGGCTACGGTCGAAGTTACCGATCTGGCCGACAAGGTGATCGTGCTCGGCGCCCTCACCATCCCGGCCATCAAGGACACGCGTTTGATGCTCAAGATGCTGGAGTCCCTCCGGGTGGACAACTCCCGGATCATGGTGGTGGTCAACGGGCACGATGCCCACGCCGTGTACGACGCCACCAGCATCGAGCGCAACCTCAAATTCCCCGTAACCCTGCAGATCCCATCGGATCCGCGCCTGGTCGGGGGAGCGATCCACCGCGCCGCGCCGCTGGTGTTCACTCATCCGGAAGCGGAGATCTCGCAGCTGTTCCGCGGGCTTGCCCGGCAGATCAGCCCGGTGCCCGCCGGCACTGAAGCGCCCAAGGTCGAGGTCAAGACCACCAGTTCCCGGCGCTTCGGGCTGCGCCGGTAGGAAGGGGGCGACATGTCGCTCCTGGAGCGCGTACGCACCAAGGAAGACCCCGAGCCGCAGCCGCGCGCGCCTCACGAACGGGCCGACGCCACGGCGGGCAGCCCGCCGGCCGCGCGACCGACCGACGCGGCGCAGCCGAATCCTCAACACCGGGCCTCGCGGCTGGTGGCGGCCACCAGCGCCGGCGAACCCGCCACCTCCCAGGGCCCCGGTTGGCGAGAGCGTACCTCTGCGCGCTTGAGCGGCGGGGCGGATGGGCGCCCGCCCCACCACCCGCAGTACCTGGCGATCAAGTCCCGGGTCACGCAAGCGCTGCTGGAGGAGTACTCGGACGTCGCCCAGGCGCCGCGGGAGCGGTTGGTGCAGAAGCTGGGCGAGCTGACCTCCTCGGTGCTGGAGGAGCTCGGGGTCACGGTCACCCGCAACGACCGTCAGCGCCTGATCGAGCAGCTGGTCAACGACGTGCTCGGCCTCGGACCCCTGGAGACCATCCTCAAAGACCCCGACATCAGCGAGATCATGGTCAACAGCCCCAGCGAGATCTACGTTGAGCGCCGCGGGCGGATCGAGCGCTACCCGGCCAGCTTCGACTCCGGCGAGCACCTCATGCAGATCATCGACCGGATCGTCAGCACCATCGGGCGCCGGGTCGACGAGAGCTCGCCGATGGTGGACGCCCGTCTACGGGATGGCTCGCGCGTCAACGTCGTGATTCCGCCCATCGCCCTGAAGGGCCCGAGCATGACCATCCGGCGCTTCTCGCGCGATCCCTACACGGCGGACGACCTGGTGCAATTCGGCACCTTGACCCAAGACATGGCCACCTTTCTGCGGGCCTGTGTCCGGGCCCGGCTCAATGTGCTCATCTCCGGCGGTACCGGCTCGGGCAAGACCACGACCCTGAACGTGCTCTCGGGCTGGATCCCTGAGGACGAGCGCATTGTCACCATCGAGGATGCCGCCGAGCTCCAGCTCCACCAGGACCACGTGGTGACGCTGGAGGCGCGCCCGGCCAACATCGAAGGGCGAGGGCGCATCACCATCCGCGACCTGGTGGTCAACAGCCTGCGGATGCGGCCGGACCGCATCGTGGTTGGCGAGGTTCGTGGTGGGGAGGCTCTGGACATGCTCCAGGCTATGAACACCGGCCACGACGGCTCGCTGACGACCGCCCACGCCAACAGCCCCGCGGACGCACTGAGCCGCCTCGAGACCATGGTGCTGATGGCCGGTACCGACCTGCCTTCGCGAGCGATCCGCGAGCAGATCGCCTCGGCGATCGACATCATCGTGCACCAGTCGCGGCTGCGCGACGGGACCCGCCGCATCGTGGCGGTCTCGGAAGTGCCCGGCTTCGACGGCGAGCGGGTGGTCCTCTCCGATGTCTTCAACTACCGCCAGCACGGCGTCGACGAGCAAGGAAACGTCGAGGGCGAGTTCGTGGCGGTTCACGTTCCCAAGTGTCTGGACGAGCTGGCCGTCGCCGGCGAAGCGGTCGAGGCATCGCTCTTCGACGGTGCCGTTGCAGGAGACGACGCCGCATGAGTCACCAAGAACTGATCATCTTCCTAGACGCGGTCGGCGCTCTGGCGGTGCTAGGCACCGTGCTGGCGCTGGCCCTGGCGCGAACTGGCAGCCGCTCGCAAGACCTGGATGCCCGGATGCGCCGCTTCGCCGAGGCGGGGGGCGGTCTGCCGATTGACTCCGCCCCGGCCGAGACCGAGCGCTCCCGCGGACTCAGGGCCCTGGTGGCCCGCCTGCGCACCCTGGTGAACCGCAGCCGCGCCGAGCGCACCCCGAGGGCGCAGCGAACCAGCGAAGCCCTGGGTCGAGCTGACCTCAAGCTCCGCCCGAGGGAGTGGTACCTGATGCGCGTCGGCACCATCCTGCTGGGCGCGGCGATCGGGCTGGGAATCTACCGGAGCGTGGTCTTCGGCGCAATCCTAGCGGTGGTGGGAATCTTCGTACCGCCGCTCTACCTGCGTTTCCGGGAGCGCCGTCGGCTGCGGCGCTTCAGCGATCAGCTGGGGGACACCCTGGTGCTGCTGAGCAACGCGCTCAAAGCCGGTTACAGCTTCCCCCAGGCGATGGCCAGCATCGCCCAGTCGGCTGAGCCGCCGGTGTCCGAGGAGTTCGCCCGTGCCACTCGCGAAGTCCAGCTGGGCGTCTCTACCGACGAGGCGCTCGGGCACATGGTCTCGCGCATCCAGTCCGACGACTTGGACCTGGTGGTGACCGCGGTGCAGGTTCAGCGGGTGGTCGGAGGAAACCTGGCCGAGATTCTGGACAACATCGCCTTCACCATCCGTGAGCGGGTTCGCATCAAGGGCGAGATCCGCACCTTGACCGCACAGGCGCGGGCCTCCAGCTACATCATCACCGGCCTTCCCGTGGTGCTGGTGCTGATCCTGCAGGCGATCAACCCGACCTACCTGGCCCCGATGTTCAACACCGCCGGCCCGGGCCCCTACGTCGTCGGGCTCTGCCTGGCATCCATCGGCGTCGCCTTCTACGCGATGCGCCGCATCGCCAACATCGAGGTCTGATCTGATGACTCTCGCACCGCTCGTCGTAGGACTGATGGCCGCGGTGGCCGCCTTCTTGATCGGCGCTGGGCTCGCACGCCGGGCGGCTCCCGAGGTGGACCTCTTGGACGTGCGCCTCGCTGTCTACGACGACGCGGCGCCGCGGACGCTGGACGAGATCGAGCTGAGCCGACCCTTCAGCGACCGTTTCGTCCGGCCGTTCCTGGAGTCGCTGGGCAAGCGCGTCGCGCGCCTGCAACCCAAGGACCGCGTGCAGCGCCTGCAGCTCATGATCGACTTGGCCGGCCGCCCTCTGGGGATCAATCCGGCCAGCTTCGTCGCGCTGCAAATCGCACTGGCGGTCCTGCTGGGACTCGCCTTTGTGGGCGTCGCCGTCCTGCTCAAGCTGCTGGTACTGATCGGCTTCATCTTCGGCGCCGCCCTGGGTTACGTCGGCCCCGAATTTTGGATGAAGCGCATCGTAAAGGCACGCCAGAAGGAAATTCTGCTGGCCATGCCCAACGCCCTGGACCTTCTCTGCATCAGCGTGGAGGCGGGTCTGGGCTTCGATGCGGCGCTGGGGCGGGTGGTCGAGAAGTTCGACAACGCGCTCTCTCGCGAGTTCGCCTTTGTGCTGAACGAGATCCGCCTCGGTCGCCCGCGGCAGGAGGCCCTGGACGATCTCGGCCGCCGCTCCGGGGTCACCGAGCTGAACGCGTTCGTCCAGGCCCTGGTGCAGTCGGACCAGCTCGGCGTTGGCATCGCCCGCGTCCTGCGCATCCAGGCCGATGAACTGCGGCGTCGCCGCCGGCAGAAGGCGGAGAACAAGGCGCAGCAGGCGAGCCTCAAGATGCTCTTCCCCATGGTTGGATGCATCTTCCCCACCTTGTTTGTGGTCCTGCTCGGTCCGGCGGTGCTGCAGCTGATCTTCCATGTCTGAGTCGACCATCTCCGGTGCTGCCCTCGCCGCCACCAAGCGCCGAATCGTGCGCGTGAGCCGAGAGGATGGCCAGGTGGTCGCCAATGCGGTGGAGGTGGGCGACGGCATGTGGAGCCGCTTTCTGGGTCTCATGGGCCGGGCCAACGTCTACCCCGACGAGGGTCTCTGGCTCATCCCCTGCCGCAGCGTCCACATGTACTTCATGCGCACCGCGATCGATGTGATCTTTTTGGACAAGCATCACCGGGTGGTTCGGGTTTTGTCGCGGTTGCGTCCCTGGACCACCATGGTCTGGCCGGTGTGGAAAGCTCAGAGCGCGCTGGAGCTGGCTCCAGGCACGGCTGAGCGATTGGCAATCAGGGTCGGGGAGCTGCTGAACCTGGAGTCCCCCGCCCTTGCCCGGTCCAACCCGGGCCCCATGCGACCGTAGGAGAACCCGATGGCTAGCGCACCGCCGACCGACAAGTCGCCCACCATGGACAAAAACTACCTCGAAGCCCTCGGCCCGCTGCGGGTGCTGGTTGAGGACGACTCGCTGTCCGAGATCATGGTGGTGGGGCCGGACATGGTCTACGTCGAGTCGCACGGCAAGATCCTGCTGACCGACATCCGCTTCCGCAGCGAGGAGCACCTGCTCGAGGTGATCAACCTGATCGTCTCGGCGGTGGGACGCCGCATCGACATGCGCCAGCCGCTGTGCGATGCCCGGCTGCTGGATGGCTCTCGGGTGAACGCGGTGGTTCCTCCGGTCTCCATCGACGGTCCCATGCTCACCATCCGCAAGTTCGCGCGAGAGCGGCTGCGGATCACCGACCTGGTGCATTTCGGAAGCCTCAACGAGGCCTGCGCGTCCTTCTTGCAGGCTTGCGTTCTGGCCCGAGCCAACGTCCTCATCTCCGGAGGGACCGGGTCAGGTAAGACCACTCTGCTCAACATCTGCTCCAGCTTCATCCCCCCCGACGAGCGCATCGTCACCATCGAGGACGCGGCCGAGCTGCAGCTTCACCAGGAGCACATCTGCCGGCTCGAGGCGCGCCCGGCCGACCTGCGCGGGGAGGGCCGGGTTGCCATCCGCGACCTGGTCATCAACGCGCTGCGCATGCGCCCGGACCGGATCGTGGTCGGTGAGTGCCGCGGTGGTGAGGCGCTGGACATGCTCCAGGCCATGAACACCGGCCACGACGGCTCCATGACCACCATCCACGCCAACTCGCCACGCGACAGCCTGTCCCGTTTGGAGACGCTGGTGCTGATGTCGGGCATGGAGCTGCCGGCCAAGGCCATCCGGCAGCAGATCGCCAACGCCATCGACATCGTCGTCCAGCTCAACCGGCTTCGCGATGGCAGCCGCAAGCTCACCGCGGTCAGCGAGGTGGTGGGGATGGAGGGGGACACCATCACCATGCAGGACATCTTCTTGATGAAGTCGGAAGGCGCCGACGACCGCGGCAACATCAAGGCCGAGCTTGCCCTCACGGGGGTGCGCCCGCAGATTCTCGACCGCCTCTTCGACATGGGGTTGCCCCTGCCCCCCGAGATCTCCCGCCTCTTTCCCGATCGCCGCCAGGAGCACGCGATCGGACTGCGCATGTCCAACGCCCCCGGCCCCTTGCAGCGGCGGCTCGGCTGAGGCAAGCAGGCGTGTTTGGGGGAAAGAGCAGGGGGTTGGCGGTGGCGATCCTGGTGGGTGCCGGCCTAACCTCCCTGGCGCTCCACGCGGTTCCGGCGGGGGCCAGCCCCGCGGGGGGGCCCACGCCCTACGACGGCGAGCTCTTCTCGTTGACCAACCAGGACCGGGCCAGCAATGGCCTTGGGGCACTGACCGACAACTCCGCCCTGGACGGAGTCGGGCAGTCGGCCCCCTACTACGGCTGCTCTCCTTCGCCGATCTACGGGAGGGCGGCGGACATGCTGACCCGGGACTACTTCTCGCACCAGATCCCGGGCTGTACCGCCGACGGCGGCTACGTGTGGCCGATGATGTCGGCCGCCGGGGTAGCCTGGCGCGCGGCCGGGGAGAACATCGGGTGGAACAGCGGCTACTCGGACCCGGCGCCCCAGGTGAACTCCCAGTTCATGAACTCACCCGACCACCGCGCCAACATCCTCGGCAACTACAACCAACTGGGGGTTGGCTCCTGGTATACGGCCGGCCCCTGGAACTATCCGGGCAGCGGTGGCGGGCCCTGGACCGACGTGTACATGTTCGCGCAGGAGTTCGCGTTGACCAGTGCGCCACCGCCGCCTCCTCCTCCGGCTCCATCGCATGCTCCGGCACCGGCCACCAGTGGCTCGGGCTCGCAGGGGGCCAGCCAGCCCACTCCCACCGCCTCCCCGTCGGCGCCCTCGAGTCCAGTGCCGCGGCCAACCGCCACGCCGAGTCCTACCAAGAAGAAGCGCGCGAAGCGGCGGCGGCCAGGCGTGGCTGCGAGCCTGCCGGGCACATCCCAGAACCTGCTGGCCAGCACGGTGGAGCAGGTGCTTGGAGGCTACCTGCATGAGTGACACCCTGGCGCCGGCGGCCACCAGCGTGGTGGAGGCGTCCGATCTCAAACTGCAGTACCGGATCAGCCGGGAGCCTCGGCCCGCACTGGACTCGGTCTCCCTGTCGGTTCGGCCCGGCGAGCTCTTTGCAGTGATGGGGCCGAGCGGCTGCGGCAAGTCGACCCTGCTGCACGTGCTCGGCGGCCTGCTCGCCCCCGACAGCGGCACGGTGCGGGTGGACTCAACGGATCTCTACTCGCTCAGCGAGCCGGAGCGAGCCCGGTTCCGCCGCGAGCACTTGGGCTTCGTGTTCCAGTTCTTCAACCTGCTTCCCAGCCTGACCGCTGCGGAGAACGTCAAGCTCACCTACCGGCTCGCCAGCCGGCGTCCGTGGGCGAGGCGGGACCCGGCCCTGCAAGAGCGGGTGGAGCGCCTCATGACTTCGCTCGGCCTGCACGGACTGCAGGGCCACCGCCCCGAGGAGATCTCCGGAGGCGAGCAGCAGCGGGTGGCGCTGGCACGGGCCCTGCTGACCGAGCCGGCCCTGCTTCTGGCCGACGAGCCCACCGGCACCCTGGACTACCGTGCCGGGCGCGCGGTGCTGGAGTTGCTGCTCCGCCTGGCTGAGCGCGAGGGCCGCACCATCGTGCTGGCGACCCACGACGTCCGGGCCGCTGCCTACGCGAACCGGGTGGCGATCATGCTCGACGGCGCGTTCAAGGAAGTGGTCGAGCTGGGCCGGCGCACGGTGCACGACACCGAACCGCTGCTGGAGCGGCTAGCCGCGCACGGGCTCTGAACGGCTGAGACCCGATGGTCTACTTGCTCTGGCGGAGGGGATCGCTGCTGCGCCTGGCCATGGGCGTCCTGGCGCTGGCGCTCGCCGGAGGTGCGGTGCTGGGCACCCAACTCGCAGGCGGCGCACTGGCCCGGCAGGCGGCCGCCGCCGCCCGAGCGGCTGCGGGTAAGGCGCAGTACGATCTCCGGCCCTTCGACAGCCAGGGGTTCACCGCCGCCGCGCTGGCTCGGGTGCGCCGCCTGCACCTGGTGCTGGCCGCCAGTCCGCTGGTGGAGAAGGCGGACCTGGCCGAGCTCCCTGGGGGAGGCTTCCGCCAGGTGGTGCTGATCGGCGTGGAGCACCGTCAGGTGGCGATGCGCCCGGTGCCGGTCCTCCACGGCCGGCTGCCCCGGGCCGGGCGCCAGGTCGCGGTGAGCCAGGACCTCGCCGCCGGGCAGGCTCTAAGTGGCGGCGGCATCGTCTCCTCCCGGGTCGGCCGTGGCGCCCGGCTCCGCCTGGTGCGCTCGTCGGGCGAGAGCTACTTCCGGGTTAGCGGTGTGGTCAGCGCCGCCTCAGCCGGCGCGCCCTTCACAGCGGATGCCGTGTACCTTCCTCAAGCTGAGCTCCGGCGCCTCTTCTCGTCCGGGCTGCAGCTGGCGGACATCGCGCTGCGGGTGCGTCCCCACACCAGTCGAGCGGCCCTGGTGCCGGCGCTCGACCGGGCTTTGGGCTCGGACTACACGCTGAGCGACCCTCGCCTGCAGGCTGGGGTCGACCCAATCAGCCAGCTGCAGCCGCTGCTCGACTCGATCACCGCTCTGAGCTTGGTGCTGGCGCTCGCGATCACGGCCTCGAGCCTTACCTCCCTGGTCCTGGACAGGCGTTGGGAACTGGGATTGCTCCGCTTGGCTGGCGCGACGCCGGGCACGGTCTATCTGGGTGTGCTGAGGGAGTCGCTGCTGGCCGCCGTCTTCGGCGGCGCGGCCGGCGTGGGCGTGGGCTACGGCCTGGCCGCGGTGCTGCTGCACCTGACCAACCCGGCCGGGGCACAGGTAGCGCCGCTCACCCCCAACCTGAGCTGGAGCCTCACCGCGTTTGGCCTGGTGGTGGCGACCGGAGCGGCGGCCTCGCTGGTGCCGGCGGCGTTGGCGGCCCGGGTCGGGCCGCTCGAGGCGGCCCGACAACCGCGACCGAGCCATAGAGGTCGGTGGTGGTTCTGGTGGCCCGCCGCCGGGGCGGTGGCTGCTGTCCTCGCCGTCGCGGCCTTCTGGCACGGCGGCGCCTGGGGAGTCGGGGTGGGAGCCTGCCTGGTCTACGCCGCCGTGTGCAGTGGGCTCGCCTGGGTCGGCCCGAAGACCGTGGGCTTCGTCGCCACTCGGATCGCACCCGTGGTCGGCGCGCCTCCCGCTGCGGTGGCGGCTCGGACCCAGGCCCAGCCCACCCGGGTGGCGCTCGCCGCCGGAGCGCTGTTCGTGACCCTGGCGACCGCGGCAGGGCTGCTGGGTCTGTCTTCCGCGGCCCTGCAGTCCGGGGGCAACTGGGTCGACAGCCTGTTCCCGGGAAACTACCTGCTGGTCAGTCCGGTCGCCCAGTCGTCGCGGGTCGAGACCCAGCTGATCAGGTCGTTGCGGCACTCATCGGCGACCTTGGAGGCCTACGCCCCGGTTCGCTTCCTTGCCGGGCGCGTCGGCCAGACGGCGGTGTCCTTGGCCGCGACCCAGTTCTCCGCCTACCGCCGCACCGGCGCCCTCCAGTTCCTCGGGGGCAACCGCAGGTCTGCCTTGAACGCCGCCGTGTCAGGATCCGGGGTCTTGGTGCCGCGGCAGGTGGCCAGCAGCCTTGGCGTCAGGGTGGGGTCCAAGCTTCGCATCTTCACCGCCGACGGCTCCCGCCGCTTCCGGGTGGCGGCCATCCTCGCCCACACCTTGCCCGGATCGTCGGGCCAGGAGTCGCTGATGCTGTCCGCGACGGCCGCGCGCCGGGCGTTCGGCAGAGCGGCCGCCGGGTTCAACCTGATGCAGGTCGACCTCGGCGGCTCGTCAGCCGGGGCGAGCGCCCGAGCGAGCGGGTTTCACTTCGGCCTGCAGGCCGAGAGCGTTACCTCCATCCGCCGGGGAGTCGACTCCGGCGTGGCCAACGACGTGGCGGCGCTGACCGCCATGGCGTTGGTGGGAGTCCTGGTGGCGGTGGTCGCCGCGGTCAACACCATGGCGCTAGGAGCCCGTGAGGGAGCTCGCGAGCTAGGCCTGCTGCGCGTGGTGGGATTGAGCGCGGGCGAGGCTCGCCGCACTGTGGTGGCCGAGGCGGCCGCGCTGGCCGCCACCGGCTGCTGCTTGGGGGTGGTGGCCGGGATCGCGCTCACTTTCCCTGAGGTCAACGCCGCCTCCACCGCTGCGCTGCCGCTTTCGTTCTCGGCTCCGCTGGCCTGGGTAGCGCTCATCGCCGCGGGTGCGCTGGCAGCGGTGGTGCTGTGCGCCATCATTCCGGCCCGTCGGCTCAGTAAGCTGAACCCGGTGGCAGCGCTGGCGGCGGAATGAGCAGGGTTGATCACGCCGGCCAGCGTGCCCAGCCTTGAGGAGCTAGTAGAGAGCCGCAGCCGCCGGCTGCGAACCCTGGTCGTCGGGCTGACCCTGGTCGCCACCGCCGGCATCGCGGTCGCCACCCTTGTCCGTTACTTCCCCGTGCACGCCTACGGCCTCGCCGAGCACTACCGGGTCATGGCCGCCGCTGGCCGGGTTTTGGGCAGCGGGGGCAATCCCTACCTTCTGGCCGGTCTGCACGCCGCCGAGCAGGCGCTGGACCACTTCGGCAGCAACCAGGTGCCCCTGGACCGCTTCCTGCAGGCGCCGGTGGTGGCGCTCCTGATGGAGCCGCTGTCAGTTCTGCCCTTCTGGGTTGGGTTCGGCTGCTTCACGGTGATCGGGCTCGGGCTGGTGGGGTTGACGCTGAACCTGCTGGCTCGCGATCTGGGCTGGCGCCACACTGGAGTCTTCACGGCGGCGGTGCTGGCAACCTGGCTGACGGCGATCGGTCTGCTCCAGGGTCAGCTCGACGCCGTGCTGCTGGGGGCGGTGGCGGGAGCCATGCTGCTCGCCTGGCACGGCCGGCCTCTGCCCGCCGGGCTGGTGCTCGGCCTCATCTGGCTGCACCCGTTGGCACTGTGGCCAGTGCCGATCTTCTTCGGCCTCGCCCTGCGAGGCCGGAGCAGCCGGGGACAGTTTGCCGCCGGGTTCATAGCCACCTCGCTGGTTGCCTGGCTGCTGGAGGCTTCCCTGCTGGGCAGCTGGTGGGCGACCGTGACCGCCAACGCCCCTCCGGTGCACCAGTTGGCTGGAATCGGCGGCTTGCTTCCGGCTGCTCCTCCCGGCTGGGGACTCAGCCATCTGCCCAGCTCGCCGGTGGCGTTATCCCTTACCGGGCTGGCCCTGGTGGGGATGGCCGTCTTCGGAGTCTGGATGATGCTCTCTCCGGACTGGGATCGGCTGACCTTGGTGGGCAGGCTCACCTGGGCGGTCAGCCTGCCCTTGGGGCTGTGGCTGGTGTTGTCCCCCTTCGCCACGGTCGCCGACGATCTGCTGTTGCTGCCGCTCTTGATGCTCACCGTGGGCAGAGACGCCCGCCGGCTCCACGGACTTGGCCTGGGGCTGGCCCTGGTGGTGATGGCGGTGATCCTGCTCACCTGGCCTTCGGGGTTGATTCCCTGGCCGCTGCCGCTGGTGCTGCTGCCGTTTCTTTTGGCCGCGCTCTGGCGCCTGCGCACGGATCCCCGGCTCACCGGCTTCGGCGCCGCGCTTTGCACGATGGCGCTGGTGAGCCTGCCCGCGTCGGGCCAGTTCCACCGCTTGGAGGCAGATCTGACCCCGGTGGCGGCGGCAATCCTGCTGCTGGAGGCCGGTCGCACCTGCTGGATGGAGGTGGGAGGGGCCGGAACCGGCCCCGCCTACTTCCCCGAGGGTGGCACCGCACCGGGGTTGTCCAGGATCTAAGCGGGGGATAATCGGTTGCGAGCATGAGCGTCCTCACCAGGATCTACGACCCCACCCGCCGGGAAGTGCGGAGCCACTGGAAGGAAGTCGAGGAGATCGGGGCGCTAGAGCAGCAGTTCGCGTCCCTGACCGACGCCGAGCTGCGGGAAAAGACCGCCGAGTTCCGCCACCGCCTGGACGACCAGGAGGCCATCGACAGCCTGCTGCCGGAGGCGTTCGCGGTTGCCCGGGTAGCGGCCCAGCGGCATCTGGGCATGCGTCCGTTCGATGTCCAGTGCCTGGGGGCGATCGTGCTGCACCAGGGCAAGATCGCCGAGATGAAGACTGGTGAGGGCAAGACCCTGGTCGCCTCGCTGGCGCTCTACCTCAACGCGCTGGCGGGTCGCGGCTGCTACCTGGTGACCGTGAACGACTTCCTGGCCCGCCGCGACGCCGGCTGGAACGGCCCGCTGTTCCACGCGCTCGGGATCTCGGTGGGGGTGATCATCCCCGACGCCTCCTTCATCTACGACCCGGAGTACACCGACGACAGCCACCCCGACGAGCGGCTGCGGCACCTGCGCCCGGTCGCCCGGCACGAGGCCTACGGATGCGACGTGGTCTACGCCACCAACAACGAGATGGGGTTCGACTACCTGCGCGACAACTTGGCGCGGGCCGAGGAGCAGAAGGTACAGCGCGACCGCTACTTCGCGATCGTCGACGAGGTCGACTCCATCCTCATCGACGAGGCGCGCACCCCCCTGATCATCAGCGGAGTGGGCGACGAGTCCACCGAGAAGTACTACCAGTACGCCCGCCTGATTCCCCAGCTGACTCGGGAGCTGGACTACACGATCGACGAGAAGACCAAGTCGGGCAGCCTCACCGACGCGGGGGTGGAGAAGATCGAGCGGATGACGGGCATCGGCAACGTCTACGACATCGATCACGTCGAGGAGGCGCACCAGATCAACCAGGCGCTGCGCGCCCACGCCCTCTACCTCCGGGACCGGGACTACATCGTCCGCGAGGGCGAGATCATCATTGTCGACGAGTTCACCGGGCGGACCATGCCCGGTCGGCGCTGGAGCGACGGTCTGCACCAGGCGATCGAAGCCAAGGAAGGGCTGCGGGTGCAGCAAGAGCAGCGCACCCTGGCCACGGTCACCTTCCAGAACTACTTCCGGATGTTCGAGGTGCTGGCGGGCATGACCGGTACCGCCATCACCGAGGCGGAGGAGTTCCACAAGATCTACGGCCTGGAGGTGATCCCCATACCCACCAACCGGCCCATGGTCCGGCTCGACCAGCCGGACCTGATCTACCGGACCGAGGAGGCCAAGTACCGGGCGATCGCGGACGAGATCGAGGAACGCTACCGGGTCGGCCAGCCGGTCCTGGTGGGCACGGTCAGCATCGAGAAGAGCGAGCGGCTCTCGGGGCTACTCGACAAGCGGGGCATCCCTCACCAGGTCCTGAACGCCAAGCTGCACGAACGCGAGGCGGAGATAGTGGCCGCCGCTGGGCAGCGGGGCGCGGTGACGATCGCCACCAACATGGCCGGTCGAGGCACGGACATCGTGCTCGGCGAGGGAGTTGCCGACCTGGGCGGCCTCTACATCATCGGCACCGAGCGCCATGAGTCGCGGCGCATCGACAACCAGCTGCGGGGCCGGTCGGGCCGCCAGGGCGACCCCGGCGAGACGCGCTTCTTCCTCTCGTTTGAGGACGACCTGATGAGGGTCTTCGGCGGTGAGCGGATGCAGGGCCTGATGTCCCGTCTCGGCGTCGACCAGGACGTGCCGCTCGAGTCCAAGATGGTGAGCCGGCAGATCGAGGGTGCCCAGTCCCGGGTCGAGGGGTACAACTTCGACAGCCGCCGCTACGTGGTCGAATTCGACGACGTGGTGAACAAGCAGCGCGAGATCATCTACGCGGAGCGGGACCGCATCCTGGAGGGGATCGACACCCAGGAGAACATCTCTGAGTGGACCGAGCAGGTGATCCGCGACCTGGTCGACCTCCACTGCCGCGGTCGGCACAAGGCCCAGTGGGACCTGGAGGTGCTCTGGGACCGCCTGCGCTACATCTTTCCCTTCCCGCCCGCCGAGGAGGTGGCCCTCGACCAGTTGGGCGACAGCCCGGACGAGGTGGCGGAGACGCTGGGCAAGGAGGCGGAGCGGCTCTACGCGGAGAAGGAGCAGCAGTACTCGGGCGAGGTGATGCGGGTGGCCGAGGCCCAGATCATGCTGGAGTTGATCGATCAGCGCTGGGCCGACTACCTAACCACGGTCGAGCATCTGAAGGACGACATCCGCTGGCAGTCGATGGGGCAGCGCGACCCTCTGGTCGAGTTCAAGTCCGAAGCCTTCGACGCCTTCCAGTCATTCCAGGAATCGCTGAAGCAGGAGATTGTGCGCTACCTCTTCCACGCCCAGATCGAAGTGACCCCGCTGGAGGCCACGCCGATCGAGGGCATGGCGGTGCATCCGGACGCGGCCACCCCGGTGGGCCCGGCCCAAGCGCCCGTCAACGGCCACTCGCCGGCGGCGCCACCCCCGCTGCTGGGGCAGCCCCCGGCGGACGGCAGTCAGCACCCCAGCCCTGGGGGCACTAGGCCGGCGGGCAACCCGCCGTTGCGGCCGCTGGCTGCGGGAACCCCCGCGGTAAGCCGCAACGCGCTCTGCCCGTGCGGCTCGGGACGTAAGTACAAGCGTTGCCACGGCGCCGCTGGTTCGCCAGCTTAGTGAACTAAAAAACCCGCACTTATGCGGTAGCCAGTCGGGCATCCAGCTGGGTCGAGAGCGGATCGGGACTGCCCCCGCGTGTCGACTGGATGAAGTGGTGGACTGCCAAGGCGGCCAGCGGCAGCAGCGCCAGGGGCACGAGGGAGTAGGGGAGCAGCCGCAGCGGTCCCGCCATGGGCAGCAGGCAGAACCCGACCAGGGTCACCGAGGTGAGCGCCGCCACGCTCCACCGCCGCCGCTGCAACAGCACGTACAGGCATAGAAGCAAAGGCACCGCGCCCGCGGCGGGCCAACCGATCAGGAGCCCCCCCACCAGCAGGAAGGTGGCGGGGATGCTGTGCACCACCACCCGCCGGTCCAAGCGCATCTGCTCCGGCGCCAGCAGCAGTGCCAGGGTGGGGTAGAGGAGCAGGTCGTCGTTGCTGTGAGCGTAGGGGGCCAGCAGCAGCCAGCAGCAGAGGGCCGCACCGACCAGCGGCCAGGCCGAACCCGGGGGGCGCTGCGCCCCGGTGACGACGAGCCCGGCCACTGCGCTCACACCCAGGGCGGCCGAGAAGAGCCGCACCCCCGCGGGGAATGGCGTCAGGCCGCCGTAAGCCGCCAGCGTGGAGACGTTGGGCTGGCGATCGAGGGTGGAGCTGAACTGCAGCAGCCCGTGGAGAAAGCCACCCACACCACCGCTCACCAGAACGCCACCCAGCAGCGCGAGCACCACCGCCGAGGCGGCCGCTGCGCTCGCGTAGGCGGCTAGGTCGGTGCGCCGGGGCCAGAAGCATGCCGCCAGCGCCGGCCAGAGCGGCCAGAGCAAGTCGGGTTTGAGCAAGACCATCCCGCTCAGCACGCCCGCGGTCAGCGGGCGTCGCTGCTCCGCCAGCAACACGCAGCCGACGACACCGGCGGTGGCCAGGAGATCGACCTGGCCGTAGAAGAGCCCCATCGTTGCCGGCGGGGTGACCAGAGCCGCCAGCAGCCAGCCCCCCCGGTGCGACCAGCCCAGGCGGCGCAGCAGCCCCCGGCCGGCCCAGGCGGCAGCGGCGAGGCCGGCGGCTGAGTACACGGCGAACCCGGCCCAGAACCCGAGTGCTGCGAAGGGCGCAAAGAAGAGCGCCACCACGGGCAGGTAGGCGAAGCGGTCGATCAGAGGGTGCAGCGGGTGGGCGAACTGGGCGTGCTGCTCGAACGCGGTCAGCGCTGGCAGGTTGTACGGGTTCACCCCCTGCCAAACCGCTCGGCCGGCGGCGTAGAAGACTCGCCAGTCGCTGGCCATTCCGTAGGGCCGGGGCGGTAAGCCCAGCCCGAACGCCAGCGCCGAGAACCCGACCAGGAAGGGGAGCAACGGTGCGGCTGGGTGCCGCCAAAGATCGGCCAGCCCCACCCGTCCACGAACCCCAGGCGCTGGTGCGATGGTCGCGAACACGGCCGCAGTCTGCCCGCTCACAGCCGCCTCTCCGGTCGCGCCTCGGTAGCGGTTCCAGCACGACCTCACCCCGACGGGTATCGCCCCAGGCTCGCGGGTAGACTGCGGCCATGAGCGAGTTGGGCACCCAGGCCCAAGAGCTGTACCGGCGCGCGGTCCAGCTCAAGGAGCATCTTTGACTTCGATGGCAAGCATGGCCGGGCCGCGCAGCTGTCCGCAGAGCTCGGGCAGCCGGGTGCTTGGGATGACCCCACCCGCGCGCAGCAACTCTCGCAGGAGCTGAGCCGGCTCGAGTCCGAACTGGGTGGGCTCGACAGCCTCGAGCGCAGGGCGCGCGACGCGGTCGAGCTTTCGGAACTGACCGAGGGCGACGACTCCAGCCAGGCGGAGCTCGACGGCGAGGTGAAGGCCCTGGCCGGCGAGCTCGACCGGCGTGAGCTGGACCTGCTCTTCCAGGACCCCTACTCGGATTACCCCGCTCTGGTGACGGTCCACTCCGGCGCGGGTGGGACGGACGCGCAGGACTGGGCCGAGATGCTGTTGCGGATGTATCTCCGCTGGGCCGACCAACACCAGTTCAAGAGCGAGCTGCTGGACCAATCCGAGGGCGAGGAGGCAGGGATCAAGTCGGCCACCGTGCGCATCGATGGAGCCCATGCCTACGGGCTGCTTCGTGCCGAGAAGGGGGTGCACCGACTGGTGCGCATCAGCCCTTTCGACGCCAACCACCGGCGCCACACCGCCTTCGCGCTGGTGGAGGTCTACCCCGAGATTCCCGACGAGGTGGCGCTGGAGATCGACGACAAGGACGTTCGGATCGACGTGTATCGCAGCTCGGGGGCGGGCGGGCAACACGTGAACAAGACCTCGTCAGCAGTTCGCATCACCCACCTGCCCACCGGCATCGTGGTCACCTGCCAGAACGAGCGCTCCCAGGGACAGAACCGGGACACCGCCTGGCGGGTGCTGCGCTCGCGGCTGCTGGATCTTCAAAGGGCGCAGCGGGCTGAGCACCTGGCCGACCTCAAGGGGGATCTGATCTCGCCGGAGTGGGGCAACCAGATCCGATCCTACGTGCTGCAGCCCTACACCTTGGTCAAGGACCTGCGCACCGGCATCGAGGTTGGCAATGTCGACGCGGTCCTCCTAGGCGACGTGGATCCCTTCATGGAGGGCTACCTGCGCCAGGAGGCGAGCCGCCGCGAGAAGGAGGAGGGGGCCGCTTAGGCGGTCCGGAGCCCAGTCAGAGGAGGGGGAGGGTGCGCCGCCTCGCGATCACAAGCCAGTCACAAGCTCCGGTCGGCGCTCGCGGTGATCGGTATACTCCCGGCAATCGAAGGCCAAGGGCTTCCAACCAGCAACACGTCTTAGGGTTCCGCCCGTGGGCAGCCAGCACGTCTGGCAGAGGACACCAGCTTCCCTAATGTCGATCTCCAGCCCCGCCCCGCCCAGGCCGCGGCCTGGGCTGGCGCGTACCACGGCCCTGTCCCGGCCGGAACCGCCCATCATCGTCTTCGAGCGTGTCTACAAGGCCTACCCGAACGGGCTGATGGCCATCCGGGACGCCTCCTTCACCATCCGCCCCCGCGACTTCGTCTTCGTGGTGGGCGCGAGCGGAGCCGGCAAGTCGACCATCATCCGGCTGCTGATCCGCGAGGAGCTGGCCACCCAAGGCAAGGTCTTGGTGGAGGGTCAGGACCTGGCCCGGCTCCGCCGCCGTCACCTGCCGCGGCTGCGCCGCAAGATGGGAATCGTCTTCCAGGACTTCAAGCTCCTCCCCAACCTGACCGTGGAGCAGAACGTCGCCTTCGCCATTCAGGTCACGGACCCGGGGCGCCCGCATCTCAGGGAGAAGGTCGGCGAAGCGCTCTACATCGTCGGGTTGGAGGACAAGCTGCACCACTTCCCCAACGAGCTGTCTGGCGGCGAGCAGCAGCGGGTGGCCATCGCCCGGGCTCTGGTGCACCGGCCCCGGATCTTCCTGGCCGACGAGCCAACCGGCAACCTGGACCCCGATGCGGGCTGGGGAATCGTTCAACTGCTCCAGCAGATCAACCACCGCGGCGCCACCGTGGTCATGGCCACCCACAACCGCGAGGTGGTCGACCTCTGCCGGCAGCGGGTGCTGGCCATCGAGGACGGCCGGGTGGTGCGGGATGAAGCGGAGGGGCAGTACCTGAAGGAAGGCGAGGCCATCCTTTGAACCCGCTGCCGGCGCTGCGGTTCGTTCTGAGGATCGCGGTCCAGAACATCACCCGCAACCGGGGCATCGCGATGGCCAGCCTGCTCACGGTGACACTGACCCTGCTCGGCGCCGGCGCCGCCGTGGGAGTGGTGCATGCCCTGGACGGGGTGCTGCACAGCGAGGAGTCCCAGGCCAGCGTGCTCAAGGTCTTCATGTCGGACCATGTCTCCTTCGCCAGCATCGTGAACTTGGAAAATCGACTGGCGGAACAGCCCAACGTGGCTCGGGCCAGCTTCGAAAACAAGAACCAGGCTGCCCAGCAGGCGGCCAGCGGCCTAGGCCTCAAGAAGGCGATCCAAATCCTGGAGAGCACCGGCGCCGGCAATCCCCTGCCGGCCAGCATCAACCTGCACCTGCGCAATATCCGGGCGGTTTCACAGATCAACTCCGAGGTGCGCAGCAGCTCGGTGCTGTACACCGGTCCCCACCCAACCGACTACAACGCCAACGTCATCCCCCGCCTGGAGCACTACCTGTTCGCCGCCCAGCTGGGTGGCATCCTGCTGGTGGCGGTGGTGGGGGCGGTGGCGCTGGTTATCATCACCATATCCGTGCGCACGGCGGCATACGTCCGGCGCCAGGAGATCGAGATCATGAAGTTGGTGGGCGCCACCGACTGGTTCGTGCGCTGGCCGTTTTTGGTCGAGGGGATCATCATCGGCGTCGTGTCCGCGCTTTTGGCCTCGCTGATCCTGCTGGTGCTCGGCCTGGCCTTCGGCTCGGGCCAGAGCCTCGCGCTCGGCGTCGGCGCGCGCTTCGCGGCGCTGATCGTGGTCGGCCTGCTCTTGGGCGGTGCGGTCCTGGGCTCCTTCGGGAGCATCATCGGCATCCGCCGCTCCCTGGCCACCTGACCACGAGCGGCGGTCGGGCCTCCCGAGAGCCGCGCTAGGATGGCGCGGGGAAAAGTCAACGGAGGTCGATCAGGCATGGCACTGACCCAAGCCAAGTTGCTCGGAGTCGGCGCTCCCCCGCCGGAGCAGCTGCTCGAGATGTACCGGCAGATGGTGATGGGGCGGCTGCTGGACGAGCGGGTGCTGGTGCTCAACCGCCAGGGCCGGGCTCCCTTCGCTATCTCCGGACAAGGTCATGAGGCGGCCCAGGTGGGCGTGGGCCACGCCCTGCGGCGCGACCACGACTGGGTCGTGCCCTACTACCGCGACATCACCTTGGTGCTGGTCTTGGGCATGGCGCCCAAGGACCAGCTGCTGGCGGCGCTGGCCAAGGCCGACGATCCCAACTCCGGAGCCCGCCAGATGCCCGCCCACTACTCCTGCCGCCGGCACAACATCGTCACCACCGGAAGTTCGGTGGCGACCCAGATCCTGCACGCGGTCGGCATCGCCCAAGCCTTCAAGTACCGGCACGAGGACAAGGTCGTGCTGGTATCGGTCGGCGAGGGCGGCACCAGTGAGGGTGACTGGCACGAGGGCCTCAACTGGGCCTCGGTGCACCGGCTACCGGTGGTCTTTTTGGTGGAGAACAACTCGTACGCCATCAGCGTCCCCCAGGCGCTGCAGATGGCGGTGCCGCGGGTCAGTCAGCGCGCGGCCGGCTACGGCATGCCCGGGCTGACGGTGGACGGTGGCGACGTGCTCGAGACCTGGCGGGCGGCGGTGGAGGCGGTGGAGCGCGCCCGCGAGGGCGGCGGCCCCACCCTGCTGGAAGCCGCCTGCGTCCGGCTGCAATCGCACAGCAGCGACGACGATCAGCGCCGCTACCGCAAGCCGGAGGACCTGGAGGAGATGCACCGCCAGGACCCGCTGAACCGCTTCCGGCTCGAGCTGGAGCGGGCGGAAGTGCTAGCTCCCGGGGCGGCCGAGGAGGTGCGCAAGTCCTGCCTCGACGAGATCAACCGCCTCCAGCAGGAGGCGGATCGCGCCCCGGTTCCCGACCCCGAGTCCGCCTTCCGCAACGTCCACCAGGACAGCTGAGCCATGCCCCAGTTGACCTACGTGGAGGCCATCCGCACCGCGCTGCTGGAGGAGATGCAGCGGGACGACCGGGTGGTGCTGATGGGGGAGGACGTCGGCGTCAAGGGTGGCGTATTCGGTGCCACCGCGGGCCTCTTCCAGGAGTTCGGCGGCGAACGGGTGATCGATTCCCCGCTGGCCGAGGCGGCGATTGTCGGCGTGGCGATCGGCTGCGCGCTGGCGGGATTGCGGCCGGTGGCCGAGATCCAGTTCCTGGACTTCATCCCGCCGGCGATGGACCAGATCATCAGCGAAGCCGCCAAGATCCGTTACCGCTCCAATGGCGACTGGAACTGCCCGCTGGTGGTGCGCGCACCCTGCGGCGGCGGCGTCCATGTTCACGGGGCGCTGTACCACTCCCAGATGCTCGAGGCCATCTTCGCCCACGTGCCCGGGCTCAAGGTGGTGCTGCCGGCGACGCCGTACGACGCCAAGGGGCTGCTGCTGTCGGCGCTGCGCGACCCCGACCCGGTCTGCTTCTTCGAGCACAAGGCGCTCTACCGCTCCCTCCGCCAGGAGGTGCCCGAGGAAGAGTTCACCGTGCCCATCGGCGAGGGCCGGATCGCCAGGCCGGGACGAGACATCAGCTGCATCACCTACGGCGCCACGGTCCACGAGGCGCTGGTCGCCGCCGAGCGGCTCGCGGCCGACGATGTGGAGGTGGAGGTGGTGGACCTGCGCACCGTGCGTCCCCTTGACCGCCGCCTGATCGTGGAGAGCGCGCGCCGCACCGGCAAGGTGCTGGTGGCGCAGGAGGCCAACTTGGCGGTGAGCGTCTCCGCCGAGGTGGCGGCCATCGTTGCGGAGGAGTGCTTCGACGCCCTGGACGGGCCGGTGATGAGGATCGGTGGGCCGGAGATCCCGGCCATCCCCTTCGCCGAGAGCCTGGCCGAGACCTACTGCCTGGGTCCTGACAAGATTGAAGCGAAACTGCGGGAGCTGGCGGGCTACTGAGCCGCCCTGCTTGGAGGTTCGTTTGATTCCATGGCGCTAACCGTCAAGATGCCCCAGCTCGGGGAGTCGGTGACCGAGGGGACGATCGGAAGCTGGCTGGTCAAGCCGGGCCAGCAGGTGAGCCAGTACGACTCCCTGGTCGAGGTGATCACCGACAAGGTCACCGCGGAAGTGCCGTCGCCCGCCTCGGGGACGGTCGGCGAGCTGCTCGCTGGCGAGGGACAGCGGTTGGCGGTCGGTGAGCCGATCTGCACCTTGGAGGGTGCGGAGGTCGACGGTGCCGGCGCCGAATCGGGGACCGAGCCTCGCGCGACCGAGGCTTCTGCGACCGAGCCTCCTGCGGGTGAGCCGGAGGTGGCGGTGGTGGCCACCCCGGCGGAAGCCCAGGTGTCGGCCGCACTTTCAGACTCCGGGCCTGCCGCCGATGCGCCGGCGCCGGCCGGCAGGCGACCGGCCGCGCCAACCAGCCAAGCGGGCTTCGTCAGCCCGGCGGTGCGGGCGCTGGCTGGCGAGCATGGGATCGATCTCGCCCGGGTGCGCGGGACCGGCTTCCAGGGCCGGATCACCAAGCGCGACGTGATGCTGTTCCTCGAGCGCGGAGAGGGCGGATCGGCGGAGGCCGCGAAGCCGGCGCTGTCCGGGCCGGTGCCACCTGCGCCAGTGGCCCAGGCGGGCGAGCGGATCCCCCTCTCGCCGATGCGTCGCTCGATCGCGGAGCACATGGTGCGCAGTCGCCACACCTCCCCGCACGCATGGACCATGGTCGAGGTGGACATGGCGGGGGTAGCGGAAGCCCGCCGCCGCCGGGGCGAGGAGTTCAAACGGGCCACCGGGGTCGAGCTCTCCTTCCTGCACTTCGGGATGAGGGCGACCTGTTTGGCGCTCCGCTCGGTGCCCTCGATGAACGCCACCTTCCAGGACGACGCGGTCGAGCTCAAGGCCGATCTCAACCTGGGTCTCGCGGTGGCGGTGGATCAAGGACTGATCGTCCCGGTGGTCCGTTCGGCCGACCGCTACAGCTTGGCCGGGCTGGCTCAGAGCTCCGCCGAGCTGATCGGACGAGCGCGGGCGGGCAAGCTCGGCCTGGACGACGTGGCGGGCGGGACCTTCACGCTCAACAACGCGGGGGCGCTCGGCACCGTGATGTCGCAGGCGATCATCAACCAGCCGCAGGCGGGAATCTTGGTGATGGACGCCGTGATCCGCCGGCCGGTGGTGGTCGGCGACGGCATCGCCATCCGGCCGATGATGAACCTTTGCCTCAGCTTCGACCATCGAATCAACGACGGCGCCGCCGCGGCCCGCTTCCTTAACTCAGCCAAGGCGTGGCTGGAAGCGGTGGATCCGGAGGTCGGCCTCTTCTGACGGCCCCGGCGGCACCGCCGGCACCGGCTACGATGGAAGCGTGAGCGAACTCGCCGGACCCCGCACCGCCGCCAGACCCATCCCTCTGATCCCCGATCGGCGCCCGACGGTCATCCCCGGTCGCGGCCCGGTGGGTGACGGCAGGCCGATGTGGCAGCAACTGCTGCCCGAGGGGGTGGAGAGGCGCCCCGAGTGGCTCACCGTGCGCATGCCGTCCGGCGGCCACTACTCGGAACTCCAGCAGCTGATGCGACGCAAGTCGCTGCACACCGTCTGCGAGGAGGCCCGCTGCCCCAACATCGGGGAGTGCTGGACCTACGGCACCGCCACCTTCATGATCCTGGGCGAGATCTGCACGCGGGCATGCGCCTTCTGCGCCGTCACCTCGGGTCGGCCCCAGGGGCTGGACACCGATGAGCCGCAGCGAGTGGCGGAAGCGGTGGCCCAGATGGGGCTACGGCACGCGGTCGTGACCTCGGTGGACCGGGACGACCTTCCCGACGGCGGCGCCGGGATCTTCGCCTCGACCATCCGGGCCATCCACGAACGCACCCCGGGCTGCCAGGTGGAGGTGCTCACCCCTGACTTCCAGGGTTCCAGCGCCAGCCTCGAGCTGGTCATGGCTGCCCAGCCCGAGGTCTTCAACCACAACATCGAGACGGTGCCCCGGCTCTTCCCCCGGGTGCGCCCCAAGTCCGGCTACCAGCGCTCGCTGCAGGTGCTCCGAACGGCCGCCGGGCTCAGCCGATCGGCCCGGACCAAGTCCGGGCTGATGGTAGGGCTCGGGGAGAGCATGGAGGAGGTCAAGCAGGTGCTGCGCGACCTCAGCGACCACGGTGTGCAGCTGGTGACCGTGGGCCAGTACCTGCGGCCCTCGCTCAAGCACATCCGCTGCGACCGCTTCTGGAGACCCGAGGAGTTCGCCGAGATCCGCGACTACGGTATGTCCCTGGGCTTCGCTCACATCGAGTCGGGCCCCCTGGTGCGCAGCTCCTACCACGCCCACCAGCAGGCGACCGCCGCCGCGGGGGCCTGAGCAAATGGCCGGCGTCTGGCGGCCACCGCTGAGGACGGTCTGGCTGGGGCGGGTTGCCTACCAGACGGCCTGGGACTGGCAGCGGCGTCTGGCGGCCGAGCGGGCCGAGGGCAGGATCGGTGACGACCTGCTGCTGCTGCTGGAGCACCCGCCGGTGTACACCATGGGTAGGGGCGGCTCGCCCGAGCACCTGCGTGGCGGCGTCGAAGATCTGCGGGGCAGCGGCGCCGAGTACTTCGAGGTTGACCGCGGCGGCTCGGTGACCTTTCACGGGCCGGGTCAGCTGGTCGGTTACCCGATCATCGACCTAGATCGCGCCGGCCTGGACCCAATGGCCTACCTGCGAGCGCTCGAGGAGGCCTTGATCGACGCCTGCTCCTTGGTGGGAGTCGAGGCGTTCCGCGATCCCCCCTACACCGGGGTGTGGGACTCCCGGGGCAAGCTGGCTGCGATTGGGGTCAAGCTCAGCGGCCGCAAGGTCACCTACCACGGGTTCGCCCTCAACGGCACCACCGATCTCGCCGCGTTTGAGCGGATCGTTCCATGTGGGATCGAGGGACGCACGGCCAGCTCCCTGCAGAGCGCGGGGGCTGCCGGTGACCTGAGCGCCGGCCACCTGGCCGAGCTGGTGGCACCCTTCGTGGCCCACGCGCTGGGGCTGCGCCCGGAAGAGGCGGCACCTGGCGAGCTGGGTCTGCCGGCACCGCAGTTGGCTGAGCCCGCGATCTGACTTCACGCGTCCCCGGGCACGAGTAATCACTGGTGCCACCGCGCCGCTGGGTAGATAAGGTTTGACCCCCTAGACGTACTGCCTGGATGCGTAGTTCACCGGGGTTAACTGTGGACCGGGTCAGCCCGCAAACTCGCCAACCACGGAGCCGGCGCTTACCCGCGTTGGTGTGGGAGCTCGAAAGCGGGGAGCAGCGCAGCTCCCGCCGCACCCGGTTGCTTGAGCTCGACCGGGCGCTCGAGGTCCTGGAGGAGCTGAACCTGAGCGGCCGCCGGCGGCTGCCGCCGGTGCTGCGGCGGCGCCTGGAGGAGTTGGGCGTTGACACGGCTGCGGACGAGAGTCCGTCGTCGGTGCTGGAGCGGGTGCTCAACGGGCAGGAGGTTTATCTGCTGCATCCGGTGGTGGCCCCGGGAGAGGTTCGCCACCGCGGCCGGCGCCGAAGCGTTCCGACCGACCTGTAATCTAAATCGGCGTGGGCGAATAGCTCAGCGGTAGAGCGCCTCGCTTACACCGAGGATGTCGCAGGTTCGAGTCCTGCTTCGCCCAGTCTCGCGTCGTACTCGGACCCTGACCGAGGTCATGATCGGAGTGGAGGCGCACAGCTTGGTCTCGGCTGCGAGCCCTTCAAGTGGGGGATGGTGAGCGTCTAGGGGATCGCGTGGGTGTCCGGCTGCCAGCACCTCCCGGCCTCGGTCGACCAACCCCCGCGAACGCCGGAGCTACCGGCCGGAACCAGCGACCAAGATCCGGCGCAGCAGGTACAGGTCAAGCACCAGGGGCACCGTAAATGCCAGGCCCCACCAGCGGCCGGTCGCGCAGAGCAGGACTACGACCACGGCTATCCAAACCGCAAGCACTGACCGGATCAGCAGTAACGACCTCTGGCGCCGCCGAACCCGGTCCAAGATGTCCTCAGGCTACCAGCAACCGACTCCGGGGATTAGCCGACCCGAATCCGGCGGGCTCGATCGCCTCCACCGCCCGGCCCGACCGCCGACGGTGGTGCCAACAAGCGGCGCAGATGGAGATCGCCGCGCCCAGGCTAGCCGGCGGGGTAGGGGCCGCCCCCTACCCAGGCATGCCAGCGGTCGATCACCACGATCGCGGTCCAACTTTTCCGCTGGCGGTCTCGGTAGGGGTGGCTGGTGTAGCGGCGCGCGAGGTGGTCGATGTCATCGAGCGAGGGGTCGGCCCGGATCTCACGAACTCGACCGACCAGGGAGACGTGCCGGTACCAGGCATCGCCGTCGAGGACGGTCAGCGCCACGCGCGGGTCGCGCCGCAGGTGGGCGAGACGGCGTCTTGTCTCGTCCATGTTGAGAAGCACGGTGCCGTCCTCGAGCCAGTCGTACCAGGTGGCCACCGTCACAGGCGAACCGGAGGCACCCAAAGTTGCGAGCACGCACGGGTTCGGTTTGCGAAGCAGGTTTTGGAGGTCTTCGGGCAGAGGTGGTCTGGGCATGTCGACAGGGTAAGCGCTGACCCTGCGCCGCGGCCGCCCGGGTCCGGCGCCACCCGCTTCTACCGTCCCTCGCGGTTGACCCGCGCCAGCGGATCGGGCCCTAGCGGCGCGGCAGAACCATTCCGAAAGTGGTCCAAGTGCCCTAGCCGGGGACGTTCGCCTCCAGCTCCTGCAACCAAGGGCTGGCGGCGCTGTCGCTCGGCGCCCGCCAATCGCCCCGGGGTGACAGGGACCCGCCCGATCCCACCTTGGGTGCGTTGGGGAGGGCCGAGCGTTTGAACTGACTGAGCTCGAAGAAGCGGCGGAGGAAGAAGCTCAGCCAGTGCCGGATGGTCGCCAGGTCGTACTCGTGCCGGTCATCATCGGAGATCAGGTCAGGCCAGCTGCCCCGCTCTCGGTCGGCCCAGGCCTGAAGCGCCAGATAGGCGATCCGGCTCGGCAGGTAGCCATAGCGCAGCAAGTGGTAGAGGAAGAAGTCGGTGAGCTCGAAGGGGCCGACCGTGGCTTCGGAACTCTGGCCGGGCTGGTCACCTTCCGCCTCGGCGGCGCCCGCCGGGATCAGCTCCGGTGAGATCTCCGTGTCCAGGATCGACCGCAGGGCCGACTCCGCCGCGGGCCCCAGCTCACCGGTGTCGGCGATCCAGGCGATCAGGTATCGGATCAAAGTCTTGGGCACCGAGGCGTTGACGTTGTAGTGGGACATCTGGTCGCCCACGCCGTAGGTGCTCCAGCCCAGGGCGAGCTCGCTCAGGTCGCCCGTGCCCACCACCAACCCCTGGTGCAGGTTGGCCATACGAAACAGGTGGGAGGTGCGCTCCCCCGCCTGGACGTTCTCGTAGGTGATGTCGTAGACCGGCTCTCCTTCAGCGGCGGGATGGCCCAGATCGCGCAACATCTGCGTCGCCGATGGACGAATGTCCACCTCCATCGCGGTCACGCCAAGCGCGCCCATCAGTTCCTTGGCGTTCTCCAGGGTTCTGGTGCTGGTGGCGAAGCCGGGCATCGTCACCCCCAGCACGTTGGTGCGCGGCAGGCGCAGCCGATCGATGGCCTTGACCGCCACCACCAGCGCCTGGGTGGAGTCGAGCCCCCCAGAGACCCCCACCACCGCCTTCTCGATTCCGGTCGCCGAGAGTCTGGTGGCGAGTCCCTGGACCTGGATCTGGTGCACCTCGGCGCAGCGCTCGTTCCGCCCGCCTGCATCAGCCGGCACGTACGGAAAGCGCGGTACCGAACGTCGCAGCCGCAGAGGCGAGGAGGGTGGCTCCAGCGCCAGCGGCACCCGTCGCCAGCGCTCCAGCTGCCGGCTCTGGTCGGCGGCCGCGTCGTTGAAACTGGTCATCCGCATCCGATCAGCGACCAGGCGCTCCAGGTCAATGTCGGCCACCACCAGCTGCTCCCCGGCGGCGAAGCGCTCGGACTCCGCCAGCCGGTCGCCGTTCTCGTAGATAAGGGCCTGCCCGTCCCAGGCCAAATCGGTGGTGGACTCGCCCGGTCCGGCGGCGGTGTATAGGTAGGCGGCCAGGCAGCGGGCGGACTGCGAGGCGCAGAGCAGGCGCCGGTAGTTGGCTTTGGCCACGAGGGCGTTCGAAGCCGAGAGGTTCACCAGCACGGTCGCCCCGGCCAGTGCCGCCATGCTGCTGGGCGGTGTCGGGACCCAGAGATCCTCGCAGATCTCCAGGTGCACTACCAGCTTCGCATCGTCCACCGACGGAAACAGGAGTTCAGCTCCGAAGGGGACGACCTGGCCCGCCAGCTGGACCTCACTCTGGCTGCTGTCGCGGGCCGCCGAGAACTGGCGCTTCTCGTAGAACTCGCGGTAGGACGGGAGGTAGGACTTGGGCACCACCCCCGCCACCCGACCGCGGTGCATCACCACGGCACAGTTGAAAAGCCGACCCTGCCGCAGCAGCGGCGCCCCCACCACCACGGCGCAGCCCAGCTCCCGGGTCGCCTCCGCCAGCCGGGCCAGCTGCGCCTCCACCGCCTGCAGCAGGGCCTGCTGGTGAAAGAGGTCGTCCGCGGTGTAGCAGGAGATGCCCAGCTCCGGAAAGGCGATCAGCAGCGCTCCGTGCTCGTGGGCCTTGCGAGCCAGTCCCAAGGTCGCGGTGGTGTTGAACTCGGGATCGGCCACGCGGCAGTGCGGCACCCCCACAGCCACCCGGGCAAAGCCGTGACGGTACAGGGACTCAAAAGGGACTGCGGCGGCTCGGGAACTGCTCAAGCGTGCTGGCTCTGGAACGGTGGGAGAGGTCGCTCGGATCATAAGGTGACGGACCGGCGCGGTCGATGTCGGGTGCGTCGGGTCTACAGTCGAAGGGGCAGATGCCCAGATAGGGAGGTGTGCGGTGGGAAACGCCGAGCAGTCCTCACGGCCGCGGCGCCCGGCGCGAAGGGTGGCCGAAGCCACCCTGGCCGGGCTGGTCGCCCTGATCCTCCTGCTGCTGACCGCGCTGGCGGCCCAGGCGAGCTACGGCTCGGTGCTGACCCAGCCGCGCCGCGGCCTGAGCGCGGTCACCTTCCAGCCGCTCGGTCAGCTCGGTCTGGTGGTGGCGGTGGTGGTTGTCGAGCTCGGGGTGCTGGCGGCGCTCTTCTACTTTCCCTGGCGGAAACTGCGCAGCGACGGCGAACTGCCCCCCCGCCCCAACTTCCGCCGCCGGAGCTGGCTGGCTCTCATCAGCACCCCCTTGCTTTTGCTGCTGGTTGAGGTGGTCGTGCTGCTCCTGGTGCTGCACCGACGCAGCCAGGCCCGGCCGCTGCCGGCGCACGGTGAGGGTTTGGTGCATCAACCCCACTTGCATCAGGCCCCGCTGACCAGCGCTGTGCTAATTCCCGAGGCAACGGCGCTGGCGGCGGTGGTCGTGCTGTTCCTCGTCCTGCTGGCGCTCCTGCGCCGACGCTCGATCCAGCGGTGGCTCCTACGCTACAGGCCGGACGAGGAGCAGACTCCCGACACCGAAGCGGTCCTGCTGGCCGCGCTGGACTCGGGTTTGCAGGAGGTGCGGGCAGGCGCCGACTTGCGCGCGGCGGTCATCCGCGCCTACCAGCGGCTGGAGCGAGCTCTTGCCGCCCGCGGCGTGGGACGCCTTCCCTTCGAGACCGCCCTGGAGCACATGGCGCGGGCGGCGCGGCAGCTGGCACTCGCGGAACGCCCGCTCACCGTTCTGAGCCGGCTTTTCGAGGTCTCCCGCTTCTCCGTCCGGCCCATCAGTCCGGAGATGCGTGAGCAGGCGGAGGCAGCCCTCCTCGACTTGCGCCACCAGTTAGATCCGCCGACCTCCACCTAGGGCCGAGACCTATGCTGTGCAGCCGTGAATCGCAGGGCGCCCGCCGCGCCGAGCTCGGGCCGGTCCGGGGCCAGGCGGCCTTGACGAGGGGGCGCTGGGCCGGGACGATCGCGGCGGCCGCGCTGGTATTGGGGGCGGCGTTTCTTCTGGGGCAGAATCCCAAGGCCGCCCTCGCCGGCCGGGGTCTTCTGCTGCTGGTCGCGGCCTTCTTGCTCTGGCACCTGCTCGGCCAGCTGCGGGACTGGCAGCCCCGTGGCCGCCGGCGGCCCAGCCGTCAGCGGCGGGAGATGCCGGAAAGTCTGGTGGCGGCCCAGGACGAGGTCAGCGCCAGCCGAGCGAGCGTGCTTACGTTTGACCGTGAGTTGCAGCCACTGCTGCGCCAAGTGGCGGCGAGCGCCCTCGCGCGCCGGGGCATCTCGCTGGCCTCCCAGCCGGAGCGCTCGCGGCAGCTGTTGGGCGACGACGGCTGGCGCCTCTTGATGGAGCGCCACCCCCAGGGCGCGGCGGACCGACGTGGGCCGCAAGCCGCCGAGCTCAAGGCCCTGCTGGACTCGCTGGAGGGGTTGGAGCGATGACTCCCCTCGAAGAGGTCCAGGCATTGGGCAGCCGGATGCTGGACGAGGTCGAGAAGGTGGTGGTGGGCAAGCGGTCCGCGCTGGAGATGGTCCTGGTGGCGCTGCTGGCGGATGGCCACGTCCTGATTGAGGACTTCCCCGGGCTGGCGAAGACGCTGATTGCGAGATCGTTCGCGCAGGCGAGCCAGCTGCGCTTCGCCCGCATCCAGTTCACACCCGACTTGATGCCCTCCGACATCACCGGCTCGTCGATCTTCAACCAGCGCAGCGGCGATTTCGAGATGCGCCCGGGCCCGATCTTCGCCAACCTGGTTCTCGGGGACGAGATCAACCGCTCCCCACCGAAAACCCAGGCGGCGCTGCTGGAGGCGATGCAGGAGCGACAGGTGACGATCGAGGGCACCACCCATTCCCTACCCCACCCCTTCCTGGTGCTGGCGACCCAGAACCCGATCGAGTACGAGGGCACCTATCCCCTGCCCGAGGCACAGCTCGACCGCTTTTTGGTGCGTATCCGGGTCGGCTACCCGGGCCGTGAGCAGGAGCGTCAGATGCTCACACTCCGCCGCGGCCGAGGTACCGACGAGGCAGAGCTGACTGCGGTGGTGGACGGCGACCAGCTGCTCAGGATGCAGCGCTCGCTGGAGGCGGTCCACGTCGACGCCGACGTCGAGTACTACATCGTTGATCTGGTGGAGGCGACCCGCAGCAGCCTACGGGTCCAGGTCGGTTCCAGTCCCAGAGGCTCGCTGGCGCTGCTCAAGCTCTCCCGGGCGCTGGCGGCGCTGCGCGGCCGCGACTACGTGACCCCCGACGACGTCAAGGTAGTGGCGGTGCCCGCGCTGGGGCACCGGCTTACGCTCAAGCCCGAGCTCTGGGTGCAGCGGCTGACCGGCGAGGACGTGGTGCGCGAATGCCTGGAGTCGGTGCCCACCCCGCCGACGGTGCGCCAGGCTGTCGCGCCGACGTGAGCAGCCGGCCGACCGCGCGGCTGGTCGGCTACAGCGTGCTGGTGGCGCTGGGCCTGCTGGGGAGCCTCGTGGTGGGGCGGGTGGTGCTGGTGGCGCTGGTGGCGCCCTTCGCACTGTGGCTGCTGATCGGAGCGGCCCTGGCCCGCACTCCCACGGTCTCGTTCCAAAGCGAGATCGACCGCAGGGTGGCCCTGGAGGGGGAGGAGGTCCAGTGTGCCGGCGAGGTCGTCAGCGACAGCGCGGTGGCATGGTTGGAGGTCGCGGTGAAGCTGCCGTCGACCTTCGGTTCCGACCCCCCCGGCGGGCGCTGGCGGGTTTCGCCCAGGCCGGGAAGCCGCGAGCCCTTGATCTGGGAACTCACCCCCCGGGAGTGGGGGGCGTTCCGGCTTGGCGAGCTCAGCCTTCGTGCCACCGATCCCATGGGGCTGTTCGCCTTCTCCGAGGACGGCCCCGCCGGCGAGTGGATGCGGGTCTACCCCGCCTGGCGGCGGCTGCGGGAGATGGTGCCGCCGCAACGAACCCAGGTGTTCGCCGGCAACCGGCTGGCCCGGCAGCAGGGGGAGGGGATCGAGTTCGCCGATGTGCGCCCCTTCGTAGCTGGCGACCGCATCCGCCGCATCAACTGGCGGGTGACGGCCCGCGCCGCCCAGCCCTACGTCAACGACTTCCACCTTGAGCGCAACGCCGACGTGATCCTGTTCATCGACACCTTCACCGCCCTGGGGGTGGGCCGCGACTCGGTACTGGGGCTCGCGGTCCGGGCGGCCTCGGCCCTGGGAGACTCGTACCTGCGGCAGCGGGACCGGGTGGGGGTCGTCGGCTTCGGGGGAATCCTGCGCTGGCTTTCCCCAGGGATGGGCAGCACTCAGCTCTACCGGATCGTGGAGTCCCTCCTCGACGCCGAGGTGGTGCCGAGCTACGCCTGGCGCGAGGTGAGCACCATCCCGCCCCGGGTGCTGCCGCCGGCCGCCCTGGTGATCGCGCTCTCCCCGCTGCTGGACGACCGCACCGCCGGGGCGCTGGCGGACCTGCACCGGCGCGGCTACGACCTCACTGTCATCGAGGTCGATCCGGAGCAGTTTCTGCCCCCAGCCCCGGGCACGGTATCGCCGGAAGCGCTGCGGCTCTGGCGGCTGCGGCGGCGCCTGCGTCGCGAGGCCTTCACCTCCGAGGGTGTGGTGGTGGTGCCCTGGGGCAGGGAGCAGCCGCTCGACGCCGCCCTGGCGGCAGCACGCGAGTACAGGAGGTTCGTACGCCGAGTTCTCGTGTGATCCTGGCGTCGCTGGCCATGCTCCTGGCGGGCTCTCTGCTCGCCGCCGGCGCGGTCCTGAGCACGCTACACCTGCGCGCGCCCGTGCTCAGCGACGAGGTGGTTGGTCTCGCGGTCCTGCTGGCGGCGCTGGTGTTGAACTGGCCCTCGGCGGTACCGCTAAGCGGTGGCATCCTGCTGGCTGGCGTTGCGGCTGTTCTGGTGGTGTCAGGACCGGCGGCGCTGGCGCCGGTGCTCGGTCTCGCCGCCTTCCTGGCCTGCGAGTTCGGCTTCGCCTCCCTGGAGCGTGCCCATCCCGCTGGCGAGCCCGGTTGGGTGCTCGCCTCTCAGGGACTGCGCCTGGCCGCGATGTCAGTCCTCGGAGTGGGCACCGGCCTGCTGGTGCTGGTGGTGGGGGCGGTCAACTTCGCCGGCGGCCTCTACCTCACCGCCCTGGGGGCGATGGCCGCCGTGGTCGCGATCGCCCTGGTGGTGACGGGATCCCGCCGGGTGCGGGGGCCGCGACCCCCGCGACCGGTCAGCCGGCTAGGACGCGGACGGGTGACACTGCGCTGAGCCCGTCTCGAATCCGGTCGGCGTCGCCGACCAGGACCATGGTCAGCGCGGTGGGGGAGAGGTGGCGCTGCGCCACTTGGCGGACTTCTTCGGCACCGACTTCGGCCAGCCGGCGTTGGTATCCCTCTAAGTAGGTCTGGTCCAGGCCGTGGGTCTGGAGTGAGGCCAGAGTGCTGGCCAGTCCGGACTGGGTCTGCAGCCTCAGCACCCGCACCCCCGACAGAAAGCGTTTGGTGCGCTCCAGTTCGTCGGCCGGCACCCCCGCGGTGGCCATCCGGCCCAGCTCGTACTGCACCTCGAGCAGGGCCGCCGCGGTCGCTTCGGTGCGTACCTCGACATTGACGAGCACGAAGCCGTCGCGAAGGTGGCTCTCGAGGCGGCCGTGCGGGCTGTAGGCGTAACCCTTGTCCTCGCGCAGGTTGCGCATCAGCCGGGACTCCATGCCCCCACCCAGCACCGAGACCGCCAGCTCCAGCGGCAGGTAATCGGGTTCACCCACGGCCGGGGTGCTGGCGCCAGCCATCAGCACCGTCTGCACCGAACCGGGCCGGTCGATCAGCACCACCTCCGGGCTGCGGTGGGCCGCCACTGCCGGGGCTGGCTCGGGAGTCTCGGCCCCGATCCACCCGCCGAAGGCCCGCGCCAGCCGGTCCCGGGTGGTTTCGGGTTCCACGTCGCCCACGACTGTGATCCGGGCGGCCGCCGGGTGGAAGCGGGCTCGATAGAAGTCGAGCAGCGTTTGGCGGCTGGTGGCCTCGACCTGCTCCTCGGAGGGTTGGGGCCTGCCGTAGGGGTGGTTCTGGTAGACCTCGGCCTGCAGCGCCTCCGCCGCCACGAAGTCGGGGGTGGCACGTGCGACCCGAAGATTGTCGATCAGCTTCGCCTTCTCGGTTTCTAGGTCGGAGGGCGGCAGCTCGGGCTCGGTGACGACCGAGGCCAGGATCCTGTAGAGCTCAGCCTCGGCCTCGCTCAGCGCGGCTGCGGCCAGGTGGATGTGGTCCTGGTCCTGGTGGACGGTCATCGAGCCGCCCAGCCGGTGCAGGGCCTCCGCCAGCGCCTGCTGGTCCATGGTCCTGGTCCCCAGCGAGAGCCCGCGGCGGAGTAGCTCGCCGGTGGCTGGGCCGGGTCCGGCGCTGCCGCCGGCGGGGACGGTCAGGCGGAACTCCACCCGTGGCACCGTGGGCCGGGGCAGCACCGTCAGGGCGAGCCGATTGTCCAAGCTGGTGCGCACCGGCGCACCGACCCGCAGCTCCGGCAGAGCTCCCGGCGAGGGGACGTCTAGCCGGTCCAGCTCGATCACGCCGGTCGCTCTCCTGGAAGCCAGTTCAGAACGGTGGACCGCTCTGACCGCAGCCAGCTCTGCACCGCCTGCTGCACCTGGTGTGTGCCCAGCAGCTGAAACCGCTCCGGCAGCTGATCCACGGCCAGGGGCTGGCGATGGACCGCCGTCATCACCCCCAGCTCCCGCATTCGCCCCATCCGGCTGTCGCAGTTGGCGTGGTAGAGGCTCAGCTCCCGGCGTTTGGCCCGGGTGAGTTCGTCTTCGGTGGGACCTGCCTCAGCCAGCTTCTCCACTTCTTCGTCGATCGCCGCCAAGACCGCCGCGTTGCTGACGCCGGCCCGGGGTGCGGCCTCCAGGGTGAAGAGCGCCGGGCCGCCGAACTCGAAGGCGTCGCCGATCGGGTAATGGGGACCGCCGTCGATCTGCAGCAGCAGCTGGCGCTCCCGGATGAGGCGGCGCTGGAGCCGCGAGGCGCGCCCGTCGGTGAGCACCCGGGCCGCCAGCGCCAGGGGTAGATGGTCTGGGTGGCCGAAGGGGGCGGTCGGGTAACCCAGCGCCAGTCGCGGCTCGGGAGCCAGCGAATCCCGGCGCTCAAACTCCCGCCGGGCCGTCGGCAGGGGCTCGCTGACGTCCGGCGGGATCGGAGCCGGGCGCGAGCTGATCGGTTCGAAGTAGCGCCGCACCAGCTCCTGGGCCCGGAGCGGGTCGAAGTCGCCGACCAGGATCAGGCAGGCGTTGGCCGGGCCGTACCAGGTGTCGTGAAAGTCGCGGGCCTCGGCAAGGGTGGCCGACTCCAGGTCTGCGAAGTCCCCGTAGAAGTTGTGGGCGTTGGGAAACCGGGTGAAGGCGTACTGGGAGAGCCAGAGCCAGGAGAAGCCCCCGTAGGGCTGGCTCAGGACGTTGACGCGGACTTCCTGCTCCACCACATCCACCTGGTTGCGCAGGTTGGTCTCGTTGAGAGCCAGCCGCGCCATTCGGTCCGCCTCCATGAAGCAGGCCATCTCCAGTGCGGGGGAGGGCAGCACCTCGAAGTAGGCGGTGTAGTCGTGGCGGGTGAAGCCGTTCAGAACTCCCCCAGCCCCCGAGATCAGCTGGCCGAACTCGGCTTGGCTGACCCGGGGAGTGCCCTCGAACATGAGGTGCTCGAACAGGTGGGCGAAGCCGGTGCGGCCCTCGGGCTCCAGCCTGAAGCCAACCCGGTAGAAGACGCCCACGGCCACGGTGGGCGAGCTGCGTTCCGAGCTGAGCACCACCTCCAGCCCGTTGTCCAAGGTGAGCGTGCTCAGCTGATGGGCGAGTGGGCGGGGGGCTTGGGCCATGCGTTGGCGATGGTAGCAGTGGCTCTCGACCGCACCTAGCCTCCCAGCGCCGGGGCCCCGGAGCGCCCGCCGCCAGCACTGACGAAGCTGTAACGCGTCGGTAACGACAGTTACAGCGGTGGCTTAGAGGGTGTTCGCGGGTGCGGTTCTGCAGTTACATTTCCGCCTTGCAGGCGAGCCCGTCCAGGTGCAGCGGGCTGGAAAAGGGAGAGAGGCCGGGCGGTGGCGGTGGGCCGGGTCGGCCCGCCGCCGATCCGCCCTGGGAGAGCGTGACCGTCGGCGGGTCGGTCGCCGGGTCGAAGG
>JBJKSO010000015.1:0-7146 GCA_046703825.1 Candidatus Dormibacteria bacterium
CCCCCAACCCGGCGCTGGCAGCCCGCAACGCCAGCTCGAGACGGCGACGCCGGCGCCGGCCGCGCGCCGGGGGACACCGGGAGGCCGGCCCGCGCGAATGACTCGGGGTCTGCCCCGGGCGATCGCCTTCGATTACGGGCGCACGCTGGTCGGGTTCACCTATCCCAGGGCCGCACTCAGTGACGCTGGAGAGGAGATCGCCGCCCTGTTGCGCCGAGGCGGAATCAACTACTCAGGAAGTGGCCCCGAGCTGGGTCTGGCCCTGGACGGACGGATCGAGGCGCTGGTGGCTCGCGAACACCGGCGGTTGGGCAACCGAGAAGCCGCGATCCTGCCCCTGTACCGAAAGGCACTGACCGAGCTCACCGGAGCCGAATTGGACGAAGACCTGATCGACGGGGCGTGCCGGCTGCACCAGCGCGCCTGGGTGGCCGGGGTGGTCCCGGCGCCGGGAGTGCGGCCGGTGCTGGCTCGGCTGGCCGGTGGCGGCCTTCGACTTGCGCTCTGCTCCAACGCACCCTATCCACCCGCCCTCATGTACGAGCAACTGGAGCGACTGCACCTGCGCCGGCACTTCCACGCCGTCCTGTTCACCAGTGAGATCGGCTGGCGAAAGCCCGACCCCAGGGTGTTTGCCGAACTGGAGCGTCGAGTCGGGGTGCCCGCGCGCCAGAGCTGGTTCATCGGGGACGAATTGGAGGCAGACCTGAGGGGCGCCGAGGCATTCGGCTACCGAGTCCTGCTGGCGCCTGGGATCGAGGGGGCCGGCTACTCGGGTGCCCGGCTCGCCTCTTGGGAGGCCCTGGCCGATCTGCTGGGGACGAGCGCAACTTAAACTCGCCGGGTGAGGGTCAGCCAGCTCTTCGGCGTTACCCTGCGCGGCGCTCCGGCGGACGAGTTGGAGTCGCACCGGCTCCTGCTGCGCGCCGGCTACGTGCAGCAACTGGCGGCGGGCCTGTTCAGCTACCTGCCGCTGGGCTGGCGCTCGCAGGAGAAGATCCGCCGGATTCTCCGCGAGGAGATGGACGCCATCGGTGGCCAGGAGATCAACATGCCCGTGGTCCACCCTGGTGAGCTGTGGCAGCGCAGCGGGCGCTGGCAGGACATCGATCAGACCCTGGCACGCTGGCAAGACCGCCGCGGTCGCGACATGGTGCTGGCGCTCTCCCATGAGGAGGTGGTAGCTGAGCTGGCCATCACCCAGGTCAGCTCCTACCGCGATCTGCCCCGTCTCGTCTACCAGATCCAGACCAAGTTCCGGGACGAGCTTCGTACCCGGGGCGGCCTGGTTCGGGTGCGTGAGTTTGTCATGAAGGACGGGTACTCCCTCGATCGGGACCAGGCGGGATTGCGGCGCCAGTATCTGGCCAACTTCCGCGCCTACTTCCGGATCGCCGCGCGTGCCGGCATCCCCGTGGTTGCCGTCCTCTCCGACGTGGGCGTCATGGGCGGCAGCCTGGCCCACGAGTTCATCTACCTGACTGAGGTAGGCGAGGACACCCTGGTCTTCTGCCACTCCTGCGGTTACGCGGCCAACCTTGAGGTGGCTCAGGCCGCCGACGCCGAGCCACCCCAGGAGGATCGCCTACCCCTGGAGGAGGTCCAGACCCCCGGCGCAGAGACGGCCGCTGACGTGGCCCGCTTTCTGGGAGTCGAGCAGGGGCGGGTAGCCAAGACCGTCGGCTACGCGGTGCCGGCCGAGGGCGCTCCGGCGCAGCTGGTGCTGGCGGTGGTGCCCGGGGACGCAGAGGTCAACCTGGCGCGGCTGCGCCAGGTGGTGGCGGCTGCCGAACTGCGCCCAGCCAACGCCGAGGAGCTGCGCAGCATCGGCGCCGAGCCCGGCTACATGTCCCCCCGGGGGCAGCTGGCGGGGAAGGCGCGGGTAGTGGTCGACGCGGAGCTGATGCGCCGGCCCAACCTGGTGGCCGGCGCCAACCGCCCGGGAGTGCACCTGCGCAACTTCAACATGGAGCGGGACGCACATATAGATGAGGTGACCAACCTGGCCGAGGTTCGCCCCGGCCAGCCCTGCTCCAACTGCGGAGCGCCGCTGGAGCTGAGACGCGGTATCGAGTTCGGCAACATCTTTCAGCTGGGCACCCGCTACGCCGACCGCCTGGGGGCGCACTTCACCGACGAGAACGGTGAGCAGCGCCCCATCGTCATGGGCTCGTACGGGATCGGACTGAGCCGGATGCTGGCCTGTGCCGCCGAGGAACATCACGATGGCCGGGGCCTGGCGCTGCCGGTCTCGATCGCGCCCTTTCAAGCCTGCCTGGTGTCGGTCGGCGCCGAAGCCGAGACGGTGGCGGAGGCTGACGGGCTCTACCGAGAACTAGAGCAAGCCGGGGTCGAGGTCCTCTACGACGACCGGGACGCCAGCCCCGGGGTGAAGTTCGCCGACGCCGACCTCCGCGGCATGCCGGTTCGCCTGACCGTTTCTCCCCGGGCCCGCCGGGCAGGCGGGGTGGAGATCAAGCCGCGATCGGGCGAAGCGCGGGTCGTGTCTCGCGAGGCGACTGTGCGAGAGACCGTTGCCGAGCTTGCTCGGCTCCAGGATCAGCTCGACCGCGCCACCGACCAAGCGACCCGCCAGGCCGACTCGTTCATGGAGCGCGCCTTCGGTCCCGGGGACTGACCCGGGCGGGCCCTGGGAATGGCCGAGCGCGCCATCCTCCACGTCGACCTGGATGCGTTCTTCGTCTCCTGCGAGCTGCTTCGCCGCCCCGAGCTGGCCGGACTGCCGGTAGCGGTAGGCGGCGGCGCCGAGTCCCACCCCGGCGAACATCGCGACCCCGGCCGCGGGGTGGTGGCGGCCGCCTCCTACGAGGCCAGGCCCTTCGGCGTGCACTCCGCCCTACCCCTGGGGCGGGCACTGGCGCTCTGCCCCGACCTGGTGGTACTGCCGGTGGATATCTCCCACTACGCCGAGCGCTCCAAGGAGGTCTTCCGGATCTTCGACGCCTACACCCCCTTGGTGGAGCCGGGTTCGCTGGACGAGGCCTACTTGGACGTGAGCGGCAGCGCCCGCTTGGCGGGAGCCGCCGAGAAGATCGCCTACACGATCCAGCTCCGGCTGCAAGCCGAACTCGGGCTTCCCAGCTCAGTGGGGGTGGCCGGCAACAAACTGGTCGCCAAGGTGGCTTCGGAGCTCCGCAAGCCCAAGGGCCTGGTGGTGGTGCCCCCTGGGGACGAGGCCGAGTTCCTGGCACCGCTGCCGGTCAGCAGCCTGCCCGGGATCGGCCCCAAGACGGCGCAGCGGTTGCGCCTGGCCGGGCTGGCCCAGCTGGGCCAGGTGGCGACGGCGCCGGCCCGTCTGCTCGACCTCGTCGCCGGCCCAGGAGCAGTCAGTCTGCGCCAGCGCGCCTCCGGTATCGACCCAAGTCCCGTCACCGTGCCGGGCAACCCCAAGTCGCTGAGCCGCGAGGAGACCTACGACCGCGACCTCGGGGCAGCTGCCGATTTGGAGCGCCGGCTGGGCGCCCTCAGCGCCGCGGTCGGCGCCAGATTGCGGGCTCGCTCACTCGTAGCCCGCGCCGTCTCCGTCAAGATCCGCTACGCAGACTTTGAGACGCTGCTCCGGCGGCATCGCCTGGCCGAGCCCGGCTGCGCGGACCAGGTGCTGCTGGCGGCGGCCCTGGGGCTGTTCCGCTCGAACTGGGACCGCAACCGCCCCGTCCGGCTGCTGGGCGTCGGCGCGGAGGGCCTCGATCCGCTTCGGCAGCTCGACCTCTTCGAGGCTCCGGACCAGCGGTTGGAACGGCTTGATGAGGCGCTCGACCGTCTGCAGGCCAAGTACGGCAGCGAGGTGATCAGGCGTGGTGGCACCCGCGCTCCAGCGCTCGCCGACTGGAACCGCGACCATTTGCGGCGGCTCTCCGAAACCTCCCCCGAGGACAGACCGCCGCCCGGTCGGGCGCCGGAGTTCGGTGCATGACCACTATTGGCGGGGACTTTCTTGGGGGGCGGCGAAGATCGAAGTATCATCGGTCTCTTGACTCAGGACACCGACTCCATGGGCTGGGAGCTCGAGCGGAGGGGCGTCCGAGCGGTGGTTCGCGAGGACGGGCGCATCGAGTGCCAGGACGGCGAGCTGCTGGCGGCGCTGAGGCGCTGGATGAGCGAACCCGTGACCGTCTACCGGAGGGGCACCGTCACCGCATTGGACACGGATCAAGGAGATCCGTTGGAGCTGATTCCCGGCGACCGCCGCTACGTCGTCGCTCGGGTTCGGTCGCTGCCGGGCTGCGACCCGGATCTCCGCATCGTCGGCATGGTCTTCGAGTGATGAGGTTCGAGTTCCACTTCTGCCCCGCCTGCGGCAGCCGGCTGGAGCTACGCCAGGTGGAGTCCCAGGACCGTCCCGCCTGCCCGGAATGCGAGTTCGTCGCCTGGCGTGGACCGCAGGTGGCGGTGGCGGTGGTGGTCCACGACGGCCACCGCCGGGTGCTGGCAATCCGGCGCGGCATCGAACCGGGCCAGGGTGAGTGGGCGCTACCCGGCGGATACGTGGATGGCGACGAGGATCCCGGCGCCAGCGCCGTGCGGGAGTGTCTCGAGGAGACCTGCTGCCGCATCGACCTGGAGGAGCTGCTCGGCGTCTTTCACGTGCCCACTAGGGAGGGGGCACTCCTAGTGCTCGGATACAGCGGCCGCTGGTCCGGAGGGGAGCCGGAGCCGACCCCCGAGGCTCCCTGGGTGCAGTGGTTCTCGGCCGACCAGCTCCCGGAGCTGGTCTTCACCTCCCACCGGCAGACGGTGGCGGCGTGGGCGAACGCGGCGGCGGGCGGCTGACATGTTTCGCCTGGCCGGGCGGGGCTGCTCGATGGGCTGCTTGGGCTGCCTGATCCCAACTCTGCTGGTACTCGCCTTCCTGATCTGGGTGATTCACCTGCTCTTCACCCCGCCGAACTATGGGGCGGTGCGACCCACCGCCATCAATACGGCCGTCGAGGCGGGCGCCGCCCAGGTCTCGGCGGACCTGGCCAATGGCAACCGGGTGGCCGCGATCGCACTCACCGACGGCCAGGCCACCACCCTGCTCCGGCAGGCGCTGAACGGCTACGCCGGGCTCTCCGACCTCTCGGTCCACGCCCTGGCCAACCAGGTGGTGGTCAGCGGAAAGACGGCTCTGCTCAACCATCCGCTGGTGGTGACGGGGAGCGTCAAGGCGCTCCCCGGCTCGGGGTCGGTGGTCCACTTCGACTTCAGTGGTCTGGCGATCGGCCAGCTCGACCTGCCGAAGTTGATACCCGAGCTGCTGACCCACCAGCTGCATCCCCAGCTGGACCTTAGCCGGGTGGTGGGCGGAGCCGCGGTCAGCCTGGTCTGCCAGTCCTCCAAGCCTGGCCGGCTCATCCTGGGCTTCGCGTTCTCCAGCTCAGCTCCGCCGGACCCCGCCGCGTGCCGGTCTCTGACTTGAAGCGGGCAGGCCTCACCCACCTGGATCCGCAGGGGAGGGCGCGGATGGTCGACGTTGGCGACCGCCCCTCGAGCCGGCGCCAGGCCACCGCGAGCGGCCAGGTTCTGATCAGCGAGGCAGCTCACCTGGCCATCAGCCAGAGCGCTCTGCCCAAAGGCAACCCCTTCGAGGTGGCCCGGCTGGCCGGGATCATGGCAGCCAAGCGCACCGCGGAGCTGATCCCGCTCTGCCATCCCCTGGCGATCACCCACATCGAGGTCGACGTGGGGCTGCAGAGCGACCCGTACCGAGTTGTGCTGCAGGCGACTGTTCGCTGCCAGGGCTCGACCGGGGTGGAGATGGAGGCGCTCACGGCCGTGGCGGTCGCCGGCCTCACCGTCGTCGACATGATCAAGAGCGTCGATCCGTGGGCGCAGATCGACGGCGTTGCGGTGCAGGCCAAGAGCGGGGGAAAGTCGGGCGCCTTAGCGCGGCCCGCTCCGGACGCCGCCAGCTGATCAGCTCCTGCCGGTGAGCCAGACCCGCGATCCCGAACTGCGCGAGCTGCTCTTCTTGCGGCGGCTGGCTACCGCGGCCGCTTCAACCATGGAGCGCGACGAACTGCTGGCGCTGGTGATCCAGGAGACCACCGGCGCGATGGAGGTCGACGTCTGCGCGCTGTACCTCTTCGACCCCGGCAGGCAGGGGCTGGTGCTCACCGCCACCAACGGCCTCAATCAGGACGCCGTCGGCCGGGTGGTCATGTCCCTCGGCGAGGGCGTAACCGGGGCGGTCGGCGAGTCCCGGCAGCCGCTGGTGCTGCCCGAGGTGGCCGGCGACGCGCGCTTCAAGTGGATCGAGGGCGTGGACGAAGAGCGGTTCACCTCCATGCTCTCGGTGCCGATCGAGGCCGGCCCGCGGATGGTGGGAGTGCTGAACGTCCAGACCGTGGAGCGTCGGGAGTTCCGCGAGGACGAGATCGCCTTCCTCTCAGCGATCGCGGGCGCCATCGCCGGGGTGCTGGAGAGGACAGAGCTGCAGCGGCGGCTTGAAGAGCAGCTGAGCGAGATCCGGCTTTCACAGACGGTCCACGAGCGCTTCACCTCGCTGGTGCTTTCGGGTGCCGGTCTGGAGCGGATTCTGGAGGCGGTGTCGGCGCTGGCCGGCGGTGCGGTCGGTCTCTACGATCCCATGGGCTTCCACCTCCAGCACGGTGCCGGGGAGGGGCTTCCGGTCCGGCGGCTTGCGGTGCCGGCGCAACTGCTCTCGGACCAGGGTCCGCTGCCGATGGTGGTCACCCAGGGCAGGCCGGCGGTCGAGCTCACGCTCAGCCCGGTCCGGGCGGGCGGCGAGCTGATCGCGGTCTTGGCGGTCGAAGGCGGCTCTGGGGGGGCGCCCGCGGCCCGTCGGCGAGCCCTCGAGCACGGCGCCACCGTCGTTGCCTTGGAGCTGCTCAAGGAGCGCGCGGCCGCCGAGGTCGAGCGCCGCCTCTCGGGCGACCTCTTGGAGGGGCTGCTGGCGCTCGGACGCAGCCCCGAGGACGTGGCCCGCTTGGCCGTTCAGGCCGAGCGCCTCGGCTACCGGATCCCCGATCGCGGCTGGTTGCTGCTGGTTGACCCGGAAGACGGTCGCGGTTTGGCCCAGTCCCAGGAGCAGCCCCTTCTGGAGCGCCTCCGGCGCGACCTGTCCGAGCTGTCCCGGATGCGGTTCCCTGGTTCGCTGGTGGTGGCGCGATCCAATTCCTT
>JBJKSO010000016.1:0-2718 GCA_046703825.1 Candidatus Dormibacteria bacterium
GAGCAGATCGCCGGCGCGCAGCCCCCACCAACCCTGGCAGCTCAGGAAGTACTCCACCTCGGCGACCTCGGTTGGGAGGGGGCGGCGGAAGGTGGCGGCTGAGTGGCTGGACACGCCAAGATCATCTCCCGTCGGCGCCCGCGGCCGCGCTGGCACTCGGCGCCCCCGGCTGCTAGCACTCTAGCCCTGAGAGTGCTAGGATTTCGCGGGACACGACCGCTACCGGTCAAGGTCAAGTGGGGACACAGGAGAGACGTATGGCCAAACAGCTGCTATTCGACACGGAGGCCCGCGCCTCGCTCAAGCGAGGGGTGGACCGGGTGGCCGACGCGGTGCGGATCACGATCGGACCCAAGGGCCGCAACGTGGTCTTGGACAAGAAGTTCGGCAGCCCGACCATCACCAACGACGGCGTGACCATCGCCAAGGAGATCGAGCTGGAGGACCCCTTCGAGAACATGGGGGCGCAGCTGGTCAAGGAGGTGGCGAGCAAGACCAACGACATCGCCGGTGATGGCACCACCACCGCCACCGTGCTGGCCTCGGCCATGATCAACGAGGGGATGCGCCACGTGGCCCACGGGGCCAACCCGGTTCAGGTCAAGGCCGGGATTCAGAAGGCGGTCGACCTCGTGGTCGAAAACATCAAGAAGCACTCCGTCTCGATCAGCGAGCGCGAGAAGATCGCCCAGGTGGCCTCGATCTCGGCGGCCGACCCCCAGATCGGTGAGACCGTCGCCGACGCCATGGAGAAGGTGGGCAAGGACGGCGTGATCACGGTCGAGGAGTCCAAGGGCATCGAGACCGAGCTCGAGCTGGTCGAGGGGATGCAGTTCGACAAGGGCTACATCAGCCCCTACATGGTCACCAACACTCAGTCCATGGAGGCGGTGCTGGAGGACCCCTACATCCTGATCACCGACCGCAAGGTGTCGGCCATCGCCGACCTGTTGCCGGTGGTGGAGAAGATCCACCAGAGCGGGAAGCCGCTGCTGGTGGTGGCCGAGGACGTGGACGGCGAAGCGCTGGCCACCCTCATCGTCAACAAGATCCGGGGCATCTTCACCGCGGTCGCGGTCAAGGCACCCGGCTTCGGCGACCGGCGCAAGGCCATGCTCCAGGACATCGCCATCCTCACCGGTGGCACCGTGATCTCCGAGGAGCTGGGGCTCAAGCTGGACTCGGTGCAGCTGAACCAGCTGGGCCGGGCACGCCGGGTGCGCGTCACCAAGGACGACACCACAGTAGTAGAGGGTGCCGGCAGCAGCGATGCCATCAAGGGCCGGATCGAGCAGATCAAGGCCGAGATCGACAAGTCCACCAGCGACTGGGACAAGGAGAAGCTGCAGGAGCGGCTGGCCAAGCTGGCGGGCGGTGTGGCCGTGATCAAGGTGGGCGCGGCCACCGAGACCGAACTCAAGGAGCGCAAGCACCGGATGGAGGACGCCGTGTCCGCCACCCGGGCCGCGGTCGAGGAGGGCATCGTGCCCGGCGGCGGTACCGTGCTGCTGCTGGCCCAGAAGGCGCTGGAGAACGCCCACTTGGACGGCGACCAGCAGCTGGGGGTGACCATCGTTCGCCGGGCGCTCGAGGAGCCGGCGCGGCAGATTGCCAACAACGCCGGTGCTGAGGGATCGGTGGTGGTGGAGAAGGTCCGCACCCTTCCTGAGGGCCAGGGCTACAACGCCGCCAGCGGTGAGTTCGTGGACATGGTTCAGGCGGGGATCATCGACCCCACCAAGGTGACCCGCTCGGCGGTGCAGAACGCAGCCTCGATCGCAGGCCTGCTGCTGACTACCGAGTCGCTGGTTACCGACATCCCCGAGAAGAAGCCGGCGGCGGCCCCGCCGATGCCGGAGTACTGAGCCCAGGCTCAGCGGGCGGGGTGGCCCCAGGCCACCCCGCCTTTTTCATTTGGCACCGCGGCCGACCGGCGCGCGGCCGCAGGCGTCCAGCTGTTGCGGGCATCCCAGGCACGCGGTCGCGGCGGCGGGGCAGCTCAGACCGCAGCCGCCTATTGCCTCTCCCGGCGCACTCCGCGGAGCTGACTGCTGCTGCCGTCGGCATAAACTCCGCCCCCAGGAACCCGAAGGTGTCGAAGTTGCGTCCAACCGAAGATGGAGACGAGCTGGTCGAGCGCTGGTTGCGCCAGTACGGCGACCTGGCACTCCGCACCGCCTACCTTTTGCTGGGAGACCGTGGCGAGGCGGAGGACGCAGTCCAGGACGCCTTCCTCAAGGCTTGGCGGGCACGGTTGCAGCTGCGGGATCCAAAGTCGGAGCGGGCGTGGCTGATGGCGATAGTCGCCAACGCCGCGCGCAGCCAGCTCCGCCGCCGGGTAGCGGAGCCCACCGACCGCGACCCTGAGGCCGGCGCTGCCGACCCGTTCTCGGACCTGGAGCTGGCCGGTGAGCTGCGCCACGCCCTGGCCGCGCTGGCCGAGGAGCAGCGCCAGGTCGTGATCATGCGCGTGTATTTGGACCTTTCGGTCGAGGAGACGGCGGCCGCTTTGGGAATCCCGGCCGGCACGGTGAAGTCGCGGCTCAGCCGCGGGCTGGAGGTACTGCGAGCAGCATGGACCCCGACCAGCGACTGATTGAGGAGCTGCGTGAGCGGCTGCAGGAGAGCGTCGAGCCGCTCCGGCTCTCGACCGCCAGCCGGGAGACGATCGCCGCCCGGCTAGGGTCCGGGCCCCGCCGGCCGTGGTGGTCCCGGAAC
>JBJKSO010000017.1:0-3433 GCA_046703825.1 Candidatus Dormibacteria bacterium
GCGGCCGACTCGTAGCGCTCGCGGGGATCGGCGGAGAGGGCCCGCATCACCGCACGGTCCACCTGGGGCGGCAGCTCTCGGCGGAGAGCGCTGGGGGGTGGCAGCGGCCCGTCTGAGGCCGGGGGCCGGCCCGCCAGCAGAAAGTAGACCAGCGCTGCCAGGCCATAGCGGTCGCTGGCGGCGGCGGGTTCGCTGCCGGCCGGCTGCTCGGGGGGGCGAAAGGCCCGGGTCCGGTCGAGCCACTCGGCGTGCTTGGCGGCCCGGGCCACCACCGTGCGGATCGAGTGTCCCACCAGCACCGGCTGTCCCGCCTCGACGACTGCGACCGTCGCCGGCTGGACGTCGCCGTGGACCCGGCCGACCGCGTGCAGCCCGTCGATCGCCCGGGCCAGGATCCCAGCGGTGGCGAAGACCCCCGGTGCGCGGCCGGTCTGCAGCAGCGGCACTAAAAAGCCGCCCGGGGCGTCCTCGGTGGCGAGGTACGCGGTGGGGTCGGGGCCGTTGTCAAGTCCGATGTCCAGGACCTGGAGCAACCCTGGTACCTGGGCGGCCCGGCGGTCCCCGGCCAGTCGCTCCAGCGCCTCAATGAAGCCGGGGGCGGTGACGTAGGGCTCGCTGAAGGTCCAGAGCATCACCGGGGGGCCCCCGGCCTGCGGGGTCGCCCGATGGACGGTCGCATAGGGAAGCAGCTGAAGCCGCCCCCCAACGCGATAGCGGCCGACAGTCGCGCCGGTCAACTCAGCGACGCGCACGGCGGCACCATGTTACGTTGCTCCGGCAGGCGGCAACGGGGAGGTGGCCGCCGGGTTCCCGGGCTGGAGGCTGGCGATCCGATCCGAGCAACTGCAGCGGTTGCCGCAGCTACCCGATCCGAGGCTGTGTTCCTGCGGAGGGCCGCTGGGCTGGAGCCACCTGGAGTACGCCGGCCGGGGCCGGACCGTGGGCATCTACTTGTGCCGCGGCTGCGGGCTCGCCTACCGCGGCCGGGAAGGCGAGCGCCAGACCGCGGTGCCGCCACGCTCCAAGCGCCCCCTGCCGGACGGCGGCCACCCCGCGAACCCGGTGCTCGACGAGGCCACTGCGGAAAAGCTCAAGAAGCGGCTGTCGGGAGGCTGAGCTCGGCGTCGACCGAAAGCGTGAGGTAGCGCTCCATCCACTCGGCGCCGAGGCGAGCCACTCGGTCCCGGTCCACGTCCACGCTGATGCCGTGCCCGCTGCGGCTGAGCCGCACCAGAGCCCGCACCTCGGAGCTGACCGCGGCCAGGATGTCGGGCGCGTTGGCCGGATCCACCACCGTGTCGCGGTCCCCTTGGAAGAGCAGCAGCGGCTGGCTCACTGCGGGCAGATCTCGCCTCACCTGCTTGGCCAGCCGGACGAGCTGAAGAATGGCGGCGGTGGGGCGGCGCCGGTAGCTGTGCAGTTGCCGAATCGCCTCGCGGTTGTACAGGTCGACCTCGCCGGAGGGGACGTCCCAGCGGATCAGCCACCTGAGCAGGGGCAGGGCCCGCACCCGCCAGTCGTGCATCCAGATCAGCGCCGCCTGGCAGACGACCGCGCGAACCTCGGGCCGGGTGGCGGCCAGCTGCAGGGCCAGAGTGCCACCGCCTGACTGTCCGGCAACCCCGACGACTCGGCAGCGCCGGAGCAGCTCGTCCAGCGCCGAGTTGGCCGACCCCGCCCAGTCGCGGAAGGTAGTCTGCTCCAGCTCTTCCGGGGTGGTGCCATGGCCGGCCAGCAGGGGGGCGTACGCGACGATGCCGCGCTCAGCCAGCTTCTCCGCCAGGGGGCGCATTTCCGGAGGCGTGCCGGCGAAGCCGTGCAGCAGCAGCACTCCCCGGTCACCCTCCCCCAGCCAGTAGGGCGAGGCGACCTCGGGCGCGAAAGTCCTGCCCCGGCCGTCTGTCACCGCCCTAGCCTAGCCGGGCACCCTCGGCGACGAACTGCCTCGGTCGTAGACTCGCCAGGGTGACGACAGCGGCGCCGACCATCGCGGATGCCCTGGAGCGCCTGCTGCGGCGGACCGACCTCGGCCGGGAGTGGGCCAGGGCGCTGGGTGATGACCTCATGGCCGGAGGTTTGACCGGCGCCCAGACCGGGGCCCTGCTCGCCCTCTGGCGGGCCAAGGGTGAGTCGGTGGAGGAGTTGCTGGGGCTGGTGGAGGCCATGCGCGAGCACGGGCTGCAGGTGGAGGCACAAGGCCAATCCGTCGACAACTGCGGCACCGGCGGCGACCGCCTGGGCACCTTCAACATCTCGACCGCGGCGGCGCTGGTAGCGGCCGGGGCTGGCGCTCCGGTGGCCAAGCACGGCAACCGGGCCATCAGCAGCGGCTCGGGCAGCGCCGACGTGCTGGAGGCGCTGGGGGTGGCGATCGACCTTCCGCCGGCGGCGGTGGCGACCTGCATCCAGGAGGCGGGCATCGGCTTCATGCTGGCACCTCGGTACCACCCGGGGATGCGCAACGTGGGCGCGACCCGCCGCGAGCTGGGGATCCGCACCGTGTTCAACATCCTGGGGCCGCTCTGCAACCCGGCGAGGGTCCGCTACCAGGCCATGGGGGTGGCCGACGCGGCGCTCGCTCCCAAGATGGCTCACGTGCTGGCCGGCCTGGGACATGAGCACGCTCTGGTCTTCTCCGGCCCGGGCGGACTCGACGAGATCGGCTTGAGCGGTCCCTCGCGGTGCTGGGAGGTGCGCTCCGGTGCCGTGGTCGAGGGCGAGATCGATCCCGCCTCGGTGGGTCTGCACGCCGCCGACAACGGAGCCCTTCTGGGGGGTGATGCCCGCGCCAACGCCGAGCGCGTGCGCGCCGTGCTCTCGGGCGAGGAGGGTCCGGCCGCCGACGTCGTGATCCTTAACGCCGCCGCCACCCTGTGGGCCGCCGACAGAGCCCGGGACCTTGGCCAGGGCGTGGAGATGGCCCGCGCCAGCGTCGCCGGCGGCGGCGCCGCCCGAGTTCTGGCGGCCCTGGTGCGTGTATCGCAGAAGATGGCCGCGTGAGTCCGGTGCAGCGCAGGCAGGCACGGCTCCGGCCCGGACTCCGAGCCTTGCTTGAGCTCATCCCCGACGAGGGGCCGGTGGCCGACATCGGCAGCGGTCATGGGGCTCTGGCCTGGGCGTTATCGCTGCGCTCGGGGGTGCGGGTACTAGCGACCGAGGCCAGCCCGGGTCCCCTGGCCGAGCTTGAGCGGCTGCTGGCAGGGCATCCCCAGGTGGATGTCGCCTCCGGTTGGGGGCTGGGTCCGCTGCGTGGCGGCGGCTACCGCGGAGCTGTGATTGCGGGCATGGGCGGAGGCACCATCAGCCGCATCCTGGAGCGGGATCTGGACCTCGCCCGCGGACTGAGCTGGTTGTGCCTCCAGCCGGTGCAGCGCGCCCAGTTGCTGGTGGACTGGCTGGCCCGCGCCGGCTTTCAGGTGGCGCGCAGCTGCTC
>JBJKSO010000018.1:0-17498 GCA_046703825.1 Candidatus Dormibacteria bacterium
CCCAACGGTCTAACAGCGCGCGCGGCTGGCGGCTGTGACCAGCGGTGCGGTTATGCTGACCTCCTTGAGCGGCACCGGCGCCCACCTCGACCGATCGCGGGGACCTGTCTGGTCAGATCCCGCCCAGGCCGACAAGCCCCACGAGGCGTGCGGGGTGTTCGGCGTGTTCGCCCCGGGCCAGCGGGTGGCCAATCTCTGCTATCTGGGGCTGTACGCGCTGCAACATCGAGGCCAGGAGTCGGCCGGCATCTGCACCTCGGACGGCGAGCGGCTGCACCTGCACCGCGATATGGGACTGGTCTCCCAGGTCTTCGCCGGCGACCAGCAGTCGCAGCTTCCCGGGGGACTGGGCTTGGGCCACACCCGCTACTCCACCACCGGCTCCTCACGGCTGAGCAACGCCCAGCCCTTTGTTTTCGAGCATGGCCAGCTGGGACCGGTGGCGATCGCTCACAACGGCAACCTCACCAACGCCCACTCGCTCCGCGCCGACCTGCTCGAGGAGGGTTACGAGTTCGAGACCTCGAGCGATACCGAGGTTCTGGCCGGACTGCTCTCGCGCACCCCCGGCGACCGGCTGGAGGTGGTGCTGCAGCGGGCTCTGCCCCGGGCCCAGGGCGCCTACTCGCTCGGCTTCTGCACCCGGGACAGCCTGGTCGCCGCCCGGGATGAGCTAGGCATCCGGCCCCTTTGCGTCGGCCGCCTGGGCGACGGCTGGATTCTTGCCAGTGAGAGCTGCGCCCTCGACGTGGTGGGTGCCACCCTGGTGCGCGAGGTCCGGCCCGGCGAGATCGTGACGTTGGATGCGCGCGGCCTGCGCTCATTCCGCTTTGGCCAGCCGCGGACCCCAGCCATGTGCTCTTTTGAGTTCATCTACTTTGCCCGCCCGGATTCCGTCATCCAGGACCGCAGCCTCTACGAGGCACGACGGTCCATGGGCCAGCGGTTGGCCGACGAGGCGCCGGTGGTGGCCGACATCGTGATCCCGCTGCCGGACTCGGGAACCCCGGCCGCCATTGGCTTCGCCGAGCGCAGCGGAATCCCCTTCGTCGAAGGCATGATCAAGTCGCGCTACATCACCCGCACCTTCATCCAGCCGGTGCAGGGCCAGCGCGAGAACGACGTCCGGCTCAAGTTCAACCCGATGCGCGACGTGCTCGAGGGCAAGCGGGTGGTCTTGGTCGACGACTCCATCGTGCGCGGCTCGACCTCCCGCCAGATCGTGGAAGCGCTGCGGCGGGCTGGTGCGCGCGAGGTGCACATGCGCGTGGCCTCGCCGCCGATCCGCTTCCCCTGCTTCATGGGCATCGACATCGCCAGCCGCAGCGAGCTGATCGCGGCCGGCCGCAGCCTGGGCCAGATTCAGCAGCTGCTGGGCGCAGACTCGCTCGCGTACCTGAGTCTCCCGGGGCTGCGCGAGGCGCTCCGGGCGGGAACCAACGGTTCGGGCTTCTGCTTCGCCTGCCTTGACGGCGCCTACCCCCTGCAGGTGCCGCAGCAGCTCGAGATGGACAAGCTGGCGCTGGAGGGGTGACCGTGACCCGGGGCGAAGAGCTCCGCGGCACCATCTACTCGGACGCGGGAGTGGATCGCGGCCGCGCCGAGGCGGCGGTGGCCCGGGTGGCCGAGCTGGCCGCCAGCACCCACGGCCCGCAGGTGCTGGCCGGGATCGGCCCTTTTGCCGCGGTCTGGCGCCTCGGGGCCAACCTTCCCCCCGACCCGGTGCTGGTCAGCTCCACCGACTCGGTGGGGACCAAAACCAAGATCGCGGTCGCAATGGGTCAGCACCGCGGCATCGGCGAGGACATCGTCAATAACTCCGTCAACGACGTGCTCACCACCGGTGCCCGGCCGCTCTTCTTCTTGGACTACTTCGCGACCGGCCGCCTGGATCCCAGCGTCCTCGAGCAGCTGGCCGAGGGCATGGCGGGGGCGTGCCGGGCGGCGAACTGCTCGCTCGTCGGCGGGGAGACGGCGGAGATGCCGGGGGTCTACTCCCTGGGCGACTACGACCTGGCCGGCTTTCTGGTCGGCTGCGCCGGAGCCGCCGAGTTACTGGGTCCGGCGCGGGTGGCTAGCGGGGACCTGCTGCTCGGTCTGCCCGCGCGCGGTCTGCACACCAACGGCTACTCGCTGGTTCGCCACCTGGTGGCGGAACGCGAGCTCGACTACACGGAGGTGTTGCCGGGCACCCAGCGCCCGCTGGGCGACCTGCTGCTCGAGGTCCACCCCTCGTACCTCGCCGAGGTGGAGGCGCTGCTGGCGGCCGGACCGGTGCACTCGCTCGCGCACATCACCGGGGGCGGCATCGTCGGCAACCTGCCCCGGGCGCTCCCCGATGAGGTGGAAGCCCGCCTGGACACCAGCAGCTGGTCTTTGCCGGCGCTGTTCTCGGCGCTGGCCGAGCTCGGCGGGATCCCCGAGGCCGAGATGTGGCGCACCTTCAACATGGGGCTGGGGATGATCTGCGTCGTTCCGGTCGAGACCGCCCGGGCCGCCCTCGATCTTCCCGGCTCTCCGTTCATCCAGGTGGGCGAGCTGGTGCCGAGGCGGGGCTCAGATCGGGTGGTGCTGAGCTGAGCCGGGTCGCTGTCCTGGTCTCCGGTTCCGGCACCAACCTGCAGGCCCTGGTCCGCGCCGGCGAGCAACCCGGGTATCCGGCCCGGGTCGCGGCTGTCGCCAGCAACCGGGCCGGCTGCCCGGCGCTGAAGCGAGCCCAGGCATGGGGACTGCCCGCGCGGGCCTTCCCTTTGGCGGAGTTCAACCACGATCGCGGCGAGCGCGACCGGGCCATGCTGGCGTGGGTGCGGCTGCACGACTGCGACATCGTCGTGCTGGCGGGTTACGACCGGGTGCTGAGCGAGGAGTTTGTGCGCCCGTTCGCGGGGCGGATCCTCAACCTGCACAACAGCCTCTTGCCCGCCTTCGGCGGCACCATGGATGCTGTCCGGCTGGCGCTGCAGGGCGGGGTTAAGGTCACCGGCTGCACGGTTCACTTTGTGGAGGCGGGAGCGGTGGACGCCGGTCCGATCGTGCTGCAGGCGGCGGTCCCGGTGTTGGACCAGGACACCGAGGCCTCTCTGCTCGAGCGCATCCACGAGCAGGAGTGGCGCATCCTTCCGGAGGCGGTCCGCCTGTTGGCGCTAGGGCTTCTGGAGCGCCGTGGTCGCCGGGTGACCGTCCGGTGCGACTGATCCCGCGGGCGGCCCTGCTGGGCGTCGATGACAAGTCCGGCGTCGGCGACTTCGCCAAGGGACTGCGCGAGCTGGGTGTCGACCTCTACGCCACCGCCGGCACCCAGGCCCGGCTGACCCAGCTTGGCGTCGCCTGCTCTGCGCTCTCGGATCTCACCGGGCTGACCGAGATGCTGGGCGGCAGGGTGAAGACCCTGCACCCGGCGGTGCACGCCGGCATCCTAGCCCGGCGTGACCGGGTCGAGGACATGGAGCAGCTGTCGGCACTCGGTTGGCGGCCGATCGACATGGTTGTGGTGAATCTCTACCCCTTCGAGCGGCGCGTGGCCGAGGGGGCTGATCGGTCCGGGCTGATCGAGGCGATCGACATTGGCGGGCCCACCATGCTCAGGGCGGCGGCCAAGAACTGGAGTCAGGTCGCCGCGGTGTCCAGCCCCGGTCAGTACGGCTGGGTGCTGGCCGCGCTAAGAGCGGGTGGGCTGGAGGAGGAGCAGCTGCGCCGGCTGGCGGAGGAGGTCTTCTTCCTCACGTCCGGGTACGACCAAGCCGTGGCTCGCCAGCTGCGCAGCTGGTCGCCGCGGGACCGGGACTGGCCGGCCCGGATCACCGTGGGCGGCACCCTGCGCGAGGAGCTTCGCTACGGGGAGAATCCGCACCAGCGGGGCGCCATCTATCGGTCGGGGGCGACCCCCCGAGGCGTGGCGGCGGCGGAGCAGTTGCAGGGGGACGCGCTCTCGTACGTGAACTGGCTGGACGCCGACGCAGCCTGGCGCCTGGTGCGCTCGTTGGACCAGCCGGCCGCGGTCGTGGTCAAGCACGGCAACCCCTGCGGCCTGGCGGTAGCCGAGGAGGCCGCGACTGCGTTCCTGCGGGCCTACGACTGCGATCCACGGTCGGCGTACGGAGGGGTGGTGGCGCTCAACCGGCCGCTGAGCCCGCAAGCGGCTGCCGCGGTGGCGCGCCACTTCCTGCAGGTGCTGGTGGTGCCGGATGTGGACGGGGATGCCCGTCAGCAGCTCGCCCGGCGCTCTCAGCTGCGGGTGCTGCGCCTCCCCGCCTCCGACCCCGGAGGCGGGGAGCTCGAGATTCGCAGCCTGGACGGCGGTTTTCTGGCTCAGGATCCGGATCCCGAGGACGAGGCCGAGACGGGCTTTCGAGTGGTGTCCAGGCGGGCCCCGAGCCCGGGAGAGTGGGAGCAGCTTCGCCTCGCCTGGCACGTGGTGGCGGGCGTTCGCTCCAATGCCATCGTCCTTTGCCGCCTGGGGATGGCGGTGGGGGTGGGTGCCGGCCAGATGTCCCGCGTGGAGGCGGTGCAGCTCGCCGTTCAGCGAGCCGGGGAGCGGGCCGGCGGCAGCTGTTTGGCCTCGGACGCCTTCTTCCCCATGGCGGACGGGCTAGAGTTGGCCGCCGCCGCCGGCGTCACGGCAGCGATCCATCCGGGAGGGTCGGTGCGCGACCAGTCCGTGATCGATGCGGCCGACGCCGCCGGCATGGCCCTGGTGGCCACCGGAGTCCGCCACTTCCGGCACTGATCTCGGTAAGGTCCGGTATGGTGCGCGGGAACAGGAGGTGACTATGGCGACGGTGAGACGGCGCGAGTGGGTTGGGCTGCTCGAGGGCCCGCTGCTGGCCGCGCTGGCAATTCTCTTCTTCATCGATCTCTTTCTGCCCTGGTACCAGCAGTGCTTCAGCCCCGGTTTCCTGGGCGGCGCGGTCCAGGTCTGCAGCCATTCGGTCAACGGCTGGGGCGGGGCGGGGACTGCGGCCGGAGTGCTGGCGATGGTGCTCTTCGTCTGGGAGGCCGTGCGCGTGATCAGGGTGGAGCTGGGCGTGCCCGCTTCCTACCGCAGCCTGATAGCAGCCGTGCTGGCGTCAGGCATCCTGGTTTTCGAGATCATCCAGATCGTCTTGAACCTGTCTCTGCTGACCTCGGGGTCGGGCGGACTCGTCTTCGGTGGACTCTTCGCCTGGATTGGCCAGGCATTGGCGCTGCTGATCGGGATCGCAGCGGTCGGCCACTGGCGGTTGTGGGAGCTGGCGGAGCCCTCCGCCGGCGAACCCGCCTACCGGAGCGCACCCGCCAACGGGCCCAGCGTCGGCCCGCCCGCCTGTCCGTCTTGCGGGCGGGTGGCCGCTCCCGCCGACCGCTTCTGCGCCAGCTGCGGCGCCAGACTCTGACGGTCCGCGCTTCTCAGCGCCAGGCCAGAAGCCGGACAACGATCGCGGTGCGGTCGTCCCACTTGCGCGCGACCTGAATCAGGCGTTCGGCGGCGGCCTGGGCGGGCAGTGATCCGACCGCCCCGGCCAGCTCTCTTGTGCCCAGCAGCTCTTCGCCGTAGTCGCCGGTGACGCCGTCGCTCACCAGCAGGATGTAGTCGCCGCTGGTCATCCCCGCCGACCCCGCCTGCACCACCCCACGCTTGGTCATCCCCACCGGAACGGCCCCGAGCCAGTTGTCGAGGATGTGGCCCTTGCCCTCGTCTTGAGTGAGCTGACGCAGCCCGAAGGCGCCGCCGTGGTAGATGCGGGAGTCTCCGACCGAAACGAAGTGCAGTTCAGCTCCGACGACGGCGGCGACCGCGGCGGTGGTGGCGCTGTCGGTCTGCTGGCTGACCGCTCGGTCGGCGGCGCGGAGGGCACCGGCCAGCCGGTCCCGGGCGTCCAGTCGGGAATCCGGCGCCCACCTCGCCGCGACCGTGTCCGCGGCCAGCTGGGCGGCGCGGCCGCTGTCAACAAACGAGCCCAGGCCGTCGAAGACGCCGAACAACCGCTGCTCGGGTCGCACCAGCCCCCGGTCCTGTCCGTGAACCGACAACTCCGCGTAACCCACCTCGAGCCGCGGCTCCGCCGCCACCGCGGGGTCGCCTACTGCTTGTTGGGCAGGTACTCGCCGATTTCCGCCGCCAACCTCGGCAAGGTGAGCGACTGCAGCAGCACCCGGCCCGGTCCGGTGAGGCGGGCCAGGAAGAGTCCATCCCCGCCGAAGATCTTGTTGGCGATGCCGGCCACAGTGGTGATCTCGAAGGGCATCCGCGCCGGGAACAGCCCCACGTGGCCCGGGTGCACCAGCAACTGCTCTCCCGGGCCGAGATCTTTGGTCACCAGCTCACCTGACAGCTCCACATGGGCGGTGCCGCTGCCGACGACCTTCTGCAGCACGAACCCCTCACCCCCAAACAGGCCGGCGCGAAAGCTCTGCTGGAAGCCGAAGGAAACCTGTGCCTGCCCCTCCAGGCAGACCAGCCCGTGGCGGTGGATCATCAGGCCGTCCGGCTCGATGGGCACCGGCAGAATCTGCCCCGGCAGCTTGGCAGCGAAGCTGACCCGCCCGGGGCCACCGCGGGCGGTGTACTCGGTCATGAACACTGTCCCGCCGCCGGCCGCCCGGCGCAGAGCACCGAAGACGCCCCCACCTCCGCCCAGACCGGCGGAGGTGTGCATCTGGATGTTCGGCGTCATCCAGGAGAGCTCGCCTCCTTCGGCGAGGATGGTCTCCCCATCGCCCAGATCCACGTCCAGAACCGGGAACACGGTGCCAGTGACTTTGGTCTGCATCTGCGACTCCTCTTTTGGTGATGGATCGGGCCCGCCCGCAGACTAACGGTGGCCGCCGCGCGCTCCGCCGGGGGTCAGGGCGCGAGCTCGGCGAGCGCCTCCAGGCAGCGGTCGACGTCGCACTGGTCGTTGTAGTGGACGATCCCGGCCCTGACTGCGCCCCCCGTCTCGTAGATGCCCAAGGCGCGGGTGAGCTCGTACGCGTAGTTGTCGCCGTCCCAGACGTTGACGCCGCGCCGGCTGAGCTGCTCGGCCACCTGGCGTGGGGTCCTGCCGCTGAGGCGGAAGTAGGCGGTCGGCGCCCGGTCCGCCGCATGACCGTAGAGAGTGATGCCGGGGATGGCCTGCAGGCCATCAAGCAGGCGGGCAAAAACCATGCTCTCGTAGTCCTCGATGGCTCGCATCGCGTCCAGCAACTGGGAGCGCCGGCCCGTCCGGCTCGGGGCCAGTGCGGCCAGATGCTCCACCGCCGCCACCACGCCGGCGTAGTTGGCGAAGGAGGGTGTCCCCCACTCGAAGCGGTCGGGTACCCGCTCGGGCGACGGGATCAGCTTGTCCGGGTGGATCGACTCCAGCAGCGACGGGGAGGCGATCAGGGCCCCCACATGCGGCCCGCACCACTTGTAAGCGCTGGTGGCGTAGAAGTCCGCGCCCAGGAGTTCCACGTCGACGGAGCGGTGGGGGGTGGCGTGGACCCCGTCGACGAAGACCAGCGCGCCGGCGCGGTGCGCGATGTCGGCAATCTGACGCACTTCCGGCCGTGACCCGATCAGGTTGCTGGCGGCCGTGACCGCGACCAGCCGCGTCTTGGACCCCACCAGCGTCTCGTACTGCTGCCAGGGGAGTTCGCCGCTCTCCGGATCGATCCGGGCCCAGCGCACCTTCACGCCTGCCCGCTCCGCCGCCTGCACCCAGGGGCGGACGTCGGCGTCGTGGTCGAGTTGCGAGACCACCACCTCGTCGCCGGGACCCCACCGCTTGCTCAGCGCGGCAGAGAGCCTGTAGGTGAGCGTGGTCATGTTGGGTCCCAGCACCACACCCTGGGGATCCCCCCCGACCAGGTCGGCGAAGGCGCACCGGCAATCCGTTTCCAGCTGTTCCGATCGCTCGCTGGCAAAGAACGCACCGCCGGTGTTCCCGAGTCCCTGGCGGTACGAACGCGAGATTGCCTCGATCACCACCTCCGGGACCTGGGTGCCCGCCGCTCCATCCAGGTAGGCGACCCCCGAGTCGAGGGCGGGGAACTGTCGGCGGACCTCCTGGACCTGCTCGGCGGTGAGCGCTTCGACCTGGGGTATGGCTTCCAACCGCTTGATCTTATCGGCGGGGGATCGGGCCCGGAAAGGCTTTGGGCGGGAGCCGGGCGGCAGGTGGCGTCAACTTCGTCTCCCACGCGTCACGGGTGTCCTTGGCTGCATCGCTGACCGAAAGCGTGCCGGCTTGGCTGGACTCGGCCGCGATTCGCAACGGCACGAACCGCACGTTCACGGTGGACGTCAGCCCGGCATCGGGGTTGCGCCCTTGCAGACAAGCGCGTTTACAACCCTTCTGACCCTGCCTCCGGGCGGTGGCAGCTTTCGAGCACTCCGCGCACACCAGTCGACATAGCCGGGTGGGCTCAGACCTTCTCCGGCTGCCCCCCTGCGCCTCCGGACCCCGGGACCCCGGAACCGGGGCCTGGCCGCGCTACACCGTCAGGATCACCAACATCAGCGTGGAAAACGGTCCGCTGTGGTGGGCGCTCGGCTCAGTGCGGGACAGTGCCTGACTAAAGACACCAGCATCTACGGGTACGGCGGTGAAATCGACGTTGAATCCGACATCCAAAATGAGCCGTCGCTAGCACCGGACGCCAGCCAGCTGGTCGTCTGCGGCGCGGCCAACGACTTCAGCGGCCAGACCGAGTGAACGAGTACACCACATCCCCAACTAGGACCCGCCGACCCGGTCAGCGCTAGTCGGAAACGCCGGTGCGGGCCAGGTCTTGGCAGAGAACACCCCGGCCCCTACGAGTGCCTTCGCCATAGCACATTCGCCGGCTACATCCCCTTCCAGGTCTAAGCCCCGGCCAGCCTTAGGAGGCAGCGTTGACGGCAGGTAGTTGGAGAGCGACAACCTGCGACTCGGGACGTGCCATCGTCCCAGCACTAAGACGGCGTGGATTGTCGACAACCTCTTTCTAATCCGTCGCAGGCGCGGCCGCCCCAAAGCCCAGTGCGCCGGCAAAGGGGCGGCCGGTGGCGGTCACAGCATCTTTTCGGCGCAGCCCGACACCAGCGCGGCCCGCGTGCACTGAACCGCTTCACCGTTTCGAGCCCCGAAAACTGCGCCTTTCCGGCTGCAATCGTTGGGTGATTCCCTTCACCAGCAACTGCACCACCATCACCAACGCCGCCGCGATCGGCTGGTCCAGATCGGCGGCACGAGCCCGCCCGCGCCGCGGTGCCGGGATCCGGGCCGGCTGCATGGGCTTCCGCTCCGTAAACGCCAACTATCCGCGCTGCGAACCGTTCAACGGCCCGACCAGCTACGCGCGGCTGGCGAATTCCACGCCATCACCGGGATCGGCCAGAGCGTGAGCAGCGGTGGTTGCCACCCCGGTCAGCCCGAGGTACGACATGGCGACCGGGCCCGGCTCGCCCAAATGGCCGGGCTTGTCGCCGCCGCGGGGAGTTGTTTCAGCGGCGAATCCAACCCCGGGTTGCGGGCGGCTTTGACTCGTCCCCAAACCGGTTGGTCCAGTTGTGCAAATGGTGCTTGACAGCCATTTTGCCGCCACCTAGGATGCACCGATGGCTCGCGCGGGCCCCCGGAATCTAGCACCGGAGAGCCCCCTGCGTAGGCCTGCGGTGGCCCAGGTGGAGTGCGGAGCCCGCCTAGCCCGGTCTCGTAGCGCTCAGCTCGAATCCCCACCGCCGCAGCGACCTAGGAGGAACCGGGATGAAGGCCACCTCTCAGAACGGCAGGGATGACGGGCTCAGCGCTTCCCAGAAGGCGGAAGCCCTGCGAAGCCAGTGGCAGGATCCACGCTGGGAAGGAGTGCAGCGCAGCTACAGCGCCGAGGAGGTGGTGCGCTTGCGCGGCTCGGTCCATGTTGAGCACTCGCTGGCCCGCCGAGGGGCCGAGCGTCTTTGGGACATGCTGCACCGCGAGGCCTACGTCGCCGCCCTGGGGGCACTGACCGGGCAGCAGGCGGTGCAGATGGTAAAGGCGGGTCTGACGGCCATCTACCTCAGCGGCTGGCAGGTGGCGGCAGACGCCAATCTCTCTGGCGAGACCTACCCTGACCAGAGCCTCTACCCGTCCAACAGCGCCCCTGCCCTGGCGCGCCGGCTGAACAAGGCCATGCTGCGCGCCGACCAGATCGCCATCACCGAGGGACATCCTCCGCGCGAGTGGCTGGCGCCGATCGTCGCCGACGCCGAGGCCGGCTTCGGCGGCCCGCTGCACGCCTTCGAACTGATGAAGGAGATGATCGAGGCCGGGGTGGCGGGCGTCCACTTCGAGGATCAACTGGCGTCAGAGAAGAAGTGCGGTCACCTGGGGGGTAAGGTGCTGGTGCCCACCAGCCAGTTCGAGCGGACGCTGTTGGCGGCGCGGCTGGCGGCCGACGTGCTCGACGTTCCCACCTTGGTGGTGGCGCGCACCGACGCCCTGAGCGCTACTTTGTTGACCAGCGATGTCGACCCCCGCGATCAGCCCTACCTGACCGGTGAGCGCACCTCCGAGGGCTTCTTCCGGGTCCGGCCCGGCATTGAGCCGGTGATCGCCCGGGGGCTGGCCTTCGCCCCCCTCTGCGACGCGCTCTGGTTCGAGACTTCCACTCCCAACCTCGAGGAGGCCTCCCGGTTCGCCGAGGCCATCCACGCCCAGTTCCCCGGCAAGCTGCTGGCCTACAACTGCTCACCCTCCTTCAATTGGAAGCTGCACCTGAGCGACGAGGAGGTGGCTCATTTCCAGCGCCGCCTCGGCGAGCTCGGGTACAAGTTCCAGTTCGTCACCCTGGCAGGCTTCCACGTGGCCAACGCCTCGATGTTCGAGTTGGCCCGCGGGTATGCTGAGGAGGGAATGAGCGCCTACGTCCGTTTGCAGCAGCGGGAGTTCGAACTGGAACTCCAGGGCTACACCTCCACCCGGCACCAGTCGGAGGTCGGTGCCGGGTACTTCGACGCCGTGCTGGAGACGGTCAGTGCCGGGGAGAGCGCCACGCTCGCCCTCAGGGGATCGACTGAAGAGGCGCAGTTCGAGTCGAGCGAGGCCGCGGTCTGAGCCGGTGGCCGAGGACCCGGTGACCGCCGTTTTGGCCCCCCCCGCCTCCAGTGCCGAGCGCATCCTCACCCCGGCGGCCCAGGACTGGCTCTGCCGACTGCACCGCGGGCTGAACCCGCGCCGGCTCGAGCTTCTCTCGGCCCGGGTTCAGCGCCAGGCCCAGTTCGACGCCGGCACTCTGCCCGAATTCCTGGAGCAGACCGCCCAGGTGCGGGCGGATCCCGGCTGGAGAGTCCCGGCCGCGCCCAGCGATTTGCGTGACCGCCGGGTGGAGATCACGGGACCAGTCGAGCGCAAGATGATGATCAACGCCTTCAACTCCGGGGCCAAGGTCTTCATGGCCGACTTCGAGGACGCCAACTCCCCCACTTGGGAGAACTGCATCGAGGGCCAGGCCAACCTGATCGACGCGGTGGAGCGCACGATCGCGCTCGATTCCGGCGGCAAGCGGTATCGGCTCAACCCCGAGATTGCCACCCTGGTGGTCCGGCCGCGCGGCTGGCACTTGCCCGAGAAGCACTTCGAGGTCGACGGCCAGCCGATCTCAGCCAGCCTCTTCGACTTCGGCTTGTTCCTGTTCCACTGCGGCCAGCGCCTGCTGGAGGCGGGGTCCGGCCCCTATCTCTACCTTCCCAAATTGGAGAGCCACCTGGAGGCGCGGCTTTGGAATGACGCCTGCCGGATGGCGGAGGCGGAGTTCGGGCTGCCCCCGGGGTGCATCCGCGTCACCGTGCTGATCGAGACCATCCTGGCCGCGTTCGAGATGGAGGAGATCCTCTACGAGTTGCGCGAGCGTGCCACCGGGCTCAACGCTGGGCGCTGGGACTACATCTTCTCGATCATCAAGAAGTTCCGCGACCGGCCCGATTTCATCCTGCCCGACCGCTCCCAGGTGGTGATGACCGTGCCGTTCATGCGCGCCTACACCGAGCTTCTGGTCAAGACCTGTCACGGACGCGGAGCGCATGCGATCGGTGGCATGGCCGCCTTCATCCCCAGTCGCCGCGACGCGGAGCTCAATCGGGTGGCTCTGGAAAAGGTTCGCGACGACAAGCTGCGGGAGGCGGGGGACGGCTTCGACGGGACTTGGGTGGCACATCCCGACCTGGTGCCCACCGCCATGGAGGTTTTCGACGGCTTCTTGGGCGAGCGTCCCAATCAGCTTGAGCGCCTGCGTGAGGAGGTGGCGGTGGCGGCGGCAGACCTCCTGAATGTCGCAGCCACTCCAGGAGATGTGACCGAGGCCGGTGTGCGCGTCAACGTCAGCGTCGGTGTGCAGTACATCGGCTCGTGGTTGCAGGGGATTGGCGCCGCGGCCATCAACAACTTGATGGAGGACGCCGCGACCGCCGAGATATCGCGGTCTCAGATCTGGCAGTGGTTGCGACACGAAAAGGTCAGCCCTGATGCCGTGGAAGCTGAACTGAGCCGGGTGCAGGCTGAGCTGCCTGACGGCTACCAGCGAGCGGCAGAGCTGTTTCGTCAGGTCGCGCTCGACCCCGAGTTCACGGAATTCCTCACTCTGCCTGCGTACCGGCTGCTGCCATAGATCCTGTCACAGGGACTGAAGATCTGGTCACAATTGCCGCCTTGCGCTGGTGGAATCTTGCCCGACCCGTCCTCGCGATTTAATGTGGGCCTGCACATTTCTGTCCACAGTTCATAGAGGTCGGGATGAGCTTTCTTAAGTCAGAGCCGTCTGACCAGGCCCAAGACCCCAAGATCGTCGAGCTGCCAATTCGCTACGGCGATCGGGATGAGAATGGCTGCGATTACCAGCAGTGCGACCAACGGGAGGCGTACCGCTGCTTGTACCGTGACCGCCGGGGGGTCGACTGCCACTGGGCGGCGTGCACACAGCACCTGCGGGTGGTGCAGCAGCGCGCCTACTGCCTGCGTCACGCGAGCATCGCCGACGTCCTGGCGCTGGCCGCAGAACAGGGGATTTTGGTGGCTCCGCCCGACCTGGACAACCGGGCCGCCGCCCTGGTGCTCGCCGTCGCCCGCGACCTCAACGAGCCGGTGGTGGAGCGGCTGCTGCGCTGGGGGGACTCCGGGATGTCGGTTGTGAACGACCCGATCGTGCGCTACTCGCGCCCGGATCGCCGCATGCGCCGCTCCGGGCACTGGGAGCGGATGTGGGCTTTGGCGAACTCCACCGGAATCACCCTGCGGGTCTCGGTGCTGGTCGAGGACGACCACCCGGAGACGGTAGTCCTGACCGGTGGGGCCACCCGCCTGATGGAGTCGGTACCCCCCTGGGTGGGGCGGCACCTCCGCGGCGCCTCCGGCGAGGGTTCGCAGTCCGATCTGGCCGAGCGGGTGACCTTCCAAGAGCAGCTGGTCACGGTGCTGGACAAGTACGTTGAGCGCTACGGCCTCGGCCTTCCCCAGCTGGTACTGACCCTGGAACCCTGACCGCCTTGGGGCGGTCTTGGCCGCGGTCGGCATAATCAGGCCATGGCCTACGAGGCGATCCTGCCGCCCCGCCCTGGGGTCGCTACCCGCCACCATCCCAGCTACGAGCCCAACTACCTCACCTTCAGTCGCAGCTACACGGTTGACCTCACCTACCGCTGCTTCAGGCGCTGCGGGTACTGCGAGTACCGGAAGGACGAGGGTGGCCTGGTCGCCCTGGACCGGGTGGATACCCAGCTCGACGAGGCGGCGAAGCTGGGATGCCGAGAGGTCCTGATCATGTCGGGCGAGCAGCCGTGGCGCCTGCCCGGACTCGGGCTGGCGAGCGAGGCGGACTTCGTCGACTTCGCGATCGAGGTCTGCCGCCGGGCCATGAGCCGGGGGCTGCTCCCCCACAGCAACCTGGGCCTGCTCACCAAACGCAGCCTGGAGCGGCTGCAGCCCTGGAACGCCTCCATGGGCCTGATGCTGGAGTCCGGAACCGACCAGCTCCAGGCTCACGCCCGAGGAGGCGGCAAGCGGGTGCTCCAGCGGCTCGGCCACATCGAGGCCGCCGGAGAGCTGGGGATCCCGTTCACCACGGGGATCCTGGTCGGGATCGGCGAGGGGGCGGCAGACCGGCGCCGGGCCCTGGAGCTGATCGGCGAGGTCCACGGACGGCACCGCCACATCCAGGAGGTGATCGTCCAGAACTTCATTCCCAAGCCCGGAACCCCGATGGCCGATCAGCCGGCGCCACCACCGGAGACGATGGTGGCGACGGTACGGCTGGCCCGAGAAATTCTGCCTCCCGAGGTGGCGGTGCAGGTCCCGCCCAATCTCAACTTCGCCGGCTGGCCCGGGCTGGTGGAGGCCGGTGCCACCGACCTGGGCGGCATCTCCGCTGACGGAGACTCGGTCAGCCCCTCATTCGCGTGGCCGGCGGAGGCCGAGCTGGCCGAAAAGGCGCGCAGCCTCGGCTACCGGCTGCAGGAGCGCCTGCCCGTCTACCAGGAGACGCTTGCCGATCTGCGCTGGGCCGCCGACCGCCTTCGCCAGCAGCTGGTGGGGGACGAGGTGACCTACGTCATCAACCGCAACGTCAACATCAGCAACGTCTGCGTCGGCAGCTGCAAGTTCTGCGGCTTTCACCGCACCTCCCTCAGCGCCAAGGGCTCCTACTTCCACGAGCACGACACCCTGTTTCGGAAGATCGAGGAGGCGGTAGAGCGGGGCGCTACCGAGATCTGCATGCAGTCGGGCCTCACTCCGGAGCTGAACCTCGCCTATTACGACAGCCTGTTCCGCGAAATCAAGCAGCGCTGGCCCAGCATGCACCTGCACGCACTCTCGCCGGAGGAGATCCGCTACCTGGCCGAACTCTCGGGCAGGTCGCTGCGGGATGTGCTCTGGCAGCTCAAGGACGCCGGACTGGGCACCCTGCCCGGGACGGCCGCCGAGATCCTGGTGGAGGAGGTGCGGCAGATCCTCTGCCCGGAGAAGCTCACCTCCCAGCAGTGGGTGGAGGTGATGCGCACCGCCCACGGGCTGGGCATCCGCACCACCTCGACGATCATGTACGGCCACATCGAGACGCCCTGGCACCGGTTGCGGCACCTGGAGGTGATCCGCAATCTGCAACGCGAGACCGGCGGCTTCACGGAATTCGTGCTTCTGCCCTTCCAGGTCGAGAACAACACCCTGGGGAAGTACTTCGGCATCCGTGAGCCGCTCACGCTCGAGGACAACCTGCGTTTCACCGCCTTCTGCCGTCTCTACTTCGGCGCCGACATCCCCAACATCCAGACCAGCTGGGTCAAGCTGGGTCCGGACGGGGTGGCGGAGTCGCTCAGCTACGGGGCCAACGACTTCGGTGGAACCCTGATGGAAGAGTCGATCACCCGAATGAGCGGCGCGCGCCACGGCCAGAACCTGGAGCCGGAGGTGATCGAGGCGGCCATCCGCGGCGCCGGGCGCAGCCCGCGCGAGCGGGACACTCTCTACCGCCCGATCAGCTCTCGGCCCCGCGACCACGCCCGCGCAGCCGAGCCAGCACCGGTCGGCTGACCGCCGCCCCCAGGCCAACCCCGGCCAGGACGCTTGCCAGCTCGACCACTTTGCTGACCTCGGGGTTGATCCCCTGCGCCGGCACCAGCAGGGCGGCGACCAGCGGCGGCAGCAGGTACCAGCGCAGCACGTAGCGGCTGCGGTGGATCCGAGCGCCGTAGGTGACCCCGAACGCACCCGCGACCAGCACGCAGACGGCGCTCAGGCACAGGTACCCGACCAGGTATTGCAGCGGCCTCGGCGCCTGCAGCCCCACGGTGTTGCTAACTGTGAGCGCCGGCACGTAATCGGTGGAGTAGAAGAGGAGCACCACCCAGGTCATCGCCTGCAGGGAGAAGGAGGAAACCTGGGCGCTCCTCCGGCGCAGGTCGGCCTTGGCGGCCCGCTCCTCGGGGCTGAGAGCGGCATCGCGGCCGGCACGCGTTCTCGGCTGGCTCACGGGACAAGTGTGCGACGGCGGTCCTCGAGGCGGCTCTATCCTGGGTTGGTGAGAGCGGGGCGGCGCTGGTTTGGTGCCGGTTGAGAAGGGCGCCTAGGGACTGGGTGCTGCCCGCTCCCTCCAATGGCGAACCCGCCTTCGAGCGGGTGCTGCTCGCTCGCGGACTGACCAGCGGCCGGCTCGACCAACCCGCTGGGTCGGAGCAGCACGACCCGCTGCTGCTGCCGGGCATGGGTCGGGCGGTGGAGCTGATCGCCGCCGCTCTCGCCGCCCGGGATCCGATCGCCGTCTACGGCGACTACGACGCCGATGGGGTCACCGCGGCGGCGCTGCTGATCCGCTCACTGCGGCGGGCGGGGGTCGAGCCGGTCGCCTACATACCGCGTCGCAATGTCGAGGGCTACGGTCTGAGCGCCGCCGCCCTGCAGCAGCTGGACGCTGACGGTGCCCGCTTGGTCATCACCGTCGATTGCGGCACCACCGCGGTCGAGGTGGCCGCTGGCCGGCCCGCGGGGATGCGCCTGATCATCACCGACCACCACCTTCCCGACCGGACCGAGGCCGATGAAGTGCGCCTGGCCGCCGCCGACGCCCTGGTCAATCCGCAGCTGCCCGGCTCCGGCTACCCGTTCGCGGGCCTGGCCGGGGTGGGAGTCGCCTACAAGTTGGTCTGCGCTCTCGAGGGGGCGGGACTGCTACCCGCGGGCACCGCCGAGCAGCAGCTGCCACTGGTCGCGCTGGGGACGGTGGCCGATCTCATGCCGCTCCTGGGGGAGAACCGCGACTTGGTCCGGCGCGGGCTCGCGGCCTGGGCGGAGCACGCACCTCTGGGCCTCCGCCGACTGGCTAGCCCGGCCGGCGGCCCGCGGCGGGTGGACGGGGCCGCGCTGGCTTTCACCGTGGCCCCGCGCATCAATGCGGCGGGACGCATGGAGGACGCCTGGCTGGCACTGCAGTGCTGCCTGGCCGAGAGCGACGAGGACGCAGCCCGGATCTGCGCCGAGCTGGAGGAGCACAACCGCCGCCGCCGCCGCGCCCTCGATGCCGCCCTGGCGGTGGCGCGGCCCCGGGTGGAGGCGATGTCCGAGGAACTGAGAGCGATCGTGCTCGGGGACGAGAGCTTCCTGCCCGGGGTGGTCGGCCTTGTCGCCGGTAGGCTGTCTGAGGAGTTCGGACGTCCCGCGTTCATCTACAGCCGCACCGGCCAGGAGTGGCGCGGCTCCGCTCGGGGCGTGCCCGGGCTGGACGTGGTGGCGGCGCTGCGGTCGTGCCGCCACCTCTTGCTGCGCCACGGCGGTCACCGTGGGGCGGGTGGGTTCAGTCTCGTCGCCGATCCGGCCGCGGCTGACCGGGCCGAGACAGCCCTGGAGGAGGCGGTGCGCTGCCAGCTGGGGGAGCGCCTGCCCGAGCGCAGCTTCACCGTGGACGCCCTGGTCCGGGTGGACGAGTGCACCGAGGCTCTGGCCCGGGACCTGGCCCGGCTCGCTCCCTTCGGCGCCGGCAACCCCGCCGTGCTGCTCTGCGCCAGCGGGTGCACCGTGGTGCGCACCGAGGTGTTCGGGCGCGCCGCCGGTCAC
>JBJKSO010000019.1:0-10644 GCA_046703825.1 Candidatus Dormibacteria bacterium
CGCCCGTAAAAACCGCAGCGCCATGCCAAACCGCGCCACGCCGCCTCTGCCCAAGGTGTGGGTCCACGCCCCGATGCCCACCATCACCCTGGAGTCGGGGTTCATGAGCAACCGGCAGGACTCGCAGCTGCTGGCCGAGCCCTCCTTCCGCGCCAGCCTGGCGCGGGGGATCGCAACCGGGGTGGTGGCTTACGCGCCCCAGATTCCCAAGATCGACGCCAAACTCCTGGCGTACAGGCGGGCGCAAGCCCGGGCCCTGGCTGTGCAGCGGGCCGACCAGGCCTCCGCCCGGGCCGACCTGCCCCTGCTCCATGCGCTGCCGCTGCTGCTGCTGCTGGATCTGGGCCTGGTGCTCTTCCTGTACGGGAGCTCGGGCTTCGGCTGGTTGACGGCTCTGGCGGCTTCGCTCCGCGCGGGCGCCCCCGAGAAGCCTGGGCGGAAACGTCAGCCGTCCCGGCCAGCGCCCCGGCGCCGGCCCGCCCGAGCGGTCACTCCTTCAGGCTCGGAAGTGCCCTGGGCCTCTCGCCGCCGCAGCACTTCGCGGCGGGTCGGCGAGATGGTGCAGCCCCGCGATCGGGGTCCAGCCGCCCGCCGGCGCAGTGACCTAGACGACTTTCCCTTCAGCTAACCCCGGCCGGCCCGGCGGTACCCGCACCCTCCAGACCAGCCAGCCACCCAGGAAGAGTGCTACCGCGAAGAAGGCGAAGATCATCGGGTAGCCGGCGTTGTGGCGCCAGGCGTTGCCGGCGTCCAGCAGCGGGCCGGCCACCACCGTGGCCAGGATTCCCGACCCCGCGGTCGCCAGATTGGAGATGCCCATGAAGCGCCCGGACTCGTTGCGGGGAACCAGGTCGGTGACGAAGGCCCAGTCAACCGACAGCAGCATGCCGAAGGCGGCTCCGACCAGGATTCCCACCACGTAGACCCAGATCAGGGAGGGAGCCGGAATGAGCAGGAGCGTGCCCAAGGCGCCGATCCAGGCGGCGGCGCGGACCACCGTCCGGCGCCCCACCCGCTGGGAGAGCTTGCCGGCTGGCAGGGTGACCACGACGGCGCAGAGCACCACCACCGCCAGCAGGACCGAGGTGGCACCGGCGGCGTGGTTGGCGGCGGCGCTGCCCGCGCCCGAGAAGAAGTTGGCGCGGATGTAGAACTGGGCGAAGTCGGTGAGGCCGGTGATGCCCATGAGCGCGAGCAGCCGCGAGACCAGCAGCCAGGTGAAGTCCGGGTGGTCCCGGGGCCGGAAGCTGAAGATGCCGAGCACCGCCGCCCGCCGGGGAGGCAGGGGATCCTTGGCCGGTGAGTCCGGAACGAAGGCCAGGGTCGCTCCCATGGTCAGCACCAGCACCACGCCGGTGACCAGCAGCGCCAGCGAGATGTGCCCCACCGAGATCAGCTGGCCCGTGAGCAGGAAGCCGAGCGCCGTCCCCACGAAGACCGCGATCCCGTAGTAGCCGGCGGCCCGGCCCCGCTGCTGCTCGGGCACCTGGTCGGGGAGCATGCCCTGGTAGGCGCCCTCCGCCGTGTTCGAGCAGATCTGCAGGGCGCAGTAGGGGAGAAAGAGCAGTCCGTAGCTGCCGGCCAGCGTGAGCCCGAAGAGGCACGCGCAATCGCCCAGCGTCCCGATGAGGATGAAGGGTTTGCGCCGCCCCCAGCGCAGCTTGACCCGGTCGGAGAGCGCGCCCGCTGCCGGTTGGACCAGAATCGCCACCAAGGCACCCAGCACCGACACCCCGGTGAGGGCCACCCCCTTGTTGGCGGAGGGGACCATGTCCTCGATCAGCCGCGGGAGCACCAAGGCCCCCATCCCCTGCCAGAGGTAGTTGATCGCCAGCCAGTAGACCGAGAGGGCGAGCAGGCGGGGCACCGACACCTGCGCCGACCATCGCTGCACGTCCTCTCGCAGCCTGGGCTGGCTGGACGTATCGAGCACCGGCAACTCCCTCCACGCCTGCATGCGGTGCAGGGTCTGCCCCAACGCGGCCGATCTTAGTTCCCTGGTGCGTCCCGGTCCCTGGGGCGGTGCAGCGGATTGGCGGCAATGACGTTGTTCTTTGAGTGGTCAACCTGATCGCGACCCTCCAGGCACACTCCGGCGAGGGCTGGCTCCAGGGCGGAGAGCTGGCGCTGGCACTGGGGCTGGGCAGCGCCATCGGCCTGGAGCGGGAGATTCGCGAGAAGTCCGCCGGACTTCGCACCCACGCGCTGGTGGCACTCGGGGCCGGGCTCTTCATGCTGGTCAGCAAGTACGGGGTTCTGGACGTGGTCAACGGGAAAAGCGTGATCGTCGACCCGTCGCGAGTGGCGGCCCAGATCGTGACCGGCATAGGTTTCATCGGCGGGGGACTGATCTTCGTGCGCCGCGACGCCGTCCGCGGCCTGACCACGGCGGCAGCTGTCTGGCTCACCGCCGCGGTGGGAGCGACCGCCGGTGCGGGGCTGCCGCTACTGGCGGTCGGCGCCACCGCCGGCCACTTCCTGGTCGTCTACGGCTACACGCCTCTGGTCCGCCGGCTTCCCGGCTCCCGCCACCTTCCCAATCAGCTCACCCTGAGGTACGAGGCCGGCAGCGGCGCCCTGAGCCTCGCCTTGCAGGAGTGCGCCGCCCGAGGGTTCCAAGTGGCCGCTGTTGCGGTGGAACGGGAGGTGGACGATGGTCAGGGGCGGGCTCAGCGGGTGGAGGTGCGGCTCACGGTGAAGGGAACCGGGGCGCTCTCCGAGCTGGTCTCCCAGCTCGAGTCAGTCGAGGGCGTGCTGGCGGTAAACGCCGAGGACCCGAGAGTGCAACTGGAACAGCTGTAGACGCTCCCCCGCGGGTCGACTGCCGGCTCACCCCGGGTGATGGCGAGGAGGCTCGAGCAGGCTCGTGAGCTCTTTCACACGCCGCGCCAGCGCCGCCGCCGAGCCGTGGGGCATCTGCGCCAGCAGCGCGTCGAGCGCCTCCCGCTGGCGGCGCCGGTAGGACTCCACCAGCTCCCGACCCAGGTCGGTGAGCACCAGCCACACCACCCGGCGGTCGCGGTCGTCCACCTTGCGGTGGACCGCGCCGATCCCGACCAGCCGGTCCGCGAGGGCGGTCGCTCCGCCGTAGCTGAGGCCGGTGGCGGCGGCGAAGCCCCGCATCTTGGCGGCCGCGGACATGAGCAACTCCAAGGCCTGGACATGCTGGACGGTGACCTGTCCCGCCGTGTCGCTGGGGGGCACGGGGGCAGGGTTGTCCAGAATGCGGTTCAGCGCCGCGTGCAGCGACGACAGCGCCGCCAGCAGGTCGTCGGAGCCTTGGACGGCACTGCCATCGTCCCTTGCGCCAATGTCTGGCGTTCGCATCCCAGATCTGCCCGCGATACTCTGCTCCGGTTCGAGCGCCTGACGCGCACCCGGCGAGCTCAAAGTCCCGCCTGAGCTGCGCTGAGATTGAGGATCTTGGCAGGGCTAAGGCTTTCCTGCAATGGAAAATTCACGCTCCAAATGGTTCGCATCAGAAATGAGCGTGAGGAGGCGGAGGCGGCCCGGTTGGTGAATGGCGATGCGGCCGCCGCGCTGCACGGGGCAGCCGTGGTTCTGCGATCCTGAGCGGCGATGAAATCACTAGCTGGAGGAGAGCGCGTGTCCGAGCTCGATGACATCGCCGGCGAGTACATCAGGCGCTTCAGCCTGCTGCACCCCGACGAGGCCGTCTCCTACGGATTCGCCGGGGATCCGGCCGCGGCCACCGACTACTCCCCGGCGGGTGCCGCCGCGCGCGCTGAACTGGATCGGGCCACCCTCGGGGTGGTCAGCTCGGCTCCGACCCCGAGCCGGCGCGACCGGCTTGCCGCGGAGGCGATGCAGGAGCGGCTGGCGATCCAGCTCGAGCTGTACCGAGGCGGCGAGTGGATGCGTGATCTCAGCGCCTTGGGCAGTCCCGTCGAGGACATCCGCCAGGTCTTCGACCTTCTCCCCCGCGAGTCCGATCAGGACTGGGAGGTGGTGGCTTCCCGACTCGGCACCGTCGCGTCGAGTCTCAACGGGTTGCGCGCCAGTCTCGAGCAGGGTATTCAGCAGCGCCGGGTCGCAGCCAGACGTCAGGCGGAGGTGTGCCTGAGGAAGGCACGGCTCTGGGCCGGTGACGGTGAGACCCCGGGCTTCTTCAGGGGGTACGTCTCGCGCTACTCGGGCGGCGACGCCCAGCTGCGCCAGCGGCTGGCCGCGGGCGCTTCCGCCGCTGAGCATGCCTATGCCGACTTCGCCAGGTTTCTGGAGACGACCTACCTGCCTGCCGCCGGCGAGGAGGACGGCGTGGGGGCGGAGCGATACGGGCTCTTCTGCCGGCTGTACAACGGCATCGAGGTCGACGCTCTGGACCTCTACGCCTGGGGCTGGGAGGAGCTGAACCGGATCTCCGAAGAGATGGCCAAGACCGCGGATCGGATCGTGCCCGGAGCCAGCCTCGCCGAGGTCACCGAGCTATTGGAGACGGATCCCGAGCGTGCCATCGAGGGCGAAGCGGCGTTTCTGGAGTGGAACCAGTGCCTGATCGACGACACCATCGAGCAGCTGCAGGGGGTGCACTTCGACATCCCGGAGCCCGTCCGCAGGGTGGAGGCCATGATCGCTCCCGCCGGGAGCGGAGCCGCTCAGTACTACACACGGCCCTCGGAGGACTTCTCCCGCCCGGGCCGGACCTGGCGGCCCATCGTCGGCGAAGCCCGCTTTCCGCTGTGGGCGGAGGTGTCGACCGTCTACCACGAGGGAGTTCCCGGTCATCACCTGCAGCTGGCGCAGGTGTGCTGGCTCAAGGACCGCATCAACGCCTATCAGCGCTCGCTCTCCGGCACCTCGGGGCTGATCGAGGGTTGGGCGCTCTACGCCGAGCGCCTGATGGCCGAGCTCGGCTACCTGGAGAACCCGGACTACTACCTGGGGATGCTCTCCAATCAGGCGCTGCGCGCTTGCCGGGTGATCGTGGACGTCGGTCTGCACCTTCACCTGGCCCTGCCCCAGAACCAGTCCTTCCACCCGGGCGAGACCTGGTCGGCGCCTCTGGCGGTGGAGTTCCTGGTGGAGCGCGCGCGTAAGGAGCCACAGTTCGCGTCCAGCGAGGTCGACCGCTACCTGGGGATCCCCGGCCAGGCCATCGCCTACAAGCTGGGCGAGAGGGTGTGGCTCGAAGTCCGCCAGCGCGCCCAGGAGACCTGGGGGACGGCTTTCTCGCTCAAGCACTTCCACGCAGCTGCGCTGGATCTGGGGCTCGTGGGTCTGGAACAGCTCCGCCGGGAGCTGGCCTCAGCTCCAGTACCGGACTGAGGATGGCCCAGCGACCCAACCAGCCCTGGGTTGAGCTTCTGATCCTGGCCAACCACGTGGAGGCCGTCAACGGCCTCCTCTACATTTCCGGGGGTGGATGGACCGACCACTGGCGTCCCCAGCCGCCCCAGCCCGGGGCCCCGGTGTTCTCCCATCTCGGGATCGGGCTGGCGGTGATCGTCCCCTGGGAGTCGAGCGCCTCACCCCACCGCCTGTGGGTTGCAGTCCTCGACGACCTCGGCCAGGAGGTGCCCGGGACCGTCATCGCCACCCAGCTCAATCCGGGGCGGCCCCAGGGGCTTGCCACCGGCTCCGAGCAGAGATCGGTTCTGGCGCTGGCGCTCAACCTGGTCTTCCCGCATCCGGGCGAATACCGGGTGGCGGCCCGGGTCGGGGAAGACGGCGGCGAGCGCAGCGTCTCCTTCAGGGTCCACGACGTCCCTCAGACACCTGAGGACCAACCCCCCGTCAACTGAGGGAAGGGCGGCGCGCGGAGCTACCCGCTTAACGCAGCCCGGGGTTGCGCCTGCGGGTGGAGGGGAGCTGCAACCACCAGAGCATCAAGGTGAAGATGGCGTGAGCCGCGCGGGCGCCCTTAACCACCGCCTGTCCGCGGAGCTGGCTGAGCATCTGAAGGCTAAGGACAGCGGCCGGCGTGAACCCCACGGCCGGCTGGCCGCAAACCTGGTTACGAAGGTGGCGGGCCACGCCGACCGCCCCTGGGCGCAGCACTTAGCCGCGGTGGTGTACGTCCGTTCACTTGTCGCCAACGGTCGGCACTGGCGATCGAGCATCCCCACAGCACGCAACCAAGCCGCTTAGGTCCAGTAACGGGCCAGACCGACCTCACGCTGCCATCTCCGGCGCACGAGCTCGCGGCAGCCAGCGCGCTCCAGTACCGCGAAAGCATCTAGGGCTGGCAACTCAAAGTCGAAGCGGCGTCCAACGCGTGCAAATGACTGAACTTTTCGTAGCCAGTCGTGACATTATCTTGCGCCGCTGCGGGCATACGATCCCGTCGTTCTCCGAACCAAAATGGATAGGCAGCGGCGGAGGAGCTGGTGATGTTGGCGGCCGGCAAATCTGGCAGATCACAAGCGCAGCACACGTGGGAGAGCCGACCACTTCTCAGCTTCGCGCTGCGCACAATCATCGCTGGCGTCCCGGCGCTGCTGGCGGTCGCTGTGGTTGCGGCGCTGTCAGAAGCGGTGCCGCGGCCGCAGGCAGTTGGACTCTTGGTTGCCCGGTGGGTGGTGCTGGGAGCGCTCGGAGTCCTGATTGCCGCCCTTGCAGAGCGATTCACCCGCCGCTGGCTGCCTCTTGCGGCGCTGCTCAAGGTATCGCTGACGTTCCCGGACCAGGCTCCCGCTCGGTTTGCGCTGGCGCGCACGGCGCGCCGGCCGGCGCAGGTGCTGGAGGAGCTCCACCGGCTGGGGCGCGACTCCGGGGACGCCGAGGTCCGCACCGCCCAGAAAGTGCTGGAGCTGACGGTCGCCCTCAGCGTGCACGACCGCGCGACTCGGGGACATTCCGAGCGGGTGCGCGTCTTCACCGAGATGATCGCCCGGGAACTGGGACTGCTCCCGGAGGCGCGGGCGCGGCTCAACTGGGCGGCACTGCTCCACGACATCGGCAAGCTGGCCGTCCCCGAGCGGATCCTCAACAAGCCGAGCAAGCCGACCGAGACGGAGTGGCAAGCGCTGAGGGCGCACCCCGCCGAGGGGGCCCGACTGGCGGAGCCGGTTCTGCCCTGGCTCGGGGTGTGGGGGCAAGCGGTGCTCCAGCATCACGAGTGGTTCGACGGCACCGGCTACCCCGCCGGACTGAGCGGTGAGCAGATCAGCCTGGGAGCCAGAATCGTGAGCTGCGCGGACATATTCGAGGTCATGACCGCGCCCCGTCCGTACAAGCGGCCGCTCAGCGTTCCCGCGGCCCGCCAGGAGCTGGTCAGGGTCGCCGGGACCCAGCTGGATCCCAGTGTGGTTCGTGCTTTCCTCAACGTTTCGGTGGGGAGGCAGCGGTCAGCGGTTGGCGGCGGCGCGCTGGTTGCGCAGCTGCCCATAGGTGAGCAGGTGATGACCTGGCTCACCCGGGGAGCGCAGCCCTTGCTGGTCCCTGCCGCCGCCGCGGGGACGGCGCTGGCGGTAGTGGGGCCGGGGCTGGTGCATGCCCACAACGACCTCCGCACGCCGGCGGCGTCTGCGCCGGTCACCGGTGCCCACCAGCCGCAACCGACCAGCTCGGGCGCCAACGCGGCGCCGGCTGACTTCGGTGGGACCGCTGGGCCGCCCCAGCCGCCGTCCTCGTCCACACCTCTGCCCCAGCCGACCACCTCAAAGGAAGGGATGGCAACGCCCACCCCCAGCCCGAGCTTGCAGCCGTCGGGGGGCTCTGCGAGCCCCACGCCGACGCCGCTTCCCACAGTTACCCCCACGCCGACGCCCACCTCCAGCTCCCTGCTGGGATCGACCGTCAACTTGCTGGGCAATCTCCTAGGGGGCCTCGGGCTCTAGGGTCGCTGACGCGCCGGGGAGGTGATAGTCGGGGCCCGGGTCGATCCATCCGGCGTCCCCCGAGGAGTGCACCAGCAAGTCGGCCGCCGCAGGCCCCCAGGAGCCGAGCGGGTAGGGCTCGGGGCGATCATCGGCCTCCCAGCTCCCGATCAGATCATCGACGATCGCCCAGGAGCGGTCGATCTCATCCCCGCTGGGGAACACGGTGTGGACGCCGGCCAGCACTTCGCTCAGCACATGCTCGTAGGCGTCGGGGAGTCTGGCACCGGCCAGCCGCAAGTACTCCAGCTCCATCCCGGCGGGGATGATCTCGAAGCCGCTCCCGGGTCGCTTGGCGCCGATCGCCAGCGTGATGCCCTCGTGGGGCTGGATGCGCATCTGCAGCAGCGTCGGTACGGGTCGCTGCCGGCGCCCCTCGACCCTGAGCGATGGCGCCTCCCGGAAGCAGATCACCACCTGGGTGGCGTGACGCTGGAGTCCCTTGCCGGTCCTAATGAAGAACGGCACCCCGTCCCAGCGCCAGTTCTCCACAAAGACCAAAGCCGCGGCGTAGGTTTCCCGGCGCGAACCCGGGTCCACCCCAGATTCCTCCAGATAGCCCCGGTACTGGCCACGGACCGCGAGTTCAGGCGAGATCGGTCGCACCGCCCTCAGCAGCTCCAGCTTGGCGCTGCGGATTTCCCGCGCGTCGAAGGTGGTGGGCGGCTCCATGGCCACCAGCGCCAGCAGCTGGAGAACGTGGTTCTGCACCATGTCGCGCACCGCCCCGGTTTGGTCGTAGAAGCCGGCCCGGCTGCCGATGCCGTCAGATTCGGCGGCGGTGATCTGCACCCAGCTGACCAGGTTGCGGTTCCAGATCGCCTCGAAGATGGCGTTGCTGAAGCGGAAAGCCAGCACATTGCGGACCGTGTCCTTGGCGAGGTAGTGGTCGATCCGGTAGATCTGCTGCTCGTCGAAGGCCTGGCGCAACTGGCGGTTGAGCTGCTGTGAACTGGCCAGGTCGTGGCCAAACGGCTTCTCCACCACCACCCGGAAGTCGGCGTCGCCGCGGTGGTTGAGCTGGGCACCCGCCAGCCGACCGAGGATCACCGGAAACACGCTCGCCGGGGTGGCCAAATAGAAGACGACGCCGGGAGTTGGCTCCAGCGCCTGCGCCAGGCGCTGGTACCCCTCGGGGTCGTCGTACCCCATTCGCAAGAAGGTGGCCGCCGGCGCCAAATCTGCCGTCGCCGGCGAGCTGCCCAGTCGCCGACGGAGCTCCTTCGTCGAGATATCAGAGCGTCCGACACCGAAGACCCGGACTCCGGCCGGGACCGCGCCGCGCCGCGTCGCCGCTTGCAGGGCGGGCAACACCTTGCGATTGGCCAGATCGCCCGAGGCGCCGAACAGAACCAGCGCCGTGCACGGCCTCGGCGCTCCTGCGCTCACGCGCCCATTGTCGGGTGGCTCAGCTGCTGACAACTTGGACCGAAGCGGTGGCCTGAACCTGCGGGTTGGGACTGGGGCCGTCGCTTGCCCAGGCCAGGACCTGGTACTGGCCCGGCGACCAGGTCTTGGCGCCGGGCCAACGCAGCCGGTTGCCCCCCCAGCCGCGCAGCAAAGTCCAGCCCCCCGACGAGCCGGCTCGCATGAAGAAGGCGAAGTGCGGCTGGGCCGGGCAGGCTGCGTGGGCGGTGAGTGTGACCGCCTCCCCCGAAGGCACCCGGCGCGGAACGGCCAGCTGAGCCGCCTGGCACGGCGGGCAGAGGTTGAAGCCTTTGAGCTGCAGCACCTGCGCGGCGGCGCCGACCAGCGCGCTGCGACTGAGCCGTCCCTGGGCCACGGCCTGCACCACCGCGGTCTCGACCGCGGCCGTGGTGGGCCCGGCGGTCTCCTGGCTGGACATGACCATGTCCGCGCCCGCCGCCAGGGCTGTGACCGCTGCCTCCGGCAGGCTCAGTCCGAGAGCGGTGATGGCGCCGGCGTCCAGGGAGTCGGTCATCACCAGTCCCCGGAAGTGGAGCTTCTGACGCAGTAGGTTCTGGATTGCGATCGGCGAAAGACTGGCAGGCAGCGACGTGAGCCCAGGCACGCTGGCGTTGGCCACCATCACCGCCGGCATTCCCGCCGAGATCGCGCGCTGGAACGGCAGCAGACCCCCAGCCTCCAGGCTCGCATAGGGAACGGTGTGGGCGGGGCCGTCGTCGGTGTTGCCGCTGGAGCCGCCGAGGCCGGGGAAGTGTTTGAGCACGGGGATCACGCCGCCGGCGGCGAGCCCTTGGGCGAATGCGAGCCCGTCCGCCGCGGCCACGGATGGGGTCGCGCTGAAGGATCGCTGGCCGTCGGGGTTGGTGGCGCTGGGGCCGGGGCCGCCGTCGACGTCCAGCACCGGGGCCAGGTCCACCGTCACCCCCTGCGCCGCCATGGCCCGCCCGACCGAGGCGGCGGCACCCTGGATCTGGGTCGGGCTCATGGTGGCCCCCATCTGCCGCGCCCAGGGCAGGCTGCCGACCAGGTTGGCCATGCGCTGCACCCCGCCGCCCTCCTCGTCGGTCATCACCAGGGGCCGGATGCTGCCGGGAGCCCCCGCCTCCAGCGCGGCCAGCTGGCGGCCCAGATCGGCCGGAGCCGAGCTCCCGAAGAGCAGGATCCCGCCCACTCCCATGGCAACTGCCGGGGCGGCGGTGGAGACGTCGCTTTCCTGGGCCGAGATGATCAAGGTCTGGGCGGCGAGCCGGGCGGTGCTCCACCCTTCCAGCACCAGCGGATTGCTACACCGCCACTGCGGGCCCGAGCCCGCCGGCGCGACCGCCCCGGCGGCGACGGGCGCCGCCATCCCGGCCCAAACCCCCGCCGCCAGCAAGCC
>JBJKSO010000020.1:0-6989 GCA_046703825.1 Candidatus Dormibacteria bacterium
CCGATGCCATCGCCCAGCAGGTGCAGCAGGTCACGGTTCCCGCCACCCGCGGACTGATCCTCGACGACACCGGCCAGGTGCTCGCCGGCAACCGAGCCGTCTACGACGTCTACGCCGACCCCAACCAGATCCCCAGGTCGGGCCGGCTCGCCGAGGCCATGCGCCTGGCGCCGGTGCTGGGCCGGCCCGCCAACTCCATCCAACACCTGCTCTCACAGCACCTGGACTTCGTCTACCTGGCGAAGGACCAGTCCCAGGCGGTCCGGGACCGCCTGTCCGCGATGAACCTGGTCGGGATCGGCACCCTGGAGCACCAGCAGCGTTTCTACGGGCCCGGCCCCAACGCCAACACCAGTCTCGCCGCCAACGTGCTCGGGTTCGTCAACGCCAACGGTCTCGGCCAGTACGGCCTTGAGGGCTACTACAACGCCGCGCTCACCGGGCATCCGGGCGCCGAATCCACGCTCACCGACCTTCAGGGCAACCAGGTGGTGCTGAGCAACGAGCCCAACCAGCCGGCGGTCAACGGCCGCAACCTGCACACCAGCATCGACGCCACCGTGCAGTGGGCGGTGGAGCAGGACCTCGCCAACGAGGTGAAAAAGGTGCACGGGAGCTCGGGGACCATGATCGTGATGAACTCCCACACGGGAGGCATCGTGGCCTGGGCCGACTATCCCAGCTACAACGCCAACGACTACTCCGCCTTCCCGGTGAGCGACTTTGCCGACCAGGGACTGGCCAACCTCTACGAACCGGGTTCGGTGATGAAGGTGGTCACCTTTGCCGGGGCGCTCCAGCGCGGGGTGATCACCCCCCAGACCAAGCTCTTCGATCCGGGCTACATCACGGTTCAGGGCCAGACCATCCACGACTGGGACCTGTCCTACCAAGGCGTGATCACCACCACCTGGGTGCTGGAGGACTCGCTCAACGTCGGCGCCGTCCACATCGAGCAGAGCGAGGGCGCCAAGGCCTTCTACAGCAACCTGAGCGCCTTCGGCATCGGCAAGCCCACCGGCATCGACCTCAGCGGCGAGGCGAACCAGCCCCTGCCCCCGCTCGCGCAGATGCAGCCGCTGACCCTGGCCGAGGCCAGCTTCGGGCAGGCAGTGCTGACCACCCCGATCGGAATGCTGGCCGCCATCAACACCGTCGCCAACGACGGGGTCTGGGTGCAGCCGCACGTGGTCAGCGAGATCACCGGTGGGGGCAAGGCGCCCACCTACGTCCATCCCAAGACCCGCCGACTGATCTCGGTGGCCACGGCCAAGACTTTGGCTCAGATGATGGTGGGGGTGGTGGACGCCCCCGGGGCCTCGGGTTTCGAGGCGCGTATCTGGCCCAGCTGGCGGGGGGAGATCGCGGGCAAGACCGGCACCGCCTCAGTGGCCCAGAACGGGGCCTACGGCAACAACACCATCGACTCCTTCGCCGAGTTCTTCCCGGCCTCGGATCCCCAGTACACCACCCTCTGCGTGATCCGCGAGCCCCAGGTGGCCAACGTGCTCAAGGAGGGCGCCTACGATGCGGCGCCCACCACCAAGCTGGTCACCCAGGTGATGATCAACCGCTTCCACCTGCAACCCTAAGATGCCGCGAGTGAGCTGGCTGGCGGCGGTGGGTAGCTTCGCGGCCGGTGCTCTGCTCTTTCCCCTCGCCATCGCCGGCCTGGGCCGGGCGGGCCTGCGCCAGGTGGAGCGGGAGGAGGGGCCGCGCTCCCACCTCGTCAAGTCGGGAACCCCGACCGCGGGCGGGGTCTTCTTCGTGCTGGTGGCGGTGGTCGCGTGGGCGGCGGCAATCCGGGACGCCGCCGGCGGGATGGTGGTGGCGGCGGCGGTGCTGGGCATGCTGGTGGGTGTCGGCGACGACCTGCTCAAGGCGCGCACCGGCCAAGGACTTCGGGTGCGCCCCAAGTTCATCCTGCTCGCGCTGTGCGCCGCGGTGCTGGCCCTCGGCATGCATGCCGCCGGACCGATTCCCCAGACGGTTCCGGTGGTCGGCCCCCGCGACCTGGGCGCGGCCTGGCTGGCGCTGGGCGCTTTTGCTGCACTGGCCGCTTCCAACGGTGTCAACCTCGCCGACGGCGTCGACGGGCTCAGCGCCGGCTGCGCCCTGCCCGCCTTCCTGGCCCTGGGGGCGATGGCGCAGCTCGAGCATCGTGGCCTGCTTGCGGCCACCTGCTGGTGCTTGGCGGCCGCGGTCCTCGCCTTCCTGCTCTACAACCGCCCCCGGGCCAGGGTGTTCATGGGCGACTCGGGAGCCTTGGCGCTGGGGCTGGCCCTCGCCGTGGCCGCAGCCGAGGTCGGGGGCTTGGTGCTGCTACCCCTGCTCGGCGCGGTCTTCCTGGCCGAGGCGCTCTCGGTGATCGCCCAGGTCTCCTTTTTCAAACTGACGGGCGGCCGGCGTCTGCTGCGGATGAGCCCGCTGCACCACCATTTCGAGCTCGGCGGGCTCGGCGAGTGGGCGGTCGACCTGCGCTTCTGGGCCGCCGCCTGGACCTGCGCGGCGCTGGCGCTGGGGTGGGCGATCTGGTCCGGGTTGGCGCTGGGTGGACCGAGATGATCGCGCGGGTAGAGCGCTGGATCCCGGCGGGGGCGGCCGCTCGCACCCAGCAGGCGCAACCCGGCCGGCTGCACGCACCCGAGATCGATGTCTGGCTCCTGCTGGTAACCCTCTCCCTCTGTGGGGTGGGCTTGATCATGGTCTACACCGCCAGCGAGGCGGTCGCCTACTCCTACTACGGCAACCCCGGCTACTTCTTCGAGCGGCAACTCCTCTGGCTGGCGCTGGGGCTGGTGGGGCTGTTCGTATGCAGCCGCATCGACTACCACCGCTGGCGCGATGTCTTTCCCTGGCTGGCGGCGGTGACGCTCGTACTGCTGGTGGCGGTGATGGTGCCCCACATCGGCGTGCAGATCCAGGGAGCGCAGCGCTGGATCCGCTTCGGGCCCCTGGAGGTCCAGCCCAGCGTGCTCGCCCAGTTCCTGGTGGCCGTGGGCGGGGCGGTGTGGCTGGAGCGCTGCGGGGGCCGCATCCACGACGTCTACGAGGGCATCATCCCCTACGGCTGGCGGTTGGTGGTGCTCGCCGCCCTGGTGATCGTGGAGAAGGACCTCGGCTCCACCCTGGTCCTTTGCATGGTGGGGCTGGGTCTGCTGCTCCTGGCCGGGGTCCGCGCCCGCCACCTGGTCAGCCTGGCGGTAGCGGGTCTTCTCGCCGGGCTGCTGCTGATCAAGGCCGAGCCCTATCGCAGCGCCCGCCTGATGAGCTTCCTGAATCCCTTCGCCCACAAGCTGGGGAGCGGCTTTCAGGCGGTGCAGGCGCTCTACGCGCTCGGTCTGGGCGGGGTGTTCGGCAGCGGGCTCAACAGCGCGGTGTCTCCGTCGCAGCTGCTGCCGGAGTCCAACAGCGACTTCATCTTCGCCATCATCGGCCAGGAGCTGGGCCTGATCGGGGCCCTGGTGGTGATCCTGCTCTTCCTGGCCTTCGCGTGGCGTGGGATCCTGGCGGCCCGCAACGCTCCCGATAGACTCGGTGTGCTGCTGGCCGGAGGCATCACCATTTGGTTGGTCGGCCAGGCGCTGATCAACATCGGCGGTGTCACCGACAGCATTCCCTCCACCGGAGTTCCACTGACATTCATCAGCTACGGCGGCTCGTCGCTGGCGATCTCGCTGGCGGCCACCGGGATCCTGCTCAATATTTCGGCCCGCCGCCGCCGAGAGGGAACTGGCTTTGAGGGTGCTGATAACCGGCGGCGGGACCGGCGGCCACTGCACCCCGGCGATCGCGGTCGCCGAGGCGCTCAGGCAGGCTGACGCCCAAGTCGCGATCACCTACGTCGGCCGGACGGGTGGCACCGAGTCGCGCCTGGTTTCCGCCGCTGGGCTTGAGTTCCAGGGGCTGGGCTTAGGACGGATCGGCTCGGCGCCGGTGAGCGCCAGCCTCCGTCTGATGCCCCGGCTGCCCCGGGCCTATCGCCAGGCGCGGCGGATTCTCATCGACTTCCAACCCGACGTGGTGCTGGCCACCGGCGGCTACGTTTGCCTGCCGGTGGTGCTGGCCGCCGCCCGGCGCGCCGTCCCGGTGGTTTTGCTGGAGCAGAATCGCATCCCCGGCCGGGCCATCCGCCGGCTCGCTTCCTACGCCGCAGTGGTGGCCACCTCCTTTCCCGAGACGGGCGCCCAGCTCCGAGCCAGACGGGTGGTCTGCACCGGTAACCCGGTCCGGCGGGCCTTCGTGGCGCTGGCCGGCCGGGGCACGGCCACCTCGGGTCACTGCCACCTGCTGGTGATGGGCGGCTCCCAGGGGGCGCGCCACCTCAACGAGGTGCTGGTGGCCGCTCTGCCGGGTCTGCTCGCCACCATCCCCGACCTCAGCGTCACCCACCTGACCGGCGCCGCCGACCACGAAAGGGTCCTGGCCTCGGTCCGCGCCCTGGCGCTTGAACAGAGCCCCCGCTACCAGGCGCTGCCCTTCGTCACCGACGTGGCGTCCCGGATCGCCGCCGCCGGACTGGTGCTGATGCGGTCGGGGGGCAGCTCGCTCGCGGAGGTCGCCTGCGTGGGTCGGCCGATGCTGCTGGTGCCCTACCCGCACGCCAGCGGCCACCAGATGCGCAACGCCATGCCGTTCGTGGAGGCCGGTGCGGCGCGCCTGCTGCCAGATCAGAGCCTGCTCCCGGATACCCTGCGCCAGGCCGCCACCGACGTCCTGACCGGTCCCGCAGTTTGGTCGCGCATGGCCGCCGCGTCCGTCTCGCTCGGACGTCCGGCCGCGGCCGACCGGGTGGCGGGCCTGCTCGCCGAGCTGGCCTCGGCGCCGACCGGCTGAGGGCCGGGATGGCGGATTCCGCCTGGCCCGCGCCTCCGGCGCACCTCCACTTCCTGGGCATCTGCGGGTACGCGGTCTCCGGGCTGGCGGTCAGCTGCCGCGAGCTGGGCTACCGGGTGACCGGTGCCGACGAAGACGCCTATCCGCCCACCACCGAGATCCTGCGGCGAGCCGGGATCGCCTTTGCCGACCACCACGATCCGCAAAACCTGCTTCGCTGGGGCCGTCCGGCGCTGGTGGTGCTGGGCAATCAGGTCCAGGCGGAGAACCCCGAGCTGGTCGCCTGCCGCCGGCTCGGGCTCGCGGTGCAGAGCGAGGCGGCCGCCTATCGCGGGCTGACCGACGCCAAGACCCGGGTGGTGGTCTGCGGCACCCATGGCAAGACCACCACCGCCACGCTGCTGGCCTGGATGCTCGAGGGTGCTGGCCTGCACCCGGGATTCCGTCTCGGCGCCACCTCCCGCGACTTCGACCGCTCGGTCCGGCTGGGGGAGCCCAGCGGCGGCGGCCCCTTCGTCTTCGAGGGGGACGAGTACACCACCTCTGCCCTCGATTCCTCGGCAAAGTTCCTGCACTGGGACCCCGAGGTGGTGGCTCTACTCAACCTGGAGCTGGATCACCCCGACCTCTACCCGAGCCTCCAAGCCTACCTTCAGCCTTACCGCCAGCTGCTTGCCGCCATGCCCGCCCAGGGCCTGGTGCTGTACAGCGCGGACGACCCACTGGCCGCCCAGCTCGCGGCGCGCTCGCCGTCCCGGCGGGAGTCGTTCGGGTGGGGCAGTGGGGACTGGCAGGTGGGCGCCGGGGACGCACCTGCTCGCGGCTGGCAGCAGCTCGAGGTGCGCGGCCCAGGGCTGGGCCCCTTCGAGCTGAGCCTGCCCCTCTTCGGGCGCCACAACGCCGCCAACGCCTTGGCGGCACTGGCCACCGCCGTGCGGCTGGGCGCGGACCCGGAGTTGGCGGCCCGCTCCGCACGCAGCTACCGTGGGGCGGCCCGCCGGTTCGAGATTCTCGGCGAGGCTAGCGGGGTGACCGTGGTCGACGACTACGCGCACCACCCGACCAAGGTCAGGGCCACGGTGGAGGCGGCTCGGGCGCGCTTCGGCCCGCGGGTGCAGCTGGTGATGGTCCACGTGCCCCACACCTACTCCCGAACCCGCGCGCTCCTGCCCGCGTACCGGCATGCCTTCCAGGGACTGGATCTGCTGGTGCTGGGGCCGATCGAGCCGGCCCGGGAACGCCACCTCGCCGGTACGGTCTCCTCAGCAGACGTGGCCGCACAGGCCGAGGGGCCGGAGGTGATCCTGGTCGACTCCGCCCAGGCGGCGCTGACGGCCCTCGTGGACCGACTGGAGCCGCCGGCGGTGGTGCTGTGCAGCTCGGTCCGGGGCTTCGACGGCACTGCCCAGCGCCTGCTGGCGGCCCTGTCCGGGGGGGAGCCGGGAACCGGACGTTAGCACTCTCTTAGCCATGAGCCCGCATGCTTCTTGCCGGAGCGAGGATCGCCAGTGGAGGAGGCCGGCAGAGTGGATAGGTTCAGGCTGCACCAGATCAAGGGCGCTGCCGGTCTGCTGCAGGTGGGCAAGCAGCGCCTGCGGGTGCTGAGAGCGTTGCTCCGGCCCCCGGCGCCGGCATCGGCTTGGGCACCGGTGCCCGCCCGGCGCCGCCGCGGCTGAGCTCTCGGTGCCACGCATCCGGCCACGACCTGACCTTCTGCACCCAAGAGGGCTTCGGGTGGGCCCCCTTTTTCCCCCCGGTGGCAGCCGGTGGGCACGCGCGCCGCGGACCAACCTTACCCCCAGGTAGGTCTGCACTGCCGCCCCGACGGCCGGGTGGGGCTGGGCTGGAGCCCACGCCCCGCCCGCTTGGGCGGGCGGGGATGAAGCCATCGATCCGATCTCTCCAGGTCGCGGGGGCTTCCGGGCCAAACGCACACCAGTTCCGGCTTGCATTAGCGGTCTGGAAGCCTCAACGTTAGTGCCCTGCCGGAGGCTTCGGATCCCGGCGGCAGTCCCATTCCCAGTTCTCACTCAAGCAAGGGGCGGCATGAAGTCGAAGCGCGAGCCAGGCCGGTGGCGCACCTCGGGGGCGGCCGTGCCCGCGGGATTCCGCAGCTGGCATGTGGTGGCGTCCGGGCCCGGACGGGCCCGCCC
>JBJKSO010000021.1:0-11507 GCA_046703825.1 Candidatus Dormibacteria bacterium
GGCGGGTGCGGCGGCGTCCCGGCTGAGCGCGGCCGCCCGGGCCACCTGGTGGAAGCGGGGCCTGGAGCTGGCCGGCTCGGACCCGGCCGCCCCCGAGGGGCCCTCGAGCCCAAGCCTGGCCGGCTTAATCAGGGAGCCGGATCCTGTCGAGCAGCGGCTGGCCCGGGTGCTCGCGTCCGACCCGGGGATCGTCGCAGCGCCGATGGCGACCCTGCTGGGCGCCGGCGGCAAGCGCATCCGCGCCCGCCTGGTGCTGCTGGCGTCCGAGGTGGGCAGGACCTACCGCCCCGACGCCGTCCTCAACGCCGCGGCATCCATGGAGCTGCTCCACGCCGCCACCCTCTGCCACGACGACCTGGTCGACGGCGCCGCCTCACGCCGCGGCGTCCCCACCGTCTCCACGCTGTCCGGCCCGATGGCGGCCCTGGGGGTCGGTGACCACTACCTGGGTGTGGCGGCGGGCCTGATCGCTCGGCTGGGTGACGCCGCCATCTCCCGGTCGGTGGCCGCCGCCCTGGTCGAGATCGCGGATGGACAGCTTCGCGAGCTGGACCGGCGCTCTGTGTGGTCGGGAGAGCTGGCGCCGTATGTCCAGGTGGCGGAGGGCAAGACCGGCGCCTTGCTGGCTGCCTGCGCCGCCGTCGGCAGCCGCCTCAGCGGCGCCACCCAGGTCGAGACCCGCGCGTTGGCCCGGTTTGCCCGGCGGCTCGGTCTGGCCTTCCAGGGAATCGACGACTGCCTCGACTTCAGCGACCCGGCACGAACCGGCAAGCCGGCCGGGACCGACCTGATCCAGGGCATCTGCGGTCTCCCCGTGCTCTGTGCTCTCCGGGGCCCGCGCCGGCGCCAGGTGCTGGCTGAACTGACCCGGATGGAGAAGGTGGACCAGGCCCAGCAGGCGGCGATTCGGGACCGGGTCGTGCAGATGGTGCACGACTCCGGCGCGCTCGCCACCGCCCACAGCCTGGCCGACCGCTGGAGCACGGAGGCGGTGGCCTGCCTCGGCGCGATCCCGGAACCGGCGCGGAGTGAGCTCGAAGGCTTCGCCGACCGGCTCACGCTGCGGGATCGCTGAAGGCCCCGGTCCGCGACGCCTCGGCGCGCTTTCCTAAAATGACCCGCCGTGCCCGATCTCGTCGCAATCGCGACCGCGCCCTGGCTGCGCTTAGGCGGCACTGACTCGCTGGTGACCAGGGGGCCGTGCTCGGAGTAGCCGCCGCTGGCGGCGTGGCAGTGGGCGCGGCACTGATCCTGGTCCTGCGGCGGGAGCGCTCGGTACAGCTACTGGCGATGGCGGTGCTCGCCCTGGCGCTGGCGGTCAGCTTCGCCATCGCCGGTGACTGGCTGCCCGCCCTGGGCATGCTGCTGATCGGTGGGGTGGGCGAGGCGGTCCTGCTCGCGCCTCTGGCGAGAGGCCTGCCCACCTCTGACAGTCCGCCCCGGCGGCGGCTCCCCTGGGCGGCGGCAGCGGCGGCTTTGGCCCTGCTGGCTCTGCTGCTCGGCACCGGCTTCGCCGACCGTGCCGCCTTCATCGGCCGCGCTGGTGCGGTGCCCTCGCTGGCCCAGGTGGGGCGGCAGCTCCTGCTGCACAGCGGGTTGGCGGTCCTGGTGGTGCTGCTGCTGCTAGCGGCGATGGTGGTGGGCGGGTCGGCTCTGATCCAGCGCGACACCCGCGAGCTGGCGGAGTTCCACGCCGAGACCGTCCGGCAGCGGCGGCTCGAGCAGCAGCAGGCTCGGCGCCGGCAGCGAGAGCTGGCCCGCGCCGAGGCCAGGGCGGCCCGCCGTGGAGGCCGTTAGTGAGCGGCAGCGGCCCCGTCCTGCTGGTCCTCGGTGCCTGCCTGCTTGCGATCGCCCTCTTCACGCTGCTCCACCGGCGCGACGCCTTCGGCGCAATCCTGGCCTTGGTCTTGGCCTTCGACGCCTGCGCGGCCGCCTGCTTGGGCTTCGCCACCGGTCGGGCCACCAGCGTTGAGGCTGCCCAGCTCGAGGCCTTCGCACTGGTGGCCGAGGTGATCGGCGCCGCCGCCGTCGCCGCCGGCGCCTCTCTGGCGACGGTGCTGCGCCGCAGGGTGGGACCAGAGCTGCTGCTCGAGGCCCCAGGCAGAGGGGCGGCACCCGCCGTCGAGGCCGTTGGGGAGTCCCGTGAAGAGGCGGAGGAACCGGACTTGGGCGGGACCGCGGATGAACCGGCCCCCCTCGAGGGCGGGGCCGAGAACGCCCAGGACGGTGACGCGAGCGAGCCCGCCCCCGCCGCGCCGGCCGCGGAGGGCTGAGTGGCCCTCTTCAACGCCGCCTGGGCGGTCCTGCTTCTGCCGCTACTCGGGCTGGGGCTCAGCTACCTGGCCGAAACCCGCCGCGGAATCGCGCTGGGGGCGGCGGTCGGCTCCGCGCTCACCCTGCTGGCCGCCGTGGTGGTACTTGCCACCAGCGCATCCCATCCTGGGGTGACCCACGGCGCCAATCTCGCTTTCTGGTCCTACTCGGTCACCCAGACGCCGTTCAACGCCGCCGCCGAAACCGTGCTCTCGAGCACCTTCCAGGTGGGCGTCGGCTACACCGTGGATCCCCTTTCCGCCGTTCTCGCCTGCCTGGTGGCCGTGCTGGCACTGCTCAACCTGGCCCACCTCCTGGTCCAGCTACATCGGGACCAGCGCATCGGCAGCCTGGCACGCACCACCTGCCTGCTCGAGTTCTCGGTGCTGGCGGTGGTGCTGGCCCCCACCTTGTTCCAGCTCCTGATCGGGGTTGAGCTGGCCGGCCTGCTGGCGGCGCTGCTGGTGGCTGCGGCCCAGGGACCGGCCGCCGGACCCGCGGCCAGGCGGGGCTACCTGGTCTGGCGCGCGGGCGCTGCCTCCCTGATCCTGGCCACCGTCTTCGTCTACGTGAAGTTCTCCGGGGCCATCGCCAACGCCGCCACCGGCAGCAAGCGGACGGTTCCCGCCGGCTCCACCGGCCTGGACTTCGTCGCCCTCAACCACATGTGGTTGGCGGCCACCCACGGGCTGGTGACCGGGGTGGGCGGCCGGACGCTGACCCTCGCCGCGGTGCTGGTGGTGGTCTGCGCGGTCGCGGTCTGCGGTGTCTTCCCATTCCACGGCCTCTGGCGCTCCTTGGGGGTCGCGCCCGGCGCCGCTGGCGGGCTCGTCTTGAGCCTCGGCGGGATGGTGGTGGGCGCGTCGCTGCTTTTCTCCACCTTCGACCTCCTCCGCGTCGCCGCCGGAGTGCTGCCGGCGCTGGTGGTCTTGGCCGCGGTGGGCAGCGTGGTGGCGGCTGCGCTCGCGGCCCTCGAGGACCGTCTGCGCCGGGTGTCGCTGTGGGTGGCTGGCAGCCTCGCGGCCACGGTCCTGATGGGCGTGGGGCTGGGCACTCCCGGCGCGGCCGTTCCCCTGCTCATCGCCGGGACTCTGTCGGTGTCGGCCCTCGCCGCAGTGACCACCACTATGAGCCGGGACCTCCGGGTGGAGTCGCTGGGCCAGCTGGGAGCCGCCTGGAGGCAGACCCGTCCCACGGTGCTGTTGCTCCTGCTGGCGCTGCTGGCCTGCTCCGGTCTGCTGGGGTTCGGCGTCTTCTTCGGCCGGGCCGAGGTGCTGGCGGTGGCGATCGCCCACCCCGCGGCCGTGGCCCGTCCGGCGGGGGTCTTCCGGGTGGTGGCCGCGGTGTGCGAGCTGCTGTCGGCGCTCCTTATCGCCTCGGTCGCGGGACGCGCGGCAGTATGCGCCCTGAGGGGCGGCGAGCCCCGCGACCCCCGCGAGGCCCGCCAGGTGCGCCGCAACCTCGCCAACGCCAAGCGGCTGTCTCAGATCTGGCCGGCGGTTACTCTCACCGGGCTGGCGCTGCTCAGCGGCCTGATCGCCCTCCCTGGCGTCCCAGGTGAGCTGGGCGGCTTTTTGGCCATGGCCAAGCATGCCACTGTGCTGCCCGCTAACGGCCTGGCGCTGGCGCTGAGCGTGGTGGTGCCCTTGGCGGCGGTCTTGGCGGTGGCCGCGGTTCGGCTGGGCCAGCGGCCCTGGGCCGGCGAACCCGCCTGGCTGGCCTGGGCTGATGGCGGGCGGCTCACCTTGGGTCTGGAGCAGATGGTCTTTGGTTGGCCGGCGCGTCTGGCCGTGGGTTGGTACGAGCGGGTGGCCAACCCGGCCGAGCAGGCCGCCCGCGCGGCCCTGGGCCAGCTGACGGCTCGCGGAAGCGATCTCTGGCGGCGGCCCTGGAGCTGGGAGGGCAGGAGCAGCTCGGCGCCCCTGGCGGCGGTGGCGCTGGTGGCGGCGGTGGTGGTCTGGGTGGCGGCCACCCACGCGGGCGCGGGGGCTCCCTAGGTGCACGACATAACCCTCACCATCATCGTGTTCGTACCGGCGGCGGCGGCGCTGCTGGTCCTGGCGCTGCCGGTGCAAACCGACCTGCAGCGGTTCCGGGTGCGGACCACCGCCCTCTTCGCCTCCGTCATCTCGCTGGCCTTCGCGCTGTTCGATCTGCTGGGGGAGGTGGGCAACCCCGCCCAGGGAGCCCTGCCCCAGCCCGCCATCGACGCCCCCTGGCTGCGGGGCTTCTTCTTCCAGCTGGACTATCACCTGGGCACCGACGGGCTCAACATGCTGCTGCTGTTCGCGGTGACCGCGGTCTTCCCGCTCCTGATCTTGGCCAGCTGGCGGCGGCGGGAGCGCTACCGCACCTACTTCGCCCTGCTGCTGCTGATCGAGACCACCACTGCGGGTGCCTTCGCCACCCAGGATCTGGGGCTGTTCATCGTCTTCTTCTGGGCGCAGGCGCTGCCGCTGGGTCTGCTGGTGGGGCTGGGCGGTCAGCCGGGGGCGGCCGCCCTGGGGCGCCGGCTCTTGGGCTGGCAGTCCATCTCCGGCGCCGCCCTGCTGGTGGGCACCCTGCTGCTGCTGCTCCGCTCCGGCGTCACCAGCATGAACTTCCAGACCCTGACCACGGTCTCCACGGTGAAGGGGGGTGTCGGTCTCATCGTCTTCACCCTCTTCCTGGTCGCCTTCGGGCTACGCATGGGGCTGTTCCCCCTGCACGGCTGGTTCATCGACTCCGTGGGCGCGGCCCCGGCCCCGGTAGGGATGCTGGTGGCGGTCACCTCGGTGCCGCTCGGGGTCTATGGGCTGGTCCGGATGGCGCTCTCGATGGCACCCAACGCCGCACTGCAGCTGGTGGTGCCGTTGTTGGCGCTGGCGCTGCTGACCCTGTACTGGGCGGCACTGCGCGCCCGGGGCGAGCCGGATCTGCGCCGGATGGGCGCTTACGGGCTGATGGGCCTTTCCGGGGTGATGCTGCTGGGGATCGCCTCCTTCTCGGAGGTGTCAGAGGCGGGGGCGCTGTACCTGGCCTTCACCTTGGTCTTCATCGCCCCTCTGCTTTTGCTGGTGCTGGGCGCCGTCAGCGAGCGCGCCGGGGCGCTCCAGATCGCGCCACTGCGGGGCGCGGCCGCGCGGGCGCCCCGTCTGCGGCTCTTTTTCGCGCTGGCGGCGGCGGCGTTGGTCGGGGTGCCGCTGCTCGGGGGCTTCCCCGGGATCTTCCAGGTGCTGGTGGGTTCCTTTCCGGCGCACCGCTACGCGACCGCACTGGCGGTCCTAGGCCTGCTGCTGCTCACCGCAGCCCTGTGGCGGGCGGGTCACCGGGTCTTCTGGGGAGCCGCGGAGGGCCAGGCGGAGGCTACCGTCGCCGACGCGCGGGGTTCGGAGTTCTACTCCGGCTGGGGGCTGAGCGCGGCGGTCGTGCTCTTCGGCATCTTCGCCGGCTACTTCATGCCCTACGTGATCCAGGGCACCGACCTGGTCTCTGCCAGGGTCTCGGCGGCGGCTCCGGTGGTCGTCCCGCACAGTCCGGGGACCCACAAGTGAGCTGGGCGTTCCTCGAGGACTTCGCCCCGGAGGCGATCCTCCTCCTGGGCGTGATCGGCTGCCTGGCCGCGGACTGGTTTTCGGCGCGCGGCCGCCGGCTGCGCCCAGACCAGACCTGAGTCGCTGGCTGGCCATGGCGGCAGTGGTGCTGGCATTCCTTGCCTGCGTCGGCTTCTGGCACTCATCGCGAGCACCGCTGCCGCCGGACTTCGAGCGCGGCAGCCTGGTGATCGATCGCTTCTCCCTGTTCTTCTACGCCGCAACCCTGGCCGCGCTCGGAGCCCTGCTCCTCTGCGGCGCGGAGCTGGAGGAAGAGGTCAGGCCGCACGTTGGCCTCTACCACGCCCTGCTGCTGGTATCGGGGATCGGGGTGCTGTTCACGGTCTCGGCCACCGACCTGGTCACCCTGGCCGCGGCGATGGCCTGTACCGTGCTGCCGCTCGGCCTGGCGCTCGGCCTGCGCAAGTCCGACCCGGCGGCGGTGCGCACGGCCACCCGCTCGCTGGTGCTGAGCGGCTTCGGTTTGGCGGTCTTCGTCGGTGGCGCGGTGCTCCTGGCCGGGCTGAGCGGAACCACCCAGCTGAGCTTGGTGCCGGCGGCGCTGCGGCCTCCGGGGGCCATGCTGGCACTGGCGGCTGCGCTCTTGGTCCTGGGCGGGTTGGGGCAGCTGGGCCTCTGGCCGCTCCTGGACCGCTCGGCCCGCGAGGTGGGGTCGGCGCCGCTGGCGCCCAGCCTGGCGCGGATGCTGCTGGTCTTCCTTGCGGCCGTCGCCGCCCTGCTGCGGCTGCTGCCGGGAGGGCTCGGGGGCGCGCCCGGCTCGTGGGAGCTCACGGTGGCGCTGGTGTGCGCTGCCCCGGCGCTGGTGGCGCCGCTGCTGGCCTTGCGGGAGCCCCGGCTGGGACGCAGCGTCACCTACCTGCTCTTGGCGCAGCTTGCCGTGACGGTGATCGGGGTGATCTCGGTTTCGCCCAAGGCGACCTCCGCCGTGCTCTATGCCACCCTGTGCCTGATTCCGCTGGTGGCCGGCTTTCTCGGCCTCCTGGGCACCCTGGCGGCCCAGGGCCAGCCCGACGGCCGGTCGGCGCTGCGCGGGCTCTGGTCCCGCGCCCCCGCGGTCACCGCGCTCTTCACCCTTCTGCTGGTGGCGCTGGCCGGGCTGCCGCCCCTGGCCGGCTTCTTCGCCAGACTTTTGACCCTGGACTCCGCGCTGCAGGCGGGCTACGGCTGGCTGCTCTGGCTCGGGGTGCTCTCGGCGGTGCTCAGCGCGGCGGCGGTCCTGCGCTGGCTTTTGGTCCTCTACGACTTCCGCGCCGAGGGGCTGGAACTCGCCCTGCCCGGACCGGTGGCACTCACCGGAGTGGGGCTCTGCGGGCTCGCGGTCGTCCTCTTCGGGGTACTGCTCTACCCGCTATTCGGGCTCGCCGCCCGGGGGGCGCTGCCTCCGCTGATAGGGCCTTAGAGCGGGCCAGGATCGGCCTGCCGCCGGGACGGTCCCAGAACAGTCGATGCACGGGTGTCCACCGACTTTGCCGGTGCTTGGCAAACAGCAGCCAAGCGCGTCAGGGTGAGGCGGGTGCGCGAGTCCGTCCAGCGATCCTGTCACCGCGACCAAGGGACCGACTCGTCGATGACAGCCAACCCGAGCTTGGGGTGGAGACCGGGCCGCCCCAAGCCGGGGCGGAGGCGGCGGGGCTCCTGTGAGCCGATGTCGCCGCCGCTCCGGGCGGTCGCCGGGATACGCCTGGCGCCGCCCTGTGGCCGGCTCGTCTTGGCAAGCTGCCGGCGGCGGGCGCCCTGGCGCCGGAACTCGAAACCGGTGATTCGATCAACCAAGCGGTCGCCGCCTGACCAACCCAAGGTTGCGAGACGCCTTGGGCTAGACCCCGAAGCTGTAGCGGGACAGGACCTCGTGCACTCGCTTGCTCATGGCGAGGGCCTGGTCCATCGGCCGCTGCCACATGTTGCGCCCGAAGATGAAGCCGGTGGCTCCGGCGGCCATGCAGTCGTCGATGCGTCCCAGCAACTCCTCGTCGGCCAGCCTGCTGCCTCCGGCAAAGATCACCAGCGAGCGACCGGCGGAGCGGATCACCCGTACCAGCATCTCGCGGCGGTCCTCACGCAACTCGTTGTACGGGGCGGGGGCGGCCGCATCCGTCTCCGGGTTGGCCTTGGGGATGTTGATCTTGATCACGTCGGCGCCCATTTCGGAGGCGACCCGGGCCGCGTAGTCGACCGCGTACAGGCTTTCCTGGCCGCCCTTACGGCTGATCGCGGAGCCTCGCGGGTAGGCCCAGCAGATCAGAGGCATGCCGTAGCGCTCGCACTCCTGGCGTACCTCGTTCATCTGGCGCAGGTCGCGCTCCTGCGCCGGCGAGCCGACGTAGCAGGTGTAGCCGACTGCCACCGCACCCAACCGCACCGCGTCCTCAACAGAGGAGGTCAGCGGCGAGAATGCTTCGTCGGAGCTGGGCACGTTGGTCTTGCCGTTGACCTTGAGCACGAGCGGCACCCGGCCCGCGTACTTGCGCATGTAGCGCGTGGCCAGCCCGATCTGCAGGGCGATGCCCGAGTACCCGCCCTCAAGCGCCAGCCGGCACTGGTAGTCGGGGTCCAGCGCCGGAGGGTTGACGAAGAAGTCCACCGGCCCGTGCTCCAGCCCCTGGTCGATGGGCAACATCAGCAGGGTGCCGTTGGCTGGACCGTGCTCGTACAGCAGCGTGTGCAGCCGCGCCTTCTTGCCCTGGGGCAGGTCCAAGTCGTCCAGGTGGGTCCGCGAAGGAGCGGTGGTGGGCCTGGTGGCAGTGATCGTCATGGGGCCGACATTACACTTTCCGGCGGCGGACTTGGGCCGGCTTAGCATTGGCGCCCGTGGACGCTGACAGCTGGGAGCGGGACAACCTGGCCTGGTGGGAGGAGCGGGTGGACCTCCACCTGGGTTCCGATCTCTACGACCTGCCCGGCTTCAGGGCCGGTGCCAGTTCGCTCTTCCCCTACGAGCTGGAGGAGGTGGGTCCGGTCCAGGGGCTGAGCCTGGTGCACCTCCAGTGCCACCTGGGGCTGGACTCGCTCTCCTGGGCTCGCCTGGGGGCCCGGGTCACCGGGCTCGACTACTCGCCCCGGGCGGTCGCCGCTGCCCGCAACCTGGCGGCCGAGATCGGGGTGAGCGCGGAGTTCGTCGAGGCCCGTCTGGACGACGCTGCTGAGGCCTTGGGCAGGCGGTTCGATCTGGTCTACACCGGCAAGGGGGCACTCCCCTGGCTGCCCGACCTCGAGGCCTGGGCGCACGTGGTCGGCCGGCTGCTGCTACCGGGCGGCCGGATCTACTTGGTCGAGTCCCACCCACTGGTGGACTGCATGGGTGAAGAGCCCCGGCTGAAGCTGCACTACGTCGACCCGGCCGAAGAGATCTGGGACGAGCCCGGAGACTACGCGGTGCTCGAGGCGGCCACCGTCCACAACCGCACTCACGAGCTGGTCCACCCGCTCGGGGAGGTGGTCAGCTGTCTGGCTGGGGCGGGGCTTCGGCTGCGCTTCCTCCATGAGCGCAGCGAGATCTTCTTCCCCCGCTTCTCCGAGCTGGTCCAGGCCCGGCCTGGCGTCTGGGAGCCCCCGACGGGCTGGACCCGACTCCCGCTCAGCTACTCGCTGCTGGCGGAGAAGGACTGAGCGCGCGCCCGAGCGAGGGCCGCCGCCTCGCCGGGGGTCGGGACCGAGTGGTCGCCGCGGCGGCCGGTGAAGATCACCTTCTGGTAAACGAGGAATTTGGCGACCCAGAGCAGGGCGTAGGTGCCGACGTAGGCCACGCCCACCACCACGGCGTGGGCGGCTTGGCCCTCAGGAGCGTGCTGGGAGGAGACCTGGGTCACGGTGCTGGAGATCAACATGCTCGCCACCGAGGTCAGCCAGTACAGCACCACCTGCCGCCCCGCCCGTTCCCGGTTGGCCTCGGGCCAGATCCAGTAGCGGCTCATCAGGTAGGACTGGGCGGCCCCGACCAGGTTGGCCAGCATGGCGGCCCAGAACGCACCCACACCGCCGATGGCGTACAACCCCAAGAGCACCGCCTCGCTCAGCACCGTCGAGATGCCCGAGGTCACGATGTAGCGGAACCAGCGCCGGGCCCGGGGGTGGGCCTCCAGCTGGGCTTCGATCGGGGTCCAGAGCTGCTGCGCCAGCGCGGCTCGGGGAGGGGTCAAGGGTTGGTCTCCATGCCCGCTTCGTCCTTTTGGGTTTGAAGTGTCCCGGCAACCGGTCGCCTCTATCTGAGGGTTACCTTAGAGTCGGGTCTGGTGCTCCCACGCCCCAGTTTGCCAGAAGCCCCACACTCCGGCGCTTGCGAGCGGGGTGTCCTTGAGCGAGCCGAGCTAGAATCGCGGGGATCGCGCTAGACGGGGAGTTAGCGGTGCCCTGTACCCGCAATCCGCTACAGCGGGGTCGAACTCCCCTCCGAGGGGAGGTGTCATCGGGTTAGCCCCGACCGTATGGGCGATGACGGCCGGGTCCGTCGCAACCAGCCTCAGCCAACCCCGTCAGGTCCGGAAGGAAGCAGCGGTACGCGGAGCAACTGGAGTGCCGCCGGGCTCCCCGACCCGAGCTCAAACGGCGGTCAGCACCGGGGATGTCTCCACGACGAGGGGTGCGCGATCATCTCTGCCATGAGTCCGTCCCACCAGACCTTCTACCTCAAGTACCGCCCGCGCCGGTTCTCCGAGCTGGTGGGCCAGGAGGTGGTCACTCAGACGCTGCGCAACGCCGTGCGCACCAACCGGGTGGGCCACGCCTACCTGCTCACCGGAATCCATGGAACCGGCAAGACCAGCGCCGCCCGCATCCTGGCCCGGGCGATGAACTGCGAATCTCCCGAGGAAGGGGAGCCCTGCGGACGCTGCGGCGCCTGCCGGCTGCTGCTCTCCGGCGAAAGCCTCGACGTGATCGAGATCGACGCGGCCACCAACCGGGGCATCGACGAGATCCGCGAGCTGCGGGAGCGGGCGCAGTTCATGCCCGCTCAGCTACGCATCAAGGTCTACATCATCGACGAGGCCCACATGCTCACCACCGACGCGGGCAACGCGTTCCTCAAGACATTGGAGGAGCCTCCCGAGCACGCCTGCTTCATCCTGGCCACCACCGAGCCCCACCGGCTGCCGGAGACCGTCCTCTCCCGCTGCCAGCGGTTTGACTTCCGCCGCATCCCCGAAGCGGATATCGCCCGCCAGCTGGCCGGGATCTGCGCCCAGGAGGAGCGGCAGCTCGATCCGGCCGCTGCCACGCTGCTGGCGCAGTCAGCGGCCGGATCCCTGCGCGACGCCGAGTCGCTGCTCGAGCGCGTGCTGGGGCTCACCGACGGCGTGGTGGATCGCGCGCTGGTGGAGGGCGCACTCGGGGTGGTGGATCCCGGGGCGCTCGCCCGCCTCGCCGACGCCCTCTTGGCGCGGGACCCGGCTGGGGCATGGGTTGAACTCGGACGGGCGGAGGAGAGTGGTGCCGATCCCCGCCAGCTGGCCCGAGCCCTGGGTGGCCTGGCCGCCGGTCGCAACCGGGAGGCGCTGGCGTCCGGGCAGCTGGACAGGGCCACCGTCTGGCTGCAGGTGATGGAGGCGTGCGCCGGCGCCGGGCCCGAGCTGCGGCGGGCGGACGATCCCTGGCTGTCCCTGGAGG
>JBJKSO010000022.1:0-55979 GCA_046703825.1 Candidatus Dormibacteria bacterium
CCCCTTTACAGCTCAATTCACGTGGTGCGCGACCGCGGCGGAGCTCCATCGGTCGAGGTGGCCGGGCGACCGGTACCCGGACTGCAGCTGAGCTTGACTCACGATGCCGGCGTCGGTGTGGCCGTCGCCACCCTCCTGCAGCCGGGCCTCAGTCAAGGACCTTTGGTGGAGCCCCCACCCCCGGACCTGGTGTTGCCTGAGCGGCCGGCCTCGAGCCACAAGGGCACATTTGGCACCGTGGTGGTGGTGGCGGGCAGCCCTAGCTTCCCGGGCGCCGCCGTCCTCTGCGCCCGGGGTGCCCTGCGCGGTGGCGCCGGCAAGGTCCAGGCACTGGTGGCCGACGGTGAACGCTCCTCCGGGCTCGCTCCGGAGGTGATCCGGCTCCCGGCGCCCGGTGGCGCGCAGGGCTTTGGTCCGGCGGCGGTGGCCGCCGTCACGGATGCGCTCAAGGCGGCGGCGGCGGTGGTGGCGGGCCCGGGGCTGGGGGCGAGCCCGACCGTGCAGCAGATGCTGCTTTCCCTCTTCGAAACCGTCCGCCGAGCCCGGATCCCGGCGGTCTGGGACGCCGACGCCCTGAATCAATGTGCGGCTTCCTCGGAGCTCAAGCGACGCCTGCCACCGAAGGGCGTGCTGACCCCCCACCCGCTGGAGGCGTCCAGACTGGCCGGGGTTCAGGTCCGGCAGGTGCAGGCCGACCGGGTGGGCTGGGCCAGGCGGCTGGCACACGAGACCGGCTGCGTGATCTGCCTCAAGGGGGCGGGCACCGTGGTTGCGGCTCCGGACGGCGACTGCTGGACCGACCGTCACGAGACCGCCGTCCTGGCCACCGGCGGGACCGGCGACGTGCTGGCGGGCTTGGTGGCCGCGCTGCTAGCCCAGGGACTGCCAGCTTTCCAGGCAGCGCGAGCGGCGGTTTACCTCCACGCCGAAGCCGGTGCTCGGCTCGGCCTGACGCGCGGTCGGGCGGGGGTGCTGGCCAGCGAGGTGGCCGATGAGCTGGTTGAGGTGCAAGAGGCGGTGCGTCTCCTGACCGAACTCCGCTTGGGCTGATGTTCCGCCTGGCTGAACTGCTGCAGTCTGCGGCCAGCCAGCATCCGCAGGTGCTGCTGGGGGGCGATGTGGAGGAGTTCTCCGAGTTCGCCTACGACTCACGCAACGTCCTCGGCGGCGAGATGTTCGTCGCTCTGCGGACACCTAACGGCGACGGTCACAACTGGACCGAGGATGCGGTGAGCCGGGGCGCTCGGGGCTGCCTGGTCGAGCGCAGGCCCGACTGGCTGGACGATGAACCCTTGGCCGCCGGGGTGACGGTGGTCGGGGTGGCTGACGTCCGCCTGGCCATGGCCGAGCTGGCGCGGCACCGGCTCCGCCGGGCTCGGCTGGTGCTGGTTGGGGGCAGCTTGGGCAAGAGCACGGTCCAAGCTGCCCTTGGTCTCGCCCTGGGACCGGCCGGTTTCGGCCCGCCATTCGCCTGCGGTGATCGCAACGACAGCTTTGGGCTCCCCATCGCGGTGAGCTCCGCCCCGCCGGCCACCTCGAGCTACCTGGCCGAGGTGGTGGCCGTAGGCCCCAAGGAGCTTGAGGAACTGGGCGCGCTACTCCGACCGCAGGTGCTCTGCCTAACCACCACCGCGGATGCCGACCGCCTTTACTGGAGTTGTGCCCGGGAGTTGGAGGAGTCCCTGAGCCGACTCTGCACCTCTGAGACCCGGCTGGCACTTCCCTCGGGGCAGCTGGAAGGACAGTTCGACTCCTGGGGACGGGTGACCTACGGCTCGGTCGGTAGCGGAGCCCAGGTGCGAGTGGCCTGCGTCCAGTCCGACACCACCTGGACCGGCTTGACGAAGGTCGAGGTGGCGCTGGCGGGGTTGCGCGAGTCGGTGGCGGTGCGCATGCCTCCGACTTTGGCCCTACTTGCCGTGGGAGCCACCGCGGCGACTCTCAGCGCCTTGGAGCTGGACCCGCGGCCGGGGCTATTGGCTCTGGAGGGCATGGAAACCCCACCCGGCCGCCTGCGCAAGTTCGCGGCGCGCCCGCGAGGCTCGCTCCTTGACGACAGCATCGACTCGTCGCCGGCTTCCCTCAGGCTGGCGCTGGACTGCCTAGCCGCGATGCCGCCACCCCGGGCGGCGGTCTTGGGCGCCGAGGCGGTACGCGATCTCAGCGCCGAGGCGGCCGGAGGGCTGGACCGCCTGGTGATCAGAGGAGAGGAGCCCGCGCTGGAGGCGGGGTCGGAGTCCGTCGCCGCGCCCACCCCGCTCGAAGCCGCGCGAGCGGTCGAGGACCTTCTGGACCGGGGCGGTTCCGTGCTGGTCAAGGGTAGAGCCGCAGAGCGGATGGAACGCGTCACCCGCGCCCTCGCCGGGCCCCGCGCGGAGCTGGTCAGACAGGATCCGGGGCGCCGACTGCGAGCTTTCCGCTCGACGGCGCGCCCCACCTGGGTGGAGCTGGACATAGACGCGCTTGCCCGCAACGTGGATGCGCTGGTGGCGGAGCTGGCTCCGGCCGCGCTGATGGCGGTGGTCAAGGCAGACGCCTACGGTCACGGTGCGGTGCGGGTGGCCCGGACCGCGCTGGCGCACGGGGCCGTGTGGTTGGCCACCGCCACGGTGGCGGAGGCGCTGCAGCTGCGCGGGGCCGGTATCTCGGCTCCCTGCCTTGTACTGGGCTACACCCCTCCCAACCAGGTCGAGGTCGCGGTCGCCAGCGACCTGACGATCACGGCCTTCGACCAAGAGGTGTTGTCAGCCCTGGAGCGGGCGGCGGTCGGCCTCGGCGGGACGGGCAGAGCTCATCTCAAGGTCGATACCGGTATGAGCAGGCTAGGGGTTTCGCCTGCGGCGGTGGCGCAGTTCGCACGGCTGACCCGCGACTTTCCACATGTTGAGGTGGAGGGGATCTATACCCACCTCCGGCGCGGCGAAGACCGGGCCAGCACTTTGGAGCAGCTGGCCAGGTTCGAGCAGGCGAGATCGGCGGCGGCGGCCGCGGGCTGCCGCTTCCGCTGGGCCCACGCCGCCAACAGCGCGGCATGGAAGGTCGTCCCCGAAGCTCGCTACGACCTGGTGCGCAGCGGCGGTGAGGTGCTGGGACTGCGGACCGCGGACGGCCGGCGACGCGAACCGGTGCTGAGCTTCAAGTCGTCCGTGGTCCAGGTGCGGTGGATCGATCCCGGTACCTACGTTGGTTACGGCGAAGCGTTTCGCGCCTCCCAGCCAATGCGCATCGCCACCATTCCGGTCGGCTACGGCGACGGGTTTCGCCGGGGGCCGGCCAACTGGGGAGAGGTGCTGATCCGGGGCGCCGCTCACCCGCTGGTTGGAGACGTGTGCATGGATCTCGCCATGGTCGACGTCACGGCCGATTCCCGAATCGGGGTGGGGGACCCCGTGGTGCTGATCGGCCGCCAGAACGATCTGGAGATCAGCGCGGAGTCGGTGGCGGCGCGCACAGGGACGATCAACTACGAGGTCGTGACCCAGCTGCTGGCGCGGGTTCCCCGGGAGCTCAGCGATTGAACCTTGGAGCCGGGACCGCGAAATCGCCGGAATACAATTGTGATCATGGCCCAGAGCTCGGCGGGAACCCGCGCGGCCGAGATCGGGCGTCTGCGCCGAGCCCAGCTCCGGCGAGCTCGCCTCTATCTCATAACCGACGATCAGCTATCCCTGGACCAGTTGCCGGGACTGGTCACCCGGGCGGTGGCAGGGGGCGCCGACCTAGTGCAGCTGCGGCGCAAGCACGAGGACCCTGCCGAGCTCACGGAGGTGGCTCGCCTTTGCCGTGAGGCCGCTCATGCCGGGAACGCCCTGTTCTTGGTCAATGACTATCTGCAGCTCGCACTCGAAGCGGACGCCGACGGGGTCCACCTCGGCCAAGAGGATCTGCCGGTGGAGGAGGCGAGGCAGATCGTCGGCGAAGACCGGATCATCGGCCTCTCCACCCACTCCCGCCAGCAGCTGGAGCGGGCGCTGCCGACCTCGGTCGACTACGTGTCGGCCGGGCCGGTCTTCAGCACGCCAACCAAGCCGGGACGCCCGGCGGTGGGCCTGGACTACGTCTCCCACGCCGCGGCCAGGTCGACAGTACCGGTGGTGGCGATCGGTGGGCTTGACCCCCAGAGCGCGCGCACCGCGGTCGAGGCGGGGGCCGATATCGTGGCCGTGGTTCGCGACATCTGCGCCAGCAAGGCGCCCGAGTCCGCGGCCGCCTCGCTGCGGCGGTCGGTCGACGGGGCTACGCGCTGGATCCATCTGGCCGTCAACGGCCAGCAGCGGCGCTGCCCGCCCGATGGCACCCTGGAGGAGCTGCTCGGCTGGCTCGAGATCGACCCCGGCTCGGTGGTGGTGGAGCACAACCGGGTGATCCGCCGGGAGGTCAGTTTCGCGGACACCGCGCTGAGCGACGGCGACGAGCTCGAGATTGTCCATTTCGTAGGAGGAGGGTGAATTTGGGGGCGGACACTCTGCGGCTGGGGGACGTCCAGCTGAGCTCGCGCCTTATCCATGGAACCGGTCGCTTCTCCTCGCCGGAGGTGCTCGGGCGCTCGATCGAGGCAGCGGGTGCGGAGATGATCACCTTGGCGGTCCGCCGGCTCCACCTGGACGGCGACCGCCGCTCCGAGCTAGAGGGGTTGGACCTTAAGCGCTACCGGCTGCTACCCAACACCGCCGGTGCCGCTTCGGTCGAGGAGGCTCTGCGGCTGGCCCGCCTGGCCCGGGCCGCCGGGCTCTCCGATTTCATCAAGGTTGAGATCGTGGGGGAGGAGGAGACCCTGCTCCCCGACCCGGTGGCGACCGAGCAGGCGACCGAAGCGTTGCGTGAAGAGGGCTTTTCGGTGCTGCCTTACTGCAGCGACGATGTGGCGCTGGCGCTCAGGCTCGCTCGCGCCGGTGCGGTGGCGGTGATGCCGGGTGCCGCGCCGATCGGGTCGACCCTGGGCGACCTGAACCCCCACAACCTGAGGCTGATCATCGAGAAGTGTCCCGTCCCCGTCATCGTCGATGCGGGGTTGGGCGCACCCTCGGACGCCGCCCGGGTGATGGAGTGGGGGGCTGCCGGGGTGCTGGTAAACACCGGAATCGCCCGCGCCGGCGACCCGCCGGCGATGGCGGGCGCTTTCGCCGCCGCGGTCAAGGCCGGCAGGCAGGCGCATCGCGCCGGCTTGGCCGAGTTCGCGGCAGCCCGGGGTTTCGGCGCCAGCAGCCCGGTGGAGGGCGTCCCCGGCAGCCAGCCCGCTGCCGTGTGAGCCAAAACCAGAACCGGAGAGATGCCACCTGGACGGGTGGGCCGGCCGTTGCTGAGATCGGCGAGACCGGGATGCTCGACCGGTTGGTCATCCTGGCGCAGGCGCAGCCTGCTGGGTGGTCGGTGGGGGGGTTCGGGGACGATGCCGCCGTCTGGCTGCCCCCCGCAGGGCCCGCGCAACTGGTCTTTTCGATCGACTCTCTGGCGGAGGGAGCAGACTTTCGTCGCGCTTGGCAGTCCCCGTACGAGGTGGGGCGCAAGGCCTGGGGGATGGCCGCCTCCGATCTCGCCGCGATGGGGGCGCGGGCGGTGCTGGGCATGGCCGCGGCGACGTTTCCTGCTGATCTGAGCCAGGCCGCACTGGAGGCGGTGCAACTGGGTCTGGTGGAGGCAGCCAGCGAGTGCGGCCCCACCATCGCTGGTGGAGATCTGGGGCGGGGCGGGCACGGCCTGCAACTCACCGTAGCGGTTGTGGGCGCTGTAGAGAGCGGGCACGCGGTTCCGTTGGGGGCGGGGGTGGCCGGGGATAGCCTCTACGTCACGGGTGAGCTGGGCGCCGCCGCCGGTGCTCTGCGGCTCTTGCGGCAGGGGGAGACCAACCCTCCTGGAGACTGGCGGCGGCAGCTGGTGCGGCCTGTCCCACGGCTGGAGGCGGGGGTCTGGCTCCGTGACCTCGGGGTGCACGCTATGACTGACTTGTCGGACGGGCTTCTGCAGGACGCGTCCCGGCTCGCCCGGGCCAGCGGCCTTCGCGCCGAGCTGTGGGGCGACCGGGTGCCGCTGGCGATCGGGCTGGCGGAGACGTTTGGAGACGACGCTCTGGGACTGGCGGCCAGTGGCGGAGAGGACTACGAGCTGCTGGCGGCGGCATCGACTGCCACGCTGGCGGGACCGGGGCCAGCCGGACTGGGCTTGAGTGTGGTGGGCAGGCTCACCCCGGGTGAGGGAGTGGCGTTGCTCGCCCATGAGGGAGGGCCTGGGCTGGCGCTGCCCGAACAGCTCGGGTTCCGCCATTTCTGACCGGGACCAAGCTAGAGCGGTGGTGGCAGCCCGCATCACCTGCCGCCCGGAGGAGACGCGGGAGCTAGGGGCGAGGGTCGGCGCGAGTTTGAGGCCCGGCGACTGCATTGGTCTGGTGGGAGATCTGGGAGCCGGCAAGACCGTCTTCGTCCAGGGGGTCACGGCGGGGGCCGGTGCGGAAAGCGACGTTCGCAGCCCGACCTTTATGCTGCATGCGGTCCACCCTGGTCGGCTGACCGTCCACCACCTGGACCTTTATCGGCTGCCGGCCCCGGTTGATCTGCGCCAGCTGGGCCTCGAAGAGTTCCTGGCTGAGGGGGCCGCCCTGGTGGAGTGGGCGGAGCGGGCCGACCCGGTCTGGTTTGACGCTATCGTTCGGCTGGAGCACCTGGGTGGGGACCGGCGCTCTTTGAGCCTGAAGGGGTCGCCCCGCCTCGGCGGCGCGCTTGCCGGTGTCTGAACGCCCGGCGACTTTGGGGCTGGATGGGTCACAGCGCGGGCAGCCACTCCTGGCGCTGGCGGCTGGAGACGGCAGGGCCCTGGTCGCCGAGGCGCCGATCGGTGGCTCCGATGCACTGGTGGCGGCGCTGGGCCGGCTTGAGCAAGGCCGATGGTGGCCGCCGCAAGCGGTACTGGTGACGAGGGGACCGGGTTCATACATGGGAGTGCGCGCTGCGCTCGCCGCCGCGATCGGCGTGGGCTCGGCGCTGTCGCTCCGCCTCTCGCTGGCCGGTAGCCTCGAGCTGGTGGCGGAGACGCTGCCCCCCGACGCAGGTAGCGTGGTAGCGCTCTCAGCAGCGGGCCGAGGCGGCACCTATGCCCAGCTCATGGAGCCCAGTCCTGCCGGTCCACTGCGTTGGAGACCGGTAGGGGGGTCTCGGTTGCTCCCTGCTGGTGCGGCTTGGCCCGCCGGCTGGCCCGGTCGGGCGGGGGGGCTCACCCCGGCTTGGCCGAGTGTGGCCGAGGTCAGACCCGACCTCACCCGATCGGAGGCTCTATGCCGCTTGGCGGCGTTCGGCGGGGTGCCCGTCACCAGCTACGATCGCGTGAACGTGGACTACGGTTCGGAGGAGTGACCGGTGATCCTGATCGGCGAGCGGCTGCGATTGGCGCCGATGCGCCCGCAGGACATTCCGCTGGTGCGCGCGATCGAACTCGAGGTCTTCCCCACCCCTTGGCCTGCCAACGCCTATCAGCGGGAGATCGACGGCAACCGCTCGGCCCACTACCTGTGCTTGTGGCGACAGGCTGACCTAGTCGCCTACGGGGGAATCTGGTGCGTCGGCGAGGAGTCTCACGTGACCACCATCGGGGTGCGCCGCCAGGACCAGGGCAGAGGCTACGGCAAGGCGATGTTCGCCTCTTTGGTCAACCTCTCTTACTCCCTTGGAGCCAACTTCATCAGCCTTGAGGTCAGGCCTGGGAACGAGCCCGCGATCCACCTCTATGAGAGCTTCGGCTTCAAGGTGATCGGGCGCCGCCGGGGCTACTACACCGACAACGGTGAGGACGCTCTGGTGATGTGGTCCGACCTGATCCAGGCGCCCGCCTTCAAGCGCCGATTCTTGCAGGTGGCGGGCGACGTCGAGGTGGAAGGGATCGGCGCGCTGCCCAGGGAGGACTACCGGGCGCGGTGAGACTACTGGCGGTCGAAACTTCCTGCGACGAGACCGCAGCCGCCCTGGTGACCGACGACTGGAAAGTTGAGAGCTCGGTGGTCGCCTCTCAGGCCGCGGCCCACGCCGCCTATGGCGGGGTGGTCCCGGAACTGGCGGCGCGCATGCACCTGGAGCGGATCGCCCAGGTGGTGGAGGCCGCGCTGGCGCCGTTACCGGGTCGGCTGGACGGGGTGGCGGTGACCCGGGGCCCCGGGCTGGTGGGCTGTTTGGCGGTGGGCTCGGCCTTCGCTCAAGCCTGGGCCATGACACGCGGCCTGCCGGTGGTGGGGGTGAACCACATGACCGGGCACGTGCTGGCCGCCCGGCTGGAGGACCCGGGGCTGGAACCGCCGTTCGTGTCCCTGGTGGTGAGCGGCGGGCACACCGACCTCATCAACTACCGGGCGCATGACCAGGTCACACTGATGGGTGCCACCCGGGACGACGCCGTCGGTGAGGCGTTCGACAAAGTGGCGCGGATGCTGGGACTGGAGTACCCCGGTGGCCCGGCGATCGACCGGGTCGCCAGTGTGGGCGACCCCAGCCGCTTTCGCCTCCCGCGCCCGGTGCTGCCCAACTTCTCCTTCTCGTTCAGTGGGCTCAAGACTGCGGTGCTCTACCTGGTCCGTGACCTGGGGCGGCTGGACGACCGGACCGTTGCCGACGTGGCCGCCTCGTTCCGGCAGGCGGCGGTGGACACCCTGTGCGCGCAGCTGGAGGCGGCGGTGGAGGAGGTCAGTGCCGACCGCGTCGTCCTGGCCGGGGGCGTGGCCAGCAACCATTTGCTCCGGTCCGAAGTGCGCCGCCGACTTGCCGGGCTCGCCCAAGTGGTGATCCCCGCTCCGCAGCTCTGCACCGACAACGCGGCCATGATCGGTGCCGCCGGGCTGACCCGGGTGGCCATTCGCGGCTTCGACCGCTCCCCGGTGCCGGTCGACCCGGGTCTGCGCAGCTATGCCTGAGCTCACCAGCGCGGTTGACGTCAGACCGCCCCACTCCTAAGCTCGGGGGCGCCGCAGGCTGGGAGGCGCGATCGTGAAGCGACCGGGGCGTGGGGCTCCCCCCAACATGACCGACTACGAGGGCGAGCGGGCCGTCGCCGGAATCCCGGTGCCTGAGCGCTTCAACGCCACCAAGGATGTGCTGGAAGCGCAGGCTCGAGATCGGCCCGGTGAGCTCGCGCTGCTGTCCCTGGGCGCTGCCGGCGAGGTGGTCGCCGAGCACACCTTCGCCGATCTGGCCTCGGCGGCGCGGCGGATGGCCAACGGCCTGACTGCGATGGGGGTCAACAAAGGTGATCGGGTATTTGTCATGCTCCCCCGGATTCCGGAGTGGTATGTCGCTGTTCTGGGCGCGATTCGCATTGGCGCCATCCCGATGCCGGCTACCAGCCAGCTGACCGAGCGAGACATCTCCTACCGGGTGGGGCAGGCGGAAGCCTCGGCGGCGATCACGGATTTGGCGGGTGCCGACAAGCTGGAGCGGGTACTTGGCGATCTGCCCTCGCTGCGGCAGCTGGTGCTGGCTGGTGCCGGAGCGCCGGCGGGCTGGACGTCGCTGGCGGAGTTGCTGGAGCGGGCCTCTGACGCCCAGCCGGAGCCGGATCCCACGGCCGCGTCCGACCCCATGCTCATCTACTTCACCAGCGGCACGGTCGCCTATCCCAAGATGGTGCTGCACACTCAGGCCAGCTACGGCCTAGGGCATCAGGCGACCGCGCGCTACTGGCAGGACCTGCGGGCGGGTGACCTCCACTGGACCATCTCCGACACCGGCTGGGCGAAAGCGGCTTGGGGCAAGCTCTTCGGGCAGTGGGCCCTGGGCGCGGCCGTGGTGCAGATGAACATGGGCCGGCCAGACCCGGAACTGCTGCTGTCGACCGTAGCGCGTCATGGCGTCACCAGCTTCTGTGCCCCTCCCACCATCTACCGGTCGCTGGTCCAGTGCCGTCTGCGCGACTTCGACCTGAGCCGGCTGCGCCACTGCACGGCGGCCGGGGAGCCGCTCAACCCCGAGGTGATCTCGGTCTGGCAGGACGGTGTGGGACTACCCGTCTACGACGGCTACGGCCAGACCGAGACCGTCAACGTGGTCGCCAACTACCGTTGCCTGCCGGTGCGAGCCGGGTCGATGGGTCGGCCAGTTCCCGGCTTCGAGGTGGAGGTGGTCGATGACGACGGCTGCCCCTGCGTAGGCGGCGAGGAGGGCAACATCGGAGTGCGCGCCCGACCCCGGCGACCCGTGGGACTCTTCGCCGGCTACTACCGTGATCCGGACGCCACCCGAGCGGCGATGGCTGGCGACTACTACCTGACCGGCGATCGGGCGCGGCGCGACGGCGACGGCTACTTCTGGTTCGAGGGCAGGGCAGACGATGTGATCACCTCGTCTGCGTACCGGATCGGCCCTTTCGAGGTTGAGAGCGCCTTGGTGGAGCACCCTGCGGTCATGGAGGCGGCGGTGGTGGGCAAGGAGGACCCCCAGCGCACCCAGCTGGTATGCGCCTTCGTCATCCTGGCGCCGGGTTACGTGCCCAGCGATCAGCTGGCGCGGGAGCTCCAGGACCACGTCAAAGCGGTGACCGCTCCCTACAAGTACCCCCGCGAGCTGCGCTTTGTCGGCGACCTGCCCAAGACGATCAGCGGCAAGATCCGGCGCTCGGAATTGAGGGAACTGCTCAGGGCTGAGGCTCAGTCCAGCCAGGCCTAACCAAGCAATCGCCTGCGGCTCGCCCGTGCCCGAGCGGCGTTCCGAAGCCCCCCAGGGCAAGCGCGTACCGGTCCGCCACCCAGTTGAGCCGGCACCGGATCGTCTCGGCGGCGGGCCGCTGCTGGTCGCCGCAGGCTACTTCACCTTCGACATCCGGACGGGTTCCGGTCCCGATCAATGGTTGACGCCGCTCCTCTTGGCCCGCCGAAACGGTTCCTTCGCCCTTCCTACGATCTCGAGCTTCAGACTCCCCGGCAAGAGCATCAGCAAGATCAGCCCCGGAGTTGCGCATCAGCCAGTCAATCCGGCCCCGGACACGAGCAGCGCCAGCGCCGGTGACCGCGTACGGGGTGGGTCTCGGCGGGCTGCGATGGAGCTGAGCCCCGTACATCAGCCGAGCTCAAGCCACCGTTCCTGGCTGCTACACACCCGGACCCGGGGGTCGGGGATGGTGGAGGTCGTCGTCGTGCGAGAGAAGTACCGGCCCTTAATTTTTTGTTAGCCACCGGCGGGGAAGATCCCTGAGGAGACAAGGAAGGAGCAGGGCCCATTTCGCAGCGAGTGGTATCGCGAGGCGTGGTAGAGGCGCTCAACGAGGCGCCTCTGAGTGGATTCCACTTCCGCGCCATGTTGACGTCGGGGATGGGGTTCTTCACCGACGCCTACGACCTTTTCATCATCGGCACCGTCCTGGCGCTGATCAAGGTTGAGTACCACCCGTCCGCCGCCATCCTCGGACTGGTCAGCAGCACCGCCCTGATCGCCGCCTTCGTTGGAGCGTTCGTGTTCGGCCGGGTGGCGGACATCTTCGGTCGCAAGTCGGTGTACGGGCTGGAGGCGGCCATCATGGCCGTCGCGGCCCTGGCTAGCGCCTTCTCCCCCAACCTGATCTGGCTGATCGTGTTCCGCTTCATCCTCGGGATAGGTATCGGGGGAGACTATCCGGTCAGCGCGGTCTTGATGTCGGAGTACTCCAACCGGCGCAACCGGGGTCGCCTGGTCGGCATGGTGTTCTCCATGCAGGCGGCCGGCCTGATCGTCGGGCCGATGGTGGCCTTGGTGATCCTGGCGCTGGGGGTGCCCCACGACATTGCCTGGCGGATCATGCTGGGTCTCGGCGCCGTCCCGGCGCTGGCTGTCATCTATTTGCGCCGGACCATGCCCGAATCCCCCCGCTACCTGGCCCGCGTCAAGGGTCAGGCGGAGGCGGCCAAGGCGGCGGTGGAGAACTTCACCGGGACCCTCAAGGTGGACGACGCCGAGCCCGACCGGCCCTCCCGACTCTCGCTGCTCCAGTTCCTGGGCGAGCCCCGCTACCTGCTCACGCTGCTGGGCACCGCCGGTTGCTGGTTCTTCTTCGACTACGCCTACTACGGGAACACCATCTCGACGCCGCTGGTTCTGAAGACCGTTGCGCCCCACGCGAGCCTGATCCAGACGACCGCCCTGACACTGGTGATCTTTGCCTTGGCGGCGGCGCCGGGCTACGTGGTCGCCTTCCTCACCTTGGACCGGATCGGGCACAAGCGGGTGCAGATCATGGGCTTCGTCCTGATGGGGATGTGCTTCCTTGCCATCGGCATAGTGCCCGGGGTGACCACCACCATCGCTCCCTTCCTGGTCCTCTACGGACTCAGCTACTTCTTCACCGAGTTCGGACCCAACACCACTACCTTTGTGCTCGCGGCGGAGCTGTTCCCGGTGTCGGCGCGCACAACCGGCCATGGCATATCCGCGGGCATGGCCAAGGTTGGTGCCTTTGTCGGGACTTTGACCTTTCCTCTGGTGACGGCGGCCATGGGCCTCTCCGGGGTGATGACCATCGCCTTCGGCACCGCGGTCGGCGGCGTCCTGCTCACTCTGGTGTTGCGCGAACCGGCGGGGCAGAGCCTGGAGGAGGCCAGCCAGGAGGACGGCGCGCGCGGCCGGTCTGCCCTGAGCCACGTTCGCGTCGCCTGACTGCGACCAGTTCCGCTCCCTTGCCACCCGTCGCTGCTTCGGGCTAGACTATTAGCACTCGCTGCGTGAGAGTGCTAAAGCAAGGGAGGACCCAATGAGTCTGAAGTTGAGGCCGCTGGCCGATCGCGTCGTCGTCAAGCCGCTGGAGCGCGAGGAGACCACCAAGAGTGGCATCGTGCTGCCGGACACCGCCAAGGAGAAGCCCCAGGAAGGTCTGGTAGAGGCGGTTGGCAACGGCAAGTACAACGAGCAGACGGGTCAGCGGGTGGCGATGGACGTGTCGGTGGGTGACCGCATCATCTACGCCAAGTACGCTGGCTCCGAGATCAAGATCGACGAGCAGGATTATTTGATCCTTTCGGAGCGCGACATCTTGGCGGTGGTCGCCAACGGCAAGGCCTGAAGTCAACGAGCGGCCGCCCGCCCCTGGTCGGGCGGGCGCCGGCTCCCTTCATTTCGAGGTGAGTGGTGCCAGCTAAGCAGTTGCAGTTCGACGAGCAGGCCCGTGAGTCCCTGTTGAAGGGGACCGCGCAGGTGGCGGCGGCGGTCCGCGCCACCCTCGGACCCCGCGGCCGCGCGGTGGTGCTGGATCGTAAGTTCGGCAGCCCGCAGGTAACCAGCGACGGGGCCACGATCGTGCGCGACCTGGAACTGCCAGACCACTTTCAGAACATGGGCGCCCAGCTGCTGGCCGAGGCGGCCAAACGCGCCAACGACAATGCCGGCGACGGCACCACCACGGCGGCGCTGCTGGCCGAGGCGATGGTGGAGGAGGGCGTCAGAAGCCTGGCGGCGGGCGACTCCGCCATGGGCGTTAAGCGCGGCATTAACCTCGCCGCCCAGCGCGCGCTCGCGGTCCTGGACGAACTGGCCAAGCCCATCCACGGGCGCGAGGACATCGCCCACGTCGCCACCCTATCCGGCGGCAGCGCCGAGGTGGGGGCCATGATCGCCGACGCCATGGACAAGGTGACCGCCGAAGGCGTCATCAGCGTCGAAGAGTCGTCCGGGCTCGAGACCGAGGTGAAGGTGGTCGAGGGCATGCAGTTCGACCGCGGCTGGGTCTCGCCCTACCTCGTGACCGACCAGAAGACGATGGAGGCGGTCCTGGAGCAGCCGCTGATCCTGATCACCGCCCGCAAGCTCTCCTCGGTGAACGAGGTGGTGCCGCCACTGGAGCTGGCGGCGCGGTCCGGGCGGCAGCTCCTGATCATCGCCGAGGACGTCGAGGGCGAGGCGCTGGCAACGCTGGTGGTCAACAAGCTGCGGGGAACCGCCACCACCTGTGCGGTCAAGGCGCCCGGCTTCGGCGACCGCCGCGCTGCGATGCTGCAGGACATCGCCGTGCTCACCGGCGCGCAGGTTGTCAGCGACGAGCTGGGGTTGACCCTGGAGAACGTCAGCGAGGCGCAACTGGGTTCGGCGCGGCGGGTGGTGATCACCAAGGACGACACCACCTTGGTCGAGGGTCGCGGCGATGCGGCGCAGGTGCGCGAGCGCGTGCGCGAGATCGAGCTGCAGCTGGAGCACACCGACTCGGACTGGGACCGCGAGAAGCTGCAGGAGCGCAAGGCCAGGCTCGTTGGCGGTGTCGCGGTGATCAAGGTGGGCGCACCCACGGAGACGGCGCTCAAGGAGCGCAAGGAGCGGGTGGAGGACGCGCTCGACGCCACCCGCGCCGCCGTGGAGGAGGGGATCGTCCCCGGCGGCGGGCGCACGCTGCTGGTGGTGGCGGACCGACTGCGCGAGCTCAAGCTCGCGGATCCCTCGGAAGCGATGGGTGTCGAGATCGTCCGCCGCGCCCTCGAGGTGCCCGCGCGCCAGCTGGCGGCGAACGCCGGGGTCGAGGGCTCGGTGGCGGTGGACAAGGCGAGGCGGATGGGGCCGACCGAGGGGTTGGACGTGGACCGTCTTCAATACGGCGACCTGGTTCAGGCCGGGATCGTTGACCCGACCAAGGTCGTCAAGAGCAGCCTCCAGAGCGCCGCCTCGGTGGCCGCCATGCTGCTGACCACCGAGGCCCTGGTGGCGGACGCGCCGGAGCCCGCGGCGGCCGCAGCCCCGGTCGGAGCTGGCGGAGAGGACCCGATGGCGGGGATGGATGACCTGGACCTGTAAAGGCCGCTGACTACCCGGCTCCCGGTTTGTAGGGCCCTGGGGCCGGGAAGAGAGAATGGGTCGGTGAGCGGGCCAGATTCGGTCTCGGTGGCGGTTTGCCAGTACGAGCCCCGCGTTGGGGAGTTGGAGCGCAACCGCGAGCTGGGCTCGACCTGGATTGAGCGGGCCGCGGATGCGGGCGCTCGCTTGGTGGTGCTGCCGGAGCTGGCTTCGTCCGGGTACACCTTCCAGTCCTCGGAAGAGGCCGCCGCCTGCGCGGAAGCGACCGCGGGTGGGCCCCTGCTCTCGGCGTGGATCGAGCGCTGTCGCCGCCACTCCGTCTACGTCGTTGCCGGTTTTGCCGAACGGGCGGCTGATCGCCTCTACAATTCCGCCCTGCTGCTCGGGCCTGAGGGTGTGCTGGGCGTGTACCGCAAGACCCACCTCTTCTTCGACGAGAAGACGTACTTCCAACCCGGCAACCTCGGGCTGCCGGTGTTCCAGCTGCCATTCGGCAGGGTGGGCATCCTGATCTGCTACGACATCTGGTTCCCGGAGGCGGCCCGCGCCCTGGCGCTGCAGGGTGCCGATCTGATCTGCGTGCCCACCAACTGGGTAGCCAACTTTCGGCGGGCAGCGGTGGACGAGCGCGGCTGGACCATGGGTGACTACGCCTGCGTCGGCCTGGCCACCCAGAACCAGGTCTTCGTGGCGGCGGCGGACCGGGTCGGACAGGAGCGTTCGGTCCAGTTCGTCGGCTGCAGCTGCATCGTGGGACCTGACGGCTGGATGATCGCCGGCCCGGCGTCGCCCGACGCCGACGAGCTACTGCTAGCCGAGGTCGATCTGGCCCGGGTGGAGCGCAGCCGGCAAAGGACCCCGCGCAACCACACGTTCGGGGATCGCCGACCCGAGCTGTACCGGGAGCTACTCGCACCTTTCCCGGCCGAGGCCGAGTGACGGGTCTGACGGCCAACCAGACCCAGGCCCCGGGGCTGGCGGATCAAGCTGCGCTAGCGCTCCTGGCCGGTCTCAACCCGGCCCAAGCCCGGGCGGTGAGCGCCGCTGACGGCCCCCTGTTGGTGCTGGCCGGCGCCGGTTCGGGGAAGACCCGGGTGCTCACCCACCGCATCGCCTATCTGCTGACCACCCGGCGTACCTATCCGGACCGGGTTCTGGCGGTGACCTTCACCAACAAGGCGGCCCGAGAGATGCGCCAGCGCCTCGAAGGGCTCTTGGGCGCCCCGCCGCGGGGTATGTGGGTCGGCACCTTCCACGCGGTCTGCGCGCGGATGTTGCGCGAGCACGGCGATCTGCTGGGCATCCGCCGGGACTTCGTCATCTACGACGAGTTGGACCGGCTGGCGGTAGTGCGGGAGGCGATGAAGCTCGCCGGGATCGACGAAAAGCGCACCAGCGCCGCTGCCGTGGTGGGTGAGATCTCCCGGGCCAAGAACGAGCTCATGGCGCCGGGGGAGTACGCCGCGGGCGCCTTCGGGTTCGTGGAAGCCCAGGTGGCTCGCGTCTACCCCGCCTACCAGGAGATGCTGCAACGCTCGGGGGCGCTCGACTTCGACGACCTGCTCTGGGCGGGGGTGCGGCTGGTGCGCGAATCCGAAGCGGCCCGGGGCCACTACCAGGAGCGCTTCCAGCAGGTGCTGGTGGATGAGTACCAGGACACCAACCGCGCCCAGTACCACTTTCTCAGGGAGCTGGTCGAGCAGCACCACCACATCACCGTGGTCGGCGACCCGGACCAGTCGGTCTACAGCTGGCGCGGAGCCGACCTGCGCAACATCCTGGAGTTCCAACAGGACTACCCGGACGCTCTGGTGGTGCCGCTGGAGCAGAACTACCGCAGCACCAAGGCCATCCTGCGGGCAGCCCAGGCGGTGATCGTCGAAAACGCCGAGCGGTTGGAGAAGGACCTCTGGACCGACGGCCCCGAGGGGGCCCCGGTGGTGGTGGCCCAGCTCTACGACGAGCGTGAGGAGGCGACCGCCGTCGCGCGCGAGATCCGGCGGCTGGTCGACCTGGGCGATCTCGAGTTCGCCGAGGCTGCCATCCTCTACCGCACCAATGCCCAGTCCCGGGCCCTGGAGGAGACGCTGCTCCGGGCGGAGATCCCCTACCGGCTCGTGGGGGGGGTCCGCTTCTACCAGCGCCGTGAGGTCAAGGACGTGCTGTCGTACCTGCGGCTGCTGGCGCTGCCCTTGGACCGCCTCTCGCTGGAGCGCGTGGTCAACGTGCCCAAGCGCGGAGTCGGCGCCCAGTCCCTGGCTCAGCTCCGCCAGCGCGCCCAGGAGCAGGGGCTGGCCGTGTGGGACCTGTTGAGGGCGCCCGAGCAGTTCGGGGTCCGGGGGGCGGCCGCCAAAGGCTTGCGCGCCTTCCGCCAGCTGGTGGAGGAGCTCACCGAGTGGTCCGCGCCCTGGCCGCTGGTGACGGTGATCGATCACGTGCTGGAGCGGACCGGCTACCGCGCCTACCTCCGCGACGGCAGCCCGGAGGGGGACGAGCGCTGGGCCAACGTGATGGAGCTGCGAGGGCTGGCGGCTGAGTACGGCGATCAGCCGGCCCTGGAGGCTCTGCCAATGTTCTTGGAACGGTCGGCGCTGGCCGGCGAGGTGGACCAGATGGAAGATGAGGTCCGGGCGGTGACTCTCATCACCCTGCACCAGGTCAAGGGCCTGGAGTTCCCCGCCGTCTTCGTCACCGGGGTTGAGGAAGGGCTGCTTCCCCACGGCCGCTCGCTCGACTCCCTGGCCCAGCTGGAGGAGGAGCGCCGCCTGCTCTACGTGGGGATGACCCGGGCCAAACGCCGCCTGTACCTCAGCCACTGCTTCCGGCGCCACCTCTACGGCAGTCCCAGCCCGGCGATTCCCTCCCGCTTTCTCGAGCCCTTGGGCCGCGGCGCGGGGGTGGAGAGCTGGGACGTGTCGGGCTCCGACCAGCCGGCGGGAGCGTACGTGCTGCCGGTGGCCGCTCGCTCCCAGCCGCTGCCGCTGCGCCGGGCCCGCGAGGTGATGCTCGAGCGAGTCCTGGCGCCGGCGCCAGCCGCCCCTGCGGTCCAGCGCTTCCAGGCGGGGGACAAGGTGGAACATGCCCGGTTCGGCCGGGGCACGATCGAGCGCAGTGAACTGGGCCCGAGCGGGGAGGAGGTAGTGATCCGCTTCACCGGAGCCGGGGTGCGCCGTTTCGCCGTCAGCGACGCGGTGCTGCGCCGGCTGGACCGCTGACGGTGGCGAGCGGGCAGGTCCCGCAGGCCGCGCGCAGGCGCGCGGCCCAGCTCCGGGAAGAGCTTCAGCAGCACAACTACCTCTACTACGTGCTGGATTCCCCGGAGATCTCGGATGCCGACTACGACCAGCTGCTGCGCGAGCTGATCGAGCTGGAGGAGGCCCACCCCTCCCTACAGACCAGGGATTCCCCGACACGGACCGTGGGCAGCCAGGCGCCCACCCCGTTCCGCAAGGTCCGGCACCAGGTCCGCATGCTCTCGCTCCAAGACGCCTTCTCCCTCGAGGAGGTGGAGGCTTTCGGGCGCAGGCTGCTGCGGGGGCTGGGCGAGGAGCCGGAGCTGAATGCGGAGCTCAAGATCGACGGGCTGGCGGTGAGCCTGACCTACCGCCAAGGGGAGCTGGTGCAGGGAGCCACCCGCGGCAACGGCGCGGAGGGGGAGGAGATCACCGCCAACATCCGCACCGTCAGCGGAGTCCCCCAGCTCCTCAGCCAGCAGGCCCAGCGAGAGGTGGACGGGCAAGTGGAGGTGCGGGGCGAGGTTTACATGCCTCGCTCGGTCTTGGCCGAGCTGAACCGCGAGCGAGAGGCCGCTGGTGAGCGGCTGTACGCCAACTGCCGCAATGCCGCCGCCGGCAGCCTGCGGCAGCTGGACGCCGGCATCACCCGGAGCCGCCACCTGCAGGCCTTCTTCTACGCCTGCGAGCCGCGACCGCGGCCGGTGGCCCGGCAATCTCAGCTGCTGGACTGGCTGGAGCAGGCCGGCTTCCCGGTCGATCCGCACCACCAGCGCCTGGGCGGGGTCGCTTCCGCCCGCGACTACCTGGAGCGCTGGCGTGAGGCTCGCCACCAGCTGGCCTACGAGACCGACGGAGTGGTGCTCAAAGTTGACCAGCTGGGACTGCAGGAGGAGCTGGGCGCCGACAGTCGCGCTCCTCGCTGGGCGATCGCCTTCAAGTTTCCCCCCGAGGAGAGAGAGACCAGGGTACTCGACATCCAGGTGAGCATCGGCCGCACTGGGGTCGCGACCCCGATCGCATTTTTGGAACCGGTGTTGGTGGCCGGGTCGACCGTGCAGCGAGTCACCCTGCACAACCAGGACTACGTGGCCGACAAGGACATTCGGGTGGGGGACGCGGTGCTGGTGCGCAAGGCGGGCGAGGTCATCCCCGAAGTGGTGCGCGTGCTGCCGGAGCAGCGCCCGCCCACGCTTGTGCCCTTCCGGATGCCGGACCGGTGTCCATCATGTGGCGAGCCCTTGGTGCGGGAGGAGGGGGAGGCGGCCACCAGGTGTGTCAACCCCCTCTGCCCGGCCCAGCGGCTGCAGCGGCTGATCCACTTCGTCAGCCGGGGGGGGCTCGACATCGACCGCTGCGGCCCGGCGGTTCTGGAGGAACTGCTGGAGCGCGGTTGGGTCAGCTCGCCGGCCGATCTGTTCCGAGTTACGGCGGAGCAGCTGCTAGAGGTGCCGCACTTTGGGCAGCGGTCGGCGCGGCAGCTGGTGGCGGCGATCCAGGCCCGGCGCCAGCCGGAGCTGGACCGGCTGGTCTACGCCCTGGGGATCCCCCACGTGGGCGGCCGTACCGCCACCCTGTTGGCGGAACACTTCGGCAGCCTGGGACGGCTCCAGGAAGCGTCGATCGACGAGATGGAGGCGGTTCCCGGCGTCGGCCGCCTGATGGCGGAGGCGATTCACCGCTCGCTGAACAGCTCCGGCGGGCGCCGGCTCCTGGACCAGCTCGCCGACGCCGGTGTTCACGCCCAGCAGCTGCGGCAGGCTGACGGCCCCTGGAGGGGGCTAACCCTGGTGCTCACCGGATCGCTCGCCCGCTGGACCCGCGGCGAGGCCGAGCGCTTGGCGGTGGAGCGGGGAGCGCGCATCGCGTCCAGCGTGTCCAGCAAGACCAGCCTGGTGGTCGCCGGCGAGGCCGCCGGCTCCAAACTCGAGGCGGCCCAGCGCCTCAACGTGCCGGTGGCCGACGAGGAGGAGTTCGCCCGGCTCCTGCAGCAGCCTGAGAGCATTTACCAGCTCCTGGGTGGCTGATCATTCAGGCTGCGCGTGGCCGTTCTCGGCGGCCGCCCGCGAGCGCAGGTACTGGCGCAACTGGTTGAGGGCGCCACTGAGCTCGGGCGGGGCGCCGGTTCCGAGCTGGGCGGCGGAGTCGGCCGCGGCGCTCAGAGTCGTCTCCGCCTGCTCGATCGACTGCCGCAGGGCCAGCTCCTCCACCAGGTCCACCAGTGACTCGGGATCCCGCTCCAGATCCACCGCCAGCCCGCGCATGAGCGCCGCCCAGCGGTCGCGAGACTCCTCGAGGCAGCGCGCCGCTTCCTCGAGTTTGGCCTGGGCCTTGCGGCTGGCGCGTCGGGCGCCGCGCACCGGTTCCGCGCTTACCACCGTGGCCGCTCCGCGTACCCCTGGCTGGTCCAGCAGCCGGCGGGTCAGCCGCGCCGACGCGAACGCGGCCGCGGCCCGCAGCAAAGCTGCTTCCAGCGCAGCCTGGGCTTCTACGTCCTCCAAGCCAGCCTCCCGAGATCAAAAGTTGCGGTTCATATAATCGAGTGTCGGTGGCAACAGAGAACAGCGAACCGGCTGCTGGCCTGGACTTGGCTGAGGTGGAGCGGGTCAGCAACCTGGCGCGCCTGGGCCTTAACCGCGAGGAGCTGGAGGTCCTGGGGCGGCAACTCCAGAGCATCGTGGGTGCCGTCTCCAAGATGTCCGAGGCCGACCTCGGTTCGGTGGATCCCACTGCCCAGGTCGGCGGCCTCGCCAACGTGTTCCGCGAAGACCGCGCGGTCCCGGGCCTGAGCGCGTCAGAGGCGCTGGCCAATGCGCCGGTGACCGAGCTGGGATTTCTGCGGGTGCCTGCCATCCAATGAGCCTGTTGCAGCAGCCGATCGCGCTGCTGGCGGCCGAGCTCCGAGCCCGACGTCTCAGCCCCCAGGAACTCCTGCAGGACGCCTTGGCGCAGGTGGATCGGCTAGATGCCAAGGTGCACGCTTTCCTGCGACTGGACGTGGAGGGCGCGACCCGTGCGGCGCAGCGCGCCGCCGACCTGCTGGCGTCGGAGGCGGACACGGCCCCGGACCTGTGTGGGATCCCGATCGCCTACAAGGACGTCATCTGCACCAAGGGGCTGGAGACCAATGCGGGCAGCCGCATCCTCGCCGGCTTCGTACCTCCCTACGATGCAACCGTGGTCGAGCGGCTTGCCGCCGCCGGGGCCGTCCCCGTGGGCAAGCTCAACTGCGACGAGTTCGCGATGGGGAGCTCGAACGAGAACTCTGCCTACGGCCCCACCCTCAATCCCTGGAGTCTGGATCGCGTGCCGGGGGGCAGCAGCGGCGGTTCGGCGGCCGCCGTCGCGGCGCGGATGGTGGCGGGTACGCTGGGCAGCGACACCGGCGGCTCGATCCGACTCCCCGCCTCCTTTTGCGGCGTGGTCGGGGTCAAGCCCACCTACGGTCGGGTGAGCCGCTACGGGCTCATCGCCTTCGCCAGCTCACTGGATCAAGTCGGTCCCTTCGGCAAGACGGTCGCTGACGCTGCCCTGCTCTTCCGGGTCATCGCCGGCCACGATCCTCGCGACAGCACCTCGGTGCCCGGTGCCCCTCCCGACATCACCGACGAGCTCGGCCGCGGAGTGGAGGGGCTCCGTCTCGGCCTGCCCCGGGAGTACCTGGCGGGCGGGATTGACCCAGAGGTCGAGGCGGTTTTCCAAGAGGCGGCCAAAGCGCTTGAGCGCCGCGGCGCGGTGCTCAAGGATATCTCGCTGCCGGCCACCGAGCACGCGCTGGCTGCCTACTACATCATCGCCCCGGCCGAGGTGAGCAGCAATCTGGCGCGCATGGACGGGATCCGATTCGGCCCGGGATTCCCAAGGGCGGCCAGCCTGCGGGAGCTTTACGAACGGACCCGCCACGACGGCTTCGGGCCGGAGTCCAAGAGGCGGATAACACTGGGCACCTACGCGCTCAGCAGCGGCTACTACGACGCTTTCTACCTGCGCGCCCAGAAGGTGCGCACGCTGGTGGCTCAGGACTTCGAGCGGGCCTTCGGCGAGGTGGACGCCATCATTTCTCCGACCGCACCCACGGCCGCTTTCAGACTGGGCGAGCGCACCGGCGACCCGCTGGCGATGTACGCCACCGACGCCCTGACCCTTCCTGCCAACCTGGCCGGGATCTCTGGCATCTCGGTGCCGACCGGCTTCGCCGGAGGGCTTCCGGTCGGGCTGCAGGTGCTCGGTCCGTACCTGGGCGAACCGGTCTGCTTTCGGGTGGCCGCTGCAATCGAGCGGGAGCGGCCAGTGTGGCAGGAGCGGCCACTGGCGCTGGAGGCGGCGGCTTGAGCCAGGCCATCGACTCGGCCGCCTGGGAGGCGGTCATCGGGCTCGAGGTGCACGCCCAGCTGCGCACTGAGAGCAAGATGTTCTGCGGCTGCCCGGCCGACTACTTGGGGCAGGCTCCCAACAGCAACACCTGCCCGGTGTGTCTGGGCCTGCCGGGGACTCTGCCGGTGATCAATCAGCGGGCGGTGGAGATGACCCTGCGCACGGCGCTGGCCCTCAACTGTGAGATCCCCGAGTTCACCAAGTTCGACCGCAAGAACTACTTCTATCCGGACCTGCCCAAGGGTTACCAGATCTCGCAATACGACCTGCCGCTCTCCCGGCGGGGCCACCTGGAGTTCCAGGTTGAGGGCCGGCTGTGCCGGGCCGGCATCACGCGGGTGCACCTGGAGGAGGACACCGGCACCCTGCACCACGAGGGCGATGAGATCCACACCGCCGCCTTCTCGCTGGTGGACCTCAACCGCGCTGGTGTTCCCTTGATGGAGATCGTGGGGGAACCGGACCTGGCCACCCCCGAAGAGGCGAGCGCCTACCTGCAGGCACTGCGGCAAATCCTCATCTACATCGGTGTGAACGACGGCAACATGGAGCAGGGCAGCCTGCGCTGCGATGCCAACATCTCGATGCGACGACGGGGCAGCAGCCAGCTGGGCGTCAAGGTTGAGATCAAGAACATGAACTCGTTTCGCAGCCTGCGTCGGGCGCTGGAGTTCGAGGTGCTGCGCCAGGTCGACGTGCTGGAGCAGGGCGGCACGTTGATCCAGGAGACCCGCGGCTGGAGCGAAGGTGAGCAGGCGACGGTCTCCCAGCGGACCAAGGAGGAGGCGCAGGAGTATCGGTACTTCCCCGAGCCCGACCTCCCACCGCTACTGGTCTCCCGCGAGCAGGTGGATGAGCTGCGTTCGGCGCTGCCCGAGCTGCCGGGGGCCAAGCGTGACCGGCTGAGCGCGGCCTACTCGATCCCGCCCAAGGCGGCCGCGCAGCTGTCGGAGCGGGCCGAGGACGCCGACTATTTCGAAGCCGTGGTGCGAGCGGGAGCACCCCCGCGCGAGGCGTCCAACTGGCAGCTGGTCGAGCTGATGGCGCTTTGCAAGCTTGAGCGCATCGGCCCAGACGAGTCTCGGGTCGGCCCCGCGCAGCTGGCCGGCCTGATCGCGTTGGTGCGCTCGGGCGAGATCAGCGGCAGCTCGGGCAAAAAGGTGCTCGAGGAGTGCTTCGCCACCGGCGAGGATCCCGTGGAGATCGTCCGCCGGCTGGGCTTTCGCCAGGTCAGCGATCTGGACCAGCTCAAGGCCTGGGTGGACGCGGCATTGGAGCGAGAGCCGGCCGCGGCCGCAGACTATCGTGCGGGCAAGAAGCAGGCTCTCGGCCGGCTGGTGGGTGCGGTGATGGCCATGAGCAGGGGCCAGGCCAACGGAGAGATGGTCAGCGCCATGCTGCAAGAGAGGCTTCCTCAGAACGGGAACTGAATCCCCACCCGCTTCGGGTCGGCGGCAGCTGACCTCGCGCCCGAACTTCCGGCCGGGGGACCTGGTCCGGGTGGACTGCACCGCGATGGCGCATCGGGGTCTGGCGCTGGGCCGGCTCGAGGGCGGCCTGGTTGTCATGGTTTCGGGGGCGTTGCCGGGCGAGGCGGTCAGCGCTCGGGTGACCGACGTCCATCGAAGCCACCTGGTTGCGGAGCTGGTTCAGGTCATCACCCCGTCGCCGCGAAGGGTGAGCCCGCCCTGCCCCTACTTCGGCTCGTGCGGCGGCTGCCAACTCCAGCATGCGGACTACGAGTACCAGCTGGATCTCAAGGAGTCGGTCCTGAAAGAGGCGCTGGTGCGAGCCTCCGTCGAACTCCCGCCGCAGCTGGAGCGAGTTGGTGCGGAGCAGCTCTGGGGCTACCGCTGGCGCGGAGAGTTCCACTCCACCACCAACTCCGACCAGCTGGGTTTCAAGGCGCGCCACGGCTACCGGGTGGTGGCGGTCGACCGATGTCTGATCCACCATCCGGCCATCAATCGCGTGCTGGAGCCGTTGGCCAGAGCCAACGCCGGCCAGGCGCCGGCGGCAACCCTGCGCCTCACCGCCGGGCAGGACGGCGAAGAGGTGCTGGTCGATGCCCGTCCGGAGGCTGGGAGCAGCCAGGCCCTGGTGGAGCGAGCGCAGCCCCGGCTGCCGCAGGGGCCCCGGCTGATGGTGGACTCGACCTCCTTGCAGTACCGAGGACGCCAGCTCCGGGTCTTCCCCGGGGCATTCATCCAGGTCAACCAGTCGCTGCTGCCCAAGCTCTACGGCGCGGTGCTGGAATGGTTGGGGGAAGACCTGCGCGGCCGCCGGGTGGTGGACGCCTACGGAGGCATGGGCGTGCTGGGTTTGGAGCTGGCCGAACGCGGCGCCTCGGTGAGCGTGGTGGAGGCCAACCCGATCGCCGCTCGCCTTAGCGAACTCCACGCCGAGATGTACGGGCTCGAATCCCGGCTGGCGGTGGTGTGCCAACCGCTGGAGGCCGCGCTCGCCGAGTTGAACGGGGCGGACGCCGTGGTCTTGGACCCGCCGCGGGCTGGCCTGACCCCGGAGGTCAAGGGGTGGCTCGGCATCGCTGGACCCCGGACGATCGTCTATCTAAGTTGTGAAGTGTCAGCGCTGGCCCGCGATTTACACATCCTCTGCAGCACCGGGCCCTACCGGCTGGAGCGGATCCGGATGGTGGACATGTTTCCGCAGACCTACCACTTCGAGGTGGCGGCGCTACTCCGGCGCCATGGGGGAGCGTCACCAGATCATGCGGCCGACGTGGACGGCGAAGCCGACCAAGTCTAGGTAGGACCGCCACGAGCCCGCACCCAGCATGGGAGTCACATGGTCGAGCCGGTCAGTGCGGGTGGAGCGATCGTGCCCGGCGCGCCGGGCTTAGCTCTATGGGGCAGCCGTGTTTCCAACCCTCAGGCGAGGGTGGCCTGAGGCGGCGCACTGCCTGCTCGGAGGCCGGGTGGTGACGAGTTTGTCGGCCCTCGATCCAGGATACTGGGCGGGTTCCGCAGAACCCGGTTGCCTACTGCCTAGCGAGTCATGACTCCCGAATTCGTCCATCTCCACAACCACTCTGAGTACTCCCTGTTGGACGGGGCGTCGAGGGTCCAGGCCCTGGTGGAGCGAGCCCGCGAGCTGGGTCAGACCAGCATTGCGATCACCGACCACGGCGTGCTCGCGAGCGGGATCGAGTTCTACGACGCCGCGACTGCGGCCGGGCTGAACCCCATCATCGGCTGCGAGGTCTATGTGGCCGCCCGCTCCAGGCTCCAGAAGGAGGGCCCCGTCGACCGGGACCCCTCCCATCTGGTGCTCCTTGCCAGGGATCGAGTCGGCTACGCCAACCTGGTCCGCCTGGTCAGCGCCGCCCACCTCGAGGGCTTCTACTACAAGCCGCGCATAGATCGTGAGCTGCTGAGTCAGTACGCGGAGGGGTTGATCGGCCTGTCCGGGTGCATCGGCGGGGAGGTGCCCCAGCGGTTGCTGGCGGGGGACGCCGCAGGAGCGCGGGAGCTGGCACTGGAGTATGGGCGGATCCTCGGCACCGACAGCTTCTTCCTGGAGCTTCAGGACCATGGTATGGAGGAGGAGAGGCGGGTCCGGGAGGGGCTGATCCAGCTGGCCCGCGAGACAGGGCTGCCACTGGTTGCCACCAACGACAGCCACTACGTCGACCAGGACGACGCCGAGGCCCATGACGTTCTGCTGTGCATCCAAACGGCAAGCCGACTGGACGATCCCCGGCGCATGCGTTTCTCCGGAGCCCACTTCTACCTGACCTCGGCGGAGGAGATGGCGGCCAAGTTCTCCTACTGCCTGGAGGCGGTCGGCAACAGCGCCGCCATCGCGGCTCGCTGCAGCTTCCAGCCGCCGCTGGATCTGCGGTTGCTCCCGCGCTACGAAGTTCCCGACGGGTCAGAGCCGGGCGCTTACCTGCGCCGGACGGCAGCGGCCGGGCTACGCCAGCGGCTGGGAGGGGCCGACCCGCCAGACGCTTACCAGCAGCGTCTGGACTACGAGCTGTCGGTGATCGAGGAGACCGGGTTCACCGCCTACTTCCTGATCGTCTGGGACTTCACCCGGGCGGGGCGGGAGCAGGGGGTCAAGATCGGTCCCGGGCGCGGCTCGGCTGCAGGCAGCGTGGTGGCCTGGGCGCTGGGGATCACCAACGTGGATCCGATCGCCTACGGGCTGATCTTCGAGCGCTTCCTAAACCCGGAGCGGGTCTCGATGCCGGACATCGATATCGATTTCGATGTCGTCGGCCGCACCCGGGTCATCGACTACGTCACCCGTAAGTACGGCTCGGACCGGGTGGCCCAGATCGTCACCTACGGAACCATGGCCGCCCGGGCCGCCTTGCGCGATGTGGGCCGGGTGCTCAGCGTGCCCCTGTCCGACGTGGACCGGCTGGCGAAGCTGGTTCCGGTGCGCCCGGGCATGACCCTGGACCAGGCGCTCCAGGAGTCCCGGGAGCTGAGGGAGCTGTACGAGGTGGAGGGCTGGGCGCGCCAGGTGGTTGATACCGCCCGCCGCTTGGAGGGCATCTGCCGCAACGCCGGCACTCACGCCGCCGGGGTGGTGATCGCGCCCGGGCCGCTGACGGACTTCGTGCCGCTCCAGCGCTCGGTCAGCAACCGTGAGGCGGTGATCACCCAGTTCGACATGACCGGAGTGCAGCGAATTGGGCTGCTGAAGATGGATTTCCTCGGCCTGGAGAACCTCACCATCCTGGAGGAGACCCTGGACAACATAGCCCTCACCAGCGGGGTTCGGCTCGACTTGGACCGGTTGCCGCTCGACGATCGACCCACCTACGAGCTCTTGGCCCGCGGAGACACCCTGGGTGTGTTCCAGATGGAGCAGCAGGGTGGGCGGCGGATCGTGATGGACATGAAGCCGCAGAACTTAGACGACATGGCGGTGGCGGTGGCGTTGAACCGCCCTGGGGTGATCGAGGGGGGGGCGACCGACATCTACATGAAGCGACGCCGGGGGGAGGAAGCCACCACGTACATGCTTCCTGAACTCGAGCCGGTGCTGAGCGAGACCCACGGTGTGATCCTGTACCAGGACCAGGTGATGCAGATCGCCAATGTGGTGGCTGGCTTCAGCCTCGGGGCCGCGGACGTCCTCCGGGCCGCGATGGGCAAGAAGGACAAGTCCAAGATGGCCGCCCAGCGAGAGCGGTTCATCGATGGAGCCACCGCCAGGGGGGTGGCGGAGGCTACCGCCGGCGAGCTGTTCGACTTCATGGCCTACTTCGCGGGCTACGGGTTTAACAAGGCACACGCGGTCGCGTACGGATTGATCAGCTACCAGACGGCGTACTTCAAGGCCAACTACCCGCTCGAGTACATGGCCGCGCTGTTGAACAGCAAGGCGGGGGATTTCGACCGGCTCAAGCTTGCCATCCAGGATGCCCAGGCCCGCGGCATCGTGGTCCATCCGCCGGACCTGAACCGTTCTCGGGTCGATTTCGCCGTGGTGGCCGAGGAGAGGGCGCGCCGGCGGCGGGGGGGCTCGGCGGGGCAGATCATCTACGGGCTCCAGCACATCAAGAATGTCGGTGAGGGGGCGGCGCGGGCGATCGTGGCCGAGCGCGAGGGTGAGGGGCCTTACCGGTCCCTGGTCGATCTCTGCCTGCGGCTGCGTGGTCGCGAACTGAACCGTCGGGTGCTGGAGGCGCTGATCCGCTGCGGCGCCTGCGACGGGCTGGGTTCGCGCGAACTGCTGCTGATCGAGCTGGACCAGGCGATCCGGCGCGCAGACCAGATAGCCCGGGAGCGCGACTCCGGCCAGATCCCGCTCTTTGAGGTCGAAGGCGGCGCCGCGGCGGAGACCGTGGCCGCTAACGACGACGGCGCCCCGGCCGTGCGGCCGCTCCAGGAGTTAAGCGAAGAGGCTCGCCGGGAACGGCTGGCCTGGGAGCGTGACTTGCTCGGAATCTACTTGACCGAGCACCCCCTGCAGCGCGCCGCGGCGGTTCTGGCCAAGCGCACCGACGCCAAGCTCTCGGATCTGTCCACCCTGGAAGGCCGGCTGGTGCAGGTGGGTGGCTCGCTGCGGGAGTGCCGGCGCGTGCGCAACCGGCGCGGCGACTCGATGGCCTTCGGCCAGCTGGAGGACCTTTCCGGGGTCTGCGAGCTGGTGATTTTTCCCTCGATCTTCCAGCAGGCCGAGGAGCTGCTGCAGCCGGACGCTGTGCTGGTGGTGCGGGGGCGCGTTGAGGTCGGTGCCCGCGCCGACACCAACGGGAACGGCCGGCGACCGCTGGAAGGTGATGAGCTGGGGGACACGGCCGTCGACGAACCCGAAGAGACCCGGATCATCGCCGAGGCTGTCTTCGCGCTCGACGATCGGCAACTCGACGACTGGCGCGCCCCCCGGGTCGTCCACATCCGCATCTCCGATCCGACTGAAGAGCGGCTTGCCGATCTCGCCCAGCTGCTCCGCGCCCATCCGGGGGATTCACCGGTGAACCTCCACTTGCGCGACTTTGAGGGCGACCACGAGCTAAACCTCGGCCCCCAGTTTCAGGTCAGCGCCACCGCCGAGCTGAGCCTGCAGCTGGTGGCGATGTTTGGCGACGGAGCCTACCGGGAGGCTGTGATCCGACAGTCGGTGAAGCCCCGCAGGCGGGCGGCGGTGTCGAGCTAGCCGATACCGCTCTGGATGGCTGGGAAGAGGAACTGGGCGAGTCCCACGTAAACCACCAAGACCAGGCCAAAACCAAGCACCGCTGCGACTTCAACGCGACTTCCCAGGGTCCTTCTGATCGGGTAGACGATGGTGTCGGTGATGCTGCCCACCGCGGACACAAACGGGTGCCAGGGGTCGGCGTGCAGAAAGCCGATCAGGACTCGGATCAGCATCAGCACCAGCATTACCAAGAGCACCGCATCGATGAAGCTGAACGCCACCCCCACTACCGCGCCTACGGGATTTACGAATGCAGCGGAGGCCAGCTGCTGGAGCGCCTCGGCCACGGCATAGACGATGACCATGGCCAGAACGGGGGAGAAGTCCACGCCTGCCAGCGTGGGAAGCACTCGGCGCAGGGGACGGATCACCGGCAGGACCAGTCGATCCAGCAGCCTGCCCACGGTGCTGGCGCTTCCCCCCGGGAAGAAGGTGAGGAAAGCCCAAACCAGGATGCAGAGGGCGTAGAGGTCGAGCACGGTGGCCAGGTCGTTGACCAGGCGGACTGCCAAATTCACGTTTGGAGTATAGATCTGGTTTAGATCGGACCCACCGGCGCCGGCCCGCGTGGAGGTTGGGGAAGCGTGCCGCGAAGTGCGTCACCTCCGGCGCGGCTTTCAGGCCGAGACTACAACAGACGAGGACCGCCTCGCGTCAGCGTTTGTCGCCTCGTCGTCGAATCTCGCTCGCGGCGGGGTGAACCGCGCCCGGGTTAAACCATGGCCAAGATGCTCCGGGGGCGGCTTGCCCTGAGTTCGGCGGCGACTGCACGTAACCCCATGCCAGTCGCGGACTCTGCTTACCTGGGACGGTCAGTTTCCGGACGCCCGGAGCGCCGTGCGGGGATTCGGGACGAACCGGGGCCCAGAACCCTACCGCGCCAGGAGGTCTTTTGCGACTGTAGCGATGCCATGACCCCACGCCGTGATTTGTCCGGCTGGCAGGTAAGCGACCCCGGCTTTGGTGTGGTCAGCAGTTGGCGATGCGAGGTACCGCTCGTGACCGTGAGGTCCTATGAAGTACACCACTGACGTGTGAACCACATCTCCGGTCGTGCGGGCTGTGCCCACGTCGATCGAGTAGCTGGACCATACGGCTCTCAGGCTCCGAAAGGTGCCAGTAAAGAAGTGCCAGGTGGATATGGTGTCGAGATGATGGGCGGTGGAAAATGCCGCGACGTCACTCACTGCCGCGTAGTAGCGGTTCACGTTCACGGCCATGAAAACCACCTGGTTCGCCTTCGAACCGAGGTCGCGCGCGGCATCGACAAATTCCTGTGAGACGAGTGGGCATATGTCGGTGCAGTGCGGATCCATGAACTCGAGCACAATTGGCCGGTTCCGGAAGTCCGAAAGGGCGAACGAGTGTCCAAACTGGTCGGTGAGGGTGAAGCCGGGGGCGATGTGTCCGGGCAGGGGGGTCAGCCCCATCAGGTTGGCGACCCCGGTCGACACGTTGGCCGGTAGGCCGCTCACACGCAAGGAACCGGGACCGGCTGGGGTGGCCCTGGGCCTGAAGATCATGACGGCGCCTACAAATAGAACCGTCACCAACAGCACGACGAGGACGCCAAGGACGGTTGTGCGCCGTGCGCCTGTCCGGTTCGCGACAGTCCGGGTCGATCGGTCCGGCGCGAGATGCGGCAGGCTCATGAGGTCTGTTCTCCTGCTGAATCACATCGCATCGACGGGCGGCCAGCGTCCCTTCGCGCGGGCGGCGATCCCACACTGACCGAGTGACCCCGATAGCCTAGCAGGGGCTTTTGGAGCAGCGGTTGGCGCCCGCGCCTCTGGGATCCGCCCGTCCGACTCGTTGGCGAGCCTTGCCAGCGGCCGCGGCGGGGCGTTTGGCGCCCGGCGTGGTGCCAGCTGGCCCGGGAGTGCCGGTGCGCCGTCGCCCAGCGACCATCCAAAGGCCGGCCGGGCCGGTCGGATCAAGACCCCCGGCCAGAGATGCTGGCCGGCGCCGTCCCCAAGAGCTATACCGGCGAGGGCAGCTGGCGCCGACTTCCGTTCAGAAGTCCGCCCGGCCACGGGGGAGTCGATGGCCAACACGCTGCCGCCAAGGCCTGCAGGGTGCCTTCGTGGCTGCATGCGCCCACCGTCGGCCGTGGAGCAAAGACGGAAGGTGCCCTTGGAGAGCTATGGGCGGAGCAGCACCGCAGTGCGGGGGGCCCGGGGCTCATCCAGTTCAACTATTAGGATCTCAGCCGCGGCGGCGTCGATGTCGTCCGGATCTGATGACGAAGTCGGCACCGTACGGCCCGACTCTTCTTCGCCAAACCCAAGGTCCGATCGGCTGGCACCGCTGACTAGGCGCATGTCATCTCCGTTGGTTGAGCTTCCGCTCCGTCTTGCAGCGACGTGTCGGGGCGATCAACGGTACATACGCTGAACCTGGCGAGGCCCGCCCGCCTGCGAGCAATTACTCAAGGCGCTACCCGCAATATCCCTGCCGGAGGTCGGGGCTACCCCGTCCGCGGAAACCCGCTCGTGACACCAGCGCGCTGTCTGGAGTCGGGCCGATGTGACTGAAGGCCTTACCCGGCCTGGATATGGTGCCAGCAGTGGGAGTCGAACCCACACGAGCTTGCGCTCAACGGTTTTTGAGACCGCCGCGTCTGCCATTCCGCCATGCTGGCTGCGGCTCGCAAATCACACCGCTTACCGGAGTGTGCAAGATCGGAACTCAAGGTTGGCACCACTTTGGTCGTCCGCCGGAGGCGCGGTTCGCTGAACGCTGCCGTGGGGAGCGGGTCGCTGACCAGGTGACCGCATTGGTGCCCCGAACAAGGATTCGGGCGGTGAGCCGCTCCGGCCACCGCCCCGTCGGGTGCTTCCAGCCCCGGCCGGCCGCCGGGGTCTTGCCACTGGTGCTGGCCTCACGCTCGGCGGAGCGTGGCTCTCAATCAAGCTCACCATTTACGGCTCAAGAGTATGAGCAGTTGGCCGTCCCGGCTCCCAGGCCGAGAGCCGCCCGGCCCGAGCAGAGGTCGATCATTCCGGTGAGGTGGCTGCAAGTATGAGCGGACGCTCACCCGCCATCCTGGCGAGCTAGGAGGTCGGGTCGTCCAGGTCGGGGAGATTCATCGAATTGACCATCTGCTGGAAAACCTGCAGCCGGCTGTCGTCGACCTGGGTCTCCGGCAGCACCGCGGCCTGGTCAAGGACCTCCTTGGCGACGAATATGGGCGACTCCACCCGAACGGCCAGAGCGATGGCGTCGCTGGAGCGTGAGTCGAACACAACCTCGCGCTCTCCGTACGTGCCGACGATGCGTGCGTGGAAGGTGTCGTTCTTCAGTTCTGAGACCACCACCCGGGTGACCCGGACGCCGAGCTTGGTCAGCATGTTGACCATCAGGTCGTGGGTCACGGGGCGCTCCGGGTTGACGCCCGAGATCTTGAGCGCGATGGCGTTGGCCTCGGCCATGCCGACCCATATGGGCAGGAAACGTTCCGAATCCTTCTGCTTCAGCACCACCACGTGCTGACCGCTGGGCATGTGGACCCGGATGCTGTCCACCGACATCTCGATCAGATCCATCCTGCTGGCCACCTCGCTGTCCCAATCGGCCCCGGTCCGGTCCGCCGCGAGTCTGGCCGGAGGGCAGGTCGCCGGGAGTTCTCGATGTCGGCCCCATGATACCCGGGGTCGGAAGGAGGGCCCGCTGGTTGAGCGCGACAAAGGCTCCCCCTCGAGCCGCGAGGATGCATGTGTGGCGAAGGAGCAGCGTCTGGTCTTCGGCGAGGTGGCGGAGGCCTATGACCGTCACCGGCCCGGCTACCCGGACCAGGCCTTTGACGACATCCTCGGCTGGGGCGGGCTTGAGCCCGGGTCCGAGGTGGTGGAGGTGGGTGCGGGAACCGGTCGGGCCACCGTCCAGCTGGCACGTCGCGGTCTCGCGGTGGTGGCGATTGAGCCGCACCCGGCGATGGCGGCGCTGGCGCGCGCCAAACAGCCTCCCCCGCGAGAGGTGGTGGAGACCACTTTCGAGGACTGGCGTGCCCCAAGGCATCGGTTTGCGGCCCTGATCTCGGCCCAGGCCTGGCACTGGGTAGACCCTCAGATCGCCTACCCCAAGGCGCGAGCCCTGCTGAGCCCGGACGGCCTGCTGGCGCTGATGTGGAACTGGCCTCAGACCGACGGACCGGTGGGTGAGGAGCTTGACGCCGTCTACCGGCGACTACTGCCCCACCTGGCCGCGGGTGCACCTGGCTCGACTCAACCGGATTGGCGAGCTCAGATCGAAGGGTCGGGGCAGTTCGGGCAGGTGGAGCTGCGGCGGTACGACTGGAGCGCCACCTACAGCACCCAGGATTACCTCGGGCTGCTGAGGACCCAGTCGGACCACCGCATGCTCGAGCCCCGGGTCGCGGATGGCTTGTTCGCGGAGGTGGCGGCGGTGCTGGCCGGGCATGGCGACCGCTACCAAGTCCCCTACCGGACTCTGCTCTACCTAGCCCGTCCGCGACCCTGACCGAAGGACCAGGCGGTCTGCCGATAATGGCCCGGATGGCAGTCTCCACTACGGATCAGGAGGCCATCTCGGCCCCTACCCGGCTGCTCCTCATCGACGGCCACGGGCTGGTGTTCCGGGCCTATCACGCGCTCCCCGAGATGACCAACCGGCGGGGTGAGGCGATCCGGGTCGCCTACGGCTACACCTCCATGCTGCTGCTTGCGCTCACGGGGCGGTTCGACTGCGCCGTGGCCGCCTTCGACCCTCCCGGGCCTACCTTTCGCGACCACAAGCTGGCCACCTACAAGGCAACTCGAGAGCCGATCCCCGAGGAGATCAGCGTCCAAGTCCCGGTCTGCCAGCGCATCACCCGTGCCCTCAACATCCCGGTGGTGGTCGTCCCCGGTTTCGAGGCGGACGATGTGCTCGGCACCCTGTCGGCGCAGGCGAGCCAAGCGGGGGTGGAGACCGTGATCTTGTCGGTCGACCTGGACCTGCTCCAGCTGGTGGACGAGCGCACCGTGGTGCAGATCACCCGGCGCAGCGAGGAGTCGGTCACCTACGACCTGGAGGCCGTCCGGCAACGCTTCGGCTTCGCCCCCCAACGCATCATCGACTTCAAGGCTCTGCGCGGGGATGCCAGCGACAACATCCCGGGAGTCCCCGGAGTGGGTGAGAAGACTGCCTGCACCTTGCTCCAGCGCCACGGCGACCTGGAGGGCGTGCTGGCCGCGGTCGACTCCATGCCAGCTGGCCGGCTCAGGACCAACCTCGCCGAACACGCCTTCTCTGCCCGCCAAGGGCGCGAATTGGTGACCATTGTTCGCGACGTCCCGGGCGTCGAGCTGGAGCTCGACGCCTGCCGCATCAATCGCTACGACCGCGAAGGGGCGGCCCGGCTTCTGGAGGAGCTGGGGATTCCGAGCCTGGTCCGCCGCCTGCCATGGCCCGCTCAGGAGAGCCAGCTCGCCCCCGCGCTGCCGGCGGCCGAGGTCACGGTGGTGGACACGCCAGGAGGAGTGGCCGAGCTGGTGGCGCAACTGCGCCACCAGCACGAACCTGTCTGCATCAGAGCCGCCTTCGACGAGCCGGCACGGCACGGGCGCATTCTGGGACTGGCCCTCTCCGTGGGCGCCGAGCGGGCCTGGTACGTCCCGATCGGAGCCGACGGCTTGGGCTGGGCGGCACTGGGCGATCTGGCGGAGTTGCTGGCGGACGCCGAGGTGGCCAAGGCCGGCTACCAGCTCAAGGACGAGCTCCTGGCGCTGCACGGCAGCGGACAGGAGCTGAGAGGGATCACCTTCGACAGCGTGCTGGCCGCCTACCTGGCCGACTCCCGCGGCCGCAACCCCACCCTGGCCGCCCTGACCCGGGAGTGGGGCGGACCGCCGGCGCCCGACCCGGAGCTGCTGCTGGGTCGGGGGGTGAGTCGCCAGCAGCCGTCGGTACTGAGCCGCGACCAGCTCTCGCAGCTGTTCGGGCAGGAGGCCGCGTGCCTGGCGGGGGTCCGACCGGGACTCCAGGGCCGGCTCGACGAGCTGGGGGCGGAATCCCTGCTCCGCGAGGTGGAACTGCCGGTGGAGCGGGTACTTGCCGACATGGAGGCCACCGGGGTCCGGCTCGACCGTCAGCAGATGGAAGTGATGTCGGTGGAGATGAGCCAGCAAATCGCCGATTTGGAAGCGGAGATGTACCGCCTGGCCGGGCGGCAGTTCGCGCCAGGCTCGGCGATCCAGTTGGCGACGCTGCTGTACGACGAGTTAGGGCTCAAGAGCTCACGCCGCACCAAGACCGGGCGCTCTACCGACGCCCAAACCCTGGAGGCGCTGCGCGAGGAGCATCCCCTGGTGGGGTTGGTCTTGGAGTGGCGCCAGCTGACCAAACTCAAGAGCACCTACGTGGACGCGCTGCCGGCGCTGGTCGACCCTGTGGACGGCCGGGTGCACACCAGCTTCAACCAAGCGGTGGCGGCGACCGGGCGGCTCTCCTCGAGCGACCCCAACCTGCAGAACATCCCCATCCGCACCGAGTTGGGCCGGCGCATCCGCGCGGCCTTCGTTCCCGCCGATGAGGGCTGGGTGCTGATCTCCGCCGACTACTCTCAAATCGAGCTGCGGGTGCTGGCGCATCTCAGCGGCGAACCGGAGCTGCTCCATGCCTTCGCCAACAACCAGGACATCCACACCGATACCGCCGCTCGCGTCTTCGGGGTGGAGCCGGCGGCGGTCAACTCGGAGCAGCGCCGTATGGCCAAGGTCGTGAACTTCGGCATCCTCTACGGGCTTTCCAGCTTCGGGCTCAGCCGGGACCTGGGCATCCCTACCGACGTGGCGGAGCAGTTCATCACCCGCTACTTCGCAACCTACTCCAGGGTGAGGGAGTACCTGCAGCAGGTGAGGGAGGAGGCGCGCCGCCAGGGCTACGTCTCCACCATCCTCGGCCGCCGCCGCTACCTCACCGACATCAACTCGACCAATCGGCAGACACGGGAGGCCAACGAGCGGATGGCCATCAACATGCCCATCCAGGGCTCCGCGGCCGACATCATGAAGCTCGGAATGATTCGCACAGCAGCCGCGCTCCAAGAGAGCGGCTGCCGGGGCCGCCTGCTGCTCCAAGTCCATGATGAGCTGGTGTTCGAGGCGCCGCCCGACCAGTGCGAGCAGGTGGCCGGCATTGCCGCCAAGGGGATGTCGGAGGCGATCTCGCTCAGCGTGCCGCTCGTGGTGGACCTCAAGTCCGGGCCCAATTGGCGGGACCTGACCCGCTTGTTGGTCGCCGCGGCCTGATCGCGCTTGCCTGAGCTACCCGAGGTCGAGACGATCGTCCGCGACCTGCGTCCGAAGCTGACCGGCGCCTCGGTCACCAGTGTCGACCTGCGCACCCCGGCTGTGCTGCGCTTTCCCGGTCCCGATCGCTTTGCCGCGGGGGTGGCGGGGGCAACCGTGGTGCGCCTGCGCCGGCGGGGAAAGTTCATCCACCTGCACCTCGACACCGAGGAGGACCTCGTGATCCACCTGGGAATGAGTGGCACTCTGACCCTGGGCGAACCTGACCAACCGCTGGCTCCGCACACCCACCTGCGCCTGCGCCTGGGCGGGGCCGGAGAGCTGCGCTACCGCGATCCCCGGCGCTTCGGCCGGGTTCTGCTGGGCCGGCCAGGCCAGCTGCGCCGGGCGGGGGTGCTGCCGGAATTGGGGCCGGAGCCGCTCTCGCGCACTTTTCTGAGCAGCAGCCTGAACCGGGTGCTGTCGGCTTCCCGCCGCCCGGTCAAGGCGGTACTTCTGGACCAGGCGGCCGTCGCTGGGTGCGGCAACATCTACGCGGACGAGGCCTGCTTTCTGGCTGCGGTGCGCCCTGACCGGCCGGCCTGCGAACTCGGCGCCGAGGAGCGTCAGCGGCTGCTGACGAGTCTGCCGCGGGTAATGCGCAAGGCGATCCGGGCGCGTGGCACCTCCTTCTCCGACTATCGCGATGGGTTCGGGGCACGCGGCGAGGCCTACGAGGGGCTGCTGGTCTACGGGCGGGCGGGGCAGCCATGCCCGCGCTGTGGCGAGCCGCTCAGCGGAACGCGGCTGGCCGGGCGCTCCACCGTCTTCTGCCGGTGCTGCCAGCTGTGACCTCCAGGACCGAGGTCATCTCCTTCGACGACGCTCCCCCGATCGGCGGGCAGGGCCGCTACGTGCTGGCGCTCGAGCGGGAGCTCCCCGGGGTCGGCTTCGAGGTCGGAGTGCTGTCGCCCAAGCGCACCCCCTACGGGCCGATCAAAGTGCCCCGGCGGACGCGGCGAGCCCCGCTCGACTACTCGCTCTGGCTCCGTCGCCACGTGGACGATCTCGGCTCCAAGGTACGTCCGGACCTCTGGCACGCCCAAGGCGGCCCGGGTGGAGTGCTGATGCTGCGGCGCCCGCCGGGGGCGCCGCTGGTCTACACCGCCCACCACACCTACCGCACCGCCCACGGGCGGGGCCTCAACGTCATGGCAATCGGATCCTTCGAGGCGCGGGGTTACCGGATGGCCAGCCGGGTGATCGCCGTCTCTCATTCCACTGCCGACTCCCTGATGGGGGACTCTGGTATCCCCAGGGAGAAGATCGTCGTGATCCCACCGGGAGTGGACACCGGCTGGTTCACTCCGCCGCCCGCCCCGGGAGCTGGGCGCCAGAGCATCCTCTTTGTCGGCCGCCTGGTTCCTGACAAGGGAGTGCAACACTTTGTTGCGCTCTTCCGCGAGTTGAGACGCTCCATGCCCGACCTGGTGGCCGAGGTGATCGGGGAAGGAGTGCTGCGGCCGATCGCGGAGGGGGTGGCCGCCACCTTGGACGGCAGGCTGCGGGTGCCCGGCAGGGTGTCCGATCGGGATCTGCTGGAGGCTTACCGCCGGGCGCGCCTGCTGATCGTCCCGTCTCGCTACGAGGGGCTTGGCATCGTGGCGCTGGAGGCGCTCGCCTGCGGGACTCCGGTGGTGGCGCTGGAGGTTCCCGGCCTTCGGGACCTGCGGGGCGGCGGCGTGGTGCTGGTTTCGCCCGAGGACCCTCGAGCCCTGGGCCGCGCGGTGCGGGAGCTGCTGGCCAACCCCGCGCGCCTGCGGGAGCTGTCTCTGGAGGCGCGCCAGCGGGCCGAGGACGACTTCAGCTGGCGAGTGCTGGCGCCCCGGATCGCCGACGTCTACCGCTCCGCGCTGGACTCCAGCTCGAGCCAGTCCGCGTAGGCGTGCTCCAGCTCCGCCGCCACCGCCTGGAACTCCCTCACCAGCTCCGGTTCCTGCCCGTCACGGTAGCTGGCGGGGTCGGCCAGCCGCGCCTCCAGCTGGCTGCGCCGCTGTTCCAGCCGCTGGATCGAGCGCTCCGTGGCCCGCGGCGAGCGGCGGGGCTCTCGCTTCGGCGGGCGCCGCGGCTCCCGCGGCGGCGGGGATGGAGGCTGGTTCTGGTGGGTGGCGGACCCTGGCCGCAGCTCGCCGTCGATCACCTCCAGTACCCGGGTGGCCACTGATTCGACGAAGTAGCGATCGTGCGAGATGAGCACGACCGCGCCCGGGAAGGCGCTCAGAGCCGCCTCCAGCACCTCCTGGGAGGGAATGTCCAGGTGGTTGGTGGGCTCATCCAGCAGCAGGCAGTTGGCATCATCCATCCCGAGCCGGGCCAGCGCCACCCTTGCCTTCTCGCCGCCGGAGAGGTCCGCGAGCCGCGCGTGTGCTCGCTCTCCGCTGAAGAGCATGGCACCCAGCACGCTGCGCGCCCGCTCCGGCAGCGTCCCCGGGTGGTCGTCGAGCAGGGTATCCAGGATCGAGCGCTCGGGGTCGAGGTCGCCGAAGTCCTGGCGGTAAAGCCGCAGCCGGGAGCGGGCGCCGCGGGTGACGCGGCCCGACATCGGCTCGAGATCGCCCGCGAGGGTGTGCAGCAGCGTGGTTTTGCCCGACCCGTTGGGGCCGAGGATTGCCAACCGCTCTCCGCGGCTGAGCACCAGGTCCGGCACCCGCAACAGGGGGATGCCGCCCCGTCCGCAGACGAGCGTCTCGGTACGCAGGACCACCTCGGCGCTGGAGGCGGCGTGGAGGACCAGATGCATCCGCCTGAGCTCGGTCGGCTCGGGAATGCGCTCCAGCCGGTCAAGCAGCGTTTGCCGGCCGCGCGCCTGCCGGGCCCGCTGGCCCGCCTTGTAGCGGCGGATGTAGTCCTCCTGGTGGCTGATGTGCGCTTGCTGCGCCTCCCAGGCCCTGCGCCAGCGCAGCCGCCGCTCCTGGCGCTGGCGCAGGTAGGCCCCGAAATTGCCGGCGTAGGTCTCCGTCCGGCCCGCCTCCAGTTCCACGATGCGGTTGCAGACACGGTCCAGCAGGCGCCGGTCGTGCGCGACCAGGCAGAGGGTCTTGACGTTCTGGAGCAGGTGCTGCTCCAGCCACTCGATAGCTGTGAGGTCCAGGTGGTTGGTGGGCTCGTCCAGCAGGAGCAGGTCGCTCTCCTGCAGGAGGAGCTTGCTGAGTTCCAGCCGCCGGATCTGGCCCACGCTCAGCTCGCGCGGCGAGCGCTGCTGCTCGGGCTCACCCAGACCGAGGCCGCTCAACACCGCGCGGGCCCGCGATTCCAGGTCGTAACCGCCAAGACCTTCGTAGGCGGCCTGGCACTCACCGTAGCGGGTCAGCACCCCTTCGCTGGCGTGGGCGGGGTCAGCCAGCAAGGCCTCCAGCTGGACCATCTCGTCGCGCAGATGGGAGATGTCGGTGCGACTGGCCATGGCCTCTCCCAGCACGGTCTCGGCCACTGGCTCGGGGGACTCCTGGGGTAGGTAGCTGACCAGAAGTCGGGGGCGGCGCTCGACTGTGCCCTGGGCCGCCGGCTCGATCCCGGCGAGCAGGGTCAGCAAACTGGACTTGCCCTCACCGTTGGCTCCCACCACCCCGATCCGGTCCCCGGGCTCGACGCTGAGCCCGAGTCCGGAGAAGACCACCCGGTCGGCGTACTCGACGGCGACATCGGAGAGGGCGATCAGGGGCATTGGGGAATCCCGTCGGAGCCGGTCGCGAGCCACTGCCATACTCCCGGCATGCGGCGCTTCTCACTCCAGGCACCCTTCGCGCCCACCGGCGACCAGCCCGAGGCCATCGATCGGCTGGTGGACGGGCTGGAGCGGGGGGACGAGCACCAGGTGCTCCTGGGGGTGACCGGCAGCGGCAAGACTTTCACCATCTCCAATGTCATTGGTCGGGTTCAGCGACCGGTTCTGGTGCTGAGCCCCAATAAGACCTTGGCGGCTCAGCTCTGGGCCGAGTTCAAGGCGTTCTTTCCGGAGAACGCCGTGGAGTACTTCGTCTCCTACTACGACTATTACCAGCCCGAGGCCTACATCCCGCGCACGGACACCTACATCGAGAAGGATTCGTCCCGCAACGAGGAGATCGACAGGCTGCGCAACGCGGCGACCCGTTCGCTGTTGACCCGGCGCGACGTCATCGTGGTTGCCTCGGTCTCCTGCATTTACGGCGTCGGTTCACCAGAAGACTACATCGGAGAGTCAATCCAGCTGCGGCGGGGCCATGGCCTGCGTCGCGACATGCTCCTGCGCAAGCTGGCCGACCTGCAGTACACGCGCAACGACATCGACTTCGGGCGCAGCCGCTTCCGGGTGCGCGGAGACGTGGTCGACGTCCAGCCGGCCTACGAGGAGGTGGCCAGCCGGATTGAGTTCTTCGGCGACGAGATCGAGCGGATCGTGGAGTTCGACCCCCTGACCGGTGAGCTGCTCGACGAGAAGGAGCAGCTGGACATATTCCCGGCCTCGCACTACGTCACCCCCCGGGACAAGCTGGAGCGAGCGCTGCGGGCGATCGAGGCCGAGCTCAGTGAGCGGGTGGCGGAGCTGGAGGGCCAGGGCAAGCTGCTGGAGGCACAGCGGCTGAGCCAGCGAACCATGTTCGACCTGGAGATGCTGCGCGAGACCGGTACCTGCGCCGGGGTGGAGAACTACTCCCGCCACCTGACCGGCCGGCAGGAGGGGGAGCGGCCCTACACCCTGATGGACTTCCTGCCTGAGGACACGCTCGTGATCGTGGACGAGTCACATGTGGCCGTTCCCCAGATCGGCGGGATGTTCGGCGGCGATCGCTCGCGCAAGATTCCTTTGGTCGAGTACGGGTTCCGGCTTCCGTCGGCTCTGGACAACCGGCCGCTCACCTTCGCCGAGTGGGAGGACTCGACGCGCCAGCTGATCTACGTTTCCGCCACCCCCGGGCCCTACGAGCTCCGCCACGCCAGCGCGGTGGTGGAGCAGCTGATCCGGCCCACGGGTCTGCTCGACCCCCCCATGGAGGTACGCCGCACCAAGGGCCAGGTGGACGATCTGCTGGAGGAGCTTCGCAAGACCGCCGCCGCCGGCGAACGCACCCTGATCACCACCCTCACCAAGCGCATGGCCGAGGACCTCACCGACTACCTGCGCGAGGCGGGCGTCAAAGTCCAATACCTGCACTCCGATGTCGACACCCTGGAGCGGGTCGAGGTGATCCGCGACCTCCGTCTGGGCGTGTACGACGTGGTGGTCGGCATCAACCTGCTCCGCGAGGGCTTGGACCTCCCGGAGGTGAGCTTCATTGGAATCCTCGACGCCGACAAGGAGGGCTACCTCCGCGGCTACCGCTCCTTGATCCAGACCGCCGGCCGGGCGGCGCGGAACGTCCACGGCCACGTGGTGATGTACGCCGATCGCCTGTCGGAGGCCATGCAGCACGCGATCGAGGAGACCGATCGCCGGCGGAACCGCCAGCTCGAGTACAACCGTGTGCACGACATCACGCCCACCACCATCGTCAAGGCGATCCGCGAGCAGGAACAGGTCAGAGCCGAAATGCAGGAGGCGGCTGTGGAGTTCCAGCAGGTGGCGGGGCTGCCCCCCGACGAGCTGCTCCGACTCACGGTGGAGCTGGAGCGGGCGATGCACAAGGCGGCCACCAACCTGGAGTTTGAGCGAGCCGCCCAGCTGCGGGACCGGCTCGTGGAACTGCGCCGCCTCCAAGACGGCGTCCGCCAGCCAGCGGCTGCGGGGCAGGGTCGCCGGCCGACGCGGCGGCGGCGCGGTCCGTAGCCGGGGTGGGGGTTCCGACCGGCTCCAGCCAGTAGTCGTCGATGTCGGAGCCCCGCGGCTGTCGTCGGTCGCCGGGGGCTCGGGGTAGGTGATCGAGGTGGGAGCGCCCGGGCGAGCGGCCGCTGATCTCCCGCGGTCTGACAACGGCGGCGCGTGATCAGGAGCAGGGCGGTGGCGCGTACGGCTGCTAGTCTCCCGAGAAGACGGGTCTTGCCCGTGAAGGGAGGTTAGCGAGATGCCAGTACGGACGGCGCACGTCACCTGGGCGGACAGCGAGCAGCGCGGCGGGGGTCGGATCGAGACCGAGAGTGGGACCATCAAGGCCGACTACTCCTGGGACGCCAGGTTCGAGTCCGCCCCCGGAACCAACCCCGAGGAGCTGTTGGGGGCATCGCTTGCCAGCTGCTTCACCATCGCCGTCTCCGCGCGCCTGCGCCAGCTCGGCAAGGTGCCCGAGCGGATGGAGACCACCGCTTCGGTGCATCTGGATCGTGAGGAGTCTGGCTACCGCATCAGCCGGATCAATCTGGACTTGGTGGCCCACTCCGAGGCGTTGGAGCCGGAGGAGTTCCAGCAGGTGGCCCACGAGGCCAAGCTCTCCTGCCCCCTCTCCAAGGCGCTGGCCGGTACCGACATCTTCCTCGACGCCAGGCTGGTCAGCGGCTGACCACCGGCCCTAGGGGGCTCGCCGTCCAGCCGTGCGCCGCCTCGATCTGGCTGGCCAACGCCAGCAGCAGCGGCTCGGAGTTTTGGGCACCGATTGCTTGCACGCCCAGGGGAATACCCTCGGCACTTAGCCCCAGCGGCAGCTGCGCGGCCGGCTGGCCCGTGATGTTGGCGAACGGCGTGAACGGTGAAAAGGCGTCGGCGCGGTCCATGACACTGGCCGGATCCTCGGCCGCGCTCTGGAACAGCTCCCCAACCCGCAGCGGCGGTTGGGCCAAGCTCGGGGTGAGCAGCACATCGTGCTCGTCCCAAAAGCGCAGCGCCTGACTGGCCTGGAACTGCATAAACACCGACATGACAAGGTACTCGGCGCCACCGATCTGATCCGCCAACTCCCCCAGGGCCTTGATGTGCGGCTCGACCAGGTCGGGGTCACCTCCCTGGACCGCCAGCCCTAGCACCGTGGCCCGCATGCCGACCGCCCAAAGGCCGCGAAACGCCGGTCCGGCTTGATCCGACTGCCAGCCGGGGTCAACCTGCTCGACTCGGTGTCCCAGCCCCGCCAACAACTCGGCGGCGGCGGCGACTGCCCGCTGGCAGTCCTCGGCCACCGGAACCGGGATGGGTGGCACCGTGGTCCAACCGATCCTGAGGGGTGTCTCCATCCTGAACGCACCAGCGGAGTAGGGGACGGGGAGCGATCCCGGGGCACGCGGGCCCCGCCAGTCGGTGGCGACGTCCAGCAGCAGGGCTTGATCGGCCACGGTGCGGGTCAAAAAGCCCTCCACCGCCATGCCCCCCATGGCATCGCCGATCAAGTAGCCCGTCTCCATGAAGCCGCGACTGGGCTTGATCGTGAACAGTCCGCAGCAGGAGGCGGGGATGCGCAGGCTGCCGGCGCCGTCATTGCCGTGCGCTGCCGGGACCAGTCCGGCGGCGACCGCGGCAGCGGATCCACCGCTGGAGCCGCCGGCGGTCCGGCCGGGGGCGACGGGGTTCTCGGTCACCCCGTAGCGGAGATTCTCGGTCACCGGGATGGCGCCGAATTCGGGAAGGTTGGTCTTGCCGACCAGCAGCGCTCCGGCCGCGCGCAGCCGCCGGACCACGGGGGAGTCCTCGGGTGCCGGGATATCGGGAACCGCCCGTGATCCCTGACTGGTGGGGACCCCCGCCAGCGGGACGTTGTCCTTGATCGGGATCGGGACTCCCTCGAGCGGCCCCGCCTCGCCACGCAAAATCCGCGCCTCAGAAGCTCTTGCCTGCGCTCGCGCCTGTTCCTCCAGCACGCAGACGAAGGCATTGAGGGGTGAAAGCTCCGAGATCCGCCCTAGACACAGCTCGAGCACCTCGCTGGGCGAGATCCGGCGCTGTCGGACCTGCTCGGCCAGCAGCGCCAGACCTGCGCTTAGCGGGTCGGCCAGACCATCCGCTGGCCAGGCTTTGGGTTCCACGTCTTCAGTCTGGCATCAGGAGGGTGGGCGCCTGCGGCCCGCCGTTGCTGCCCTGCCGACTGGGCGGTCGCGGCATGCGGTCCTGGCCAAGCCTGGACTATCGAACAAGTGTACGATACGGCGGCTAGCCGGCGGACCACCCGGGCAGGATCTTGCCGGCGGTGCTCCGAATCGACGGCGCTGCTCAAAAGTGCGGATTGGAGGTGGACGGGTTTTGGCGATGGGTGGACTCGGTGGGGTCTAAGCGGAGGGAAGGCGGGGTCGCAAGCCGGAGAGGCACCTGTGCCACCTGGGGTGGCAGGCGGCCACTCCGGAACTGGGTACGCTTCTAGCGGTGTCTCAGTCGTACATCTCTATCCGCGGTGCTCGGGAGCACAACCTGCGCAACGTCGACCTGGAGATCCCGCGCGACGCCCTGACGGTGATCACCGGGCTCAGCGGCTCAGGCAAGTCGTCACTTGCGTTCGACACCCTCTACGCCGAGGGGCAGCGCCGCTACGTGGAGTCCCTGTCGGCCTACGCCCGCCAGTTCCTGGGCCAGATGGAGAAGCCTGACGTCGACCACATCGACGGGCTCTCCCCGGCGATATCCATCGACCAAAAGGGAGCCGGACGCAATCCAAGGTCGACGGTGGGGACGGTCACCGAGATCTACGACTATCTCCGCCTGCTCTACGCGCGGGTGGGGCATCCCCACTGCCCCAAGTGCGGTCGCGAGATTTCCAGACAGACCGTAGAGCAGATCGCCGACCAAGTGGCGGCGCTCCCCGAGGGCAGCCGGATCATGGTGCTGTCGCCGATTGTCCAGGGCAGAAAGGGCGAGCACCAGGCGGTGTTCGAGCTGGCTCGCCGCCAGGGCTACGTCCGGGTCCGGGTGGACGGCACCGTCTACCAAGTCGAGGACGCGCCCACCCTCGACAAGCGGTACAAGCACGATCTCGAGATCGTGGTGGACCGCCTGGTGCTGGGCCCCGATGTCATCTCCCGGCTGCGCGAGTCGTGCGAGCAGGCGGCCGGTCTGTCCGGTGGGGTGGTGGTGGTCACCGGCGCGGATCCCGCTCACCCGATCGAGGACATGCTGTTCTCGCAACAGTTCGCCTGCGTCTACGACGGCATCTCCATCGAGGAGCCGCAGCCCCGCAACTTCTCCTTCAACAACCCGCACGGCGCCTGCCCCACCTGCACCGGCTTGGGCGCAAAGCTGGAGGTCGACCCCGATGCCGTGGTCGGAGACCCCGGCCTCTCACTCCGGCAGGGAGCGGTTTCCGGATGGACTTGGGGTCCGGCCCAACAGTGGATGAATGAGCTGGTCGAAGCGGTCGCCGAGGAGCACCGGATTCCGCTGGACCGTCCCTGGAACCAGCTCACCGGCCGCCAGCGGGACGTGATCCTCTTCGGTCTGCCCCGGGGCAGCACGGTGGAGATGAGCTACCGAACCCGCCAAGGCCGGGTGCACCACTACCAGGCGCGTTTCGAGGGGGTGATCCCAAGCCTGGAGCGGCGGTACCGGGAGACCGAGTCGGACACCGTGAAGGAGGCGATCGAGCGCTTGATGATGCAGCGGCCATGCCCGGCCTGCAAGGGTCGGCGGCTGCGGCCCGAATTCCTGGCGGTGACCGTGGGCGGGCTCGGCATCATGGACGTCTGCGAGCGGCCGGTGGAGCGGGCCCGGGACGTGCTGGACGACTGGCGGCTCAATCCGCGCGAGGAAACCATTGCCCGTCGCATCCTCAAGGAGATTAGAGAGCGGGTCGGGTTTCTCTGCGACGTGGGTCTGCAGTACCTGACCCTCGACCGCGCCGCCGCCTCCCTGTCGGGCGGGGAAGCGCAGCGCATCCGGCTGGCCACCCAGATCGGCAGCCGGCTCACGGGAGTGCTGTACATCCTTGACGAGCCGAGCATCGGGCTGCACCAACGGGACAACGCCAAGCTGCTCGCCACCCTCTTCCGGCTGCGCGACCTCGGCAACACCGTCGTGGTGGTGGAGCACGACGAGGAGACCATCCGCAGCGCCGACTTCATCGTCGACATGGGGCCGGGAGCCGGCGAGCAGGGCGGGGCGGTGGTCGCCGCTGGGCCGCTCCAGGAGGTGCTGGCCGCGCCCGCCTCGATCACCGGTCAGTTCCTGCGCGGGGAGAGGAGCATTCCCGTGCCCCGGGAGCGCCGCCGGCCCCGAGGCGCCCTGGTGGTGCGAGGGGCAAGCGCCAACAACCTGCGCAACATTGATGTGAGCTTCCCGCTCGCCTGCCTGGTTGGCGTGGCGGGGGTCAGCGGCTCGGGCAAGAGCACCCTGGTCAACGACATCCTCTACCGGCGACTGGCCCAGCACTTCTATCGCGCCCGGCAACGCCCCGGGGCGCATCGGACCATTGAAGGGCTGGACCGACTGGACAAGGTGGTAGATGTGGACCAGGCGCCGATCGGCCGAACCCCGCGCAGCAACCCCGCCACCTATACCGGACTTTTCACACCGATCCGGGAGCTGTTCGCCCAGCTGCCGGAGGCGCGTGTGCGCGGCTATAAACCGGGACGCTTCTCGTTCAATGTGCGCGGTGGGCGCTGCGAAGCCTGCGAGGGCGATGGCCTGATCAAGATTGAGATGCACTTCCTGCCGGACATCTACGTCACCTGCGAGGTGTGCAAGGGCAAGCGCTACACCCAGGAGGTGCTGGAGGTGCGTTTCAAGGGCCACACCATCGCGGATGTGCTCGATCTGTCCGTCGCCGAGGCGCTGGTGGTCTTCCGCAACCAGCCGGCAATTGCTCGCAAGCTGCAAACCTTGGTTGATGTCGGCTTGGGTTACGTCCGGCTGGGGCAGCCTGCAACCCAGTTGAGCGGCGGCGAGGCGCAGCGCGTCAAGCTGGCCACCGAGCTCTCCCGCCGCAGCACCGGCAGCACCCTCTACATCCTTGACGAGCCCACCACCGGGCTGCACTTCGCCGACGTGGAGCGCCTGCTGGGGGTGCTCCACCGGCTGGTGGAGCAGGGCAACTCGGTGGTCGTGATCGAGCACAACCTGGACGTCCTGAAGGCGACCGACTGGATCATCGACTTGGGACCGGAGGGCGGCGACCGCGGCGGCAGCGTGGTGGCCGAGGGTACCCCCGAGCGGATCAGCGCCAACCCTGCCTCGGTGACCGGATCCTTCCTGGCGCCGCTGCTCCGAGAGCGGTTGGCCGAGCGGGCACCTGTGGCGGTTTGAGCGGAGAGTCACCCGAGCCCGAAGGCGGTTTCCGGGGCTGGCAGCGCCGCGCCTGTCTCACCTCGGTGGTGCTGATGGTCCTGGCCTTCCTGGTCTTGCTGACCTTCGCGCTGCTGGACCTGCTGCCTGCCCACCGGTAGCGGGGTGCTAGCGTGAACAGGGAGTTGAACCAAGCTCAGGTGCGGCCGGATCGACCCCTGGTGCGACAGCCGGAACTCCTGCGCGCCCGGTTGCAGGCGGCGCCCCGGTCTGCGGGCGTGTACCTGTTCCGCGGCAGCTCAGCCCAGGTCATCTACATCGGCAAATCCGCCAACCTCCCGGACCGGCTGCGCAGCTACTTCGTGAGCCCGGAGGCGCACCCGCCGCGCATCCGGCACCTGGTGGAGTCCGCCTACGACTTCGAGGTGATCACCGCCAGCAGTGAGCAGGAGGCGCTGCTGTTGGAGAACACGCTCATCAAGCGCTACCGGCCACGCTTCAACGTGCGCCTGCGCGACGACAAGAACTACCTCTACCTGCGCATTCCCGAGCCGGAGTTCTCGGACTCGGAGCAGGTGCCCCAGGACCTTCAGGGCAAGCTGGCTGCCTATCCGCGTCCCAGCTTCGCCCGTCGGCTGGCGACCGACCCGGCGCGATATTTTGGCCCGTACACCGACGCCAAGGCGATCCGGCGCACGGTACGGGAGGTGCGCACGGTGTTTCCCTTCCGCGGCTGTCCGGACGGGGTCTTCCGCCGCGGCAAGGTCTGCCTCGACTACCACATTGGGATCTGCGCTGGCCCCTGCGAGGGGCTGGTCAGCCCTTCGGAGTACGCCGGCCTGCTGGAGGACACCGCCACGTTTTTGCGCGGTCACAGCGCCGCGGTCACGGCGCGGCTGGAGCGGGAGATGCAGACAGCCAGTCAGGAACTGGACTTCGAGAAGGCGGCGGCGCTTCGGGACCGCCTGCGCACCGTCGCCCGCCTGCTCGAGGAGCAGGTGACCAGCCCGCGGCTCGGAGCTGAGGTGGACGTGATCGGGCTGGCGCAGGATGGGGTTCAGGGCATGGCGAGCGTGCTGCTGGTCCGCGAGGGCAGGCTCCAGGGGATGGAGCGCCATGCGCTGGAGGGGGTGGGCGATGCCGGTCCCGACGAGGTACTGGGGAGCTTTTTGTCCCAGTACTACGGCAGCGCCACCCAGGTGCCCAAATCGGTGTACGTCTCCGAGCTCCCGAGCACGCTGGCGCTGCTGGAATCCTTTCTAGGCAACCGCCGAGGCAGCTCGGTGCGGATCATCCAGCCCCGGCGGGGTCGCTTCCGGCAACTGGTGGAGCGCGCGGCGGAGACGGCCGCCGCCGGCCTGCAGCAGCTGCGGGTTGCCCAGGACTTCGATGACCGGCGCAGCCAGGGAGCGCTCGAGGACCTGGCCCAGCACGTGGGCCTCGCCGGCCCACCCGGCCGAATCGAGTGCTACGACATCAGCAATACCATGGGCCAGCAGAGCGTGGGCTCGATGGTGGTGTTCGAGCAGGGCCGCCCCAAGCCTGCCCACTACCGCATCTTCGCCATCCGCAGCGTCGACGGTCCCAACGACTTCGCCAGCATGGAGGAGGTGATCTCGCGCCGCTTCGCCCACTTGGCCGGCGGCGCCAGTGCTCCCGAGTCGAGCTTTGGGGTGATGCCTGACCTGGTGATTGTGGACGGGGGGCAGGGGCAGCTGGCGGCGGCCGACCGAGCGCTCCAGCGCCTCAACCTCGGGGCGCTCCCCCACTTCGGCCTGGCCAAGCGCTTTGAGGAGCTGCACCGGGTGGATGACCCACAGCCGCTTCACCTTCCCGAGGGGAGCCCCGCGCTCTTTCTCGTGCAAAGGGTCAGAGACGAGGCGCACCGCTTCGCCATCACCCGCCATCGTGCGCGCCGTGCCAAGGCCAGCGTCGGCAGCCGCCTGGACGAGGTGAGGGGACTGGGGCCCAAGCGCAAGCGGGCCCTGCTGCGCCGCTTCGGGTCGCTGGAGGGGATCAAGGAGGCGAGCCTGGAGGAGCTGGTCTCGGTGCCGGGGGTCACGCGACCGGTGGCGGTCGCGGTCAAGGAGTTGCTGTGACTGACGAGCCGAGCGCGGTGATCGCCGGCACCCCGGGGGCAGGTGCCGCGGCGGCGGCTGAGGAGCTGCGCCGGGCCGGGGTGGGGGCAGTCCATTGGGAGGGCGTTGGAAGTCCGCCACTCGACCTGGAGCGCCTGGATGAGCCGGGTCGGCCCCACTTGATCTGGGTGGCGGCGGCCGCCGAGGCGGCAATGGAGCGCTGGGTTCCACCCTGGGCGGAGCCGCCCATGCCGGCCAGCCCGTTGGACGCGGCGCGGTTACTGCGTGGGTGCTCTGAGCGACTGTTCCCACTGCATCTGCGCGCCGAGTTGGTCCTCGATACCTCCCACCTGGACCAGCCCTTGCTGCGAGCGCGGCTGCGCCAGCTGGTGGTGCCTTGGTTGAGCGGGAGCGTTCGGGGGCCGGTGGTGGTGCTGGAGTCGTTCGCGTTTCCGAGGGGAGTGCCGCTGGACCTGCAGTGGTGCCTGGATGTGCGGGCGTTGCGCAACCCGCACTGGGAACCACGCCTGCGGCTGCGCTCCGGGCTTGATCCGGAGGTTGCACAGTACGTGCTGGACCAGCCCCTGGCCCAGGACCTGGTCGGGGCAACGGAGGGGATTGTGGCTCGGCTGCTGGGTGAACTGCGCACGCGCGCCCGTCCGGCGCTACGGCTGGCGGTGGGGTGCACCGGCGGCTATCACCGCTCAGTGGCGGTGGTGGAGGCGCTTGGCCGTCGCCTGGGAGCGGAGGGTCCGCCCGCGCTCCTCTGGCACCGAGACCTCCCCAGCCGGCTCTAGCAGCACGTCGAACTCCTCCTGGGGGCGCTAGCTGACTGGCGAGGTCGCGGGGCGGCTGGCGGCCGACACCGGTGCTCTGGAAGAGGGTTCGAGTCCTCGGAGGAAGATTCCCGCTATGGACACCTTGTCCGGATGGCACTTTGAGCCGGCGTGGATCTTGCTGTCTGCGATGGCAGCCTAGGTCCAAGGCGCTGAGCCACAAAAGCGCTGGGCGGTCTCGACCCCGGGACTGAGGCGCGAGCTTGAAGGCGGCAGGGCGCGCCGGTCAACCCGCCGAGGACGCCGACCCCACCGGGAGCAGATCGGCGAAGACAAAGCCGTCCCGCTGGACCACCTCGCCGAGCGCCACCTCCACGGGCTGCGCGAACGCCGGCCCGTCCCACGCGAAGGTGTGAAACTCGCCCCGCTCGCCACAGGGATCGACGCTTGCCGGCAGCTCCGCCAGCAGGGCGGTGTCGAAGCTGCGACCGCAGAACTGTCCATCCAGCTGCTTAGGATCGACGCAGACGAGGGTGGCTCTGACGCCGGCAACCGTCATTTCCCGCGCCAGGCGCCCGGTGTCTGCGCCCCACAGCGGAAACAGCGGCGTCATGCCTGCGTCCGCCATCCGCCGCTCCCGGTAGGTGCGGATGTCCTCGAGGTAGAGGTCGCCGAAGGCGATGTGCGTGACCCCGTCACCGCGCGCGCTGGCCAGAGCCCGCGACATCGCCGCCTCGTAGGCGTAGTTGGGGCAGGGCCAGGGCAGTTGAACAGACCGCAGCGGTAGTCCGACCGCACGGGCCTGGCGCTCCACTAGCTCGCTGCGGACGCCGTGCATCGACACGCGGCCGAACTGCTGGTTGAACGTGGTGAGCAGTCCCACCACCTCGACTTCCCCCTGCTCGCGGAGGGCGTGGAGCGCCCACGCGCTGTCCTTGCCGCTGCTCCAGGAGAGGATGGTCTGCGGCTTGCTCACCCGCGCCAACCATACGGTTGCGTCGGCGAATCGGCGACCGACGGCAGCAGCAATCGGCGGTGTGGGTGGCCGGTCCCTGCCGCCGTTCCGCTTCTCAGCATCGCCGAGGTGCTGGAGAACCCCGGCCCCGGCCGAACTGAGGGGAGCCAGCCGGGGCTGCGCACCGCGCGCTTACGTCCCTCAGCACCGGGGGAGTGGCGATCCGGCCGCCGGGCGCTCCCGCCGCTCTTGGCCGCTGACCTCTCCTCAAGCCGGCCAACTAGTCCTTGGAGCATGGCACCCAGAAGCGCAGTTTGCCGTGCCGCTCATCCTCCAAGACGCCACCGTTCTTCTCGATCACTCGTCGCGAGGCGAGGTTGGTGGTGTCGCAGGTGATCAGTGCCGGGTCGATCCCCAGCGCCTTTGCCAGCGGCAGCGCCGCGCCGAGCATGGCGGTGGCGTGGCCCCGTCGGCGGGCGCTGGGGCGCATGTCGTAGCCGATATGGCCGCCCATCTCGCGCAGGTGCTGGTTGAGCCGGTGGCGAATGCTCAGTCGACCCAGGTAGGTGGACTGGTCCACCCACCACAAGGTGGTGCTGGGCACCCAGTGGCTAGGGACCGGCTCGCGGGACTTGCGCTCCAGGTCGGCTAGGTAGGCCTGGAAGCCTTCGGGCGAGTGCCAGCTGGCGCCGAACCGTCTCAGGTCGTTGCCCAGGATCGAATCGTCCGAGATCTCGCCCCTGCCCTCGGCAACGAACTCGTCCATCGCCTCCAGGAAGGAGGCCATTACTGTGAGGCTGGGAATGCTCAGGCTGGGCACCGCAGCAGGCTAGCACCGGCGGGCGACCCAACCGAGCAGGTGGGATCACGGGGGAGGGGAACCGTAGCAGTGCGGTCCGGGCGGCCGAGAACCGAACCTATACTCGGTCGCGGTTCGGTGAGGTACCCGGTGCACTAGGAGGAAGAGCGCCGTGGCTGTACGCGTGGGAATCAACGGGTTCGGCAGGATTGGTCGCAACGTGTTCCGAGCGGCCGCCGGTCGCGCTGACGTGGAGTTCGTGGCGTTCAACGACGTTATGGAACCTACGCTGGCCGGACACCTGCTGCGCTACGACTCGGTGCTGGGGCCGTACGCGGGCACCGTCGAGATCGGGGAGGAGTCCTTGGTCGTCGACGGCCGGGAATTGAAGGTGCTGTCCAAGCCCAATCCCGGGGATGTCGATTGGGCTGCTCTCGGTGTGCAGGTTGTGGTGGAGGCTTCCGGCAAGTTCACCAAGGCCGAGCAGGTAAGGCCGCACATCGACAAGGGCGGCGCACAGAAGGTGGTGGTCACTGCCCCCACAAAAGGCGAAGACATCACGGTGTGCATGGGCATCAACGACGGCCGCTACGACCCGGCGCGGCACCAGATCATCTCCAACGCGTCGTGCACCACCAACTGTCTGGCGCCGGTGGCCAAAGTCCTGCACGAGTCGTTCGGAATCGAGAGCGCGCTGATGACAACTGCGCACGCCTACACGGGTGATCAGCGATTGCTGGACTCGCCGCACCATGATTTCCGCCGCTCCCGCGCCGCCGCGCTCTCCATCATTCCCACGACCACCGGCGCCGCCAAGGCGGTCGCCCTGGTTCTCCCTGAGTTGGAGGGAAAATTCGCCGGCATGGCCCTGCGGGTTCCGGTGCCCAACGTTTCGTTGATTGATCTGAGCGCGCAGCTGTCGTCCGACACCACCGCCGAACGCGTTAATCAGGCGATGCGGGAGGCCGCGGCCGGATCGCTAAGAGGGATCCTGGCCGTTACCGACGAAGAGCTGGTTTCCATCGACTTCCGCGGCAATTCTCACTCCTCGATCTTCGACGCTCCCTTGACCACCATGGCCGGCCCGCGTCATGTCAAGGTGCTGTCGTGGTACGACAACGAATGGGGTTACTCGTGCCGGGTGGTGGATCTGCTCGGCCTGATCGGCAAGGACTTCCACTGAGCGTGGCGGACGCGGTGGCTGATTTGGACGCCATCGACGTGGGCGGAAGGCGGGTGCTGCTGCGCGTCGACTTCAACGTTCCCATGGACGAGCGCGGGGAGATCCGTGACGACCGGCGGATCCGGGCGGCGCTGCCCACCATCCAGGCGCTGCTGGCCAGGCAGGCGGCGGTGGTGGTCATGACCCACCTGGGGCGTCCCGGGGGCGAACGCAGGCCCGAGCTCACCACCCGGCCGCTGGCACAACGGCTGGAGCAGCTGGTGGGGCGCCCGGTACTCTGGGTGGACGATGTCGCGGGCCCGGACGCCCAGGCCGCGGCAAGGGCGCTCCGGCCGGGCCAGCTGCTGATGCTGCAGAACCTGCGCTTCGAGCCCGGCGAAGAGCGCAATGATCCGGTGTTCGCCACGCGGTTGGCGGGGCTGGGAGACGTATACGTGAACGACGCTTTCGGCACCGCCCACCGTGCTCACGCCTCCACCGAGCGGATCGCCCGGCTGCTGCCGGCGGCGGCGGGCCTGCTGATGGAGCGGGAGCTGAGCGAGTTGAATGCGCTGCTGGAGTCACCGCGCCGCCCATTGCTGGCGGTCATGGGCGGGGCCAAGCTCAGCAGCAAGCTCGGTGTGCTGGACAACCTGCTGTCTCGGGTGGATGCGCTCTGCCTCGGGGGTGCCATGGCAGCAACCTTTCTGGCGGCTGCTGGGCTGGAGGTCGGTCGGTCGCTGGTGGAAGTGGACTTCATCGACAGCGCTGCCGAGCTGGTCCGGCGCGCGGCAGAGGTGCGGGTGAAGCTTGAGCTGCCCAGTGACGCGGTGGTGGCCGTCTCCCCCGACGCCACCCCGGACCGGGTGCGGACCGTCTCGGTCCAGGAGCTGGGTCCTGACGACATGATCTTGGACATCGGTCCGGAGACCCTCGAACGCTGGCGGCCGATCGTGCAGTCGGCTGGCACCATCGTCTGGAACGGACCGCTGGGCCTCTACGAGAACCCGCTGTTTGCCGCCGGCACTGAGGAGATGGCCCGCATGATCGCGGCCACCTCCGCCCGGAGCGTGACGGGCGGCGGGGATCTCCAAGCCGCGCTGGAGAAACTCGGCTTGGAGGGGGGCTTCACCCACGTAAGCACCGGCGGCGGGGCCACTTTGGAATTTCTCGAGGGCCGAGATCTTCCCGGCGTGGCGGTGCTGCGCGCCACCCCCCAGGTGTGACCAGCCCCATCCGCCGGCCGCTGGTGGCCGGCAACTGGAAGATGCACACCGATCCCCGGCAATCCGCCGAGCTGGCCCTTGCCATCTGCTCCGGCCTGCCGCCACACCCGAACGCCGACGTGATGCTGCTGCCGCCGTACACCTCGCTGGCCGCGGTCGCAGCCAACCTCTCCGGCCGGCCGGACGTCTGGCTGGGTGCCCAGAACTGCCACTGGGAAACCAGCGGTGCCTTCACCGGCGAGGTGTCGGCTGAGATGCTCGCCGGCGTCTGTGGTTGGGTCTTGGTGGGCCACAGCGAGCGACGCCGGCTGTTTGGCGAGACGGATCGGCAGGTGGCGGCCAAACTGCGGGCGGTGCTTCGAGCGGGAATGCGGCCGCTGCTCGCCGTCGGCGAGAGTTTGGACGAGCGCAAACAGGGACGGGCGACCCAGGTCATCCAGGGCCAGACTCACGCCGCTTTGCAGGGACTGGACCGCGAAGCCTTGAGCCGCTGCGTGGTGGCGTACGAGCCGGTCTGGGCGATCGGGACCGGTGAGAGCGCCACCCCCGATGATGCCGCCCAGGGCGCCAGAGATGTCCGCCAGGCAGTGGCGGCGCTTGCCCCCGGGGTGGAGCGCTCGCTGCGGGTTCTCTACGGAGGAAGCGTCAGCGCCAGTACGGCCGCGTCGCTGTTCGCCCCACCCGACGTAGACGGCGGGCTGATTGGCGGGGCCAGCCTCAAAGCGAAGGAGTTTCTCGCCATCGTGGCCGCGGCCGGGTGATTCCTGCTCCCGGCCGCTGCTAGGCTCATCGGTGGAGCCTGGCGTGCCTTCGCCCCGCCGCGCGCGCCTGCCACTGTTGGGGAGCAACAATCGAGACCAATCGCGCTCTGCTGTGCATCTTCGACGGCTTCGGACACCGGGACGAGGTGGCGGGCAACGCCATCGCCGCGGCACGGATGCCCAACTACCGAGCTTTGCTGCGGCAGTGGCCCCACACCCTGCTGAGGGCCCACGGCGAGGCGGTCGGCCTGCCGCCCGGGCAGCAGGGCAACTCCGAGGTCGGCCACCTGACCATCGGTGCCGGCCGGGTCGTAGAGCAGGAGCTGACCCGGATCGACCAGTCAATCGCTGACGGGAGCTTCTTCGCCAACCAAACCCTGTGCCGCGCGATCGATCGGGCGCGGGATCAGAACCGCGGCCTGCACCTGATGGGCCTGATTTCCCCGGGCGGTGTGCACAGCCATCAGGAGCACGCCCTGGCCATCTGCCAGATGGCCGCCCAGCGCGGACTGCCGCGGGTCTGGCTCCACGCCTTCACCGATGGCAGGGACACTTCGCCCCGCGCTGGCGCGGGGTATCTGGAGGAGGTGGAGCGGAAGCTGGACCAGATCGGCGTGGGGCGGGTGGTGACGGTCAGCGGTCGCTACTACGCGATGGACCGCGACCACCGCTGGGACCGCACCCAGCAGGCCTTCGAGACCATTCTCGGCCGACCTCAGACGCTCGCCGCCAGCGCGGCCGGATACGTTCATGACTGCTATCGCCAGGATCTCGGCGACGAGTTCATCCCGCCGGCAGCTATCGTCCGCGAGGGCCAAGAGCCGTGCGGGGTGGGGCCGGGGGCGGTGGCCCTCCCCGTCAACTTCCGCCCCCATGGGGCCCCGCCGCGG
>JBJKSO010000023.1:0-3155 GCA_046703825.1 Candidatus Dormibacteria bacterium
GGTCTGCAGCTGGGCGGTGTGCAAGAGCTTCTGGCGGCCGTGGAGCGGTGCGGCGAGTTCAGGCTGCGCGCAGCGGTAGAGGTGAGCCCGGAGTGGCAGCAGGTCATCCCCCACTTGGTGGTGCTCCGCGGCGAGCGGATTCTCGCCATGCGCCGCCTTGCCGCCGGCAGCGAGCGGCGGCTGCGGGGACAGGTGACCCTGGGGGTGGGTGGCCACGTCAATGTCGGCGACGGCGACCTCACGCAGGCCTGGGAGCAGGGGTGCGTGCGCGAGTGGCACGAGGAGGTCTTCTGCGACCGGGACCTGACCGGACGTGCCGTGGGGCTTATCAAGGACGATGCCGGCGCCGTGGGGCGGGTGCACATCGGGGTGCTGGTCCTGATCGATCCTGGCGATGCCGAGGTTCAGGTGCGCGAGCGCCACAAGCTCGAGGGGCGCATGGCGACTTTGGGCGAGCTGGGCGTGCACTACCTGGAGATGGAGACCTGGTCCCAGTTCGTGTACGACCGCTTGCTCGACGGGACCCTCCAGCAGGCGCCTTGCTGCAAAGAGGTCCAGCTGCCTGCCCCGGGCCTCCGGGACCACTAGCTGAGGGCGGAGCGGAGGCCCGGCATAATAGACCGGGTGAGGAGCACATCTGTATGAGCATCAAAGTTCGCGTGCCGAGCCCCCTGCGCCAGCTGACCGGCGGTGCGAACGAGGTTGAGGTGGACGGCGCCACGGTGGGGGAGGCACTCTCCGACCTGGACCGCCGCTACCCGGGATTCACGGCCCGCCTCTTTGAGCCTTCCGGCTCGCTGCGCCACTTCGTCAACGTCTACCGCAACGACGAGGACATCCGCTCCGAGGGAGGCCTCGAGGCGCCTCTGGCGGCAGGTGACGACCTCAGCATCGTCCCCGCCGTGGCGGGAGGTGCTGCTGCCGGGTGGCGCCCTCAAGACTGATCCCGCCCGGGCGGCCACGCACCAAGCCATGAGGTCGCCGAGCGTGACCCCCTCCGAGCTGCGCCGGCTTCTGCCGGTCGAGGCCGGCCGGGTGGGCGGGCGCTCTGTCCCCCCGGACTCGGTGATCGCCGTCGCCATGTGCGGCGGGGTGGACAGCTCGGTCAGCGCCGCCCTCTGCGCCGCCGCGGGAGTGCCCACGGTGGGTGTGACCATGCGGCTTTGGGCGAGCGAGGAGATGGAGCGCGGTGAGGGGGGCTGTTGCTCGATCGACGCCGTGGAGGATGCCCGCCGGGTCTGCACCCGGCTCGGGATCCCCCACTACGTGCTCAACATGGCCCAACCCTTCAGGGAGGCGGTTGTGGACGACTTCCTGCAGGAGTACGGCAGCGGCCGCACCCCCAACCCCTGCGTCCGCTGCAACGAGCGCATCAAGTTCTCCGAGCTGCTGCGCCGGACCACCGGCCTGGGTGCCACTCACCTCGCCACCGGCCACTACGCGCAGGTGGCCGAGGGTGCCGACGGACGGCTGGCGCTGCGCCGCGCCGAGGATCGGCGCAAGGATCAGTCGTACACGCTGTTCCGCTGCGACCAGCCGACGCTGCAGCGGGTCGTCTTCCCGCTGGGCGGGTTTGCCAAGGCCGAGGTGCGACGGATGGCCATGGCGGTGGGCCTGGAGGTGGCCGCCAAGCCCGACTCCCAGGAGCTCTGCTTCGTGGGCGGGCTGGACCACCGCACGCTCCTTCAGGAGCGCCTCGGCCATGAGCTGCGGGACGGCCCCATTTTCGACACCGCCGGCCGGCAGGTGGGCCGGCACCGCGGCCTGGCCCTGTACACGGTCGGCCAGCGCCAGGGGCTGGGACTGCAGGTGCGATCACCCGAGAGTTCGCCCCAGTACGTCGTCCGCATCGAGGTGGAACGCAACGCCCTGGTGGTGGGTCCCTGGTCGTCCCTGGCCCGCTCCGCCTGCACGGTGGAGCGCTGCCACTACCAGCGGCCGCTGCCGGGCGGCTCCGTGCGCGGCATGGCCCAGCTGCGGGCCCACGGTGCGCCCGCCGCCGCGGAGTGGCGGCAGGTTCCAGGGGAGCGCGCCAGCGTGCGCTTCGCAGCTCCGCAAATGGCAGTAGCTCCGGGGCAATCTCTCGTCCTCTACGATGGCGACACAGTGGTGGCGGGCGGCGAGATAGCGTCCGGGTAGGGAGCGATATCCATGGCGTGGCCGGTTGAAGCGGTCCTGATCCTGACCGCGTTCGGAGGCTGCTGGCTGGCGGCTGGTGCCGGGCTCGTGGCCTGGCGCAGTCGCAGCTGGTCGATGGCGGCCGTCGGGGCTTTGATCCTGGCCAGCCTCGGGGGCGAGGTGGCCGCACTCAACGGGTCGGCGGCCGGCGGAACCACTGGAGGGATCGGGGTCGCCAGCCTGCTCTGCGCGGGCCTGGCCCTGGCCGCACTTGCCGCCTACCTGGTGCAGCCGCCGCCGGAGCCCCGGATCGAGGAAGCCCACAGGCTGAGCGGCCCAGCGCTCAATCCGGACAGCGAAGCCTGAGATGAGCTGGGTTGCGGCCGCCGTCCTCGGCGGCGCGCTGGCGGCTGCGGCGGTTGTGGTGCTGCTGAGGCTGCCTCGCGCGGAAGCACCGCAGGTGCCCGCGAGCATCACCCGGGCTGAGCGCCGCTGGATGGTGCTGATCGGCGCGGTCGCGCTCACCTTGCTGGTCGGTCTGGTGGCCGGGCTCGGGGCGAGCCCGGCGCCCGAGGTGCTGGCCCTGGTCTTGGTGGTCGGTGCTCTGATGCTGGCGCTGGCCCTGGGCTGGGCGGTGCTCAACCGACGGCAGACCCAGTGAGCCGCGACCCCAGTTCCGCGGTCTGGCCCAAGGAGGACGCCGCCTCTCGCCCCGACCCATGGTCGGTGAGCGGTTCGGCCTTGGATCGCACCACCCAGGTGCTCTCCTCGCTGCGCTGGTCGCGGGCCGTGACGACACCGTCCGGGCGACTGGGGCGGGCGGCAACCTTCGCCTTGCAGGCGGCCCAGGCCGGTGAGGGAGAAGGGGCCAGGGTGGTTCACGCGGCCGCGGCCGCCGAGCTCACCGAGCAGGCGATCGAGTGGCACCGGGCGGCGGCGGAGCACGAGCAGCCCCTGGCGCTGGGCACTCTGGCTGGCGACTACTGCCTGGCCCAGGCCTCGGACGCGCTCTCCCGGCATGCCGATCTGGATGTGGA
>JBJKSO010000024.1:0-6969 GCA_046703825.1 Candidatus Dormibacteria bacterium
CCCAGGGAGACTCCCGCGCCTGCTTCTGCAGCTCGGGCGGGATCGCCCATTCCGCCAGCTGCGCTCGCCACTGTTCGGCGAGCCGGGCGAGTTCGGCCGGCTCCGGGCCGTGGTCGCGAGCCGCTGACTGGCCGGACACAGCTAGTGGAGCCGCCGGCGGCCCGTCCACCACCTCGCGATCATTCCCGCATGCTATACGCGGGGTGGCAGGCGAGTGGTGGACGCGCCCGCCTGACCCCGCGGCCGGGAGGTCAGGCCGGCGTGACCTGGACCGCTTGCGGCCTACCCACCGCGAGCGAGATGAAGATCAGCAGCCCGCCCAGAAGCTGGACCGGAACGATGGCCTCGTGGATCAGCACTGCGGCAGCGACCACGGAGATGAAGGGCTCCAGGTAATTGAAGACCGCCGCCCGGGCGGCTCCCAAGTGGCGGACAGCGACCATCCAAAGGGCGTTGGTCGCCAGCACCGCCCCGAGCGCGCTGAACACCAGCAGGCCCAGCCAACCGAGGCTGATCGAGGGGTGGCGGACCGCCGCCTCCGCCGCTCCCAGGGGCAGCATCATCGCACTGCCCACCAGCGCCATGAGCGCAGCCAGGGAGAGTGGCTTGTAGATCCGTAGCAGGGGCGGCAGCAGCAGCAGGTAGACGGCGCTGGCGAGGGGGCTGGCCACGGCCAGCAGCAGTCCGCTCCAGGCGTTGGCGCCCCTGAGCCCGCTGTAGGCGACCAGCATCACCCCGAGCAGTCCGATCACCAGCCCGGCCCACACTCGCGGCGTGAAGCGGTCCTTGGTTCTCCAGGCGACCCACACCGCCACCATCAGCGGCAGGGTTCCGAAGAACATGGCGACGAAGTCGGCGCTCTTGAGCGCCAGAGCCCCGGTGAAGGTCACCTGGCTCAGCGCCACGCCCGTGCCCGCCGCCGCCAGCACCAGCCGCCACTCCCGCCCGCGGGGCATCCGCGGGCGGCCCTCCACCCGCGTGGCGACCACCCACAGGCAGATGCCGCCGATGAGGTAGCGAAGTGTGGCGTAGGTCAGCGGACCGCTGGTGTGGATGGCCACCTTGACCACGACCACGTTGACCGCCCAGATCAGGGTGGCCGCCAAGGCCAGTCCGTCCCCCGCCCGGCCCGGAGCCACGATCGGGACCGGTTCGACTACCTGGTTGGCCATACTCCCCACGCCAGCTGAACCCTGTGGCTCCCACAGTAACCGGCGTTTGTCACTTTGGGGGTCGCCAGAAGCTCGACAACGCTGCGGACCAATCCCTACCACGGCCAGGGTCTGAATACCGGCGAAGTCGAGATGGCGCGACCCGCGGCCGGGGAAAGGCGTCCTGTCCACCAATTTACTCAACAGTCAACAACTTGGAGCCCGGCCGCTTCGACCTCGCCCGCCGGGTGCGGAAGGTGCGCCTATCCTTCGACCATCGGCAAGTACCGCGATGTCGCAGCGTTCGCCGACCGCGCCGCCACCTACGAGTCGGGTTGGCGGGGGCAGATGCACCGGGAGATCGCCGAGCGGACCGCCACGCTGGCGGTACTAGGCGTGCGCGCGCCGGAGCGGGTTCTGGACGTCGGCTGCGGCACCGGCTACCTCCTGCGCTGCCTTTCCCAGCGCCTGCCGTCGGCTCAGGCGCTGGTGGGCTTGGATCCGGCTTTGCCCATGGTCGAGGTGGCCCAGCGCCGGCGCGAGGACCCGCGGACCACGTTCTCGGTCGGCGCCGCCGAGCAGCTGCCGTTTCCCGGCGGCTGGTTCGACCTGGTGATCAGCACCACGTCCTTCGACCACTGGAACGACCAGGCGCGCGGGCTTGCCGAGTGCGCCCGGGTGCTCCGCCCCGGCGGCACTTTGGTGCTGTGCGACCTCTTCTCCGCATGGCTCTGGCCGACGCTGGTGGCGGGTCGGCGGAGCAAGGCCCGCACCAAGCGGCGGGCCGAGCGGCTGATTCGGACCGCGGGGTTAAGCCGCCCCGAGTGGCACGACATCTACGCTGCGATCATCCGCGCGGCGGTGTCGCGGCGCTGAGGCTGGCGCGGCCCAGCCCCGCGGCGCGATCTGCCATCCTCAGCAGGTGCGCCTCGCCACCTGGAACGTCAACTCGGTGACCGCCCGCCAGCCCCGGCTGCTGGATTGGCTCAGCAAGGTGTCTCCGGACGTGCTCTGCCTGCAGGAGACCAAGGTGGCCGACGCAGCGTTCCCGGCGGCGGAGCTGGCGGATATCGGCTATCAGGTGGTGACCAACGGGCAGGGCCGCTGGAACGGCGTCGCCATCGTCTCGCGGGTGGGCCTGGACGACGTTACGCGCGGACTGCCGATCCAGGGACCGCCGGAGCTGGAGGGAAGGGCGGTCGCCGCCGATTGCGGCGGCACCCGGGTGTGGTCGATCTATGCCCCCAACGGCCGCTCCCTGGACAGCCCTCACTACGGATACAAGCTGGAATGGTTCGCCTCCCTAGCCGACGTGCTCGCGGCCGAGATGGCGGCCGCCAAGCCCCCACTGGCGGTGTGTGGGGACTTCAACGTGGCACCCCGGGACCAGGACGTCTGGGATCCCGCGGCATTCGTAGGTTCGACACACGTGACGGCACCCGAACGTGAGGCGGTGCAGAGACTCGTGGATTTGGGCTTCCAGGACGTGGAACCACGCGCGCTCAAGGGCGAGCCGTTCACCTACTGGGACTATCGCGCGGGCTGCTTCCACAAGGGGCAGGGGATGCGGATAGACCTGGTTCTGCTGCAGCGCTGCCTGGCCGGGCGCATGACGGACGCCTATATCGACCGCGACGCGCGCAAGGGCACGGCCCCCTCGGACCACGCGCCGGTGGTGGTGGACCTGAAGGAGGCGTAGGCCAGACTGCGGACAGCTCGGGCCCGGCGCCGGCTTGCGGGCGTTGGGCGATCAAGGCGGGCAGGGCTTGGCCTCGTGGCGCCGCCGGATCCTGCGCCGGCCGGTTGCTCTACGCCGCGCGCCCAGCTGCGCCCGGCGAGCCGCGGGCGCGGCAGCTCAGAGCTTGTCGACCAGTTGCGCCAGCAAGCCCCCCAGCGAGGGAGCCGCGGCCGAGCTCACCCGGAGCACATCCGCTGGGTCCAACGGTCCGGCCGCCATTCCAGCCGCCCGGTTGGTGACCAACGACAGGCCGAGCAGACGGATACCGAGGTGGCGGGCGGCGATGGCCTCGACCACGGTCGACATCCCGACCAGACCGGCGCCGGCCGCGGCCATCATGGCGATCTCGGCGGGCGTTTCGTACTGCGGTCCGAGAACCCCGGCATAGATGCCTTCGCGCAGCTTTGGGTTCAGCTGCCGGGCAAGCTGGCGCAGCCAGGCATCGTAGGTCTCGGTCATGTCGATGAAGCGGGGCGCCAGCGACGGAGGCGGCGGTCCGCCGAGCAAGGGGGAGGTGCCGGTCAGGTTGAGGTGGTCGCGGATCAGCACCGGCTCGCCAACGGGGTACTCGGGGCGGATGGCTCCGGCAGAGTTCGTGAGCACCAGGGTCCTAGCACCGCTCAGCCCGAGGCTGCGAACGGCGTGGGCGACCTCGGCGGCGCTGTGGCCCTCGTACAGGTGAATCCTTCCGGCGAGGACCGCCACTGTGGTTGCGCCTCGCCGCAGCAGTACCAGGCGGCCCTCGTGGCCTTGGGCGCCGGGGACGGAAAAGCCGGGAAGCTCGGAGAAGGGGACTGTGCGCAACGGCTCGCCCAGCTGGTGCAACGCCGGCTGCCAACCTGTCCCGAGCACGATCGCCACGTCAGGGGTACCACCGCCCAGGGCGCGGATGACCGTCGCCGCGTCGGCGGCCACCGCGAACGGATCGGCGCTCAGCTCAGCTCCGAAGCCCACCGCGCGGTGGGCACCCCTAGGACGAGCCGCTGCCGGCGGCGCGGGAACGACGCCGGGTCAAGACGCCGGCAAACCAGGGCTCCACTTGGTTCCAGGCGAGCCCTGGACCGCCCGTCGGCCGATACTCGCCCGCCGCCTGCAACGGACACGGTTGCTCCAGGCTAGCTGTCCACCGCGGCCCGCGCAGAACGCCCACCCGCCGACCGCAGAGCGGGTGGCAGCGCCGCCTCCGGGTCGCCCCCACCCCCAGCGCCAGGCATCAATATGTGCCGGTGGACCAACTGCCGCTGGAGCTCCCGCCCGAGCCGGGGCAACCGGCCCCCGAGCCCGGGGAGCCCTTGGCGTCGCGGATGCGGCCGCGGAGCGCGCAGGAGGTTTTGGGGCAGGACCACCTGATCGGGTCCGGCGGTGCGCTGCGGCCGGCCCTGGAGGGCAGGCCTCTGCAATCGCTGGTGCTGGTGGGACCGCCAGGGACGGGCAAGACAACTCTGGCTTGGCTTCTGGCGGCCGCGCAATCAGCCCACCTGATCTACCTTTCGGCCGTCAGCGCCGGAGTGGCCGAGGTGCGCTCCGCGGTGGCCGAGGCCCGGGCCCGGCGCCAGACCGGGCAGCGCACCGTCCTCTTCCTCGACGAGATTCATCACTTCAGCCGTACCCAGCAAGATTCACTGCTGCCGCACCTTGAGTCCGGGCTGCTCACCCTGATCGGCGCCACCACCGAGAACCCCAGCTTCCAGCTCACGGGCGCGCTGCTCTCCCGGGTGCAGGTGTACGAGCTGGAACCGCTGGGCGCCGAGCCGCTGCTTGAGCTGGTGCGACAGACTCTGGGCGACCGCGAACGGGGACTGGGGCCCCTGCAGCTGAGACTCGAGCCCCAGGCCGAGGAGCTGTTGGTGTCACGGGCCGGGGGTGACGCCCGGGTGGTGCTCAATGCACTGGAGCAGCTCGCGCAGGAGGTGAAGCCGGGGTCGAAGGTCGCCATCGACCAGGTCCTTGGGGTGTTGAGCGAGCCAGTGCTGCGCCACGATCGGGCCGGTGACTTCCACTACCAGCTGCTCTCGGCGTTCATCAAGTCCATGCGGGGCAGTGACGCCGACGCCGCGATCTACTGGCTGGCCAGGCTGCTGGAGGCCGGCGAGGACCCGCTGGTGCCCGCGCGCAGGATGGTGATCCTGGCGTCGGAGGATGTGGGCCTGGCCGATCCCGGGGCACTGCCGCTGGCCGTCGCCGCCCACCAGGCGGCCCGCACGGTGGGTATGCCGGAGTGCCGTTTGGCGCTGGCCGAAGCCGCCGTCTACCTGGCCCTGGCACCCAAGAGCAACCGCATCTACACCGCCTACAACTCCGCCCACCAGGACGTGCTGGAGCATCTGCACCTGCCCGTCCCCCTGCACCTGCGCAACGCGGTGACGGCCCGCGATCGCCAGCGCGGGTTCGGCCGGAGCTACCAGTACGCTCACGACGACCCGGACGCGCTGGTGAGCCAGACCCACCTCCCCCCTGAGCTCCAGCACCAGCGCTACTACCGGCCGTCCGAGCACGGGGCGGAGGCTCAGCTGGCCAACCGGGTCCAGGAGATCGAAAGCCGCCGCCGGAAGTGAGGCCGGAGCTCAGGCGCTCGGCTCTGACTCCTCGGCGGCCTGGGCTGGCTGCTCGGCGGCCTCGGCGCCGCCTTCCGCCGCGGCCGCCGGCGCCTCCTCCTCGACCTGAACCCGGGGCTGGGCGATCTTCACCACCACTTCGTCGAGGTCGGGGGAACCGGCGAACTCGGCCCCCTCGGGCAGGGTGAGGTCGGCGAGGCGTACCGCCTGGTCAACCTCCTCGAGCCCGGAGATGTCGATCTCGATCTGCCCCGGAATGGCGTTGGGCAGAGAACTGATCTCGAGAGAGTGCATGAGGGTCAGGAGTTCGCCGACGTTGAGCTTGACCGCCGGGGACTCGCCGGTGAGCGTCACCGGTACCTGGACCGTGATCTTCTCGGTCAGGTTGACCTGGAAGAAGTCCACGTGGACCGCAGCGGAGTTGCGCGGGTTGACCTGGAGCTCCTTGATCAGCACCGGCCGGGTGCGGCGCTCGCCGCTGACCTTGAGCTGGAGGAGGTGGCTGCGGCCGGCCCGGCGATAGAGCTTGGAGAAGTCGCGCTCGGGGACCTTGACCGCCAGCGGCTTCACCTTGTGGCCGTAGATCACGCCGGGAACTTGACCCTCGCGGCGCAGGCGCCCGACCTGCTTGCCCAACTCCGACCGCGGAGTTGCTTCCAGCGAGTAATCCATCAACTTCTCCTCTCACCGCCCGGCGCCGGCGGGGCCGCCGGATCGTAGCAGATGGCCAGCGCGGACCTAACCGGCTGGCCTCAGCCCACCCGCGCCGACACCTGGTTGCCGAAGCGGCGCCTCACATAGTCGACGATCGACTGGATGCTGGTCCCGGGGGTGAAGACCTCGTCCACCCCGATCGCCTTGAGCTGTTCCGCGTCCTCAGGCGGGACGATGCCGCCGCCGAAGACCACGATGTCGGGGGCGCCACGCTCGCGCAGCTGTCGGATCACCTCGGGGAAAAGGGTCATGTGAGCTCCGGACAGCAGCGAGATGCCGATCCCGTCGACGTCCTCCTGGACCGCCGCCTCGACCACCTGCGCCGGGGTCTGGTGCAGCCCGGTGTAGATCACCTCCACCCCGGCGTCGCGCAGGGCCCGCGAGATCACCTTGATCCCCCGGTCGTGCCCGTCCAAGCCGACCTTGGCGGTAAGGATCCGAATTGGCCGCTGCCCCACGGCGCCCATCTTAGTTCGCCCAAGCGTCGGCCAAGCCCCCAACATGCAGACGTGCGACCCCCAGCCATCTCGGCGGCTCGACTGTCCGACTGCTCTCGCGGGCTTTTGGTGGGCATGGCCTGCGGCGAGCTCACGGTCAACGGCACCGTGGTCGGAACCGAACTCGCCGCCGACCTCGCTGAGCTGATCTGCGAGGACCCGGACCCGTCCGAATCGCAGATGCTGGAGGTCTGGGGACGCCGGCTTCCCGGTCTGCTGCAGCGCCCCCGATCGATCACCGCCCAGGCGCTGCGGCTGCACAGGGCGGGCTTCGCCAGCCAGGGGGTGGCCGAGGCGGCCGCGCGGCTCAACCC
>JBJKSO010000025.1:0-35711 GCA_046703825.1 Candidatus Dormibacteria bacterium
GCCAGGGCCGCCCGCCCGAGCGCGCCGCCCGATGGCGAAGCTGCTCACAGATGGCGGCGGCGGCGTGCTCGCTGGTGCCGCATCCCACCACGGCGACCGGGTCGCCGCGCGTCTGCGCGGCGTCGACCAGGCCGCGGAGCTGGTCCAGCTCGGGACTGGGGCGGAGGATCTGCTCCACCAGCGCCGGCTCCTCGCGGATCATGTCCTGCATCACCCAAGGCGGTGCCGCCCGCAGCTCGGGCAGGTGGCCAGCGGCTGGATCTGAGTCCGCCGAAGTCACCGGGCCGGCCCCGACCGGACCACCCGGTCGGTGGCCGGCGGCAGGTGGGGCAGCCGCCGCCCGCTGGCATCGCGGACGGCGGTGGCCAGTGCTGGCGGCACCGCGATCGGGGGCGTCTTGCCACCTCCAGCCGGGGGAACGTCCTTGCGATCCATCAGGACCACCTCCACCTCAGGAACGTCCGAAAGCCGGGGCACATGGTAGTCGGGCAGCGAGGCGCGGTGTGGAGCCGCATTCACGCTCACGGTGGCTTTTGAGTCCGCCATCAGCGCTGCCTCCACGGGGTCGCCGGGTCGTCGCCCGGCGCGGTTCTTCCGCGTGCCCGGCCACTGCCTTCGTCTTGCACGCCGGCCCCAGGATGGCGGGGCGGCTAATCCGACACCCGTCGAACTCCCACGATCAGTCTGCCCAAGTCGTAACGCCGGCGCAGGACCCAGTAGGCGACCAGCCCCGCTAGCGTGGCCACCCCCTGGTCGGCGAGCCGCTGCAGCAGTGCGATCGCGGTTGCCGTCGGAGCTGGCACCCCGGCCACGATCAAGACTCCGGCGAAGGTGGCTTCGGAGGCCCCGATCCCGCCGGGGATAACGCTCACTTCCCCGGCGATGGTGGCGACGGCGTACACCGATGCCGCCTCCAACCAGGTGAAGATTCCCGGGTCGACCGCCTGGAGAATCAGCCAGAACACGGTGGTCATCGCGGCCACCTGCAGCAGACTGATGACGGACCAGCCCAAAGTGCTGAGACGACGCAGCAGCACCAGCGTCGCGCTCTGCAGGTCGTCGAGCGCGCCAACCAGCCGGCGCAGCCAAACCACTCGCTCCAGCGCCCGGCGGAGGGCTTGGAAGAGAGGGGGGAAGGTGAGCACGGCCAGGGCCAAGGCCGCCCCGCCGAGCACCACCGCGGGGATGGCGGGGCTCAGGCGGAACTCGAACATCCCCGGCACCGCCACCACCACCAGCAGAAGCCCATAGGTCATCTCCTGCACCGTCACCGTCGCCAAGATGTCCCCAAAGGGGCGGCGGGAGGCACGCGCCGCCAGCGCCACCCGAGCCAGCTCGCCGAGCGGCAGCATCGACGTGATCTGCCCGACCAGATTGATGAAGATCGTCTCGGGCATCGGCAATCGGGCACCGGCGTCGCGCAACAGGAACTGCCAGCGGATTCCCTGGAGCAGGTAGTAGAGCGCGCTGCAGGCCACGATCGGCGGTATGAACACGGCGTCGAACCGGGTGATCACCCGGCCAAGATGGGCAGGGTTCACGGCCAGGATCAGGGCTCCCAGGCCCGCCAGGCCAAGACCGATTGCTATCCACGAGCCAAGGTGGCGCGGGCGCATCCAGGTCCGGCCGGACCGCCCGACGACCGCCTGGGGCCGAGAGCGCTCCGCCCCCTCCGGTGCGCGCGGCTCAGTCCCCCGCGGTGCTCGCGGTGCGCCGGCCAAGCTCTTGCTCATCGCGCTGGGCGGGCCGCAGCGGCACCGGCCGTCCGATGCCATCCAGCGCCGCATCGATCTCCCGGGCATCCAGCGTCTCGACGCGGCGCAGGCGCTCCGCCAGAGCGTGCAACTGCGGCCGTCTCCGGCGCAGGATCGCCCGGGCCCGGCCCCGAGCTGCCTCGACCTCTTGCTTGACCTCGCGATCGATCTGCGCGCTCAGGTCTTGGGAATGGATGGCCATCTCGATTCCGAGCCCCTGCGGCGCTGACCGGCCGAAAGCCAGGGCCAGCGGACCGAGCGCGGTGCTCATGCCCCACTCGGTCACCATCCGGCGAGCCAGCTCGCTGGCCCGGGCGATATCGTCCGAAGCCCCGGTCGTCACATTCCCTTCGCCGAGGAGGATCTCCTCGGCCACCCGCCCAGCGAGCACGGCGGCGAGCCGGTCTTCGAGCTGGCTGCGACTGGTCAGGACCGGGTCCTGCTCGGGAAGCGGCATCGTCCACCCCAGCGCTGCGCCCCGGCTCTCGACACTCACCCGCGACGGGGCATCGCAGCCGGGCAGCTCGCGCATCACCAGAGCATGACCCACCTCGTGGTACGCCACCACCAGCCGTTCACCGTCGCCCAGGCGGCGCCCGCTGCGCGGGCCGGCCACCACGCGCGCCAACGCTTCGTCGATGTCCTCCTTGGCGATCGCCGCGTCGGCTCTCCGGGCCGCCGTGATCGCCGCTTCATTGAGGAGATTGGCGAGCTCGGCCCCGCTGAAGCCCGATGTCTGACCGGCCAGGCGACGCAGATCCACGTCCGCCTGCAAGGGTTTGTTGTGCGCGTGAACGCGCAGGATGGCTTCGCGGCCCTCACGGTCGGCGTTATGGAGGCAGAGCTTGCGGTCAAAGCGTCCCGGGCGCAGCAGCGCCGGGTCCAGGACATCGGGCCGGTTGGTGGCCCCCACCACGATCACGTGGTCCCGAGTCTCAAAGCCGTCCAGCTCGACCAGCAACTGGTTGAGCGTATGGTCGCGCTCGTCCCGGCCGTTGCCCGCGGATAGGCTTCGCCGCCGTCCCACCGCATCGATCTCGTCGATGAAGACGATGCAGGGGCTGTTCAGCCTCGCCTGCGCAAAGAGGTCGCGCACTCTGGCCGCCCCCACACCGACGAACATCTCCGTGAACTCCGATCCGGCCACGCTCAAGAAGGGGACGGCGGCCTCTCCCGCCAGGGCGCGGCAAAGCAGGGTCTTGCCTGACCCCGGCGGCCCGGCGAGCAGCACACCGCGGGGGATGCGGGCGCCGACCTGCATGAACCGATCGGGGAACTTCAGAAAGTCCACGATCTCCTCGAACTCATCGCTGACCTCATCGATGCCGGCCACGTCCTCGAAGTGGACGCCGGGACGCTCCAGCAGCAGCCGGGCGGGGCTGCGGGTATAGTTCGCCCGCGGCCGGGTAGGCGGCCGCCTCGGCCGCCGCAGAGCCGCAGAGGCCAGGCTCACCGCGATCAGGATCGCCAGCCCCGGGATGACCAAGGTGACGACCACGCCCAAGCTGGGTGACTGACTCGACGGCTTGGGCGAGCTTTTGGCGGTGGCGCCGTTTTCGCCCGGAAGTACTGCAGCGAGCAGCCTGCCGCCACGCGTGCCCGACCGGGTGGCGAGCGTGCGAGCGGGTGCAACCGAGAAGGTACGAGCGCGAACGGATGTTGCGCTCGGCTGCACCAGACCGCAAGTCAGAGTCGCCGCCGCCGCCGCGGCGGCGGCCGACGCCAAGCCGGACCCAAGCAACGCAAGGACTTTGGCCACGACTTCCACAGAGTCTTCTGGGGCTGGAGCGGGCGCGAGGGTGTAAACCACTACCCCCTCATGGGTGATCCTCCCGACTTCTTGGCAAATGTCCCGCCTTAAGGTGGGGGTCTGGACTGGGATTCGATGCAATCTCTACCGGCAGGGTGCGGCTGGGAGGTACGGCGTGCGGGCCTCCGTGATTGAGGCAGACGCTCTCGACGCGCTGATCGTCGAGCTGGACCGGCGCGGCTATCGTGTGCTCGCCCCCGTGCTGGAACGGGGAGCGCTGACGATCGCGCCGGTCAGCGGGGCCGCCGACCTTCCCAGGGGATTGCGCGACGAGCAGGCGCCCGGACACTACCGCCTGGTCCAGGGAGGGGCCAGTGACTACTTCGGCTACACCCTGGCGGCGGCGGGCTGGAAGCAGCTCTTCCTGCCCAGCCGCGCGCGGCTTTGGGCTGGCCGCAGCGAAGCCGGCGGGGTGCGATTCGAAGCCGACCTCTCTGAACCGCCGCGGTCGGCGCTGATCGGAGTGCGTGCCTGCGACCTGGCCGCCATTGCCGTCCAGGATCGGGTCTTTCTGGATGGACCAGTGCAGGACGCCAACTACCGCCGCCGCCGGGCGGAATGCTTCGTCGTCGGCGTGAACTGTGCGACCCCCGCGGATACGTGCTTCTGCGGCTCGATGGGATGCGGGCCCAAGGCTTCGGCCGGGTATGACCTGGCGCTGACCGAGCTCACCGCGCCCGACCACCGCTTTCTGGTCGAGTGCGCCACCAGCGAGGGTGAGTCGGTTTTGGCGGTTCTGCCGTCTCGGCCCTGCCGACCGGAGGACTCGCGTGCCGCCGAGAGCGCGTGGCGCGCCGCGCAGGCGGGTCTGACCCGGACCATGCCGGCGGGGATCCGCGACGAGTTGAAGCAGTCCTACGCAAGCCCGCGGTGGGAGGAGATCGCTGAGAGGTGCCTCGCCTGCGGAAACTGCACCTTGGTGTGCCCGACCTGCTTTTGCACGGCGGTGGAGGACACCACGGACCTGGCCGGTGGGTTTGCGCGATCGAGGCGGTGGGACTCCTGCTTCACTGCGGAGCACTCCTACATCCATGGCGGCAGCGTGCATGCGTCCACCGCGTCACGGTACCGGCAGTGGATGACTCACAAGCTCTCGACTTGGTGGGATCAGTTCGGGACATCGGGATGCACCGGCTGCGGCCGCTGCATCGCCTGGTGCCCGGCGGCTATTGACATCACCGCCGAAGCTCACGCTCTCAGTCAAGAAGCCAGCTCGGAAGCGATCGAATGATCACGATACGCGACATGCTGCCGGAGGTGCACGTTCTCAAGGGACTGCCGGACTACGTTCTCGAAGAGGTCGCCGGTTGCGGCCGGTTGACACATTTCGACGCGGGTGCGGTGATCTGCCGCACCGGCGAGCCGGCCGATACCTTCTACGCCATCCGCGAGGGGCGGGTGTCGTTGGAGGTGGCGGAGCCGGGGTCCCGGGAGATCGTCATCGACGTGCGCGAAGACGGAGATGTTGTTGGCTGGTCCTGGCTCTTTCCGCCCTACCGGTGGCACTTCGACGTCACCGCGCTGGAACTGACCCGGGTGATCGCGTTCGACGGCAAATGCCTGCGCGGAAAATGCGACAGCGACGCAAAGATCGGCTATCCGCTCATGAGCCGGGTGGCCCAGCTGGCCATCGAGAGCCTGCAGGCGACCCGACTCCAATTGCTGGACGTCTATGGGCGCCGTGCGGTCCGCTGACCCGCTGCCGTTCGGCCCCCCGACCCTGGGTAGGGTGGTCGGGCGCCGGCGCGAGACGGCGGACACCATTAGCCTCGACGTGGCCGCTGAAGGCCACGGCGAGTTTCTTCCTGGACAGTTCAACATGCTTTACGCGTTGGGTCGGGGAGAGGTGCCCATATCCATCAGCGGCAGCCCGGCGGCGGGGGTGATCACCCATACCGTCCGGGCGGTGGGCCCGACCACCGGCGCTCTGGCGGCGTTGCGATTGGGCGCTGGCGTGGGAGTCTCGGGGCCCATGGGCAGGCCATGGCCGATCCAGCAGAGTACCGGGCGCGACGTGGTCGTGGTGGCGGGGGGGCTGGGGCTGGCGCCGCTGCGGCCGGCGATCAAGGCGCTGATGCAAAACCGTCTCGCCTACGGCAGGGTCGAGGTTCTCTGCGGCGCGCGTAGCCCGTCCGAGCTGCTCTACCGGAGGGAGCTGGCGGACTGGCGCGCGCGCGCCGACCTGACGGTTCGCGTGACGGTCGACGCTGCCGACCGGGGTTGGCGGGGCGAGGTGGGGGTGGTGACCCAGCTCTTTGCGCGGATGAAGGTCGCCGCCGACCAGGCGGTCGCCTTGGTCTGCGGGCCCGAGATCATGATGCGATTCGCTGCCGAGGGGCTCATCCGCGCCGGGCTGGCACCCGAATCTACCTGGCTCGCCGTCGAGCGCAACATGCAATGCGGATACGGCGTCTGCGGACACTGCCAGTTGGGCCCCTTCCTCACCTGCCGGGACGGCCCGGTGCTGCCGTACCACCAGCTAGCTCGCTACCTCGCGCTGCGGGAAGTCTGATGGCGAAGCCGCGGCGCCCGCGCCTGGGCGTGTTCAAGTTCTCATCCTGCGATGGCTGCCAGCTGAGCCTGCTCAACCTCGGGGACCAGCTCTTGGCCCTACGGGACCGGGTGGAGATCGCCTACTTCCTCGAGGCTTCGAGTGCCCCCAAGTCCGGTCCCTATGACGTGGCGCTGGTTGAGGGATCGATCAGCGCCCCCGCCGACGTGGGGCGGGTGCAGCGGCTGAGGCGGCGCTCGCGCACTCTGGTGGCAATCGGGGCCTGCGCCACCGGGGGCGGCATCCAGGCCCTCCGCAACTCCCAAACCCTCGCCGCGGTGGCCGGGCGGGTCTACCCGAGGCCCGAACAGCTGCGGGTCCTCCCCCGGTCAACACCCATCTCCGCGCACGTGCCCGTGGATCTGGAGTTGGCGGGGTGCCCGGTTGACGGACAGCAGCTGCTCGAAACCATTGTGGCGCTGCTGGACGGCCGCCGCCCGGCCGTCTACTCCCACAGCGTCTGCGTGGACTGCAAGCTGCGCGGCCTGGACTGCGTCCAGGTGGCTCTCGGAATTCCCTGCATGGGTCCGGTCACCCGCTCTGGCTGCGGCGCGCTGTGCCCCGCCGTCTCGCGCGGGTGCTACGGTTGCTTCGGCCCGGCGGAGACCTTCAACGCACCTGCTTTGCTTCGCAGCTGGGACAAGCTGGGAGAGTCGAAGCCGGCGGTGCAAAGAAGCTTGAGAACGTACAACGCCGCCGCCCCCAAAGTGCCGCGGGGCGCCGACGGCAATGCCTGAGCGGCACCTCACCATCAAGTCCCCCGCCCTAGCCCGGGTCGAGGGGGAGGGGGGGCTGTACGTCAAGGTGCGCCGGGGCCAGGTTGAGGACCTGCGCCTCGAGATATACGAACCTCCGAGATTCTTCGAAGCGCTTCTCAAGGGCAGGCACTACGTGGAGCCGGTCGACATGACGGCGCGCGTCTGCGGCATATGTCCCGTTGCCTATCAGATGTCTGCGGCGCAGGCTCTGGAAGCCGCCTGCGGGGTCACGGTTTCGGACGACATCCGGGAGTTGCGCCGTCTCCTCTACTGCGGCGAGTGGATCCAGAGCCACGCGCTGCACATCTATCTGCTCCATGCACCTGACTTCTTGGGCCTGGACAGCGCGGTGGAGATGGCACGCCGCGATCCCGCGCTGATTGCCCGTGGTCTGCGGCTCAAGCGGGCGGGTGACGCCGTCATCGAGACCGTGGGCGGCCGATCGGTTCACCCGGTAAACCCCTGCATCGGGGGTTTTTACAAAGCGCCGACGCTGCAGGAGATCCAAGCCTTGGAGCCGATTCTGCGCCAAGCGCTTGATGACGCCGATGCCACCGTTTGCTGGGTGTCGGGGTTCTCCTTTCCCGAAGCCACCTTGAGCGAGGAGCTCGTAAGCCTGCGCCACCCGTCCGAGTACCCGGTGCTTGGGGGCCGGGTGGTTTCGTCGGAGGGGTTGGACATAGCCGTCGCGGACTTTGCAAACGCGTTCCAGGAGGCACAATCCCCCCACTCCACCGCGCTCGTGTCCTCTCACTCCGGCAAGAAGTATCTCTGCGGACCGCTGGCGCGTTTCAACCTGAATCAAGACCGGCTGTCGTCCACGGTGCTTGATGAGGCACGCACGGTCGGCGCCGAGGGCGAGTGTCGCAACCCCTTCAGAAGCATTGTGGTCAGAGCGCTGGAGGTTATGGAGTCCTGTGTTCAAGCCCTCGACATAATTTCGCGCTATCGCCCCCCCGACCCTTCCGCGATGCCGGTGGGACCCGTTTTGGGCAGCGGACACGGCGCCACCGAAGCGCCACGTGGCCTGCTGTACCAGCGCTACCGTCTGGACCGCGACGGCATGGTCGAGGAGGCCGTGATCGTGCCGCCCACGGCCCAGAACCAGCTGACCATCGAGGCGGACGTGCGGCGCGTGGTCGAGTCCAACTTGGATCTGCCGGACGAGAAGCTCCAGCGACTGTGTGAGCAGGCCATCCGAAACCACGATCCCTGCATATCCTGTGCCACCCACTTCTTGCGGTTGGAGGTGGATCGTTGAACCCCATGGTGGTGGGAATCGGCAGCGAGTGGCGCCAGGACGACAGCGCCGGCCTGCTGGTTGCCAGGCGTCTGCGCGCGCTCGGGCCACGCCATCTTCGGGTGGAGGAGTCCTGGGGCGATCCCGTGCAACTGCTGGCATGGATGTCACAGTCAAGTCAGCTGATCTTGGTCGACGCCGTCCAGGCGGCGGGGGCACCCGGCGAGATCCTGGAGCTGAGCGCCGCCGACCTCGAATCTGGCCTGGCCACGAGCTCCCACAGCTTGGAGCTGAGCACCGTGATGGCGCTGGCGGACGCGATGGCTCTTCTGACCGTACCGGTGTCGCTGTTTGGCATAGTCGGGCGGCGCTTTGACCTGGGCGAGCTGCCGAGCCCGGAAGTGAGCGCTGCAGCTCATAAGCTGGCCAGGCGCCTGGCTTTTGACAGGAGCCTGCTGTGTGCCTAAGCCGCGCCGGGCGGGTTGCCGCGCTGAGCGACGGCCTCGCGGAGGTGGAGCGCCAGGGGCGGAGAGTCTGGATGAACGCGCTGCTAACGCCTGAATGTCGGGTCGGCGACTGGGTTGTCACCCACACCGGGCTCGTGGTGGCGGTAGTGTCGGAGACCGAAGCGCGCGAGCTCGAGGAAAAGCTGGCAGCGGTCGGCGACATCGACGAAGACCTTGCTTGAATCTGACCTCTTGTGTCTACGCTCTCGTTTATCCTTTGCCATTTTTGGGCACGTTAACCAATGTGAAAGGTGACCGCATAGAGATATTGGTGGACGCGTCCGACCACATCCGCGACTACGAGTTGGTCGCCGGCAAGGCGGGTAGGCGGCTTGAGACGCGAACCGGCCGCGGACTGGTCGAGGTCAGCGAGGTGACCAGAACCGGGCAGACGGTGAGGACGGCCCGCTTCATGGCCTCCCGCGTGGTGGCCGTGGTGGAGCACCCCCGGGAGGATGTGCCTCGCACCGACTCCAAGCCAAGGCGGGTGGCCTTGCCCCGCGCTTCCTGACCCCTTCCGGCTGGGGCGGAACGTCCGGGGTCGGTCGTCTGAGGCCGACCGCTACTGGGGCCCGGACGCGGCCAGGCGGTCGGCGCCGGACTCGCCCAGCATCTCGGCTTCCGCTTCTTGGACCTCGGCGTCGAACATGGCGGTGAGGTGCGCCGCGGTCAGGTTGGCCGCCAGCTGACCGTTGCCGGAGAGGACCGCCCGGGCGATCTCCTCGTGCCCGAGACCCTCGGCGCGTTCGATGTAGGGCCTGGGGTAGGCGATGCCTTGGTAGCGGGTGCGCCGGTCCCAGAGACGCTCTAGCAACTCGATGAGAATCAGGTTGCCGGACAGATCCCAAATCGCCTGATGGAAGGCTCGGTGGGCGACCTGCCACTCCGGCTGGTCATCCACCGGCGGGAGCTTGGCCAGTTGCTTGAGCTGGGCCCTCTCTTCTCTTGGGGCAGCAGCGGCCAGCTCCGCCGCCAGCGGGTCCAACTTGAGCCGGACCACTCGGACCTCCCGCAACTCGCGAGCTGACAGCTCGGCCACCACCACCGACTTGCCGCGGGTCACCGTGACCAACCCCTCGCCCTGAAGGCGCCGGAGCGCTTCCCGGACCGGGATCACCGAGATGCCCAGGCCGTTCGCGAGCGCATCCTGGTTTATGGTGCTCCCCGGTGCCAGCGTTCCATCGATGATGCTGGCGCGGATGTGCTCGTAGGCGGCTTTGCCCTTGGTCGCGCTGCCGAGCAGGATCAAGCCGTGCCGTCGCGGCCGTTCGGGAACCGGGTCCGCCTGCTGATTCATGGGTGAAGACTGTAGGGAAGGCCGGCAGTAGCTGCAACTGCACTCACAGGTTATAAGAATTCCGCTGCGCTCTACCCCTATTGTCATAAGCCGCGCCAGCAGCTACGATCTTGCCCCTGACTCGATCACGGGCAGAGTCGTGCCTTGCGCTCGTGGTTCGTGATCGTCGAACGCTCTCGGTGTGTTTAGCGTCCTCCCATGCCCCTTCCGGCCGCCGTGGCCGGGAGGGGCATTTCCATCTCCCCGGCCCTGGCCGGCCCCCGGTCGCGTTGAAGGTCTCGGCGACCTCGCTGGTAGGGCTACTTCTCCGGGCCGGCGGCGGTGCGGCTCCGGATCAGGGATTGCCGGCGTCAACCAGCGCGCCGCCCGACCGACGGAACCAGCCCTCCCCGCCCCGATCACCGGCTGGCGCCCGGATGGCTCCGCCGGCGCCCGGCTCCCGTGATGGACCAGAGGGCACTTGGCCATCGACCTCTCGCGCCTGGTCCGCCAGGCGGTCGACTTGGGGCGCTCCTCCCCAGCTGGCGGGCATCCGGCCCGATAGCCAAAGCGCCGCCAGTCCATGCGCAAGCGGCCAGACGGCCAGGGTGACGGGCTCCACGCTGGCCGGTTCAATCAGCCCCTCAGCGGCGCAGACGCGTACCTCGCCCGCCGGGAGCTCGCGGGCGGATCCGGTTGCCTCGAGCAGCTCCGCATCGTCGGCGTTGAGCAGCTCGGTGCGGAACATGACCTCCCACCGCCCGGATCAGCAACTGCGAACCGCAGGTAGCCGCGGCCCAGCACCAGCATGCGGCGGGTGGGGTGGTCGGCGCCGCTCAGCTCGAAATCCTGGTGGGCCGACCGCACCAGTTCGCGGAAGCCCCGGACCGCAAAGGCGGTCAGCATCCCGGCCCGGGTACCGAAGTGATAGGCGGGGGCTGCTGGGGATCCTCCCGCCTTACGGGCAGTTGCTCGCAGCGAAAGCCCCTGGATCCCCTGCGCACGGAGGATCGAGGCCACCGCTGGTCAGCCGGGGGTCGGTGGTGCCTCGACCCTTGCCTGCAACTCCCGTTCGACAAAGCCCAAGCGCCGGTAGAGGCGGATCGCATCCGCCTTTCGCTCGGCCACAATCACCAGCGTCCGGGCGCCACAGCGGTCGAGCGCATGCGCGGCCGCCGTGCACACCAATGAGCTCGCGAGTCCGCGGCGGCGGTAGTCGGGATGGGTTTCCACCCCCTGGTAGCGGGCGGTTTCTGCGTCGCCACACACGATTCCGAGGCTGGAGCGCAGCCGCTCTTCGATGAATGCACCGAACCAGGTGACGCCGCCGCCGGCACAGGCGCGCTGCTCGGCGGCGAGGCTGCGATCGAGGAAGGAAGGGTCCTCTGCGGCTCGGTCATCGGCACAGGCGTAGCGAAGATCGCGAAGCTGACGCCAGTCGTCTTGAGACGACAGCGCCCGCACCTCGGCTGCCGCAGCAGGCGCTGACCGTCCCGGGGCCCGCTCCGTTGTGAGGACGGAATCGACCCTTGCGGCCCCACCCAGGTCGGAGAGCTCAGTCTCCGCGCCCAGCTTGGTGCTCACGGTGTCGATTCCCACCGCCAGATGGCGCGCGGCGGGGAACTCGTGCGCGAAGACCGAGCGCCAGCGTCGCCCATCCCCAACCTGCAGTGGCCCGGGGACCAGGATGAAGTTCCCCCACCAGTAGCTGGGATTGCTCGGAGTTCGGATGGTCAGGTGGTCGCCGCTGTCTGTAATCAGAGAGCCGAGCGCTCGCAACACCATCAAGTCGGTCGTGTAACCGAGCGAGCGCAGGTGCATCAGCGGCGGCGTCTCAACACCAGAGCGGGCGTTGGTCCGGTGGCGGCTACGAAGTGCCTCTGCACGTAGCGTCGCAGCGCCGGGGTCCACGGGATTCGGTCGGCGCTGAGAGGGGTGAGAAGCAGGTACTGCGCGTGCGAAAAGGCACGCAACCACAAGGGAGCGGCGAGCCGCTGGGCGGTCTCGGAGCTTGGCACCGGGCTACCGGACGCGTTGATGGTCAGGCCAAGCGCGTCGACGATGTCGGGGCAGTCCGGGCCGGAGGCGCGGAACCGGTCGGCGTTGATGGTGAATTCGACATCGTCGGAGACAACGCAGGCGCCCTGGGGGATGGCGGCCGCCAGCACCGCCGAGGGATCGGCGGAGCGCTGCAGCAGCACCGGGATCGCCAGGGCGTGAACCACCAAGAGTCCCAGGCCGACTGCGGTGGCCGCGACCACCGGCGCGGCCCAGCGCAGCTGCAGCCGGCCCAGCGCCAGCGCCACCACCAAGGCCAAGAATGGCCCCGCGAATGCCGCGTAGTGGTAGAAGAAGTCGGCCGGCCACATCAACGCCGCAGTCACCAGGATCAGCGATCCGGCGGCGAAGCCCTCCAGCGCCGAAAGCCGGCGGGGGACGTAGGCCAAAGCGCCGACCGCCAGCAGGACCACCCCCAAAGACGCCGCGGCCGCCAGCAACTTGTACAGGTGTCCGGCGGGCACGCCCAGGCCGGGCCAGACACTGGTGATGAATTCGAGTCGTTCGATCGCCGAGACCGCGGTGACCCCGCCACGGCCGAGCTGATCGCCCACGACCTGATGAAGGAACGACGGCCCTGCCAGCAGCAGGAAGGGCAGCGCCGGAGCCAATCCGCCCGCCAGCGCCCCGACTACCAGTCGCCAGGCGTTGCGCCGGCGCCAGAGCAGGCAGACCAGCAGCAGCACCGCCAGCGGCAGCACCGCCCACACCTTGATCTCCCCACCAAGACCCAGCAGGGCGCCCGCCCCAAGCCACCGCAACCCGCTTCCGGTGAGCTGGTCACCTTCGAAGGCGAGCGTGGCCGCGGCCAGGCAGAAGAAATTGAGGAAGGGCTCCAGCAGGAGCGTGGTCGAGGCCAGGACGGCATCTGGGTAGACCGCCAATCCGATGCAGGCCACCGCGACTACCAGCGGCGATCGGTGGCGGACCAGCCGGCCCAGCAGCAGCACGTTGGCCCCGGACACCAGCGGAACGATGAGGCGCGCGATTTCGCTGGCGCCGTGCGTCCCTAGCCAGGGTGCGAGCAGCGCGACCGGCGCCAGCAGCAGCGGCAAGCCGGGCGGCTGGATCAACACGAAGTCGCGGTACGGGAGCAGGCCCTGGGCCAGGCGCAGGGCGGAGCCGAAGTAGACGCCGTCGTCGTACTCGAAGACGCCGGTGAGGTGCCCGGTGGCTACCAGCGTGATCAGGCTCAAGAGGGTTGCCAGCGCCGCCGCCGCCCAGATGACACGGACCTGCAGCTCGCCCGCCTGCCGGCCGCCGGCCCCGTGCTCCTCCAGACGCCCCCCGGGGATGTCTGCTCGCGAAGCGACCGAGGTCACACGAATCGTTCCCCCCGTTCCGGTGCGTTCCCGCAGCGGCCAGGTCGGCCACGACAAAAGATCGTAATTGGACAGGTGACACGGCCGGAGGCGCCGGCAGCCGGTCGGAGTTCGGAGGGGCGCACGCGGCTCGGCATCGTCGGCGCGACGGTGGCGGGAGACCGGGGTGACGCCTCTGCTACCGATACGACCGGGGACGCGCGACTACGCCACCGATGGCGGCGGCGGGTTAGCGGCCGCCGGGGCTGCGCCCGAAGAGAACTTTCAGGCGCTGTTCCAGCACCGCCGGCGCCTCTTCGATCGCGACCATCTCCAGGGCCACGTGCGCGCTCAAGCCGTCCGCCAGCGCCAGCAGGCTCTCGGCCTCGCGGCGGGGATGCACTCCCGGAGGGATCTCGCCAGCCTCCTGGGCGGAGCGCAGCAAGCCCGAGAGGTAGCCCCTGGCCCGGGACCGGGCATCGGTCATCGACCGGACAAGCCCGGGATCCCCGGCGGCACACGCGTTGAAGGTGATCCAGGCCCGGGCTGCTCGCCTGCTGGCTGCGTCGATGGGAAGCAGCGCCTCGAGCCAGGTCAGCAGCCGCTCTTGGCGTGGGGCTCCGTGCGGCAACTTTTCCAGGCGCGCGCGGACGCGTGACTCCAGCTGGAGGCCGAAGACCTGGACCGCAAAGCGAAGCAGCTCGTCCTTACTTCGGAAGTAGTGCTGGATCAGCCCCATCGACACGTCGGCCTCCAGCGCCACCCGGCGAAGGCTGAGTCCGGCTGGCCCGACCTCGCCGGCGAGACGGCAGGCGGTGGCGCCGATCGCCTGGCGGCGGTCCCCCGCCGTTCTCCTCGGGCAAGCCAATGCGTTCGTATGGTCGGTGAATCCCTGGGCCATGCGAGCGCATCGTAAGCTGGCTGATGCACTTTCGGCTCCGGGCGAGCAGGCACAAGTTGTCCAGCCGGGCGCTCGGGGCTAACCTGCTCAGGTTGAACGGGACCTCGATGTTCGAGTACGCCGGCGGCCTGGATGCTTTTCGCCGCCTCGCCGCCGCGCATCACCGCCGCTGCCTGGATGACCCGGTGCTCAACCACCCCTTCAGCCACGTGGCCAACCCCGATCACGTCGAACACCTGGCGCTCTATTGGGCCGAGGTGTTTGGGGGGCCGCGGACCTTCTCGGACACCTGCGGCGGGCACACCGCCATGCTCCAGTTGCACGCCGGTGAAGGTGGAGGCGAGGAACTGGGCCAGCGGTTCGCGGCGTGCTTCGTCGCCGCCATGGAGGAAGCCGGGTTGCCCCCAGAGCCGCGGTTTCGCGCAGCGATGGCGCGGTACATCAATGCGGCGGTCGCCGAGGTGAACTCCTACGCGCCGGTGGACGCGGCGGTGGAGCCCAACCTGCCCATGCCCCACTGGGGCTGGAACGGCCCTGAGCCAAGCTGAGAGACGAAGCTTCCGCTGCGCCGGCCGAGTCCCCAATGGTGTGCTGGCGCGGTTTCGGACCCGCCGACATGAGCTGTTCCGTACGCACTGGCGCGTAGCCAGCTACGCCGGGCAGCGGATGCCAATCGGCGCGGGGCGCTCTAACCTGCAACCATGGAGCAGGCGTACTGGCATCACCGGCGCTGGGGCCGTGGTGGCCCGGCCGGTCGCTGGCCCAGGCCTTGGCCGCTGGCGGTTTTCGGCCCACTGGTCCTGGGCGCGGCAGTGGCGGCCGCGACGGCCGGGGCTCACCGTTGGCTGCCCCGCCCGCATCCTGTCGCTGGCCTGGAGATCGCGCTGGTATTCCTGGCCTTTCTGCTCCTCACACCCCGGTGGCGGTGGCCGATGGCGTCGTACGCGCTGTCCACCGGAGCGGTGGTCGCCTATCTGGCGCTGGGCTATCCGCCCGGGCCAATCTTTCTGGCGCCCTTCTGGGGACTACTCGACGTGGTCGGCCGCGCCGGCTCCTGGCGTCTTTGGATCCCTGCTGCCGTCGTGGGCGGGGCGGCCCTGGCCACAGTCCACGGGTTCGCCGGAGGCGAGCTGCTGGAGTCTTCCATCTTTCTCGCGGTCTGGCTGGTCTGCGCCTTGGTGGCGGGGGTCATCGTCGTCGTGCGCCGCCGCTTCGCCGCCGAGGTGGCCGCCCGCTCCCGCTGGGCGCAGCGCAGTCGCGCCGAGGAGGAGGCGAGACGGCTGGCCGAGGAAAGGCTGCGGATCGCACGGGAGGTGCACGACGTCGTGGGCCATAGCCTGGCGGTGATCAGCCTTCAGGCGGGAGTCGCGGAGCACCTTCTCGAGAGCCGTCCCCAAGACGTACGACAAGCAGTTTCCGCGATCAGGCGGGTGAGCCGTCAGGCGCTGGGCGAACTCCGGGTGGAGCTGGCCTCGCTGCGCAACGGAACGGGCTCGGAAGTGGCCGCGCCCACCCCAGGTATTGGCGAAATTCCCCAGCTGGTCGAGCTGATGAAAGAGGCGGGGCTCGCGGTGACGCTGCGGATCGACCCGGGGTGCGCCGACGCCGCGGCGGTGGTGGGAGCCGCCGCCTACCGGATCGTCCAGGAGTCGCTGACCAACGTGGCCCGGCACGCGGGCACCGGCGCCGAGGCGCGGGTAACTCTGGTGCGACGTCCGGCGGCCATCGAGGTGGAGGTCACCAACAGCGTGTCCCCGACCGCAGCCGGCGCCGGCTTCAGCGAGGGTCACGGGATAGCTGGGATGCGCGAGCGGGCGGCGGCACTCGGCGGCACCCTCGCCATCGACAGCAGTGACTCGGCGGTGCGCGTTCTCGCCCGGCTCCCGGTGGCCTCCTCGTGACGGTGCGCGTGGTGCTCGCGGATGACCAGCCACTGGTGCGCATGGGCCTGCGCGTGCTGGCCGACTCCGACGGCGGCATCGAGGTGGTGGGGGAGGCGGGCAACGGGGCGGAGCTGCTGGAGGCCGCGCATCGCACCCGTCCCGACGTGGCGGTGGTGGACATCAGGATGCCGGTTATGGATGGCCTGGAGGCCACCCGCCGGATAGCCGCCGACGCCGAGCTCCAATGCACCCGCGTGCTGATCCTCACCACCTTCGAAATCGACGAGTACGTGTTCGAGGCCTTGCGCGCGGGGGCGAGCGGCTTTCTGCTGAAGGACGAGGAACCCGCCGAGCTGCTGCGCGCGATCCGGGTCATCGCGGCGGGAGAGTCGCTGCTATCGCCGAGCGTCACCCGCCGGCTGGTGGAGACCTTTGCCGCCCGTCCCGCCGCGGTCACCCCCAACCTGGGGTTGCTGGAGGGCCTGACCGAGCGCGAGCGCGAGGTGGTGGCGCTGGTGGGGGCGGGCTTGGACAACGACCAAATCGCCAAGCGACTCACCATGAGCCCGGCCACCGCCCGCACCCACGTCTCGCGGGCTATGGGCAAGCTCGGGGCGCGCGACCGGGCGCAACTGGTGGTCTTCGCCTACGAGACGGGGTTGGTCGCTCCCGGCCGAGCAAGCACCTGAGCTCGGGCCGTACGTCCTGCGGCGCAGCCCAAGATCGCGCTTTCAGGCCGATGTGCGTGCAGTCGGCTGGGGCGCAGGATCTCGCCGTCGGATCCGCTCTGGGAGTGAAAGAGATATGCACGGTAGCTGGGGCCTTTCCCCCTTCTTCTGGATGGCCTGGTGGTTGATCCCGCTGGCACTGCTGGCGCTGTTCGCGTTCGGCCGCGGGTGGCGGAACCGCCACCACCGCTGGAACGGTGGCAGCGATTGGGGCGATCCAAGCTCACACCAGCGCGCGCTGGCGATCCTCCAAGAGCGCTTCGCCCGCGGCGAGATCGATGAGGACGAGTTCCTGCGTCGGCGAGCAACGCTGGACGCTCAGTGACCGCCAGGCTCACGGCTACGCCGGCGATCGCGAGTCGGCGGGCGCCGGCCAGTTCACCCTCTGCATGTGGTGCACCTTCGGGGCGGTGCTCGCCGCCCTGATCCGCGGCACCGCGGTACCGATCGGGCCGGGTCGGGTGCGGGTGCTGGTGGCTGAGAACGTGGCTGGCGCCGACTCTCCCGGCCCGTCGTTGCTGGTGGGCGACTTGGAGAAGCGACCTCCAGGGGTTAACGCCGGCTCTTGGGTTGCCGCGCTGGGCGGTGACGGCGTGGCCGCCGCCCTGGTAGGGGGCGGGGAGGCCGCCGCGCCGCTCGGGCTGCACCTGACCCCTTCGCCGCGGGCAATTGGGTGCTGCGCGCTCGCGCCGTCAGGTGGCAGGGCCGGGCACGGCATGTGGGAACATACCTGGGCGCCGGCCGGTACCACTCGTGGCTCGGGCCGCCGGGCCGTGGCCAGCCGAGGTGAGCGAATTGTTTGCTGAGAGTCGCTCCGACGCCGCCATCGAGGTGGAGGGTCTGCGCAAGTCCTACGGCAGGGTGGAAGCCCTGCGCGGGGTCGGATTCCAGGCGCCCCGCGGCCGGGTGCTGGGACTGCTGGGTCCAAACGGCGCCGGCAAGACCACCGCGGTGCGCATCCTCGCCACCCTGGTCCAGCCCGACCAGGGGATCGCCCGGATCGAGGGACTCGACGTGGTCCGCGACGCGGCGGCGGTGCGGCGCCGGATCGGCCTCACCGGTCAGGGCACCGCCATCCAGGTGGAGCTGACCGGGCGCGAGAACCTGCAGATCGTCGGCCAGCTGAATCACCTGCCTCGCCCGGTGGTGCGCCAGCGGACCCAGGAGCTGCTGAGCCGGTTCGACCTCGCCGAAGCCGCCGACCGACCGGCGCGGACCTACTCCGGAGGGATGCAAAGAAGGCTGGACCTGGCTGCCAGCCTGATCGGTCAACCCGCCGTGCTCTTCCTGGACGAGCCCACCACCGGCCTCGACCCTCGGGCCCGGCTGCAGATGTGGGAGATCGTCCGGGAGCTGGCCGGGGCGGGCACCACCATCCTGCTCACCACCCAGTACATGGACGAGGCGGACGCGCTCTCGCACGACATCGTCGTGATCGACCATGGCCAGGTGATCGCCGAGGGGACGCCTGAGGAGCTCAAGCGCCGGACCGGTGGCGACGTCCTCGAGTTCGTCGTGCCCGACCGCGCGCGCATGGAGCCGGCCGCCGCCGCCGTCTCTGGCATCAACCACGCCGAACCCCACCTGGACCCCACCACCGGGATGGTGCGGTTGGGGGTCGGCGGGCAGGGGTCTCGGGCGGTGGTCGAGGCGGTCCGGCGTCTGGATGCGGCCGAGATCGAGACCGAAGGTCTGGTGTTGCGCCGCCCCTCGCTGGACGACGTCTTTTTGGCGCTCACCGGCCACCAGGCAGAGCACGAGGCCCGCCCTCTCCGCGGCCGTCGGCACCGTTCAGCCCCGGCCAAGGAGGACTGAGCCCATGGCGACTAGCGCTGCCACCGCTGCCCCGCTGGCGCCGGGACGACTGCTCAGCGCGCGCTGGGCGGTAAGCGATGCCCTGGTGATGACCCGGCGCAACCTCTTGGTGTGGTTTCGGGTGCCCGCCTACCTGGTCTTCACGGTGGTCCAGCCGGTCATGTTCGTGCTGCTCTTCCGCTACGTCTTCGGAGGCGCCATCCCGGTCCATGTCCCGGGCGGGTACGTGAACTTTTTGCTGCCGGGCATCCTCGCCCAGACCGCCGCTTTCGCCTCGTTCGCGACCGCGATCGCGCTGGCCGAAGGGATGAAGCAGGGCGTCATCGACCGGTTGCGCTCCATGCCCATGGCGCGCTCGGCAGTTTTGGCCGGGCGGCTGCTGGCGGACGCCATCCGCATGCTGGTCACCATCCTGGTGATCCTCGGTGTTGGCTACCTGGTGGGCTTCCACTTCGAGCGCGGGATCGCAGCCTCAGTGGGAATGATCCTCACCGCCGAACTCTTCGGCATCGTGGTCTGCTGCGTCTCCGGCTTCATCGGGCTGGCGATCAAGGACGAGGAGTCGGTGCAAGCCTTCGGGCTGATCTGGCTCTTCCCCCTGACCTTTGTCAGCTCGGCCTTCGTGCCCATCGCCACCATGCCCGGGTGGCTGCAGGCCTTCGCTCTGCATCAGCCGGTGACGCTGGTGGTGGACGCGATGCGCGCGATGGCCCTGGGCGGCGACATCTTCACGCCGCTCTGGCAGTCTCTGGTCTGGTTGGCGGGCATCTTCCTGGTGTTCGGCCCGCTGGCGGTGCGCGCCTACCGCCGCGGCTGACGGTCGCTCTCCGGAGCGACACCGCCCCGGGCGCTGCCATCCGACTCTATAGTTCCTCGCCTAGGATCGAGGCGTCGTAGCCGGGAAGCGCCACCAGCTCTCGGCGCAGCTGCGCGCCGCCCAGGATCGAAAGCAGCAAGCGCATCTCGGGCGAATCCAGCCGTCGGCGCTGCACCAGGATGACGCACTCTTCCTCCGAGAGCGGCAAGAACTGCAATCCATAGGTCAGCGCGGCCGGCTCGGTGCCGATGCCCACGTCGGCCAGGCCGCCGGCGACCGCGCTGGCCACCTGCAGGTGGCCGCCCACCTCGCTCTCGTAGCCTGCCAGCCGCTCCGACCGCAGCCCGAGGCGCCCAAGCTCCTGCTCGAGCAGGCTTCTGGCCTGCGAGCCCGGCTCGCGATTGACCCAGCGCAGGTTTGCCTCCACCGAATCCGCCAGCGAGGCGATACCCCGGGCCGTCCCCGGCCGGAGCAGCATGCCTTCGCGCCAGCGGGCGAAGCCGATGGTGGCGAACGAGGGGTCTGCCAGCCTAGACCGCCGCTCCGAGGTTGGGTAGTGGACGGCCGCCGCGTGCACCGACTCCTCACGCAGCAGCCGGAGCGCCTCACCGCTGCCGCAAGCCCACCAATCGAGTCCCCATCCCTGACCCGCCTGCTCCACCGGGGGGGCAACCAGCGGCAGGGCAGGATCACAACCGGCCACCACGATCGAACGGCCTCGGCCCCAGAGGTCCGCAGCATTCCCCGGTCCCGCCAGCCGCCCGTTCGCGGGTACGAAGCCCAGGAGTGCTGCCTGATCCCCGAGCAGGGGCAGGGCCACCCAGCGCTCGAAGACGTGGGCCAAGCGGGCGCGGGAACCATAATGCGGCGGCGCCAGCGGTTGAGCGGGCACCTGCCGCGAGTCCAAATCGCCGGCAAAGAGGTCCTCGACCGTGGTCCCCAGCGCCCGTGCCAGCGCCAGCGCTCCGGTGAGCGACGGCAGCCAGGCCCCCGACTCCGCCCCGGCGATGGCCTGCCGGCTCACCCCGCACGCCTCGGCCAGCTGGCTCTGGGTGAGGCCGGACGCGAGGCGGGCCAGTCGCAGTCGCCGCCCGGCTTCGATAGAACCCCGCGAGGCGGGTCGGCGGGGAGAAGCCGACTCACTCAAGGTCGGCCTCCGGGCCGGAGAAGACCGGGGCTGCCGGGACGCGCACGAAGACCCGCTCCCGAGTCTCGGGAGCGCGGTCGGCGGCAAGGTGGAGGCTGCCCCGCCAGCCATCGTCGACGCTGAGCACGATGTCCATCCTGGCCCCGGCCGGACGAACCGCCGTGACGGTGGCTTCCAGTGTGTCCGCCGCTTGCGTGGCCAGAAATGCCCGGTCGGGATGGATCGCCATCAGCTGCCCCCCGCGCCGGAGCCAGCCCCGATACCCCACCAGCGACGCCACCGCCGCGCTCTGGGGGTGGAGGACCAGGTCCGACGGTTCTGCCACCTGCAGCACCCGCCCCCGGTGCATCACGGCTATCCGGTCGGCGAACGACTGCGCCTCCTCAAGTTTGTGGGTTACCAGCACCGCCGCCGTCCCCGAGCTCGCGAGCTCCGACCTCACCAACTCCAGGAGTTCCTGCGCCAGCGCCGCATCCAGGGAGCTGAAGGGCTCGTCCAAGCAGAGCAGCGCCACCCGCGTCTGCAGGGTCCGCGCCAGCGCCACCCGCTGAGCCTCGCCGCCGGATAGGCCGCGCGGGCGAACCGACAAGAGGCCACCGATCCCGAGCCGCTCGCCGGCCGCCCGCGCCGCCCGGGGGTCGGCACCGGTGGCGTAGGCGATGTTCTGCAGCACCGTCAGGTGGGGGAAGAGGCCGGGGTTCTGGCGCAGCAGGCCCACCCGGCGCTGCCCGGCGGGCACGTCCCGGCGGCCGCCAGCGGCCGAGCTCAGCACCCTGCCCTCCAGGGTGATCTCTCCCCGGCTCAACCGGACCAAGCCCGCCAGGGCCTCGAGACTGGTGGTCTTGCCGGCGCCCGAAGGCCCGAGCAGGGCCAGCCGCTCGCCCGGCTCCAACCGCAGCCGCAGCGCCACCGAGAACCGCCGGCGCCTCACCTCAAAGTCGGCGGCGAGCACGGGCGCTCCAGAGGTAGGCGGCCACCGGCAGTGGCAGGGCAACCACCAGCAGGACCAGCGCGAACGGCAGGGCGGAGCTGAGCCCAGTCTCTTGCAGGGTGACCCAGATCTGCATGGGCAGGCCAAACGGGTGGTAGGCGATGATCAGGACCGCCCCGAAGGCCCCCATCGATCGCGCCCAGGTCACCGACAGGGCGGTGGCCAGGCCCGGCGCGGCCAGCGGCGCAGTCACCCGGCGCCACGTTCGCCAGCGGCTGTCCCCGAGCAGAGCGGCCGCCTCCTCCAGCTGGGGGTCCACAGCGGCGAACGCGGCCGAGGCGCCGAGCACGTAGTACGGCACCGACTCGTATATCTCCGCCACCACCAGGGCGAAGAAGGTGTCGGAGGCGCTGAGGTTGAGGTGGGTCAGCGCGGACCCGATCGGGGTGGCCGGTCCCAGCATGAACACCAGCAGCAGGCCGATCACCAGGGGCGGGGTGAGCAGCGGCAGCAGCACCCCGACCTCCCAGATGCGCGGGAGCGGCAGCCGGCCCCGGGCCAGCAGGTAAGCCAGCGGCGTGCCCAGTACCAGGATGACCGTCAGCGCCGCCAGCGAGGCGGCCAACGAGGTGAGGAGGGGAGTGAAGGCCCCGGGCTGGCGCAGCGAGCTGACGATCGAGGAGGGCGACAGGTGGGCCAGGAGTGCGATGAGCGGCCCCAGCAGCGCCAGCCACACCAGCAGGGCTCCAACCAGAGCCGCCCCGGTGCTCGCACGCACCAGGTTTCCCGGAAACGCCGGCGGGACGCTGGGCGCGGTCAGCTCTTGCGAACGAGTTTCCTTACGCTCGCGGGCGCGGAATCCGCGTGGCCGACCAAAGCCGGGTCGAGCAAGGTGTAGCCCTCCCGTTTGAGGATGCGTCGGGCCTTCGATCCCAGCAGGAACTTGACGAAGGCGGTCGCCGCAGCCCGGTCGGTGGCGGTGGTTCCAGAGGTCGTCAGCACCGACGCCTCCAAGTCCAGCAGAGAGCCATGCACGACCTTGCCGTGCGCCAGGGTCATCGAGGCGGAATTGTAGATGGAGCTGTCCGCCGGAACGCCGAAGTTAATCTTGGCGGGAAGCGTCACGTAGGGCAGGCCGAGCTGGACCGCCTGGGGCAGGTAGGCGCTCGCCGCGTCCAGCTGGCCCGCCTGCAAGGTCGGCTCCAGGCCGGTCTCGGAAAAGATCTGGGCGCCGGCGTTCGCCCCGCCGAGGTCGGCGCCGGCGGTGCTCTTGCTGATGCCGATGTATCGCTCCGCCAGATGCACCATCTCGACGAAGCCCTGCCCCTGGGGATCGACGTTGGGGTCGGTGCGGCCCAGCCTGAAGCCCGGTTGGGCCATCAGTTTGAAGAGGTCTTTGATCGGGAGCTTGTGCTCGGCGATCCTTCGCAGCTCTTGGGCGTGCGGTCCCTTGGGGTAGTAGGCGACCACCAACGGACTGGCGGCGAAGCGCACCGCCCACTTGGTCAACTTGGGTTCCAGCACGGCCATGGGGGCCTGCCCGATCGGGATGAACACGTCGGGGGCGATCTCGCCGGCAGCGATCTCGTGAGCCAGGCTCTGACTTCCCGCCGACTGGTTCTGGTACTGGTCCCCGGTGGCCTTGATGAACGGTGGACCGAGGTACTTGTCCATCAGGAGTTGCAGGGAGCCTGCGCTGGCGATGTTGGCGAGACCGGGCAGGGTCTTGGCCGCCACCAAGGCGCCCGGCGCTGCGGCCGCGCCGGCCAGGATCGCCCCCAACAGAGCCAGCCCGAGAAGGTCCGATCGCAGCCGCACGGAGCATGAGCATATACCGCCGGCGCTAGTTTTGCTTGCGTTTGGCAAGAGACGGAGCTGGGTCCGGCGCTGGTCGGTAGGCTGGGCAGGCTGGCGGGGCAGCCCAAGTCAAAGCGTCGATCCGGGAGGAGCCAATGGCCTTCAGCCACCTGAGCCATCTGGAGTGCGGCCGCTGCGCGACCGTTTACGACGCGAGGACGGTCCAGGGTCTCTGCTCCTGCGGTTCGCCGCTGCTCGCCCGCTACGACCTGGCGGGACTTGGGCGGTCCGTCTCCCGGGACGACCTCGGCGCTCGGGCGCCGGACCTCTGGCGGTACCACGAACTGCTCCCGGTCCAGAGCGCTGACACCGTTGTCACCCTCGGGGAGGTCATGACGCCACTGTTGCGGCTGCCGCGGCTCGGGGAGGCCATTGCCGTGCCGCGCCTTCTCATGAAGGATGAGGGGCTACTCCCCACCGGGACCTTCAAGGCTCGCGGCGCGGCGGTTGGCATTTCCCGCGCCCGCGAGCTGGGTGTGCGCCGGGTCGCCATGCCCACCAACGGCAATGCCGGCTCGGCCTGGGCCGCCTACGCGGCGAGAGCGGGGCTGGAGGCACTGATCGTGATGCCGGTGGCGGCGCCGCCCATCCCACGGGCCGAGTGCGCGGCCGCGGGCGCGCACCTGTATCTGGTTGACGGTCTCATCGGTGACGCCGGCGCGCTGGTGGCTCGCGCGGTCGCCGCGTCCGACTACTTCGACGTCTCCACGCTCAAGGAGCCCTACCGAATCGAAGGCAAGAAGACGATGGGGCTGGAGCTGTTCGAGCAGATGGGCTGGCGGGCGCCCGACGTGATCGTCTATCCGACTGGGGGCGGAGTGGGCCTGATCGGCATCTACAAAGCCTTGCTCGAGTGCCAGGAACTGGGCTGGATGGAGGAGAAGCTGCCCCGGTTGGTGGCAGTCCAGGCGGACGGCTGCGCTCCCATCGTCCGGGCCTGGGCGAGCGGGTCGGACTCCTCCGACCCGTGGGAGAACGCCTCGACCGTTGCCTTCGGGATTACCGTGCCCAAGGCGCTGGGTGACTTTCTGATCCTGGCGGCGCTGTACGCGACCAAGGGCTGCGCGGTCGCAGTGACCGACCAGCAGATCCTGGCTTCCCAGCGTGAGCTGGCGCGGCTCGAGGGCGCGCTTGTGTGCCCGGAAGGGGCTGCTTGTGTGGCCGGCGTCGAGCGGCTGCGCAAGTCCGGATGGATCCGGCCCGGCGATGAGGTGGTCATCATCAACACCGGCTCTGGGATCAAGTATCCAGAGACTGTGCGTGTCGATGCGCCGGTGCTCGATCGTCGCGATGACATTCCGTTGACCAGCGCGTGAACGGTGCTCGCCTAGATTCTCGGAGTGTCTCCTGGAGAGTTGCGCTGCGAAAAGGCGGTCGCCTCGCCGCTGCCAGGGTTAAGGAGGACCACCGTGTCGGGCAATGACGACTTGATTCAAAACAGTGAGCCCTACGCCAGGCCCGAGTCGGCCCCGGTACTGTCCGCGGTGCCTCGGCGCAAGCTTGCAGTGATCGCGTGCATGGACGCCAGAATCATCGTCAGCAGGATCCTGGGCCTGGAGGAGGGCGACGCGCACATCATCCGGAACGCCGGCGGGGTGGTTACGGAAGATGTGATCCGGTCCCTCATCATTTCGCAGCGGCTGCTGGGCACAGAGGAGATCCTGGTAATCCACCACACCGATTGCGGCATGCTCAAGTTCAAGGAAGACCAGTTGAAGCGGGAGATTGAGCGCGAAACGGGCGTGCGGCCGCCGTTCGCTCTGGGGGCCTTCGAAGACCTCGCCGCAGACGTGCGCCAGTCCATGGCGCTGATACAAGCGAGCCCCTTCATCCCCTGCAGGGATCGGGTGCGGGGATGCATCTATGACCTTGAGAGTCGCCGACTCGAGCCTGTGGCTCCCTAGAACCGGCGGCCACCGCCGGTGGTCAGGAGCCGCTGGGGTGGAGAGGCCTGCTCGTGGAGGGGCTGTCCCGCTCTCCAGCCAGACGGCTCAAAGCAGACCGACGCTGCCGGGAGGGTCCAGCGACCAGTCGCCGTCCTCCGGCCCAAGCAGGTCGCTCAACCGGCACAGGCGCGGCCGCCAGCCACTCGTCCACCGAGGTGTGGCGCTTCGTCCCCGCGAACTCCGCTTCGGTCCAGCTCAGGTCGTCGTATTCCGGCTCTCTAGCCAAACTCTCCACCAGTCGTACCTGGCCCCAGCTCCCGGGCTCGGCCAGGCTCTATATGGAAGAGGGCCGCGAGGCGTCTAACCTTCGGATTCTCGGCCCGAACCGTGCTTGAACAGGCAGGAGGCAATTGGTGGACTACTGGCCAAGCGACGACTCGTTTTCCAGAAGGCGGCAGTACGCACATTTTGTGGTTCCTCAGGATCAGGAGATCGAGAGGTGCGCCAAAGCATTGGGGATAGCTCTCGATGGAGAGGACCGCACCCTCCTGCCCGGGTGGCTAAGACAGAGCTTGGATGCACTGGAGCGACTTGAGGAGGTGGGTGAGGACTCCGTACCTCTTGGCTCACTCCATCGAGACCCGGGTCGTCAACCGCGTCCGCAGGAGGATCCGTACAACGCCTTCGTTCGCTTCTGCGAAGTGCGTGGAGCCGCGGAGGGTCGGTTGGCCGGCCGCAGGGTGGCGGTCAAGGACTGCATTGCCGTTGCCGGTATCCCCCAGAGTGATGGGGGCGGAAGGCGGCCCTACCTCGTCCCAACCGAGGACGCGGTCGTGGTGGAGCGGGTCCTCCGGGCGGGGGGAACCATAGTGGGGAAGACCAACATGGAGGATATGGCGGTGGGGGCCGGCGAGGGGTCATTCTTCGGTGCCGCACGCAACCCCAATGACCCTGCACGGTCCACCGGTGGCTCCTCGTCCGGTTCGGCGGCGGCGGTGGCGGCCGGCCTGGTAGACATGGCCCTGGGTTCGGATCAGGCGGGCAGCGTGAGAGTGCCAGCGGCCTGGTGTGGAGTCGTCGGCATGAAGGCGACGCATGGCTTGGTCCCTTCCTACGGACTCACTTACATGGACCACACGCTGGACCACATCGGCCCGATCACCAAGAGCGTTGCCGACAACGCGCTGATGCTAGAGGTGATTGCCGGCGCCGACTGGCGCGACCCTCAGTGGGTCCGCGACCTGCCGGCTGTGGGTGAATACGGGCGGGGCGCAGGGGCCGGAGTCAGAGATCTTCGCATCGGAGTCATCAGCGAGTCACTGGCCAGCTCCGAGCTGCAGGACGGCACGCGCCGAGCGTTTGGCTCCGCTGTGGCGGCATTGGCTCACGCCGGCGCAACGGTCGTCGACGTGTCCGTCCCGATGTGGGAGCTGGCTCTGCCGCTATTCTCAGCAGTGATCGCCCACGGTGCCTATGGTATGTGGATGTCTCACCAGATGGGTTTCGGTCACCTTGGGCGCGTCGTCCCCGATGTCGCCGCCGCCAATGCCAGGGTGATTCCGAGCCATCAGCTGCCGCCGCGACTGATCACCCGTTTGGTGTTGGGCTGCTATCTGCACGGCGTGGAGGGAGGTGTTCCGCTGGCCAAGGCTCACAATCTGAGGCTCAGTCTGCGCCGGCAGATCGACGCACTCTTCGGTCAGGTCGACGTCCTGCTCACCCCAACCGTGGTGACGGTCGGGTTTCCTCTCCTGGAGGACTGGGGATCTAGGTCGGACCGCATCGCACGGGGCGGAGGTACAGAGCTACTGAACACTTGCGCTCTGGACCTATCGGGCCACCCGGCGCTGAGCGTTCCCTGGGGGACGGGCGATGCAGACATGCCAGTGGGCGTTCAGGCGATCGGGCCACGGTTCGGCGAGGAAATCGTGTACCGTCTTGGCTTTGCCCTGGAGGAGCTGTCAAGGTAGGCGGCTGCCCACAGCGCCGCCTCTGCGATGCTGGCCGCTCCACCCCACATGGCACTACTCCACCACGTGGTCCCCGACACTCACCACTCCCGGCTCGATCACCTCGGCGTAGACACCAAGGTTCGTGTCATTTCGGTGTCCCAAGAAACTCAGGAGGTCAGGCAATTGGGGCAGTTGCGGTTGCGGTTGGGTGGGCATCACACAGCGTTCCGTCGGCTCTGTGATGCGGAGGAGGCAAGACCCGATCCTGAACTCGGAATCGATCCAGGCATCCTCGGCGAGGCCAAATTCGGCGGTTCGAATGACTATGTTAGGCCGGTAGCGACGGGAGTCACCCGCGCTACGTCCGTATTCCGCATCCACCCAAACCAGCGAAGCTGTGGAGATCAAATGCAGCGGAGCCGCGTCGAAGTGCGGGATTGCCCCTTCGCGCACGACGGCCAATGGCTCGCCGTAACAGGCGCTCAGTAGCCGGTCTAACTCGGGGTCGCCCGCTTGGTACGCTGTCCCATCGCGCATGCGAACCAGGACCCTCCCGCCGACGGTGACCGCGGACATCTCCAACAGGTCGCGTAGTCGGCGAAGGCGTCGCGTCGTCTTGCCACTGCCGAGCTTCCCAGAGCGATCACGAATCGCGAACAGGCGATCCCCAACGACACCCCTCCGGTCGACTTCTACCGATCGGAGTTGCTCTCCAGCCAGCGACTTGACGGGATACCTCCACAGCTCGTGGACTGTCAGGTTGGCCTTTTCCACGGCTGTTATTGTGCCGGACGGTGGCTCTGGGTATGACACTGGCCATGCAAGCAGGTGAGCGCGGCGGTTGTGAGTCCGTCGCTCTGGCTGTTGCTCACGGCGCACTCGGGACCTGGACACAACATTCGTGGCCACAGGTGCGGGGCAAGGGCCTGGACACTACCATCGGGCCATTCCCGCGGGCGGGTCGGTGCTCTCATCTTCAGCCTGGCTCTGGCATTGGGGAGACTGGCTAACGGCTTACCCTGTCAGGATGGCTATTGCTCTCTGTGACCCCGGCGTGAGTCGGCTGGGCCCACGCGTTACAACCGCCTGAGGTGGACCGGATCCGTCTCCCATTCCCGCCCAACCTGGTGCGCCTGCTGCACGTCCGGGATTTCGTCCTTCTCTGGGCCGGGTCGACTGTCTCGATGTTCGGCGATGGCGTCTACTTCGTGACCATCGCCTGGGAGGTCTACCGGCTGTCGAACGCTCCCACGGCATTGGGGGTGGTGTCCGCCGCATTTGCTCTGCCACAGGTGCTGCTGTTGCTTCTGGGCGGCGTGATCAGCGACCGGCTCAACCGCCGGCTGGTGATGCTCTTGGGCAACGTCGTGAGTGGGCTCATGATCGGCTGCCTGGGGATCCTTGTGGTAGTGCACCGGATCGGCATCTGGGAGATCGTGGTCCTTGTGGCGGTCTACGGGGTAAGTCAAGCGTTCTTCCTTCCAGCCTCGCGGGCCATCGTCCCCAGCTTGGTCGAGCCCGACTTGATGCCTCAGGCCATCGCCACAGAGCAATTCGTACAGCCGCTTACCTCTCTAATCGGCTCGGGACTAGGTGGGCTGCTGATCGCGGTCGGCGGAACCGGCAGTGCCTTTCTGATCGATGCCGGAACCTTCTTGGTGGCTGCCGCGACTCTGGCGGCAATGTCGTCGGGGCAACCTGCCGCCGCTGCCCCGGCAAAGCCGCCACCTGGTCGGTTTGCCATTCTTGGCGAGGCCCGTGAGGCGCTGCTGATCGTGCGCGGCACACCGTGGATATGGGCGGGCTTGGCCGCGGCGGGCGTCGCCAACATATCCCTCGCCGGTCCCCTTACTGTGCTGGTTCCCTACCTGGTCAAGTACACGTTCCACTCAGGACCTGAGGTCTTGGGGCTGATCGGGGCAACCGGTGCGGTGGGGTCGATACTGACGGCTACCTACGTCGGGTGGCGCGGTCTTCCGCGGCACGACGTGGCCTGGATATTCCTGAGCTGGACAGCTGCAACCGCTGCCCTGGCGCTCATGGGCCTGACAGGCACAGCCTGGGAACTGATGCCGCTGATGGTGGTCACCATGGGAGGTGTCTCCTTGGGCAACCTCATCTGGTTCTCGAAGATGGGGGTCGACGTTCCCGGGCAAATCCTCGGCCGGGTAGCGAGCCTCGACTTGATGGTCTCGTTCAGCCTCACCCCGGTCTCCAACGCCGTGACAGGGCCCGTGGCGGGAGCCATCGGGCCGCGGTTGCCGCTGATCATCGCCGGCGCCTTCGGGTCGGTGGCGACTCTGGCGCTCCTGGTCTTGGTGCCCGGCGTCACAGCTGGTCGCCGTCCCACGGTGGCGGGTGCCGGGTAGTTCCGTCGGGTTGCTGGGTTGAACGGCCCACATGGGAAAGTACTGTTAGAGGGGCTGACGAGGCGTCCGTCTTATGACTTGTTACATCCAGCGGTAGGGGTACAACGCCCCCAGGTAAAGCCTGACAAATGCGCATCCTGGGTGTCGCTTCTGCTGTCTTAACGCGGTTGGGCGGTAGCTTGTTCAGAAGCGAAACGCCGGTGCCGACTACTCTGGAGGCACCGCAACGGCGCAGTGCGCGCGTTGAGTGTCCGGGAAGCCGCGGCATCTCAAACGCCCCGATCTACGGTATAGGTACCGGACAAAGGGTCCAATTCACATCGGGCGCAGGGTGCCGGCAAATACCTGCCACGCGAGTGCAGACTTGGCAGCGAGGCTAAGAATAATGTACACGCGTTCGGCAAACTGCGGCTGGCGCCAAGGGCCGAGTCGGCGGTACTGAAACACCATGTTGAGGGCGAACACGTTGAAGAATACGAAGAGGGAACCGTAGATCGCGTAGACAAAGGTTGGAGGTCGGGATGCAGTACCTACTCCTGCACCGAACAGGTAGACGCCGATCGCGATCCAGGGGACTGCCCCTGCGAAGAGGCCGAACCAGTAGGCCAGCCAGTCGATGTGGTGACGGCCATGGTTGTAGCGCTCCATAACCCAGCCAAAGAGGATCATGCAGGTATTGACTCCGAAGAGTGCGATCAGCGCCGCGAGATCGTAGATTCCGACCAACATCGCGATCAGCACGATCATGAGAGAAGAGGACAGCGAGTATTCCAACCAACGGACTGGGTTGATCCCTTGTGCCGCCCACTTCGAATAGTGAGTGCGGAGCATAGGGGACGCGAGGGCCAAGTGCGCCAGGGCGGAGATGAATAGAAACGCTGCCACTGCGGGTCCAATGCGGAGATCGAACAAGGTTTCGGGGCGTGGTTGCAGAGACCGTGCGGCCTGGTCGAAGTACAGGAAGCTGGTGGTAACAGGCAGGGCGAAACCTGACGACAGCAAGATCATCGCGGTGCCCTGCGCCAGGTGCAGGAGGGCCATATACAGATTGAAGCGTCGGAGGCGCCCTATCTCAGCTGACGCTGGCGAGGCTGGCTTTTGTGGCCCCTCGATGTCCGGCAACTGTCCATGCACGACGGAGGTCGCGCGCCGCGTGGTCTTGGCCATGCCTGAAGACCTCCTCCTGTCCCTGGGAGAATGTGTCGCCCTATCCTGTGTCGGGCGCCGGAGGCCGCCCACCACGATTTCGCGGGGATTTGATCCGTGGGACCACGCGGGTGCCAGAGACGAGTATCGGGTTTGGGTCCGAATGTCGACACGATCGAGCGGCCGGGGCCACAGGCGCCGGAGGAGAAGAGGCGCGCCTACCAGGCAGCGATCAAGGACCGATCCCTGTACGCTTTGGTGCCTGATGGCCGGCCCACGGTCGGCGAGATGAGACTCCTCGCGTCGGTGCCTGCATATAGGTCATCGTCGCAAGTCCACTGCGTTCGGGTATGCTGCCACCCTCCTGCTCGTGGGCGGGCTATGGCTGGGAACCAACCGCTCTGTTCTTTCGAGCACCAGAATCAGGACCCTGGTGTTGTCGCGAACTCAACTTCCCTGAGTGAGTCCGCCCGGCCCAATAGCACTGATCGCCGTTGGTGGGTCGCTCTTCGTCCTCTCGCATCCTTTCGCGCCTATCCCTGGCACGGAGGAATACGGGAAAATAATTGAGCTTTCTGGTGAGACCGGGTCATCGTTCGGAGAGCTTCCGTGGGAGGCGCCCCGGCGTGGACGGTGATCTCAAGCTTCACCGCCCCCATGCGCCAGTCAGCCCGGCCAGAGGCTGGCCGCCAACTACCGGAGCTGGTCTCGGAGTGGCAAGGCTGCTCTGTCTCTCTCACAGCCTGGCGGCTCACTGGGTATATCTCCGGCGCGCGATCTGAAGGTGACGGCGAAAGGTATCGTAGCGGCTCGGCAAATGGTATCGTAACCCTCCGGCGGACCAACTTGGCGACAGACTCTTGGATGCGGCGAGTATCACAACGGGTTTGCGGGCGTATCGACGCAAGGACGGTATCGCCGTCATCCCAGCGGCCCTTCTTGGGGCGTGAGTCTGGAATTCGACTTTCGTGTAGGGTCATGCCGTGCGGAATCCCACCGGGTGCAGCGCCCAGGTGGCCCTGGTGCTAGCCGCCGCTTCCGCCATCCTCGAGGGGGTCGTGGCGGAGGGCTCCAGGGCGCCATAGGGGCGTCCGCGCCAGTTTCCACCGATCGGGTCAAAGGCTTCCTGGAGCGAACGCGCCCCGGCGGCACTCTGATCGACGCACCGGGGCGCGTTCTTCTTGTTTTCGGCCCCTGATTTTCACTTCCAGGGCCCCAGAAGACAGCAAAACGCCCGGCGATTGCTCTCCGGGCGTCTCGCTCGCGAAAGTCGCAAGCGTTTTGCGACTTAGGCTGAAGCCCCTCGCACTACGAGCAGCCCGAGGTGGACCCGCAGTTCATGCACTTGTAGCAGGCGCCGTTGCGCACCATCAGGGAGCCGCAGTCCGAGCAAGACGGGGCGTCTTCCTGGTTGCGGAAAGTGATTTCCACCGAAGGTGGTTTGGCGGAGCCTTGGACTGCGGTCGTGCGTGCCTCTGCTACCGCCGCTGTCGCTTGCACCACCGCGGAACTCGGCCCATCGGATGCATCCTCGTCGCGGCTGATGATGCCCAACGCCTCCCGGTCCTCTGCGCTGAGGAAGCGCGCCGCCAGCCAGCGGAAGATGTAATCGACGATCGACTTGGCAATCGGGATTTGCGGGTTCCCCGTGTAGCCGGACGGTTCGAAGCGCGTGTGCGCGAACTTGGCACAGAAGAGTCGCAGGGGCACCCCGTACTGCAGAGCCACGGAGACGGAGGTGGCGAAGGAGTCCATCATCCCGCTCAGGGTGCTGCCTTCCTTGGCCATCTTGAGGAAGATCTCGCCGGGCTGGCCGTCCTCGTAGAGGCCCACCGTGAGGTAGCCCTCGTGGCCCTGGATGTCGAACTTGTGGGTGATCGCGGCTCGCTCGGCCGGCAAGCGCCGGCGGGCCGGTCGCGCCTCAGCAGCTTCTGGCTCCCTGCCGTTGAAGGTGGCTTGCTTCTTGGTCGTGGAAAGGGGCTGGCTGCGCTTGCTGCCGTCACGGTAAATGGCAACTGCCTTGAGACCCATCTTCCAGGCATCCGTGTAGGCCTGCTCGATGTCCTCAGGCTTGGCGTCCTGGGGCATGTTCACTGTCTTGCTGATCGCTCCGGAGATGAACGGCTGGACGGCCGCCATCATCCGCACGTGCCCTTGCCAGCTGATCGAGCGCTGGCCGTTGGCAGGTTGGAAGGCGCAGTCGAAGACGGCCAGGTCGTCTTCTCGCAGGTGCGGCGCACCCTCGATGGTGTCGTGGTCGTTGACGTAGGCGAGGATGTCGGAGATCGCCTTCTCTCCGTAGCCGAGGCGGCGCAGGGCGGCCGGAACGGTGCCGTTGACCATCTTGAGCAGGCCACCCCCGACCAGCTTCTTGTACTTGACCAGGGCGATGTCAGGCTCGATGCCGGTCGTGTCGCAGTCGAGCATGAAGGAGATGGTTCCGGTGGGGGCCAGCACGGTCGCCTGGGAGTTGCGGTAGCCGTGCATGGCGCCGAGTTCGTGGGCGTTGTCCCAGGCGGTGCGGGCCGCGGACAGCAGGTCCGCCGGCGCGTGATCCCCCGCGATCTTGTAGGCGGCGCCGCGGTGCTTCTCGATCACCCGCAGCATGGGTTGGCGGTTGGTCTCGTAGCCTTCGAAGGGGCCCACCTCGCGGGCGATGCGGGCGGACTGCGCGTAGCCCTCGCCGCAGAGGATGGCCGTCAAGGCCGCGGAATAATCGCGCGCCTGCGGGCTGTCGTAGGGAAGGCCAAGCGCCATCAGGACCGCACCCAGGTTGGCGTAGCCGAGACCCAACGGGCGGAATTTGTGGCTGTTGCGGGTGATCTTCTCGGTGGGATAGGTCGCGTACCCAACCAGCACCTCCATCGCTGTCAGCATCACCTGGATGGTGTGCTGGTAACCGGGGATATCGAAGCTGCCGTCCTCCTGGAGGAAGCGCAGCAGATTGATGGAGGAGAGGTTGCAGGCGGTATCGTCGAGGAACAAGAACTCGGAGCAGGGGTTGCTAGCGTTGATCCGCCCGCTGTTGGGGCAGGTGTGCCACTCATTGATGGTGGTGTCGAACTGCAGCCCGGGGTCGCCGCACGACCAGGCGGCTTCCGTGATCTGCCGCATCAGGTCGCGGGCCTGGAAGGTCCCGATCACGCGGTTGCGGTCCGTGACCGCATAGGTCCGCCACTCTTTGTCCTCGATTACGCAGCGCATGAACTCGTCGCTGGCCCGCACCGAGTTGTTGGAGTTCTGGAAGAAGACCGAGGAGTAGGCCTCCCCGGTGAAGGCGCCGTCGTAGCCGGCCTCGATCAAGGACCAGGCCTTGCGCTCCTCGCGAACCTTGCAGTTGATGAAGTCGACGATGTCCGGGTGGTCGGCGTTGAGGATCACCATCTTGGCCGCCCTGCGCGTCGTGCCGCCCGACTTGATCACGCCGGCGAAGGCGTCAAAGCCCTTCATGAAGGAGACCGGCCCGCTGGCGGTGCCGCCGCTGGCGAGGTGCTCGACGGAGGAGCGGATGGAGGAGAGGTTGGTTCCCGTCCCGGACCCGTACTTGAAGAGCATGCCTTCGGTCTTGGCCAGGCTGAGGATGGAATCCATCGTGTCCTCGACCGAGTTGATGAAGCATGCGCTCACCTGCGGGTGGGGATCGGCGCCCAGGTTGAACCAGACGGGGCTGTTGAACGCGGCGATCTGGTTGACCAGGATCGCGCACAGCTCGGCGTGGAAGACCTGCAGATCGTCGTCGCTGGCGAAGTAGCCGCCGTCCCGGCCCCAGTCGCGGATGGTGTCGGCCACCCGCGATATCAGCTGGCGGACGCTGGTCTCCCGCTGCGGGCTGCCCTGGAGGCCACGGAAGTACTTGGAGACCACGACGTTGGTCGCCAGCTGGGACCAGCCCGCGGGCACCTCCACGTCCTCCTGGGTGAAGACGGTCTCGCCCTTCTCGTTGGTGATGGTTGCGGTCCGGCGCTCCCACTCGATGCAGTCGAATGGGTGCACCCCGGGCTGGCTGAAGCGCCGCTGCATCCGCAGACCCGCGCGAGCTACCGCACCCGCCTTGGCGGGCTGACGCCGCACTGGGCCGCGTGAGCCTTCCGGGGCCCCGCTGGCTGCCGCTCCTGGGTCGCTGGCCGGTCGCTCCACTGAATCTCCTCCTGGCAGGACGAATAGAGGTTGAGAGGCTAGTCTAGGTGGGCCGCCGGACCACATATGGGGGGCGCCGCAAGGCCTAGGCCCCATATCTTGGGGCCTGACGGCTCCGACGTCAAGTGCCCAGGGAAAGGTCTGCGCCCGGCTTGTCGGTGCCCCGCTGGGCTGCTCACCTAGAATCGAAACTGGCTGGAAGCGTGCTCCGGCCGAAGGTGACCGGTCGCGGGCGGGCTACCCACCACCCCACAGGAGAAGCGGTGCCAGAAGCAAACCTCGAAGTGACCCTGCCCTCGATGGGAGAGTCGGTCACCGAGGGAGTGGTGGGCACCTGGCACAAGCAGGTCGGGGACGCGGTCAACGCCGGGGAGACCCTGGTCGAGATCCAGACCGACAAGGTCGACGCCGAGGTGCCGGCACCGGAGTCAGGGACTCTGGTGCGGATCCTGGCCCAGGAGGGCGAGGTGGTGGGAGTGGGCAAGCCGCTCGCCGAGATCGAAATCGGCGTCTCCGGGAACGGCCACGCCGAACCCGGCCCCGGGGCCGAGGTCGCCGCGGCGCCAGCTCCTGAAACCGACCTGGCCCCGGTGTCGGTGACCCTCCCCTCGATGGGGGAGTCGGTCACCGAGGGGGTGGTGGGCACCTGGCACAGGCGCGAAGGCGAGTCGATCAGTGCCGGGGAAACCCTGGTCGAGATCCAGACCGACAAGGTCGACGCCGAGGTGCCGGCACCGGTCAGCGGCCGAGTGTCCCGGGTGCTGGTGGCCGAGGGCGAGACGGTCGAGGTCGGCCGCCCCCTGGCGGAGATCATTCCGGGGGATGGCGGCTTCCCAGCGCCGCCGCCGGCACCGCCGCCCCAGCCGGCGCCGACGGCGGAAGTCCTCG
>JBJKSO010000026.1:0-6328 GCA_046703825.1 Candidatus Dormibacteria bacterium
GGGCGCCACCGCCCCGGCGCTCATCCCGGCGGCAGGGCCGGCGTAGACCGCTCCTACCAGGGGATCGACGAGTCTGGTAAACACCCGCCGTCCCATACGCCCACCGACCACCTCGGCCAGCCCAGAGTCGGCGGTGGCGCGCTGCCGCGGCCACCAAGGCTCGAGCGCCGCGCGAAGTGATCCCGCCAAGCCGAGCACCCGCACGGTATCGGCGTGCCAGGGATGGAGCGGAACGCCGAGGGCGGTCCCAACGGGTATGGGGACGAGGCGCCGGCCGTTCCAGATCGCGGCCGCGCTGGTCGCCGGCCTCACCACCGTCCCGACCAGCCCCAGGGCCTCCACCGCCGCCGTCACGGCGGGAAGGCGTGTCAGCACGCTCTCGGCCCCGAGGTCGATCGGGCGGCCCTGGAATTCCTCACTCCTGACCTTGCCCCCGGGGCGGTCCAGGGATTCGTAGACCTTGAGCTCCAACTGGACTTGGCCCTGCTGTGCCAAGCGCACCAGGTTCCAGGCGGTGGCGAGACCGCTGAGGCCCGCTCCCACCACCGCCACCTTGACCATGATTCAGTCCCCGGCGGTTCGGCGCCAGATCAGGTCGGCCAGCACGCGGATGAACTCAGGGTCGTCGTTGGGCATCGGGGTCCGGCGGAGGGTCACCCCGAGCTCGGCCGCCCGCTGCTGCGCCTCCAGGTCAATGTCGTAGAGGATCTCCAGGTGGTCGGCGGTGAAGCCGCAGGCGCAGACCACCAGGTGGCGCATCCCTGCGGCGGCCTCCGCCGCCATCACGGCTTCGAGCTCCGGTCCCAGCCACGGCTCGCCGGTCTGGGCCACGCTCTGCCAGCCGGTGGTCCACCGGGTCAACCCGGCCTCGGCGGCGACCGCGGCTGCCGTCTCCTCCAGCTGGTCCGGGTAGGGATCGCCCATCTCGCGCAGCCGGGCCGGAAGGCTGTGCGCGGTGAAGATGACGCCGGTATGCCCGGGGTCTGGGGGGGCGATCGCCTCCAGCTCCGCCTTGACGCGCTCAGCCAGCCAGGCAACGTAGCCGCGATCGAGGTGCCAATCGTCGATGAACGTGAGCGAGCCCTCGGCCTCATTGCCGGCCGCGCGGCCGGCGCGCTCTCGATACTCCCCGACGCTCATCTGGGAGTAGTGGGGTGCGAGCACCAGGCCCACGATCGATTCTGCCCCACTAGCCTGTAGGGCGGTGACCGCCTCCTCGATGAAGGGAGGCGAGTGCTTCATGCCCACCGCCACCCGCCAGTCTGGGTCTCGGCTCTTGAGCACAGACTCCAGCCCACGCGCCTGCGCCTGGGTGATCTCCTGCAACGGTGAGGTCCCGCCGATGGCGCGGTAGCGCGCTTGGAGTTCCTCCAGCGCTGCCGGGCTGGGTGGGCGGCCGCCACGCATGTGGGTGTAGTAGGGCAGGATCTCGTCCACCGTCTGGGGACTGCCATACGCCATCAGCAGCACCGCCTTGCCGCCCCGCGGGGCACCGTCCCTCCCGAGTTCCATCAAGCCCGCCTCCTTCACCCTGCACGCGGACCACAAACTCTAGCCGGGGATCTCTGGGGAGGTGCTTGCTAGAGTTAGCCGCGCCGTGCCGAGCCCGCTCCGGTGACGATCGAGCAAGGTCTGCGGATCACCCGGCCGCTGAGTCCGGGGGCGCCGGGCGCCCAGCTCATGGAAGGGGCCGAGTCGGTTCTCGGGCTACCCGAAGAGGAGCGCAGTTCTCATCTCCGCTCGCTCTCGGGCCCGAGCGCTTTGGACCTGTACCGGGCCATGGTCGGGCTGCGCAGCTTCGACGAGCGGGCCGTGATCCTTCAGCGGCAGGGGGTGATCGGTACCTACCCCACCTACTACGGGGAGGAAGCGGTGCAGGCGGCGAGCGTGCTGGCGCTGGCCGACTCCGACTGGCTCTTTCCCACCTACCGGCAGACGGCGGTGGTCACGCTGCGTGGCTGTCCGGCCCGGGTGCCCCTGCTGATGTGGCGAGGGCACCCTGGCGGTTGGCACGACGTGCAGCGCTACCGGGTCGCCCCCATCTCGGTGCCGGTCGCCACCAACCTGCCCCATGCGGTAGGCGCTGCCTGGGGGAACCTGCTCCGGGGCAACCAAGACCTGGCGCTTGCCTACTGCGGCGACGGCGCCACCTCCGCCGGCGACTTCCACGAGGCGTGCAACCTGGCCGCGGTGGTGGGGGCGCCGGTGATCTTCCTGGTAACCAACAACCAGTGGGCGATCAGCACTCCACTCGAGCGGCAGACACGCGTGGGGCGCCTGGCGGAGAAGGCGGCCGCCTACGGAATCCCGGCCGCGAGGGTGGACGCGTTCGACGTCTTCGCCTGCTTCCGCGTGATCCGACAGATGGCGGAGCGCGCCCGGGACGGCGGCGGCCCGGCCCTGGTGGAGGCGGTCGGCTACCGGCTGGGCCCCCACGGAACGGCTGACCAGCCCTCGATGTATCGCGACCCAGAGCTGGACCGGCTGTGGACGGTGCTGGAGCCGCTGCGGCGCACCGAAGAGGCCCTTGTGGCGGCGCGTCTCGCCGAGCCGACCGAACTGGAGGCGATCCGCCAAGAGGCGGCGGACGCCGCGCGGGCGGCCGGGGACGAGCTCACTTCGGTCCCCGTGCCCACCCTGGAGGAGGTGGCCGACACCGTCCACCAGCAGACGCCCTGGACACTCCGTCCGGATCGGCTGCGCGAGCCCTCGTGGATAGATGACCCTCAGCGCTGAAGCGGCCACCGGCCGCCAGGCCGGGCTGACCATGGTCGAGGCCATCGGGCTGGCGCTGGGCCAGATTCTCGAATCCGAGCCGCAGGCGATCCTGCTGGGCGAGGACATCGGGGCCAACGGCGGTGTGTTCCGCGCCACCCAGTCTCTGCAGCAGCGCTTCGGAGAAGGCCGGGTGGTGGACACGCCGCTGTGCGAGGCGGGCTTCGTCGGCGCGGCCATCGGGATGTGCCTGGTGGGCATGCGCCCGATCGTGGAGATCCAGTTCGACGCCTTCGTCTACCCGGCCTTCGAGCAGCTGGTCGCCCACGCCGGACGGTTCCGCTGGCGCACCGGGGGTCAATACGGGCTGCCGCTGGTGATCCGCCTCCCATACGGTGGCGGCACCAGGGCGCCTGAGCTCCACTCGGACTCGCCCGAGACCCTGTTCAGTCACGTGCCCGGACTCAGGGTGGTGATCCCCTCCGATCCCGCAAGCGCCGCCGGGCTGCTGCTGGCCGCGTCCCGATGTGCCGACCCCGTGGTGTTCATGGAGCCCAAGCGGCTCTACCGGCGGGGGCGTCAGCAGCTCCCGGAACCGCTCGTCCCGCTATCCCTGGACCGCGGCTACACGGTGAGACCAGGGTCGGATGTGGTCCTGGTGGCGTACGGCGCCATGGTCGAGGTGGCGCTGGCGGCCGCGGAGCAGCTTGCGGAGGAGGAAACCTCGGCGCGCGTACTGGACCTGCGCAGCATCTACCCACTCGACCGGGACTTGGTTGTGCAGGCGGCCGAGGAGGTGGGTCGGGTCGTGATCGTCCAAGAGGCACCGCGCCACTGCGGGGTGGCAGCCGAGCTGGCCGCCCTGCTCCAGGAGGAGGCGGCGGACCGCTTGCTGGCGCCCACCCTGCGGGTCACCGGCATGGACATGCCCTTCCCGCTCTTCCAGCTCGAAGACGAGGCCCTGCCCACGGTGGCGCGGGTCACGGCAGCCGCGCGAGCAGCGCTCGCCTACTGAGCTCAGGTGCCTGATTTCGAGCTCCCGGATCTGGGCGAAGGGGTGACCGAGGGCGAGGTCATCGAGTGGAAGGTGAGCGAGGGTGCGCAGGTGACGCGGGACCAGGTGCTCTGCGTGATCGGCACCGACAAGGCCACCGTGGACATCCCGTCCCCGTACAGCGGCCGGGTGGAGGCGCTGCTGGCGTCGGAGGGGCAGGTGGTCCACGTCGGGCAGGTGCTGATCCGGGTCGCGGGCCAGGGCGAGGACGCCGGCCCTAAACCGATTCCTGCCCCGCCCCGCGGCACCGCGACCAAGGCCCCCCCCTCTAACCCCCGGCCCGCCCAGGGAGCGCGCATCCTGGCGCTGCCGTCGGTGCGTCGTTCAGCCCGGCAGCGGGGGCGCTCGCTGGAGAACGTCCCCGGCTCCGGCCCCGGCGGCAGGGTCCGGATGCAGGATCTGGAGGCTGGCGGCCGGGTGATTCCGCTGCGCGGATCGCGTCGAGTGATGGCCGAGCGCCTAGCGGAGGCGCACCGCCGGGTTCCTCAGGTCACGGTGGTGCTGGAGTGCGACATGGGTGCGGTTGAGAGCCTGGTGGCCGGGACGCGCGGCTCAGCCGAGGAGGTGGGCGTACTGGGGCTCGTCTGCCTGGCCTGCCTCGACCAGTGTGGCCGGCAGCCCATCTTCAATGCCAGCCTGGACGAGCAGGCCCTCGAGGTGGTCTACCACCCGGCGGTCCACCTCGGCATAGCGGTGCAGACCGAGGACGGCCTCAAGGTGGCGACCCTGCGCGACGCCGACCGCCTGACCGCCGCCCAGCTCCACAGGCAGCTCCCGGAGCTGGTGGAGGGTGCCCGCGCTGGCACCCTGGGCGCAGCGCAGCTGGCGGGAGCGACCTTCACCGTGTCGAGTGGTGGCAGACTCGGCGGTCTGCTGGCGACTCCGATCGTGAACTGGCCCAACGTCGCAACCTTGGGAGTTCACGAGATACAGGATCGGGCGGTCGTTCGGCAAGGTCGGGTTGAGGCCGGCCGAGTGGCCAATCTCTCCTTGTCGTTCGACCACCGGGTGATCGACGGTATGACCGCCTCCGCCTTCCTCTACGGGGTGCGGGACTTCTTGGAGCGGGCAGACCAACCGAAACCCTGACGCCGCCCCACGGTCCCAGCCCCGGGCGCGGCCGCGTCGTTGGGACGGGATGGGCCGGGGCGGGCCGGGTGGCGCCTCAGCGCCGCGGAGATGGCGGGGCTGCCTGCTGCGGGGCCGCTGCTTCTCGCGCCAGCCTGTTCGCCGGCCCTCCCGACGGTGCAGCTACCTCAGGCCCATGGAATCGCCTGGCCGTCGCAGCACTCGCAGTCCGACGCCGTCCCCGGTGGGACCGGCCTCGGGCGGCCGGTCAAGTCCTGGTGCCGAGACCGGGATTTGAACCCGGACGAGCTTGCGCTCACTGCCCCCTCAAAGCAGCGTGTCTACCATTTCACCACCTCGGCGCTGCCGCGATGTTAGCGAATGCACCGCCGCCAGAACCCCGGACATCGGCTGCCCGCGGCGGCGCCCGTGGTAGGCTGGATAGCGTCTTCGGGGCAGGGTGAAAATCCCGACCGGCGGTGACAGTCCGCGAGCCCGTCAGGGCAGGACCCGGTGGAATTCCGGGGCCGACAGTTAGAGCCCGAGCAGCGCTCGGCTCGAGTCTGGATGGGAGAAGGCACAGCGGCCGCCACTGCGGCGACCACCGACTCCCTGTCCCGTGGGCAGGGAAGTTGAATGATCGAGCAGAGCGCAGGCGGCGACTTCATGGGCCTGGCGTTGGAGCTTGCCCGCCGGGCGGAGTACGCCACCTCGCCGAACCCCATGGTCGGCGCGGTAATTGTGCGCGACGGGGAGGTGGTCGGCAGCGGCTACCACCACCGCGCCGGCGGGGCCCACGCCGAGGTGCTGGCCCTCGAGGAAGCCGGGGAGCGGGCGGGCGGCGGCACCCTCTGGGTGACGCTCGAGCCCTGCAGCTCCCACGGCCGCACCGGACCTTGCACCCAGGCGATCTTGGGCGCGGGCGTGAGCGAGGTGCGGGTGGGTGCCCTGGATCCCAACCCGCGCAACCACGGCCGCGGCGTCCAGGCCCTGGAGTCCGCCGGCGTGCGGGTTTCGGTGGGCGATCACGCTCAGGAGGCGCAGGAGTTGATCGAGCAGTTCGCCTGCTGGGTGACCACCGGGCTCCCCTTCGTGACCCTCAAGCTGGCGATGAGCGTCGACGGCAAGGCCGCCACCAGCGGCGGCGAGTCCCGCTGGATCACCTCGGAGGCGTCCCGCCGGGCAGGCCACCGGCTCAGGGCGGCCCACGACGCCGTCCTGGTGGGGTCGGGCACGGTCCTAGCTGACGACCCGCTCCTCACCGCCAGAGGAGGAGAAGGCCTGCGCCAGCCGCAGCGGGTCGTGCTGGATCGCAGGCTGCGGATCCCGGCCGACGCCAGGATGCTGCGCGAGGGCACGGCGCCAGTGCTGATCCTCTGCGATCCGGGCCCGGCGCCCCGGCGGGTGGGGGAGCTGGAGCGAGCCGGCGCAGAGGTCTGCGCCCTGCCCCAGAGCGCAGCGCCCCTGGGGCTTGCGCTTGCCGAGCTGGGC
>JBJKSO010000027.1:0-13362 GCA_046703825.1 Candidatus Dormibacteria bacterium
GCCTCGCTCCGAGGCAACGCCACGGCCCGCCAGGACTTCTGACCGTTCTGGCGGTCGGTCCTGAGTGATGATTAGGCCGAGCGCGGCGGTTGCAGCGACAGGGGTGGAGGTAGGCCGATGAGTCAGATGAACGTGATCGTAATCAACGTCAGTCGGGACCAGGTGGACGAGTACCTGGACCTGTTCCAGCGGGAAGAGCTGCCCCGGTGGCGTGACTACCAGGCCCAGGGAAAGTTCATCAGCGCCCGCTTCTACCGCTCCGAGTACGGCAGCCAGCAGCAGGAGGACGTGGCTCAGTTTGTCATCGTGGTCGAAGTGCCGAGTATGAAGGAGCACAGCGCCCACGACCAGGACCCCGGGTTCCAGAGGTTCGACCGGGAAGTCGAGAGGTTCCAGCCGACCCCGCCATTGGTCTTCGGCGGCGACCTGATCCACGCGGTCGGTGGGTAATCGGGTCCGGGACGCTCTGAGCGCGCGAGAGCGCCGGCCTCTCCTGGGTCGCAGAAGCTGCGGTACAGCTCCGTGTCTCTCCTCCCCCATCGTCGGGGCCCGCACGTGTGAGTCAAGCCAAAACCAGCGAATGCCCGGCGCTCCCGCGTCTGTAACGTTCGCGCCGACTGCTGTGGCATCAGTGGAGGCGAGGCCATGGCACGTATCCAGGCGTCGTCCGCGGTGGTGCAGGCGGCGTGAGCAATGCTGTTGAGCGGTGCCGGGCTGGCGCTGGCTTCGCGGTTTGTAGTCGCTCCCCCACGACCGAGTGGGTGCCCAGCCATCTTCATCATCTTCTCGCGCTCTGGACCCTGTACCGGAGACACGGTATGCGCCGAGGGCGGAGCGCGTGTCCGCAAACTGGCTCCTTTGCGCAGTCCATAATGCGAGTCTGGACCAGCCTGCCCGCCAGACGCCTTGGTCGGACCTAGGTGTAATTCCGTGTTTGTTTTTATTGCTGAAAGTTCTCGCCACTGCTGCTTCCAATCACAGCGGCCAGTCCATTACCGTCAGCGGATCAGCAGCACGATGACGAACACCACGAATAGATAGAGGAGGTAGACGCTCAGGCTGCCACCCTGGACCGATGCCAGCCACCTGGCGACGACTCGTGCTCCGGTCACGGTTGGTCGGTAGAGGTACCTCTCCACCGGCTCGACCACCCGATGCCGATAGTGAATGCCTTTGGTGAAGTAGGGTGCCTGGTGGTAGTCCGCCTCAATCTCGCGGCGGGCACGGTAGACGCCGCCGAAGATCGAGCGGAGGGGATTGGTAAAACCGGTAGCTGTGTACTGCATAGTGGGCGAGCGCTCGGCGACTGCTCCGGCCCAAACCGGGGATTCGCGAGAATCCCGCCGGCAGAGAAGGCGCAGGCCGACAGCTGTGATCGCAATGATCGCGGCCAGGCTTAGAAAGATGTAGGTGGGCGAGATGAAGGCGAGATTCGCGCTGGTGGGCGTGATGACGAGTCCGTTGGCCGCGACGATGTGGCCCAAGAACGTAGCGCCGAGGTTGGCCAGAGTGGCGAACTGCCGCGGGTGAGGAAAGATCGGGGGCAGCACCGCGTCCAGGAGGCCCCGGGCGTGGCTGGCATAGTGTGCCGCCGCCGAAGCTGCCCCGATGCCGAGGGGTGGGATAAGGGCCATGGCCACCGCCACGCCGATCAGGAGCGTCATTCCGGCCACCATCGCCGGTGGCGCTTCGCGCGCCCGCCGGGCTGAAGGGCTGCGCGGTGCACCCAGGAACGCCGTGCCGACGATGCGGATGTAGGCTGTGACGGCCAGGGCGAAGGTCAGGGTCAGCAGGGCCCCCGCGGCAGCCAGGTAGACCCGGTCACCGGGCGCCGAGAGGTCGTGGGCCCGGATCAACACCTGCAACCCGAGCCACTCCGTCTGGAATCCGTTCATGGGCGGCACGCCCGCTAGGCCCATCGCACCAATCAGGAAGAGCGGAGTGGTCCAGCGCAGCCGCTTGGCCAACCCGCCGAGCTGATCCATGTCGCGGGTGCCCGTCCCCAGATCCACAGAGCCCGCGCCGAGGAATAGCGCCCCCTTGAGGAGGGCGTGGTAGAGCGCGTGAAGACAGAGCACCACCAGCGCGAGCCCCGCCAGCAGGCTCTTGCCGGCCGACTCGAAGACCAATGCGGCCCCGAGCATGGCGATCATGAAGCCAAGGTTCTCGATGGTGCTGTATGCCAAAGAGCGCTTTAGGTCCGCGGCGAGGACGGAGAAGAGGATGCCGTAGGCGGCGGTCACCAGGCCTGCCGCAAGCGCGAGGAAACCCCACCAGGGCGGAGGCGACCCAAGCAGGATGAAGCTCGTCAGCACCATCCCGTACAGCGCCGCGTTTACCACCACTGCAGAGAGCAGCGCCGAGACATTAGAAGGGGCAGCTGGGTGGGCCTCAGGGAGCCAGCCCTGCAGAGGGACAAGCCCGGTCTTGGCTCCGAAGCCGAGGAAGAACAACAGAAATGCGGCGCTGGACGCGGCGCCGCCGGGATGGTGGGCGGCTAGGTGGGAGAAGTCGACCCCCGGCCTGAGAGCGCCGACCAGTGCGAACGCTACCGCCATCCCCAGGAAGCCGATCTCGCTCAGCGCGAGCATCAGGAGTGCCGCCTGGGGACGCCCGGGCTGGTCCCATTCAACAGTGACCAACAGGTAGGTGAGGATCGACATAGCCTCCCAAGCGACGAGCAGGGTGATCGCGGTACCCGCGGCCACCACGATGGCAATGGCAGCGACGCTCAGATTGAGGAGGGCAAGGCTTGCCGCCTGTCTCCTCAAGCTCCTCAGGTGGGTGGTGTAGGCGGCGCTGTACACGAAAATGCCCGCGCCCACCAAGCCCGTAAGCAGCAGGAAGAGCCCGGCGAGCGGCGTGGAGCGAAGCTCGAACGCACCGAGCGGGGTGCTGGCGGGGAGTCCCGCGGTCTGGTTCTGCCCACTCAGCCATAGGACCGCCGCAGCCGCCAGCAGCGCCGCCCCCACTGCTCCCGCCGCCGTAGAGAGGTATATGAAGGCGGGATGGCGAGTAATCCAAAGAGCCGAGAGCGCGCCCCCAGCTAGGCAGAGCAGGGCCGCCAAAAGCAGGCTAAGCGCCACCGCGCGCCTCCGGCGTGTAGCGCTCCTCTGCGCGGCGCACCGCCAGCAGCAGGCCGTGCAGCAGCGCCAGTGGGGTCGGCGGGCAGCCGGGGACGTACACGTCGACGGTCAGCACCTTGTCCAGCGGGCCGCTGACCATGAAGTCCCCTTTGAACACACCCCCGCCGACAGCGCACACACCGGCCGCCACCACCAGCTTGGGCTCAGGCATGGCGTCGTAGGTCTCGCGCAGTGGCTGCTCCATCTGTCGGGTCACCACCCCGGTTACCAGCAGGCAGTCGGCGTGGCGCGGGCTGGGGGTGAAGAACATCCCGAGGCGATGAAGGTCATAGTGGGGTGACCCAAGCAGCTGCAGTTCTGACTCGCAGCCGTTGCAGGACCCCGCGTCGACGTGGCGGATATGCAGCGAGCGACGGAACAGCGAGCGAGAACGGCGTTCTAGCTCCGCCGCCACCGCCGACTCTTGCGGCTGCGAGTGCGCCCCCACCGGCCAAGCGGCCTTCGCGCGCAAGCGGCCCCGGGTCCTCACCGCCACGTCGGGGTCGGTCGTGTGACGAAAGGCATCCGGGAACTCCCGGGTACAGCGTCCGCACATGACGCACTGCCCCATATCGAAGTCCAACACTCCTCGTTCCCGGTCACCCTCCACCTGAATCGCCCCGCTCGGACACAGCGCAGCCGCGGCCATCGCCTGCTCTCCCGAGAGGGCCGTCACATCGACCACCACCGCCGCTGGCGCTGCCTCGGACTCGGGCCGCGTCGGGTATCTCGTGGTCAGCACACCGCGCCGAACGCCGGTCGTGATCCAGCGGCTCACCGGTCGAACTCCGCATGCGAGAGGGCGAAGCTGGCCTCGATCACCGGATAATCGGTTAGGTTGTTGCCGCTGGCGCAGGCCTGGGTGTAGACGTGCCAATTGACAAAGGCCGGCGGACGAGCACGCCAGGATGCGATGCGCCCGTCAGGCGTCAACTCAACCCAATGCAGGGTCTCGCCACCGGCGCCCTCACTCCAGCCCAGGGCTGCTCCCACCGCCTCGCCAGCCGCCTCCCCCACTTCGCTGGGGGGCCATTGGTCCAAGACCTGGTCGAGCACGGCGAGAGAGGAGCGCACCTCTGCCAGGCGGACCCCGAGGCGGGCCAGCGCATCTCCTTCGTCGCGCACCGGCACGAGCAGGCTCACCCGGTCATACCAGGCATAGGGGTGGTCCCGTCGGCAGTCACGGTCGACGCCGACTGCCCTGCCGATCGGTCCGACCAGGTTGTGTGGCGCCGCGTAGCGTGGCGTCAGCGCGCCCGTCGTCTGCAGCCGATCGGTAAAGGTGCCGGTGTCCTCGAGCAGGACTTGGAGTCGCTGGCTGAGAGCGCGCCAGCGCTCGATTTCGCCGGCAAGCGCGCTCAGCTCCGCGTCGACAAGTGGTGCCGCCAGGCCACCCGGGGCAAGGATCCCGCGGAGATATCGATGCGACGTCAGCCGGGAGCAGCTGCGCAAGACCTCCTCCTTGAGGCTGGCGTATTCCGCCCCAGCCACCACCAGCCCCGTGGCGTCGGCCAGCCGTCCTATGTCGCCGAAGTGGTTGTGGAGGCGCTCCAGTTCGTTCAGGATGGTCCTGCCGGCAAGCGCCGGGGCACCGACGCCAATGCCCATCGCCCGCTCGGCGGCCCGGACGAACGCCAGGCCGTTGGAGAAGGCAGAAGTCCCCGCAAGCCTCTCGGCCAGAGCCAGCGCCTGCTCAACCGTCCTGCCCTCGGCGATACGCTCGACCGCGCGAAGCTTGTACCCGAGCAGCGGACTCACCGCTACCAGGTCCTCACCGCCGCTGTTGAAGAGGAACTCGCCTGACTCCTGGGGACCGCTGCGCACCGGGCCCAACGGCAGCTGGAACACTCCTCGGCCCTTCACAATTGGGACGCGGTCAAGTACGCGCCGACCCCTGCCCAGCCGGCTATCGATCGCCGTGCGCATCGGTGGCTGTCCCTCGGGCCAATCGAGGAGGCGAAGTCGTGCGGGAAGGGGATGGCCGACGGGTTCAAGCCCGTGCATCTCGCGGATCTCGCGCTCGTACCAGCTAGCTGCGTGCAGCGCAGGAGTGACGGACGTGAAGCGGTCGCCTTGCAGCTGACAGCGCAGAAGGAGCCACGCAGAGTCGCCCGGCAGCTCGAACACGGCGGTGAGCGTCGGCGGCCCCTCTCCGGTGGTGGCGAAGAGGTCGGCTAGGACGGCGCGGTCCGCGGTGGCCGCCACCCGGTCAGCAAACCGTTCCTCGGGACACTCGGCCCAGAGCTCGCCTGGGGCTCGTTCCTCGACAGCGATCGCCAGCCCCAGAGCAAGGTCACGCAGCCCGGTCATCGCGGCATCACCGCCATCGCGCTGTGCAGCAGCTGCTCCAAGGGGCCAGGCACCCAGACGCCCAGGACCAAGACTGCGCCAAGGAGAACCAGGGCAGGGGCTGCCACCAGCACCCCCAGCTCGCCACGGCGGACGGACCCCTGGCTGAAGGTCATGGTGTGAAATGGCGTCACCAGCGGGATGAAGCCGACCAGCAGCAGAGCGCCCAGCCCTGCCCCGAGTGCCCAGAGGTGTTGGCCGAAGGCGCCGCTCACGATAGAGAACTCGGACACGAAGACCCCGAACGGGGGCGCACCCGCGATCGCCAGTGCACCTCCAACCAGGGCGATCGCCGTCCACGGCATCGCGGCGAGCACCCCGCGAACCTGGTCGATCCTGGTGGTGCGAAAACGCAGGAGCAGGTTGCCGGTGGCGAAGAAGAGCAGCGACTTGGTCAGCCCGTGAGCAATCATGAGCAGGAGCGCGCCCAGCAGAGCCAGCGGTGAACCCAGTCCGACGCCCACGGCGATCAGCCCCATCTGCTCGATGGACGAGTAGGCGAGCAGCCGCTTGAAGTCTCGCTGTGAGATCAGAAAGCCGATAGCAACGACCATCGACAGCACGCCGAAGGCGACCAATCCGGTGCGCAACGAGGTACCGCCAGCTGATGGGGCAGCCAGTGTGTAGACGCGAAAGATCCCCAGCAAAGCACAGTTGAGCTCGGCACCCGAGAGCATCGCGCACACAGGTGAGGGGGCCTGACTGTGGGCATCGGGCAGCCAGGTGTGCATCGGCGCCAGCCCTGCCTTGGTCCCAAACCCCACCAAAACCAGCAGAAATGCCGCTCCAGACAGCGCCGGCGAGAGATGTGGCGCAACCCCCCTCATCACCGCGACGGAGAAGTTGTAGGACGTGCCCAGTGGGCCGACGCCGGCCTGGTAGAGGATGAGGAAGCCCAGAAGCGCGACCAGGCTGCCGGCCACCGTCAGCACGATGTACTTCCAGGCCGCCTCCAAAGGCTCGTGCGAGCCGTAGAAGTCAACCAGTCGGGCCGACGCCAGAGTGGTGCCGCTGATGGCCGTCCACAGCAGGCCGAGGTTGCCGGCGACTGCGACCGCCACCATAGTGAACACGAATAGATGGAGCAGCACAAAGTAGCGGCGGACCTCCGCCGGGCCGACGGCCCCCTCTTTGAGTTCATGGCTGAAGTAGCCGATCGAGTACAAAGTGGCCATGGTGGAGACGATGACCACCACCAGCAGGACCACCCCGGACAGTCCGTCAAGACGCAGCCAGTGGGCGAAGGAGTCCGGCACCGGGCCCCGCACTGCCAACGTCAGCAAAGTCACGGCCACGCCCAAGGTTGTCACCTCGAACGCGGCGGCAACCACCATGGCGGCTCGGGGATGGAGCACCAAAGTTAGGACGGCCGCCGCCATGGGCAGAACGACCACGGCAAGAAGTAAAGCCGCGTCCGTCATCCTCTCAACCTCTTGAGCTCGGAGGTGTCGGTGGTGGCCACCGTCTCGTGGATGCGAGCAATGAGGAAGCTCATCACCGCGACGCCGACCAGCACATCGAGGAAGAGCGACAACTCTATGAGCAGACCAAGCCCCGAGCTGATGACCAGGCCCACGAGGATGAGACCGTTTTCGGCGGAGAGCAGCCCGGTCAGCTGCAGCACAGCGTCTCGCCTAGCCACTGCCGTGAAGAGACCCAGCAGAGTTACGGCGAGGGCCATTCCGAATACAGGCTCAGAGAGCAGGTCTGCGTGGAAGGGGAGGCGACCGGCGGCGACAAAGCCAACCAACGTCAGCGCAGCGCCGAGCAGCAGTGCGGTGGGGAAGCCAACGGTGTACCGAAGCTCGCGACGGCTGTACGCTGCGCCGGCTTGGCGCTCGACTACAACCGGAATCAGCAAGCCTTTGACGAGAATGGCCAGGATTCCGAGGGCAAGCAGATCCACGCCGCCGCTGCCGAAGAAGAGGGCGATTGCCAGGCCGCCGAGCAGAATGGACTGCACGGCGTATCCGTTAACCGCCGCCTGGATACGCCGTGCCACCAGCAGCCAGAAGCTGGAAAGAAGCACAAGTGTGGACAGGACCGCTGCGGCAAGGGTCATCACTGCCCCAGGCTGAACAGCACGACCGCCAGGAACGAAAGCACGAAGGTTCCGCCCAAGTACTCGGGAACCCGCAGGATTCGGATCTTGGCCAATGCGGACTCGATCCCCACAAGCAGCACAGCTGCTCCCAGCATTTTGGCCGCGAGGGTCACGATGGCGATCGCGAAGGCAGGAACGGATAGCTGGGTGGCAATGCCGTTAGGCCAGATCAGCACGTTGATCCAAACCACCAGGAGCACGAAGAGCTTCATCCAACCACCCCACTCCAGCAGCGCCTGGTCTGGTCCGGAGAATTCGAACAGGCGAGATTTCTCGATCATGGAAAGCTCCTGTGAGCTACTCGGGTTGTCGATGGGGATGCGGCCGGTTTCGGCAAGGATCACCATCAGGAACGCCGCCGCGATCAGCGCGTGGCTGGGAGTGATCAATGGCGACGCGGTCTGGAGAACCTTGTTGACCACGAACGGGACCGTTCCTCCCGAGATGAAGCCGACCGCGAAGAAGACCAGAATCAGAGTAGGTTCGGCAAGCGACGAGACGAGCCGCGAGCGGCTAGCCCCCAACCCGCCATAGGGACTGGAGCTGTCCATCGCCGCGAGGTTGGTGAAGAACCCGCCGATTCCGATGACGAAGCCACTTCCCACCATATCGGCCATGAAAGCCCAGCTCAACGGAAAGGCAGTTAGGACAGGGATCAGCATCGCGAATGCCATGGGAGCAGCGAACGCCGCATACGGGGCTAGCCGGAACACCGCAGAGGCTTCGGGAGTCCGGATACGCTGCTTTTGGAACAGCTTGGCCAGGTCGAAGTACGGCTGCAACGGGGAAGGTCCGCGGCGAGACTGAAGCTGAGCCTTTAGCTTGTCGATGACGCCCTTCAGAAGGGGTGACATCCCTAAGACCACAACCACGGCAACGCACTGACCGAGAGCGGCGCCTAGCATGAGGTCGAGCCGCAGCGCACTGGAATGGGTGGCACCCCAACCTCCATGAACAATGGTGATCAGGGGCCATCAGCTCCGTGGGAGCGACGACGGCGCCGAGCGCCTTGGCGAGCCCCATCGCCGTCGGCAGACTATACCAGGCCGCCGGGCGGGTCCAGCACCCTGGCAGACGCTGCGAGGCGCTCGGGGAGCGCCGAATGGGAACGTTCACGGGCGCTGGGGGCGGCGCCGACGCGCTACCGCGACCGACTGGAGGCGCGCTTAGCCAAGCATTTGGGAGTTGCTTTCCGGCCCGCCTGAGTTGCGGGGACCAGCGTATACCCACGACCAGATCGAGGCCGACGCCTAGGCCGACGCCTAGCCCGGCGCCGTCGCCCTGGAGGTTCCACGAGTGCGCGGCCACGTTCCCGGTCCGCTGGGGCAGCGGTGAAGGGAGGGTGCGCGCTGACCAAGCCTCCGCGGAGGCCTACCGGCTCTCGGGGAGATTGGGGGACGCGCCTCTTCACGGGCTCGACCGAACAGCACGCACCCGGGCTCGGGAGCTGGGTACGGGATGGCGCTCGCTCAGCGACGCCCCTTGCGGCCGCAGTCGCCCGTGGCGAGCCGCAGCCGGCGACCGCGCCAGGGACTGAGCACTTGCCGCGACCTCGCGGGAGCTGGACGCTACCCGGTCGACCGTGGGCGAGCCGGCTCCCGACACTCTCCTCACCTCGCAAGGAATCTGGTCACGGAGATGTCGTCGCTTAGCCCAACGCTGTATGACAGCGTGACCCTGCCGCTACGCGTGCGGCTTCCGCCGGTGCTCCCGGACCGCGCCTCGGGACCGCGGCTGCTGCGAGCGTGCTCACCGGCGTCGCCGACCTGGGGCTCCCTTCCCCGCCAGCCGGAGCCTCGGACCGGGCGGGGAGATCTGACCCACCGCCGGGCATCAGGCAACCCGATACAACTGCAGCGAGAGATCTACGTGATCCCTTCTTTTCCACTCGAGTATGGTGAAGGGCCTGGACGGAGATGTCAGTCCGCACCCCAGAGCGGTAGGGAGGCGAGTCCATGAGTGCACAACCACGAGTCCAAGCCGCACCGACCGCGCCCGGCGAGTCGATGGTCGCCGCGGCCCACCACCTCTTCGCGTCGGGAGTGATGTCGCATGCCGGCCACGCCAACCTGAGCGCCCGGCTCGGACCCGACCGCTTCGCGCTCAGCAGCACTGGCATGGTCCGAGATCTGCGCCCCGACCAGGTCGCCACCTGCAGCCTCGACGGCCAGGTGCTCGAGGGCGACCTCGGCCCGGAGAACGCTGAGATCATCGCCATGCACGCCGTGGTCTATGAAGCTCGTCCAGAGGTCGGCGGGATCATCCACACGCACTCGCCGTCCGCCACCGCCTTCGCGCTGGCCAACAAGGAGCTGCCCTGCCGGGCCGAGCCTTTGCTGCGTTTCGGCCAAGCCGAGGCCGTCCCTGTCGTCGCCTGGGGACCGCGGGGATCGAACGTGTCGGTGCGTGGCATCGCCGGGGCCCTCGACGCCCATTCCACCACCGGGGCGGTGCTGCTCGCCAACCACGGGCTGCTCGCCTTCGGCGCGGATCCCATGAGCGCAGCACGCCTGGTAGTCGCCATCGAAGAGGCCGCCGAGGCCGAGTTGGCCGCCGCGGCAATCGGTGGCGCGGTCGACTTCCCCGAGGGCGCACTCGACGCCGTCCGGGCATCGATGGCCCGCGTTTCGCGATGACCGGGAGGGGGACTGCAACCGGGTCGTGACCGCCAGGAGGCTCGCGTACAGGCTCGCCGTTGCCATCGTCGCCGCGCTGATCGCCGAGGAGGTCCGGGCCGACCACCAACCGTTGCCCACCGATTGGTCACCGACCGTCACGGATCTGCCAGCCCGCCGTCGCCACAACAGCGCACGGGCGAGATGCCGGCGTTGGCCGAGACAGGCCTGCAGCTGTGACACAGCCCAGCGGTCGCCGAATTCTTGGACCTACGCCGCTTGTAGCCGAGCTCGTCCATGACTTGGACCCAGAGATCGGCGATCCGGGCCGGGTGGCTCTCGCCGGCGGGCAGCCACCGGGAGAACCCGAAGCCGGGTAGCGAGGGAATGATGCGGTCGAAGGCATCGGTGGGCTCGGTCTCGTGCGCCACGGGGTCGGTTAGCGGGCCCACCAGGGGCAGGAACTCGAAGAACGAGCTCGGCCAGCCATGGGGGAGCACCAGCGGGACCGCCGCGGTCGCAGCCGGCTATGCACGGACGTGGAACTCGTGGATGTCAACCCCGTCGACCGTGACCATCACATGAGGGAGCACGTCGAGGTCTGACTCCGTCTCACGCCAGTCGAAATCGTTCGCCTACGAGCGAGGCGAGGTACTCAGTGTCGGTCCCGCCGGACCATCCCGTCACCAGGGCCGGCGGTCGCCGCGACCGCACGAGCCGTTGGCGTAGGTCCTCCCTCACTGCCGACGGAACCGCGATCTCGAACGTTTTCATGCTAGCTCCCCGCTGGATCGTGTCAGGGCACATGTGGGCCTTCCACATCTGGTTTGCTGTCGCCTGAGAGCTGAAGGGCGGCTATCCTACCCGCACCACAGCGACTCGGCAATGTGAGGTGTCGCGACCGGACTTCCCCCGGCATGCCTGCGAGCTAACCACCACGTCGCTCTTGCCGGGCTCTCTGCCAATGTAGGTCGCTAAACCGCCACCGCCGGATAGGCTTTGGAGAACTTGGTGGTTGGTGATCGTGAGGGTCGTTGGCCCTAGGCCTGACTCTTGAAGCAACAAAAACTGCACAGACTCGCCTCGGCTAAGCCTGAGATGGGCGATCCTCGAGCCGAGAGTGCCAATGCAGCTTCCTATCTGGATAATATCGCCACTGGCAGTCTTGGCCTCCAACGGCGGCTTGCAGTTGGCCGTCACTGAACCGCACCCTGAAATGGTCACCACAGCCAGCAGGGCGAAAACGTGACCGGCACCCACCGCCAGACGCACTTGGCCCGCGGTGGTTATTGGCCAGCGAGAGCTCCGGCGGCACTCGACCGGGCGCACTCTGCCACACTCACAATAGAACTCGGATCTCGGCTGGACCGACCCTTGAAAATGGCAAACGAAACACTACAGCGTGAGCCATAGCCTTCTATCCGAACTGGGATAATGCCACGTTCAGCCCGGAACTGTACGAGCATTGCCTTGATGGCCGGGTAATCAGTGCTGGAAGCGTAACTTATAACTTATAACTTTGTGAGCCGCTCAGTTTAGACTCTCTGCGTCCGACTGTTTGGTGGGTGACACCGTCCGGGCGAGCCGCGGTGGCTGCGCCGCTTTCAATCCTTGAGTTCGGTCGGCCAGGCCGAGCGCGAGCCATCCACATCTGCCCTGGGTGAGAGTTCGGCCGACTCCCTGGACACAGAAGGGATGGATTTGGCACGGCTGCTCTGCACGGTCTTGGCTTGGCGGCGCAGCTCAAGCTGTTGTTTCTTGGAGCGGCCATCGCGGCTATCGTCGTTGCGGCTGCCGGAGCCCTGCACCTGGGTTGTTCGACCGCTTAGTGAGCACGAGATCAGCGGTGAGTCTCCTGGGTGCACCGCCACTGGTGGCCACGGCGGCATCGGCTCGGTGCTGCCCTGGCGCCGGAAGAACGGCCACGTGCCCAAGGCGAGGATCGGGACCACAGAGTGGGATGAGCATGGGGTCCCCAGGTGCAAGTGCTGCGGCCGGGAGGGCGAGAAGGTCAGCTTCAGCGTCTATAAGGGCGTCGGCCGGCTCTGGTTCACCTGCTCCCGGGCCAGGACCGCCGCCTGCGCCCGGGTGCAGACCATCCTCTGCTCAAAGAGCTACCGCGACCTGCTCCCGGTCTGGCGCAACGACCCCGCCTACGCCGCCATGCGCACCTCCCATCCCAACTTTGAGCAGAAGCACCACCAGCTGCGCACCCAGTTCTTAGTTGCCGGCAACAGCCTGGCCAACCGCCCCAAACGGGTGAGCATGCGCTGGCAGCAGCTCCGGGCAACCGCCGCCGTCCTGATCGAGTGGCTTCGGGTGCTGCAGACCACCGGCTGGAACAGGGGCGGCACCCGGCTTGAGGTGGTCACCACCAGCGGCGGCGGCATGGTGGCCAAGCTGGAGGCGGCCCGGGCCCGCCGGCGGGTGGCCGACCTCCCCTCCCCCGACGCTCCCGCCCCGCCCCTGGTCGCGTGACCCCAGGCGGCTGAGAGAGCAGCCCTCCCGCAGGGCTGCTTCAGCGCGTCTACCGAGGGTCCCGGGGGTGGTGCCGCGGCCGCTCGGCCGGCTCCGAGGGCCGCTCGGGTGGCCGGCGTCGGCGGTCAGGGCGCCGCTGGGCTCCAAATCCGCCTGCTGGAGGCCCCCATCGGGGAACTTTGCAGCTCTCCTTGCAGCAACCCCCCTAGGGCTGCTGCAAGGTTCTTCTGGGCGGTCCTGGAGAACTCGGCTCCGGCGTGCGCGGGGACTATTCCGAGCCGCTCTACACAGCCCGGTGACGGTTGGATGCACACTGTATTCTGCGAAGTCGGCGCCAGATCAGCGATGAGTCTCCTGGGTGCGCGCCGTCGCAGAGAACCTCGGCGCTGGTCACCGACTCGCCCATCACGGCGCTCGGCGGACGGCCCGCGTACAAAGTCAAGCTTCGCGAGGAAAGCTCCCGGGTCTGCGGCACCGGGCCTCCAGCCCGCAACAGCCAGCGGCGGTGTTGCGGTCCCGCCCACTGCGCCTGGCGATCTCGCTAATCGACTGCCCCATCCACCAGCGTCATGGATGTCCAAGTACTCTCCCCTGCCCACCACGGCCTTCCCTCCCTGGGCGACCTCGTCGCCTTCCCCGGCACCGTGCCACCCAGGGTGGGCATTTTCAAACCGCTGCTATCTGGGGAGTT
>JBJKSO010000028.1:0-4413 GCA_046703825.1 Candidatus Dormibacteria bacterium
AAACGGGGCGCGAGCCAGCCAGCCGACGCCCGCGGGGGAGCCGGTCCCGGCGCCGGAGCCGGCCAAGCCGGCCGTCCGCCGCCGGGTACGGGCCCAGAAGGAGACCTGAAGCACTTTCGCTGCAGCGATGTGACCGTCGCTGACGGACACGTGGCACCTAAACTTTTGTTCGTGAGCCAGTCCAGCCGGGTGCTGGTGGTCTCCAAACGGGCTTTCCGTTCGGAGACCATGCAGCGAGCCTTCCGCACCCGCTCACTCGAGATGGTCCCCTTCGAGTCCACCGAGGCCGCCTCGGTGGCGCTGCCGGAGACCGACCTCGATGCCGCTTTGATCGCGGTGACCGGCGAGGACGCCAGCCTGGTGCCCTTGATTACCCAGATCCGGTCCGGGAACAAGCACGCCAAGATCCCGGTGGTCTTGGTGGTGGACCCCTCGGCCTCGGCCACCGCCGGCGCCGCCATGCTGGCGGGGGCGACCGAGCAGCTGGTGAGCAGCAGCGCCACTCAGGTGGTCGCCGACGCGCTGCGGCAGAGCATCGACGCCCACAGGGTCCCCGAGCGGCCCCACAAGGGCGACGGCGAGCTCTGGGTGGTGTGCGGGCCACGCGGTGGCGTCGGGCGCACCCTGATCGCCAGCAACCTCGCGGTGCTGGCGGCCGGCGGCCTGCGCACTGTGATGGTGGACAACGTGCCCAGGTTCGGCAGCTCGCTGCTCACCTTTAACCTGCCTCCCCAGACCCCGACTTGGGTCGAGCTGACGGCGACCCCGGACGCGGATGACCTTCTGGATCGCATGCCCCAGCACGCGAGCGGGGTGTCGGTCATGCCGGCGCCGGCGCGACCGGAGCTGGCCGACAGCATCTCACCGGCGGAGGTGGGCAACCTCATCCTGCGGCTCACCCAGCAGGCCGAGCTGGTGGTGGTTGATCAGGGCGGCCGACTGGACAACGGCGGCATCGACATCCTGGAAGCCTCGGACCACCAGATCCTGGTCGGCACCCCCGACAACCAGGGCGTCTACTCGCTGCTGGCCTGGCTGCGGATCTGCGATCGGCTGGAGATACCCCGCGATCGGATCTCGGTGGTGCTGAATTGCGTGCTGCCCTACCACCAAGCTGATCCGGAGCGGGCGGCGCGGGTGCTCGGTCAGCCGGTGCTGACCCTCATGCACGGCGGCCTGGACGGGGTCCGCTCCATGAGCAGCGGCGAGCCGCTGGCCTGGAAGCACCGATCCAACCGTTGGGTGAAGGCGCTGCGCAAGCTGCTCGGCCAGGTGTCCCCCAAGGCGGGGGCAGCGATCAAGGGCTAGGCGGCGCCCCCCGGAGCCTTGCCCTCCGGCCAGTACTGCTCCTCCAGGATGTCGGCATCCTCGAGGCCGCGGCGGCGCATGATTCCCCTGGCGTTGGCAATCATGCCGGGGTGGCCGCAGAGGTAGACGGTAGCCTTCCCGGGCACCGCCTCGAATCGATCTGAGTACTTGCGTAGCACGTCCTCGGCGCGGCCGGTCTCACCCTCCCAGCCCGGGTCGCCCCAGGGCCGGCTGATGGTGGAGACGTACTCAAATCCAGGCAGGTCGGCGCAGAGAGCGGCCATCTCGCGGGCATAGCCGAACTCCCAGGAGAAACTGGCCCCCTGCACCAGCATGATCCGAGGCGGCTCTCCCTCCCCCCGGGACTGAACCCGGGCCAACTGGCGGAGCATGCTCGCGAAGGGGGCGATCCCGGTCACGGTGGCGACGAAGAGGTGGCCCCGCTCGGGATCCAGCCCCTGGCGCATGAAGATGCCCTTGGGGCGCTTGCGCATCAGCAGCCGGTCGCCCTCGCCCAAGCCGAACAGGTGGGGGGTGAGGACTCCGCCCGGGATCAGCTCGATGAAGAACTCCAGCTCCGGCTCCTCCGGTGAGGAGACGATCGAGTAGGGTCGCTCCAAGATCCGTCCCTCGACGTCCATGCCCAGGGTGGCGTACTGACCCGGGCGGAAGGGGAACGCCTCCTCGGCCCGGATCCGGATGGTCCAGTGGTCCTCACTGTGATCCTGGCGATCGACGATCAGGACCTCGTGGTATTTCTCAGAGTGCTCCGTGGCGTCCATCCGCTCCATTGACCCGACCGGGGCAGTGTACTTGCGCCCAGGCCGCCCGACTGGGCCCCGACTTGTGTGGAACGGGGGTGGCGGGGGAACGCTGTTGCTAGAATCGCCACCGCTCTGGCCCCCGCCAGCGAGGACTCCCCCCAATGCCCGCCACCAACCTCATCATCGTCGAGTCGCCCAGCAAGGCCAGGACTCTCAGCAAGTTCCTTGGCGCCGACTACCAGGTGAAGGCCTCGATGGGCCACGTGGTCGACCTGCCCCACTCCAAGCTCGGGATCGACGTCGACAACGACTTCGCCCCCGACTACACCGTGATTCGGGGCAAGGAGCCCCAGCTCCGCGACCTCAAGGCCGCCGCGCGCAAGTCGCGGCGGGTGCTGCTGGCGGCGGACCCGGACCGGGAGGGCGAGGCGATCGCCTGGCATATCGCGACCCAGCTCAAGCTCCAGGCGCCCGAGCGGATTGTCTTCCGCGAGGTCACCAAGCCGGCGGTCGAGCAGGCGCTGCAGCAGCCTCGCGCCATCGACCAGCGTCTTGTCGATGCCCAGGTGGCACGTCGGGTGATCGACCGGCTGCTGGGGTACAAGCTGAGCCCTCTGCTCTGGCGCAAGATTCGCAAGGGCCTCTCCGCCGGGCGAGTGCAGTCGGTGGCGCTGCGGCTGGTCTGCGACCGGGAAGCCGAGATCGACGCTTTCCAGCCCCGCGAGAGCTGGACCCTGGACGCCCGGCTGAGCAACCGGCGCGGGGAGGAGCTCACCGCCCGCTACCAGGGCTCGGGGCCGGAGCCGCCCCGGCGGCGGGCGGCCTCCGGTGAGGAGCAGGAGCCGGCGCTCGCCACCGAGGAGCAGGCGCGCGCGGTGGTGGCCAGCTTGGAGCAGGCGGCCTTCCACGTCGACGGTGTCGAGCGCCGCCGGGTGCGCCGCAACCCCCCCCAGCCCTACACCACCAGCACCCTGCAGCAGGACGCCTCCGCCCAGCTGCACTTCAGTCCCAGCAAGACGATGCGGGTGGCGCAGCAGCTCTACGAGGGCGTGGAGCTGGGTGCCGAAGGACCGACCGGCCTGATCACCTACATGCGCACCGACTCGGTGCGCATCAGCGACCTCGCCTCCGCCCAGGCGCGCGACTACATCGGCAGCACCCACGGGGAGCGCTACCTCGGGCACGGTGGCGGCGCCCGCCGGGCCACCAAGGCGGCGGTGCCGACGCAGGACGCCCACGAGGCGGTGCGGCCGACCTCGGTGGAGCGGGACCCGGAGCAGGTGGCGGAACACCTGAGTCACGATCAGCTGCGGCTCTACCGGCTGATCTGGAGCCGCTTCTTGGCCAGCCAGATGAGCCCGGCCGAGTTCGACTCCACCCGCGTGGACATCGGCGCCGGCGACCACCGTCTGCGGGCCACCGGCTCGGTGCTGGCCTTTGACGGCTTCCTCAAGGTTCTCGGTCGCGCCGAGCGGGACGACGAGCAGCTCCCCCAGGTGGAGCGGGGCGATCCATTGGATCTTGTCGAGCTGGTTCCCGAGCAGCACTTCAGCCAACCTCCGCCCCGCTACAGCGAGGCCACCCTGGTCAAAGAGCTGGAGGAGCGCGGCATCGGCCGCCCCAGCACCTACGCGCCCACGGTCGAGCTGATCCAGACCCGGCGCTACGTGCGCCAGGAGGATCGCCGGCTGCACCCCACCCCGCTCGGGCTGGCGGTCAACGAGGCGCTGATGGCGCAGTTCCCGGCGGTGCTCGACGTGGGTTTCACCGCCGACTTGGAGCACAAGCTGGACTCGATCGAGACTGGCGAGTCGGCCTGGGTTCCGGTGGTGCAGTCGTGGTACGAGCCCTTCTCGCGGGTGCTCGAGCAGGCGCAGGAGCACATGCCCAGGGTCAAGATCCAGGCTCAACCGGCTGGCGGCGATTGCCCCCGCTGCGGGGCGCCCCTGGTGGTGCGCAGCGGCCGGTTCGGCGATTTCGTCGGCTGCAGCCGCTACCCCGAGTGCGACTACATCCAGGGCCGGGAGAACAAGGCCCCCGCAGAGCAGATCGGCGAGGATTGCCCGCAGTGCGGCAAGCCCTTGGTGCGGCGCACCAGCCGGCGAGGGCCGTTCGTCGGCTGCTCAGGCTATCCCAAGTGCCGCTACGTCCGCTCCGAGGGTGGCCCGGAGCAAGAGGGGACGCAGAAGTCCGCCAAGCCCCCGGCCGAGCCCACCGGCGAGGACTGTCCGCAGTGCGGCAAGCCGCTGGTGCGGCGGAGCGGGCGGTTCGGCCCCTTCGTCTCCTGCTCGGGTTACCCCAAGTGCCGCTACCGTCCGCCCAAGGCCGCCCGCGGCTCCGC
>JBJKSO010000029.1:0-4976 GCA_046703825.1 Candidatus Dormibacteria bacterium
CCCCAAACCTCGCGCACCGCGCCCGCCGCCGCAACCACCGCCGGGTGGCGCGAAGGCTTTAGCGCCCACGGGCCGGAGTTGATGAGTCGAAACTCCAGCCGGGTGCCGGGCGGCGCGAGCTCGCGCAGCCGACGCTCCACGGCTTCGGTGACGTGCGCCGCGGTCTGGTTGGGGACCAGCCGCGACGAGAGCTTGGCCGCCGCCCGGGCGGGGATCACGGTCTTCGAGCCCTCGCCCTGGTAGCCACCCCATATCCCGCAAAACTCCAGCGTCGGACGGATGGTGCGGCGCTCGGCCAGGGTGTACCCCGACTCGCCCCCGGAGAGCGCGCCCACGGTGGCGAGGAATCCGCGCTCGTCCAACGGTATCCTCGCCAGTTCCGCGCGCTCGTCGGGGCTGAGCTGGACCACCTCATCGTAGAAGCCGGGCACCGCGATGTGGCCGTCTCGGTCATGCAGCTGGGCCAGCATGTCCACCAGGACGGCGATCGGGTTGCGGACCGCTCCGCCGTACACCCCGGAGTGCAGGTCGGTGTCCGCCGTCTGGACGTGCACCTCCCAGTAGGCCATTCCGCGCAGCGCGACCGTGAGCGCCGGCGAATCCTCCGAGAGCATGCCGGTGTCACTGACCACCGCGACATCGGCGTCCAGCCGGTCTCGATGTCCGGTCAACAACTCCGGGAAATGCTGCGATCCGTCCTCCTCCTCGCCCTCGGCGATCAGCTTGAGGTTGACCGGCAGACGGCCGCGCGCCTCGAGCATCGCCCGCACCGTCTCCAGGTGCATCAGCAGGTGCCCCTTGTCGTCGGCGGTACCGCGACCGAGCAGCTGACCGTCCTGTTCCACCGCCTGGAAGGGCGGGTGGTGCCACTCATCGACGGGGTCCACCGGCTGCACGTCGTGGTGGCCGTAGACCAAGACCGTGGGAAGCGTCGGGTCCTCAATGCGTTCGGCGTAGACCGCCGGATGGCCCGACGTGGTCCAGATCTCTGCGGTCTGCATTCCGGCGTCGAGAGCGGCCTGGCGCAGAAAATCTGCGGACCGTTGCACGTCACCGGCATGATCCGGATTGGTGCTTACCGAGGGGACCGCCACCCACCTTATAAGCGATTCGACTAAGGAGCGCTCCCGTCCTGCGAGGAACCCTTCCAGGCTCCGAGGCTCGTCGGTCATCGGCCCGAGCCCCCCTTGAGCGGGTGGCCCGGGCCGATGGAAGAGGCCGTCAGGCCGCCTTACCGATTTTGAAGATCTTGGTTCCGCAGACGGGGCAGCTGCCAGTTGTCGCGGGCTTGCCATTCTTCAACTGGGTTGGCTGCGGGTTCGAGATCTCTCGCGCCGTCTTGCATTTCATGCAGAAGCCGGTTACGGCCATTTGTCATTCCCCTCCGCTGGAACTTTGCCGGATCTGGCGGCCCGGCGATCACGCGCATTGTATGGGCATCACTGACCTCTCGCAAGGTCACAAACCCGATGCAGGCAAATTGTGGAGATTTGGCCGGGCGTTTGCGATTCAGCTTCCGGGGTGCGAGCTTTGCTCGTCCCGGCGCCGCAACCAGCCGTAGAGGCCAGCGGCGTTGGAGCGTGCGCCATTCAACAGGTCGGCGGCGCGCATGTGCTCAGGATCCCCATCTTCCGTCTTCAGCAACCGCGACACCAGCGCCGACTCGATGTGATCCACGGAAGCTTGTTCGCGGTATGCGGACTCCGCTACTGCACACCACCGCTGCAGCGTTTGCTCCGCCTCCTGCAGCACCTCCAATGGTTCGCCGGCTGGACCAAAATGGGTGAGTACCAGCTGCTGCGGGCGGATCTCTGCGAACCGTCGCAAAGAGTTGATAGCTAGGTCGCGGTCGAAATCGTCGGGCGGCGTGGCCGGCCGCAACTCGCCGCCGCCGGGCAGCTTGACCCCGACCGCGTCCCCCACCAGCAGGATGCCGCTGGGTTCATCTAGGACCGCGAGGTGGTGCTTGGCGTGGCCAGGGGAATGCACGAGGCGCAGCCGGTGACCAGCCCCCAGGTCCAAGACCTGGTTGTCCTCGGCGGCCAGCAGGCGCTCCCGGGGCACCGGCGTCATCCGACCGTAGAGCGTGTCCAGCCGCTCGCCGTAGACCTGGGCCGAGGCTGCCACCAGCCGGGTTGGGTCGGCCAGGTGGCGGACGCCGCGAGGGTGGCAGACGACCGTCGCCAGCGGGAAGGCCTTGGCCAGCTCCCCCACCCCTCCGGCGTGGTCCAGGTGGATGTGGGTGAGCACCAGGTAGGCGAGGTCGCCCGGAGCCATCCCCCGGGCCTGAAGGGCTGCGACGACGGTGGCGGCGTCCCGCTGCGGCCCGGTCTCGACCAGAGCCGGCCGGGGGGCACGCACCAGAAAGGCAGAGTTGACACCCTCCAAACCGCCCAGCAAGGTGTCGATCTGCCACAGCCCCGGGCCGATCTCCTGGTCCACCTGGCCAGGGTACCCCGCGGCGAGTCCTTGCAGCCGACCCAGCCGGCTCCCAGGGAATCCCACCCGATTTCTCAGCCATAGCTGGCCTACTGGAGGCTCGCCCTGATCATCCGGTGAGAGCAAATTGTTTTTCCGCTTTCTTGTCACCGAACTTCGCAGCAGACCTCGTCAAGCCGCCCTCACCGCGATCGGCCTCGCCGTCGGCGTCGCAATGGTTGTGACCGTGATCGCGGCCTCGAACGCGGTGAAGTCAGCCCAGAGTGAAGTCCTCCACTCGCTCTACGGGGTTGGCACCGATATCACGGTCACCAAGGCGCCCAACTTCGGTTCCGGGGGACAGTTCCACTTCGCCGTGCCCGGCGGGAGTCCGGGAGCCATCGCCAAGCGCTCACCCCGCAACTTCAGCCGCAACCACGTGTTGCCGCTGCCCGGACAGACCCCGTTCTCGCAGGCCGATGTCGGCAAGGTCGCGCGACTGTCCGAGGTGGGCTCCGCCGCCGGCGGCCTTGACCTCCAGGCAGTCCACTTCGCCGGCACCCTGCCCCAGCCTGGCCAGGGGCCTCCCTCGGGTGGTGGCGGCTCGGCTTTCAACATCAGCTTCACCACGGTAGACGGGGTGAACCTGGCCAACCCGGCGGTCGGCCCGCTGAGCGGCTCTGGATTGACCTCGGGCCACTATTTGAGCGCCGGCGATGCGCACTCCAAGGTCGCCTTGGTGGGCAGTTCCTACGCCAAGCAGCAGGGAATCAAGGTCGGTTCCCACGTCACTCTCGCTGGCTCGTTGTTCACCGTGCAGGGGGTGGTCAGCCGCCCCAGCTCCGGCGCCGCGGTCGACATCTACGTGCCGCTGGCCGAGGCCCAAGCGCTGGCCGGCACGCCCGGCAAGATCAACGACCTCTACGTCCAGGCCAGCAGCGCGTCGGCCGTAAGCAGGGTCGCCAGCGAAATCCGCAGGGAGTTGCCGGGCACCACCGTCACCACCGCCGCGAGCTTGGCCACCCAGGTCTCGAGCTCTCTCGGCACCGCCTCCAGCCTGGGCGGCTCCCTAGGTACCTGGCTCGCCATCGTCGTGCTGGTCGTAGCCTTTGGTCTGGCCGCGCTCATGACGTTGGCCTCCGTGACCCGCCGAGTGCGTGAGTTCGGAACCCTGAAGGCGATCGGTTGGAAGAGCAGCCGAATCGTCGCCCAGGTCATGGGTGAAGCCCTGGCGGCCGGGTTGGTGGGAGCTGGGGCAGGCGTGGGGCTGGGTTTCCTCGGCGCCTACCTGGTGACCCAGGCCTCCGGACCAATCCACGCCAGCCTTCCCAATCGGTTTCCCCAGGCGGAGTTCGCTTCGCGATTCGGCGGGGTCGCCCGTCCGGAGCTGGCCGATTCGCACCCGGTCACGGTCCACCTCGCTGCCGGCCTGGGTGCGGACGTCATCGGACTGGCGGTGGGGCTCGCGATCGCCGGAGCGCTTCTGGCCGGCGCGCTCGGAGGGTGGCGAGCGGCCCGGCTCAGCCCTGCCAATGCGCTGCGCCGGGTGGAGTGAGCCATGGGCCCGCAAACCCCGGAACCGCTCTACCGCCTGGCGGGTATCTCCAAGCACTACCGCAAGCCGCGCGAGACGGTCACGGCCCTCCAGCAGATCGACCTCGAGATAGCGGCCGGCGAGTTCATCGCCATTCAGGGACTGACCGGTAGCGGCAAGTCGACCCTCCTCTTATTGCTGGGCGGGCTGGACCGGCCGTCGACCGGCAGCCTTCAGTTCGAAGGCCGCGATCTGGGCCGCCTTCGCGAGGCGGAGCTCACCAAGGTGCGCGCCGATCACCTGGGATTCGTGTTTCAGGCCTACAATCTGATGCCCACCCTGACTGCGCTGGAGAACGTGGAGGCTGCCTTAGTCCCACTCGGCACCAAGGCTCCGGAGCGGCGTGAGAGATCCGCTGAGGCGCTGGCCGAGGTGGGCTTGGCCGGGCGCGCGGGGCACCTCCCGGGAGAGCTGTCCGGCGGCGAGCAGCAGCGGGTGGCGATCGCCAGGGCCCTGGTCAAGCGCCCCCAGGTGCTTTTGGCCGACGAGCCCACCGGGAACCTCGACGAAGCCACCCGAGGCGATATCGTCGGACTCATCCGCAAGCTCTGGGAGGAGCGCCAACTCACCGTGGTCATGGTCACCCACGACGGCTCGGTCGCCGCCCAGGCGCGGCGCCGACTTTGGCTGGACCAAGGCAGCCTCAGCGATTCGCGGGCCTGAGAGCGGGTTCGATTCGCCGGGACTCTTCCTATACTCGACCGATGGCCGAAGAGCAGAGTGGCCCTCCCGAGGCTGGCCCCGACCCGCAGGCCGGCCCAAAGCTGCTCCCGGACTTCCTCAACCCCGAGTCCACCCACTACCAGCCCTGGGCCGACAAGCAGATCTACAACGCGTCGAAGGACAAGCGTCCCCTGGACCAGTACCTGGCCGAGCTCGACGAGCGGCTCAGCAACTACGCCGACCTCCCACCCGATCGCTGGGAGCCAGGCCGGATGGACCGCTTGCTGGCCCGCTTCTCCCC
>JBJKSO010000030.1:0-2539 GCA_046703825.1 Candidatus Dormibacteria bacterium
CACCTGGACGAGCGCCAGCTTTCGATCCGCGACCTGGCCCACCGACGGGGCTTCCGCTGGCTGGGCCTGGTTGCCCTGGTGCTGGTTGTCATCGCCTCCGTCTCCGCGGCACTCACGGCGTCCAGCGGGCTCACCACCTGGGTCGACAGCGGTGCCACTGGCCGGCTGGTGATAGCCGCGGTTGAACTTCTGCTGATGATGCCGACAGCGCTGATCGGCTGGACCGAGCCAGGCAGCCCAACTAGGGAGCCGAGTGCCGCACCCTCCCGGCACCGCTGGCTCTCCTGGGTGGTCATCCCGGGCCTCGCCGCCGCCTGGCTCGCCGCCGTCGCCTGGACTCCGGCCCAGAGCGCGCCGCCCGGTTTCTTCTCCGCCGCCGGGGGCGGAGTGGCCGCCGCGACCTGCCGCGAGTTCGCGGGTGGGATCGTCGTTGGGGCCGAGTTCGGCGCCACGGTCGGATTCCGCGCCGACGTCTGCTGGAACGGCACGGAGGCCTTCGTGTGGGGCAACCCGAGCCTGCCGCTGCCGGCCGACGTAGTGGCTCGGGCCGAGCGCCAGATTGCCGCCACCTATCCTCCGGGGGCCAGCCCGCCCCTCAACCACATCAACCCCGCGCTGCCGGTCATGAGCGGCTGCGGGATCGACAACGTCAGCGATTTCGCTTCGGTCAACGCCCTAACCTGCAGCGAACGCATCGACGGCTCCGGGACACTGCATTACTTGGTGTCCGCGACGGTCTCTCCTCTGCCCCTTTCGATCGGCTCCCGTCACGTGATCGTGGAGCTGGTGGTTAGCCGTGATGGCAGGGTGCTGCAGCGCCCGTGAGCCGGCCTCTGGGCTGGCGGGTCTCGACCTGGTCCCCGAGCTCGGCCATCGGCGCCGGGCACTCCGGCTAGGCTGTCGGACCCCCGAACCAGCCCCGGCGCTTGAACAGGACCATGAGCAGCACCACCGCGATCAGCTCAAGACCGATGCCCACGCCGACGAAGGTGGGGAACCCACCGATGCGGTCCACGAGCCAGGAGAAGTTCTGACCGAAGAAGCCGGTGAGCCAGCTCAGCGGCAGAAACACTGTGGCGATGATCGCCAGCTGCTTCATCACCACGTTCAGTCGGTTCGATACGGTCGAGAGGTGTGTGTCCATGACCCCGCTCACCAGATCCCGATAGCCGTCGACCATGTCTCCGATCCGGATCAGGTGGTCGTACAGGTCCCGAAAGTACCGCTCGCCCTCGTCGCTCATCCCGGGCAGGCCAGTGACCCCGGCCGCGATACCTGCGAACATATCGCGCTGCGGACCGATCACCTTCCGTATACCCAGCAACTGACGCTTCATGGTGAAGATCTGGCCCAGCTGGGCCTCGGTCGGCTGGGCCAGGATGGCGGTCTGTAAGTCGTCAATGCGGTCGTCGAACGACGAGAGCAGCGGGAAGAAACTGTCCGTGAGCGCGTCTACGACCAGGTACACGACGACGATCTGGAGCGCCCCACCAACGCTACCGGATACCCCAAGGGTGGTCCCGGCCTGGGGGCGGCCACCCGAAGCCGCATCTGGGCCACCCCCATCTCCGACCGCCTCACCGCCGCCGGACCGGGCCGCCTTCGCCATGTGGTGGTGAGCGATCCGCCCGTGGACGGCAGCCAGGCTCGGGCACCGCCCCCGGTGCAGGGTGACCACGAACTCGGCGGAAACGAAGAGGTGGAGCTCTTGGGGCCCACTCTCGGCGGGCCCGGCGCCGTACACCACCATGTAGCTGAAGTCGTCATAGTCGTCGAACTTGGGCCGCTGGCCGAAGTGCTCGGCGTCCTCCACCGCCAGCGGATGGAATTTGAATACTTCGCGCAGCACTGCGATGGCCGGGTCGACCGGATGTTCGGGGGCTGACTGCCCATTGGCAGCCCCTTGGGTTCCGGCCTGCTCATCCATGGTGAGGTCCAGCCAAAAGAACCTGGTGGAGGCGAGAGCCGCCGCAATGTCCTGGACGCTCGCCGGCGTGGGGGCGCCCTCGGCCGTACAGATGGTCGCACGCATGTCAGGTGGGATGGTAGTGGACGGGCGCCGCCCCGGTGCCAGGGAATGCCGGGAGATCCCGGCGAGACTGCGGGAGGCTACGGCTCCCCACCACGCAGGCTGCGTGCAGGGGAGGCTCGGACGGGGACCCGCCCAGATCCCGCTGGCGCGGCTCCCAGCCGGTGCTGAGATGCCCGCCATCCTCAACACTGTCGGCGCCGAAACGGCGATCCCGCTGCCGATGCCGCTCCAGCAGATCTGGCTTGTCGGCGACGACGCGTTCGATCTCGTCCTTGGCAAGCACTTGAAGCTGAGCGCTGTGCTACCGCGTTCCCGGATCGGTCCGAAAGATGTCCACATGTTGGCTCTTGCCACCTTGGTTGTTTCTGAGTAGCGGCGCCATCGTCTCCGCCGGCCCCTTCGACCCGTCCGGCCGACCGACAGGGCCTGCACCATCGGCGCTGTCGGAAGGTCCACTTACCCGCTCGCCCTGGATCTCAGTGGAGCCGTCAAGCTGTTGTAGAGGCA
>JBJKSO010000031.1:0-11311 GCA_046703825.1 Candidatus Dormibacteria bacterium
GGTGTGGGGGGTATCGCTGCTGCTGCGCGAACACCGGCAGCTGACCGCAGTGGACGGGCGCGACTGCGCCTTGGCGGCGCTGCTGGTGGCGGCGGCGCTGGCGGTGCGCCTGGGCAGCCCGATCTTCCCCGACTTCCTGCAGGGCCACCTCGTCGTGACCGGCTCAGTGGCGGCGCCGGCCGGGGTCCACCGGCCGCCGACCAAGGAGGTGCTCGGCATCGGCGCCTGGGGGCTGGGCTACCCCTACAACAGCACCGGCTGCACCGACGTCCCGCTGGGTCCTCACAACAGCGAGGTGCGCCGCTGCGGCTTCGTGTTCGACGAGGTCTACTTCCCGGTCGACGCTCTGAAGGACCTCAAGGGCGTCGACTACTTCGACCCCGAGCCGCCCCTCACCAAGCTCATCATCGCGGGAGGGATCAGCTGGCTCGGCTTCAACCCCTGGGGCTGGCGGATCATGTCCGCGATCTTCGGCAGCCTGCTGGTGGGCCTGCTCTACTTCCTCGCCCGCCGGCTCTGGCGCGGATCGCGCTGGTTCCCGTTCCTGGCTGCCCTGTTCCTGAGCCTGGACGGCCTGGAGTTGGTCGACTCCCGCACCGGCGTGATCGACATCTTCGCCACCTTCTTCGTGGTGCTGGCCTACTGGATGTTCCTGCTGCACTGGCACGCTCGCACGCCCCGGCAATGGCGCTGGACCCTCTACCTGACCGCGCTGGCATCGGGGCTGGGCCTGGCCTGCAAGGCGGACATCATCCCCGCGATCGTGCTGATGGCGCTGTTGCTGCTGGGGCGCTGGCTGCGTCCGCGGCTGAGCTGGCGCGGGCTCTCCGGGCGGGGAGGCAACTGGCTATTGCCACCGCCCGCCGACGACCCGGACGAGTGGGCGCGGCGCGCCATGGTGCGAGGCCTGGGATGGGGCTGGCACTACCTGGCCGGCGTGCTGCTGATCGGCTTCGTCTTCTACCTCTCCTTCTTCCGTTACTGGACCACCGCGCACTCGCTCTACGTCAACTTCGCCAACACGAGGGGCCCGGCCGCCACCTGCACGTCGCTGACCACCAAGGCGTCCAGTTGCGACCTGCCGGTGGCGATGCCGCTGGCCGAGCACCACCTCGGCCCGGTCCACATCTGGCTTCCCCGCGGCTTCAACCCGCTCCAGTCGGTGGTCGACGTCGAGATGGACAGCCTCGGCGGCCTCAGCTACCAGGCCACGCTCAAGGCCACCCACCCGTTCTCTTCGCCGTACTACAGCTGGCCGCTCGACGGCCACCCGGTGCTCTACTACGCCAACTACAACTCCAACGGTGTTGCCAGCGTCAACGGCCAGACCGTATCCAACTACGCCTGGATCAACGACATGGGCAACCCGATCATCTTGTGGGGCGGGCTGGGCGCGTTGGCGGTCTGCCTCTTCTGGGTGGTGCGCCGGCGGGACTGGCCAGCCTGGTTCATCCTGCTCGGCTTTCTCTTCGACTGGCTGCTGCTGTGGTCCTGGCCCTCGCGGATCCTCTTCTTCTACGAGTATTTGGAGACGCTACCGTTCGTCTGCCTCGCCCTCGCCTACGTCTGCGCTCGGATGGTGGGCTGGCGAACTTCGGTGCAGCTGGGTCGGGCGCGGCTGGGTCCCTTCAGCCTGGCGCCGCTGACCGGGGCGGTGATGCTGGCGGTGATCTTGGGGTTCGCGTACTTCTACCCGCTCTGGACCGGTCAGCCCATCCCCTCGACCGACTTCTACCAGCACATCTGGCTGCCCGGCTGGTACTGAGCTTGGGCGAGGTCGGCCCCGGGAGGCACGGCAAGCTCTTCTCCGCTCCCGGCAGAGCGGGCGGGCCGATCTCCCCATGACCGCCCTGGCGTTGCTGGTCTATTGGGTGCTGGTGGGCCTAGCCGGCCTTGTCCTGTCCGATCTGATCCCCCTCGATTGGCGTCTCACCGAACGCCTCGCCGCCTCGCTGCTGCTGGGCCTGGTCGCCAGCACCATGGCCAGCTTCGGGCTCTCGCTGTGGTGGGGTATCGGGGCTGCGGCGGCGTTGGCGGGGCCGGCCCTGGTGGCGCTGGCGGCGCTGCTGGTGGGATGGCGGCGCTGGTTGGCCCGGGGGATGCGCCCCGCCGCCTCCCTGAGCTACCTCCGGAGTCGAATCAAGGACCAGCCGCTGGGCTGGGAGCTGGCGGCGTTCTTGGTGCTGGGGGCGGCGCTCTTCTTCATCTTCAGCCGCGCTCTGGTGGCCGGACCGACGGGGATCAGCGCCGGGTACCCGACCGTCTGGGCCGACTGGTCGGTGCACGCGAGCTACGTGCAGAGCTTCTTCGTCGGCCACAACCTGCCCCCGCAGGACACCCTGGAGGCGGGGACAGGCCTTCGCTACCCCTTCATAGTCGATTTCCAACCCGCCCTGCTGGAGGAGCTGGGCCAGAACCTGGTCGGGGCCATGGTGGTTCCTTCATGGCTCCTGAGCTGGGCTGCGACGCTGCTGGTCTGGCACCTCGCCTGGCGGGTCACCCGCCGGCCCGGGGTGGCGAGCCTGGCCGTGGCCCTGGTGCTCTTCGGGGGGGGCCTGGGATTCGTGGGTCTCTATGGGGACGGCTGCCAGCAGCTGGCCGCCACCACCGCCGGCTTCAAAGCCGGCAGCTGCACCAGCCTCAGCGCCCAGACGCCCGCGGCGGTCGCGGCCTGGATCGGCCACCTCCCCACCGAACTCACCCATCTGGCCCGCTCCTACGACGGACAGTCTCAGGCCCACCCACCCTTGGCCGACCTCCAGTGGTACGAGCCGCTGCTCGCTTTCTGGTTGCCCCAGCGAGACTTCGCCTTCGGGATGGGCCTGGTGGCGCTGATCTCGATCCTGCTCTGGCAAGCGCGGGAAGGGGCGGTGGGTCTGGGGCTTGCCGCCGGGATCGCGGGGGCGGCGCTTCCCTGGCTCAACCCCTTTGGCTACCCAGTGGTTGGGCTGGTGGGGCTCGCCTGGCTCTGGCGCCGGAGGCACCGCCGGCGCCTGCTTGCCTTCCTGGTCCCCCTCCTCCTGCTGGGGCTGCCGCGCCTGGCCTACATCCTGCTCGGCCCGCACGGGCAGCTGGCCAATCCGCTCGGCGCCAACCTCTTTCCCCAAGTGGAGCTGGGCTGGCTCTCCAACTCGGGGCGCGGCTGCACGGCCGCCCAGCTGGCGGCGGGGTGCAACTCCCTCTACCTCCCGGGAGCGTCCGCGGCCGCCGTGGGCGAGTACCTGGTCCTCACCCTGGCTCGGCCCGGGTTCTGGGGGGGTGTGGCCGGCTTCTGGCTGGCCAACACCGGGGTGTTCCTGCTCCTGGGCGCGCTCTTGCTCTGGCCCCGCCGCCTGGGAGCAGGCTGGGTGGAGGAGCGGGACCGGCTTGGACTGCTGAACTTCGCCGCCCCCTACTGGGGGGTGTTTCTGGTGGCCAACGTGCTGGTCACCCAGTCCTGGAGCTGGGACAACACCAAGCTATTCCAGTACTGGTATTTGGGTGCGTCCATCCCCGTGGCGTGGCTGCTGGTGGTTTCGGCAAATCGACGCATCACCAAGGTGGCCGCCGGGCTGGTCGCCGTGTCGCTGGTGCTGGCGGGCGTCCTCAGCCTGACCATGGCGCTGGAGGGTCAGAGCTCACTCCGGCAGGCGGCCCCGGCCTCCACCCAGCTGGACTGGGCTGGCCACCAAGAGCTCGAGGTCGCGGCCGCGGTGCGCCGCCGCACCAGCCCGCGAGCCGTCTTCCTCACCGAGGGACAGCCCAACGATCCGGTCGCGGTGCTGGCGGGCCGACCTCTAGTGCTCGGGTACGCGGCTTGGCTTTGGAGCTACGGGCAGCCCCTCAAGGCGCGCTACGCGGCCGTCCGCCGCATCTACGCAGGTTGTACAACCGGGTCGCGCTGCCCGGTTCCGGAGCTGCTCCGCCGCTACCGTGTGTCTTACGTGGAGTTCGAGCCCGGCGACTACAACCAAGTCACAGTCAACCTGAGTTGGTTCGAGCACCAGCACCTGCCGGTGCTGGTGCGCACTTCCCAGTATCTGATCTTGGACGTCCGCGGCCTGTGGCCCAGCTAGCGCTCCCCGGCGTCCGCCAGCCCATCCGCTCCTTCTCCTGGATGGGGGCGGTCTTCTCCCATTCCGCGCTGGTGGCCCTGGGGCTGGTTCTGGCGCTGGGCGGCGGGCTCTCTATAGCCGGGATCACCAACGCGCTGAGCAACTGGGACACCCACTGGTACCTGCTGGTGGCGGCACATGGCTACCCGAGCCAGCTGGCACCGCAGTGGGCCTACCTTCCGCTCTACCCGCTACTGGTCGCTGTCCCCATGTTTCTCGGGGTTCCTGCCCTGGTGGCGGGGCTGGCGGTCAGCGTGATCGCCGTGGCGGTGGTGGCCCTGCTCCTGCCCCGCCTCAGCGCCGACGAGGTGGGCGCCGAGGGCGCGGGCTGGGCTCCCTGGCTTTTGCTGCTCTCCCCGTTCGGCTTCTTCTTCGCCGCCGCCTACACCGAGGCGCTCTTCTTCGCTTTGGTCATAGCCGCCATGCTCTGCGCCCGCCGCGGACGCTTCGGCTGGGCATGCATGCTGGCAGCCCTTGCCACCGCCACCCGGCTGGGCGGCGCGGCCCTGCTGCCCGCCCTGCTGCTGGAGCTGGCCCAGCAGTGCGACTGGAGCTGGGCCCGGATGCGGGGCCGCCTGCTGCCGTTCCTGCTGGTGCCGGCGGCGGGGCTCTGCCTGCTTTTGGTGGCTTGGCTGGTCACGGGCGACCCGCTGGCCATGGTCCATTCCGAGTCCCGCTTCTTCGGGATATCGCTGGATTGGCCGTGGGCCGGGTTCCTAACCACCTGGGGTTCTGCCATCGGCGGCTCCGCGGTCCAGCGGGCCGCCTTCCAGCCCGAGGTGGTGTCAGGCCTGCTGGGGCTGCCGCTGGTGCTTTTGGCGGCGTGGCGGCTGCGTCCTCTTTACTCCGTCTTCATGGGGCTCAGCTGGCTCCTGGCCATCTCGCTTGACTTCTGGCGCAGCGTGCCTCGCTACGAATTTGCCTTCTTCCCGCTGATCTTCCTGGTGGTGGAGGCGAGCCGGGGTCGGCGCGCTTGGGTGCGCTGGCTCTTGCTGCTGGCCGGTGCCGCCTCGATGACCTACGGGACCACCGTCTTCGCGCGCGGGCTGTGGCTCAGCTGACCGACATCCACTGCCACGTGCTGCCCCCGGGGCTGCACCGCCCCCCGGGCGCGGCCTGGGAGGACCTCTGGTTTGCCGCCTGCCACGCGTCCGAGAGCCGGCGCTTCGCGGATGCCGCCCAGGCCCTGGCGGCGGCTCGGGAGGCCGGGCTGGAGCGGGTGGTGATCTGCGGCTGGCCGTTCCGCGACCCGGGGCTCTTGCGGGAGGTGAACGACTACGTTGCCGCCGAGGCGGCCGGAATGCCGGGCCAGGTGCTGGGGCTGGCTACCGTGAACCCCGCCTCGCCCGGGGCCGGCCTCGAGTTGGAACGCTGCCGAGGTCTGGGTTTGGTTGGCCTGGGCGAGATCAACGCCGACGCGCAGCACTTCGATCTGGAGTTCGCGGGAGAGCTCCGCAGGACGCTCTTGAGTTGCGGCGAGATGGGGTGGCCCGTGCTGCTGCACAGCAGCGAGCCGGTGGGCCACGACTACGCGGGCAAGGGGACCGCCAGCCCGGGCCGTCTTTGGCCCTTCCTCGAGGCCTGGCTGGAGCAGGACCCACGCAGCCGGGTCTGCCTCGCCCACCTCGGGGGAGGCCTGCCCTTCTACGGCTACATGCCCGAGGTGGCAGCGCTGTGTCGCCGACTCTGGTTCGACACCGCCGCCATCCCCTACCTCTACCGCCCCTCCGTGCTGGGCTGGCTGGGGTCCAACCTGGGCGCTGACCGTCTGTGTTTCGGCAGTGACTTTCCGCTCTTGGCCCCCCGCCGCTATCTGCCCTTCCTCGAGGTGCTGGGTGAGCGCGAGCGGGACGCGGTCTGCCGTGGGGGTCCGGCAGGCTGGCTGGGCGGTTGAGCTCGGGCGCTGGATTCTTGTCCCCACAATCGCTCTCGCCACAATCCCCGGCGATGCTGCCTGCAGGCCTGCCGCTTGCCTTCGCCCTCATCTCCATGGAGGGCCCGGACGAGTACAGCCAGGCTGGCGGGCTCGGCGTCCGGGTTGCCCAGCTGGCCCGCGCGCTGGCCGCGATGGGAGAGGAGACCCACGTCTTCTTTGTCGGCGACCCGGGCCTTCCCGCCCGGGATCGCAGCCAGGGGGTGCACTGGCAGCGACTGGCCCAGGGCATCTCCGGCGAGTACCCGGCCGGGGTGTACTCGGGCGAGGAGCTCAAGTGGACCTTCCTACAGGCCAGATTCCCAAGCTGGCTGGTGGGGGAGTGGGTCGCCCGCCGGCTGGACGAGGGCAAGCTGCCGGTTCTCATGTTCGAGGACTGGCAGACCGCCGGCTGGGCGCAGTCCTGCGCCAGTCTGCTGGAGCGGTCCGGCTGGCGCCGGCGCTGCCTGCTGGTCTGGAACGCCAACAACCAGTTCGGCTTTCAGCGCATGGACTGGGTGGGGCTGGCCGACAGCTGCGCCGTCACCACGGTCAGCAAGTACATGCGGCTGCTGGTGCAGCGCCAGGGGGTGGACCCGGTGGTAATCCCCAACGGCATCCCCGAGCAGAGCCTGCGGCCGCCCGACGCTGAAGCGGTCGAGGGGCTGCGGGCAGCGGCGGCTCCGAAGCAGGTCCTGCTCAAGGTGGGGCGCTTTCACCCGGACAAGCGCTGGCTGCAGGCGGTGGGGGCGGTGGCCCTGCTTCGTACCGCCGGGCGTCCGGTCCGGATGCTGGTGCGCGGCGCGGGTGAGGCCTACGGGGAGAGGGTGCGCGCGGAGGTCGTGCGGCTGGGCCTGCGGCTCGAGGTCTGGCCCGACCCGGTTCCTAGCTGGCACGAGCTGGCGCGAGCCCTGGCCAGTACCCCCGAGGTCGATGTGCTGGAGCTGGCCCGTTTCTTGCCTGAGGCGCTGCTCCCGCCCATGTACGCGGCCTCGCTGGCGGTGCTGGCCAACTCGGGCTTCGAGCCCTTCGGGTTGGTGGGGCTGGAGGCGATGGCCGCGGGCGGCGTGGCGGTGGTCGGCGCCACCGGAGAGGACTATGCCCGCCACCTCTACAACGCTCTCGTGATCGAGACCGGGGATGCGGCGGAACTGGCCGCCGCGGTCGGAGCGTTGGAGTCGGATCCCGCCCGGACCGGACGCCTGCGCCAGGCCGCCGCCTACGTTGCCTCCACTTACACCTGGCCCACCGTGATCAATGGCGACCTTTTGCCCCGGCTGCCCTTGGTGGCACGACTGCAGAGGGTGGACTGGCCCGGTTCCGAACTGGCCTCTTGACCTCAACGCCAGCGGGCAAATTGCGATCAGCGCCGGGACGGTGGCTCTTCCTGGGGATCGGCTTCTGGGTCGGGTTCAACCTGCGGGCGCCGCTCCTGGGAGTCCCCCCGGTGCTGGCTAGCCTGCGGACCTCGCTGGGGTTGAACTACCTGGAGGCCGGTCTGGTCACCTCGCTGCCGATCCTTGCCTTCGCCGCCCTGGCGCTGCCCAGCTCGGCATTGGTGCGGCGCTGGGGAGGCTGGGGGATCGTGCTGGCCGGACTCGCTCTGGCCGCCGCCGGCGAGCTGCTTCGAGTAGCGCCCGGCGGTGTCTTCCCGCTGATGCTGGGTACTGCGGCGATGGGCGTCGGCATCGCCGCCACCCAGCCGGGCCTGCCGGCGATGCTGCAGAGCTGGTTCGGCCACGAAGTCCAGCTGGGGTCGGTGATGGTGACCCTGGGCATCACGGTGGGGGAGATGGTGGCGGCCAGCATCACCGGTCCACTGTTGCTCCCTTGGCTGGGCGGCTGGCAGGCGACCATGCTGCTCTGGGCGCTGGTGGCGGCGACCTGCGTGCCCCTCTGGTGGCTCGTGGTACCAGCCAGCAAAGTTGGCCGAGCCGTCCAGTCGCGAGGTGGTGTCCTCGAGATGATGCGGTCCACCCGCCTGATCCCCGTCTACGTGATGTTCGGCGGGCAGTCTTTCGTCTTCTTCGCCAGCAACACCTGGATACCGAGCGCCGTGCCCGGGGGACCGCACTCAGCGACCGCGGCCATCTGCCTGGCCACCCTCAACGGCGTGATGATCCCGGTGAACGTGGCGCTCATCCTGCTCCGGCGCCAGTTCGCCACCCGGCGCTGGTTCTACGCGCTGGGAGCGTCCATCACCTTGCTCGGCGCGGCCGGATGGCTGTGGGCCGGCGCCAGCGTCCCGGAGCTTTGGACCGCTTTGCTCGGCATCGGCGTCGCCCTGACCTTCGCCGGGCTGATGGCCTATGCCCCTTTGATGGCGGCCCCGTCGCGGGTCTCGGTGCTGAGCGCCACCATGCTCACCGTGGGCTACAGCCTGGCTTTTTTGGGGCCGTTGCTGGGCGGCCTGGCCCTGGACCTGGGAGGCGGGCGGCGCTCACCGTTCATTCCGGTCCTGCTGGCGGCGGCGGCCATGCTCTTCGCCGCGTTGCGCGGAGGTTACGAGCGCGCCGCTCCGGTCTTGCTCCCGGACACCGTCGCTGTAGGCCCGATACTGGTGGAGTGAGCCAGGAGGACGCGATCTGGAGCGCTGGCCGGGTAGCGGTGCGGCGCCTACGGGTCGGCCCGCTGGACAACGCCTCCTACATTCTGACTTCCGAACGAGGACCCGCCCTGATGGTGGACGCGGCCGACAAGCCTGACCGGCTCCTGCGTGCGCTGGCCGGCCGGCCTCTCACCGGGGTAGTGACGACCCATGGCCACCCCGATCACTGGCAGGCACTCGCCGCTGTGCTTGGGAAGTACCCGGAGGCCTGGTTCGGTGGGCACCCCGATGACCAGCCGCTGTTCCCGCAGCCGCTCACCCGACCGCTGACTGGGGGTGAGCCGATCCCCCTGGATCAGGACCGGGTCGAGGTGATCCACACCCCCGGGCACACCCCCGGCAGCATCTGCCTGCGCCTGGGCGGCCTGCTCTTCACCGGGGACACCCTCTTCCCTGGCGGTCCGGGAGCCACCCAGCCCCCGCTGGGCGACTTCGCCACCATCATGGAAAGCCTCGCGACCAAGCTGTTCACACTTCCAGACGAGACGGTGGTGCTCCCGGGCCATGGTGAGGCGACCACGATCGGAGCCGAGCGGCCCCAGCTGGCAGCCTGGGCCGCGCGGGGCTGGTAGCCCGGCTCAGGGGAGAGCGATCAGAACCTTGCCCACGGCACCGGCCTCGACGGCGGCGTGGGCATCGGCGGCGCGCTCCAGCGGGTACTGATGCAGCGGTAGCCCCGCTTCCTCTCCGGCCCGTAGCGCCCCGGCCGCGACCGCTTGCGACACCGATTCGATGGCGGCCCGCTTGCTCTGGTCGGCGAGGGTGTAGACGAGGATGAACTTGACGGCGGCGTTGAGGACCATCATCGGCCGCACCGGCAGCGTGACTTTTTCGCCGCCGTTGGTGGCCTAGGCGGCCACGGTTCCCCCGAGCCGAAGCACCGCCTGATCAAGCGGGGCGTTGGCGGCGGGCGCCACCTCGACCACCAGATCGACTCCCTCGGGAGCCAGCTGGCGGATGCGCTGGGCGGCTTCCGGTTCGCGGTAGTTGACCACGGCCTCGGCACCGGCTCGTCGGGCCAGCTCGCCCTTCTCGGGGGTGCTGACCGTGGTGATGACGCGGGCCCCCGCCCACACGCTGAGCTCGATGGCGGCATGGCCGACCGCTCCCGCCCCGCCGGCGACCAGTACCGTCCGACCCGCCAGCGCGCCTGGGCTCAGCTGCGGCGGGCCCTCGTCTGCGAGGGTCAAGGCCCGGTGGGCGGTGATGGCGGGGATGGCGAGGCTGGCGCCGAGCTCAAGGCCGACCCCGTCGGGGAGCCTCACCGCCTGCCGGCCTGGGATCGCGACCAGCTCCGCCGCCGTGCCGCCGGCGCGCTGGTAGGCCGCCTCCCAGAGCCACACGCGCTCGCCCACCCGCGAACTCGGCACCCCTTCGCCGACCGCTATCACCTGCCCGGAGCCATCCTGGTTGGGGATCTGCTGGTCGAACTGGGTGGGCTCGCCGGGGCGGCTGCCGCGGCGGTTCTTCCAGTCGGTGGGGTTGACGCCGGAGAAGGCCACCCGCACCAAAACCTCGCCCGGACCCGGCTCCGGGTCTGGGATCTCGACCAGCCGGAGCACCTCAGGGCCGCCGGTTTGCGAGTAGACGACCGCCTTCACCGCAGCTCAGGGTGCCGGATTGGCCACAGCGGCCACGCCATCGAAGTCCAATTCCGGCTCCTCCGCGTGGAGGAAGCTGCGTCGGTGGTGGCAGCAGGGGCCGTGGCGCCGCAGCGCCGCCAGGTGGAAGGGGGTGCCGTAGCCCTTGTTCTCCCGCCAGCCGTATCGGGGGTAGCGACGGTGGAGCTGGCGCATGAGCCGGTCCCGCCACACCTTGGCGACGATGGAGGCGGCGGAGATGGCTGGCACCAGAGCATCGCCGTCGATGACCGCGATGTAGCGCTGGCGGGTGCGCACCCGCAGGGTGCCGTCGCCGATGTACAGCGGCGCCGCCACCGCCTTGATCAGCCGCTCGAACGCCACCCGGTTCGCCCAGCCCACTCCGTGGCGGTCGATCTGGGCCACGCTGAGGCTTACGATCTCGAGCGCGAGCGCCTGGCTGCGGATGACCGGCTCCACCAGCTCGCGCTGCTCCGGCGAGAGCAGCTTGCTGTCCCTGAGCAGCGGGTGGCTGAACCCCTGGGGGAGGACCACGGCCGCGGCCACGTGCGGGCCGGCCAAAGCGCCACGACGCACCTCGTCAATGCCGCAGGCGTCGCTCCGGCTGAGTTCGGGATCCCAAGAGGCGAGGGGGCCGGGCACGCCCTCGGAGTCTAGCGGCCGCCTGGTCCTGGCCGGGAGCCCGAGAAACCGCCTCTATACTCGGCGCGGATGAGCGGCGCGCCTGAGCTGACCGGGGACGGCGGCCAGCCCGATGCCGGGCGACTGGCCGAGCTGGAGCGCCGTGAGCGGACCGCCCGCCAGGGCGGTCCGGAGCGTCACCGCCGGCGCCTGCCCGACCAGCGCAAGCTGCCTGTGCGCGAGCGCCTGCGCCGGCTCTTCGATCCCGAGAGCCCGTTCGTCGAGGACGGGCTGCTGGCCAGCACGATGGCCGCCGAGGAGCTCGGCGCCGACGGGGTGGTGACCGGGATCGGCGTCGTCCAGGGGCGGCGAGTCTGCGTGATGGCCAATGACCCCACCGTCAAGGCGGGGTCGTGGGGTCCGCGCACCGTCGAGAAGATCCTGCGGGTGCAGGAGCAGGCGGAGCGTCTGCAGC
>JBJKSO010000032.1:0-4522 GCA_046703825.1 Candidatus Dormibacteria bacterium
GTTGGCGGAGGTGGTCCTCGGGGTCCAGCACCTGACGGCCGACCGCTGCCTCGGAAAGCTCCCAGCCCGAGGCGCAGGCTCCGGCGACCCCGGCGACCAGCACCCGCTGAGCCGGGCATCGCCGGGCCGCCGCCGCGGCCGCCGCCGGCCCCATCCCAGTTGCCCACACCTCGATCCCACCCTCACCGAGCCACCTGGAGTGGTGCGGATCGCGGACCCGGCGCCAGGACCCGCCCAGCCCCGCGCTGGCGGCGCCGGCCTCAGCCGCAAGCGCGCAGGCAACCAGCAACTTCGGCGGGGAGAGGCCGGCGGCCCGGACCGAGCCGGCGAGGCAGGCCGCCGCCAGCACGCCCAGCAGCCCCAGAGCCAGGGCTGCCGCCAAGCCGACCCCGAGCCTGACCGCCAGCCCGCAGACGAGCGCCAGAGTCCCCCCGATCAGGACCCCGGGACCGTAGCGCAGGTAGGCGCGGCTCACCGGGAAATCACCCAGCCAGAACCTGATCCACCAAACCAGCACCGCCGCCACCACCAGCCAGCCGACGTAGTTGAACGCCGTCACCCCGAACCACAACCCGGAGTGGGCCGGGTAGGAGTACATCCGTCCGAGCAGCCAGTGCTGCCCGCGCAGCGCCACCGGATCCACCACCACGTCGATCCCGGCAACCGCGACCAGTGTCGCCACGGCCCGCCGCCAGCCATCGGCCCCGAGCTGGCGGGCCAAGGAGAAGCAGCAGAACGTCAGCCAGGTGAAGCTGACGCTGTCGAAGACAGGCACCCCGACCAGCCTCCAGTCGTGGGTGAGGGCGGCTGCCCGGTAAGAGTAGGGGCCGAAGGGACCACCCGGACCGCTGGTGGAGGCCCACTCCGCGGCCCAGGCGATCGCCCACCCTCCCGCCACCACGGCGAGAGCACGCCGCCAGCCGAACGCGCGCCAGATCATCAGCCCGACGAGCGCCCAGGGCAGATAGGCGTACCAGCGCAGCAGCAGCGGCGCCAGTGGGCCGCCCACCATCAGGCTGCTCCCCGCAGCTCGGCCACCGCGCACTCGATCGCTCCCGCTAGGTCACCGGGATTCCAGCCCAGCTCGCTGCGGGCCCGGGCCGCATCCACATACATGGGGTGGGCGGCCATGCGCACCGACGTCAGCGGCACCGCCGGGGGTGATTGCCGCAGCCGACCCCAGCTTTCGCTGCCCACAGCGGCGGCCAGGGCCACCGCGATCGGGATACGCCAACGCGGCGGGCGTGTCCCAGCCACCGCCGCCACCGCCTCCAGCAGCTGGCGCAGGGTCCAGTTGCGGTCGCCGAGGATGTAGCTCCTGCCCGCGGTGCCGCTTTCCAGCGCCAGCACGTGGCCCTCCCCCACCGCTTCCACGTCCACCAGGTTCAGCCCGGTGGCGACTACCGCCGGGATCCTTCCGGCCAGGAAGTCGCGGATGGTGGCCCCGGTCGGGGTGGGCCGCCGGTCGCCGCTGCCCAGGGGCGTACTGGGCTGGACCACCACCACCTCCGGACGGGACCCGCCGCCCGCCAGCGCCAGCCGGTGGGCCGCCCATTTGGAGCGCTTGTAGGTGCCGGCCAAGTTGGCAGGACTCCGGGCCAGGTCGTCCTCGGTGCAGATCCGGCCGCGGCGGTCGAAGGCGAGCGTGCCCACGGTGCTGCAGTGCACCACCCGCCGCACACCTGCCGCGCGGGCGGCGCGGAGAACGTTGGCGGTGCCGCCGACGTTGACCGCGACCATCGCGGTCGCCTCCCCGGCGCGGAGCGCCAGGCGGTAGTCGGCGGCGCAGTGCACAACCGCCTGGCAGCCGGCAGCGGCCCTGGCTAGCGACTCGCGGTCGAGGATATCCCCCACCGCCGGCTCAACCCCCGGTTCCAGCCGACCTGATGACCTCCGGACCAGCCCGCGAACCGAATAGCCGTGGCGCTGCAGGGCCCGGGTGACCGCGGCCCCGACGAAGCCGCCGGCTCCGGTGACCAGTACGGGGGCCGGGCCCGGGGAGCTCATCCGGCCTCGGCGGCCGGCATCAGGGGAGCTTCGAGGACGTATCCGTCGCTGCGGCGGGTCTGCAGCAGTCGCGGTTGGCTCGGGTCGGCCTCGAGTTTCTGCCGCAGGCGGTGAACGCACATGGTCACCGCCGCCGGGGTGGCGGTGGGGTCGCCTCCCCACGCACCTTCGATGATCTGGGCGCGGCTCAAGACCACCCCCGAATTGAGCGCGAGGTACTCGAGCAAGTCGGCCTCCCGCGGGCTGAGGAAGTGGCGCCGGCCCTCGATGCGGGCGCTGCGCCGCGACGGTTCCACCACCAGCGGCCCGATCTCGAGCGCGCGCCCGCCACCGCGCCGTTCCGCCTGGCGTCGGCGCAGGATGGCGCGCATGGTGGCGCGCAGGACCGCGGGCGGATATGGCTTGGCGAGCACGTAGTCCGCGCCCGCTTCCATCAGAGGCGCCACCTCCTGGGCTTCCGGAGTGAGGACCACCAGCGGAGCCGCGGACATGCTGCGGATGGCCTCCAGGCCACGGACACCCTGCATCGAGCTGCGGTCGGCGACGATGGCGACCGGCGCCTCGTGGCGAAGCAGCTGGACCAAGTGCTCCAGGCTGCCGATCGCCCTGGGCTGCAGCCCGGGAGTCTGGGCGATCAGGTGACATGCGACATTTGCGTAATCCAGATCTGCTTCCAGAATGGCTACCAGCACGGCGCTATTTTCGAATGAGCCCAGCGCGGGGGGCGCGCTGCAAGCAGCCGGGTCACGAGGTGAACATCATGAGCCGAACCCTGGTCGACCGGTTGATGGACCGAGTCGAGTTCGCAGTACGGCCGCTGGCGGAAATCACCCAGCAGCTGGGAGCCAAGGCCATGGCCAGCGGCGGGCCGACCGCCGTCCAGATCCGGGACATCCTCAACGGAACCTGGCTCGGACATCCGCTGCACCCCATGCTCACCGACCTGCCCATCGGGGCCTGGACCGCCGCTTGGCTGCTGGACCTCGCCGACCGCGGACGGGGTGAGGGTATGGGCAAGGGCGCCGACATGCTGATCGCGGTGGGCTGTGCCGGCGGCCTTGCCGCCGCCCTCAGCGGGGGCGCCGATCTCCTGGACCGGCAGGGGCGGGAGCGGGATCAGGGCGAGCTGCACGCGGTCGTCAACAGCGCCGGTCTGATGCTCTTTCTGACCTCGTTGGTCGCCCGCCGCCGCGGCCGCCGGGCCAAGGGTATGGCGCTTTCCATGGCCGGGCTCTCGCTGGCCACCGCGGGAGCGTTCTTGGGTGGCGACCTGGTGTTCCGGTTTGGGGTCCAGGTCAACCGCAATGCGTTCACCGCGGGCCCAGGCAAGTGGCGGGAGGTGGCGGAGGACTCCGAGGTCAGCGAGGGCGAGCTGGTGACCAAGCAGGTTGGCCCAACCAAGATCCTGCTAACGCGGCTGGGCGGCGAGGTGTTCGCCACTGGGGCGGTCTGCCCGCACCTGGGGGGGCCACTGGGGGAGAACCCCCTGAAGGACGGCCGGATCAGCTGCCCCTGGCACGGATCCACCTTTGACGTCCGGTCCGGCGGTCTGGTCCACGGGCCGGCGGCGGTGGGGGTGCCGGTATTCGAGACCAGGGTGGTGGAAGGCAAGCTGGAGATCAAGCGGCAGGGCTGACGCGGAGCTTGGCTCCGATGCCTCCCCCCGCGGACGACGGCGGGATCGCTGGCGCCCGGGAGTTGCTGGCCCGGGCTGCGCGGATCACCGTGCTCTGTGGGGCGGGAATCTCCACCGACTCCGGCATCCCCGACTTCCGCGGGCCCAGGGGCGTCTGGACTCTCGACCCGCAGGCGGAGAAGCGCAGCACCATCGCTCACTATCTGGCGAGTCGCGATCACCGAGTGGCCGCCTGGCGCACGCGGCTGGAGCACCCGGCCTGGACCGCCCACCCCAACCCCGGTCACACTGCGCTGGTCGATCTGGAGCGGCAGGGTCGGCTGGCCGGACTGGTAACCCAGAACATCGACGGGCTGCACCTGGCGGCAGGGAACTCGGCGGACCTGGTCGTCGAGATCCACGGAAACCTGCGCGAGAGCGAGTGCCTCAGCTGCGGAGCTCGACAGCCGATGGCCCAAACCCTGGAGCGGGTGCGGCACGGGGAGGACGATCCGGACTGCCCGGTCTGCGGAGGAATCCTCAAGTCGGCGACGATTTCCTTCGGCCAAGCCCTGCGTCGCCGGGATTGGGAGCGGGCTACCGCCGCCGCCCAGGCCGGTGACCTCTTCCTGGCGGTCGGCACCCGGCTCGAGGTCCAGCCGGCGGCGACCCTGCCTGCGCTGGCGCTGCGGCGTGGGGTCCCCCTGCTGATCCTGAACGCCGAGCCGACGCCCTTCGACCATCGCGCCGCCTGCTTGATCCGGGAACCAATCAGCTCGGCTCTGCCGACCCTGCTGCGCCCACCTCATCCAAGCTGATGGGTCCGTCAGTGCGTGGGCGCGGCCGCCCACCTCGGCCACCGGTCGGCGGCTGAGCTGCGCCGCCGCCTGCGCCAGCAGG
>JBJKSO010000033.1:0-41064 GCA_046703825.1 Candidatus Dormibacteria bacterium
GGGCTCGGGTCGGCGGGGCTCACCGTCCGCCCCCGATTCCCCGCCGGCCCGGGCCGGCCACGGCCTTCAGAGCCTGCATGTGGAGCCAAAGCATAAGCAGTGCTTTGGTCCGCCCCGGAGCGTCCGCGCCGGCCTGCACTAGGCTTCCACGGTGGCGCGAAAGTCCCGCTTCTGCAACGTCGGCGCCGGCCTTGCCGGGTTCCGGGCAGCGCAGACGCTGAGGCGCCTAGGCCACCAGGGAGAGGTGGTCCTCCTCGGGGAGGAGGCTGAGCCGCCCTACGAGCGTCCCCCACTTTCCAAGGACTACCTTCTGGGCAAACTGCCCCGCGCCAAGCTCTATCTGAGCCGCAACGATTTCATGAGCCAGCACGGGGTCCAATGGGTCGGGGGAACCCGGGTCGAGGCGCTGGACACCGCCCGGCAGCAGCTCTCCCTCGGAGACGGCCGGGCGCTGAACTACGACAAGCTTCTGATCAGCACCGGCTCGCGGCCACGATCCCTGACCGTGCCGGGCGCGCAGCTCCAGGGCGTCACCACCTATCGCTCCCTGGCCGACGCCGACCGGCTGGCCCAGCGCCTGGCCTCCGGCGGCCGACTGCTGGTGGTGGGAGGCGGCTTCCTGGGGGCGGAACTGGCCGCGGTGGCGAGGGAGTCCGGCTGGTCCGTAACCCTGGTGGAGTTGCAGGCGCAATTGGTGGCCCCCTTCGGACCACTGGCCGGCGACCACTGCCTGCGCTTGCACCGAAGCGCCGGGGTGGATGTGCGCCTTGAGGATCAGGTGCTGGAGCTGCGGGGACGAGGGAGGCTCGAGGAGGCCCGGCTCGCCAGCGGCGCGGCCATCCCCTGCGACACCGCGCTGGTCTGTGTGGGCGCCGAGCCCCGGGTGGAACTGGCAGCGCAGGCCGGCCTGGCGGTCGACGACGGCATTACCACCGACGCCTGCGCCACCAGCGCTGCGGACGTTTTCGCCGCCGGCGACGTCGCCTCGTACTGGAGCACTACCCAGCAGCGGCGCGTCCGCGTGGAGCACTACGAGAACGCCCACCAGCAGGGGGAGTTCGCTGCGGGGCGGATCTTGGGCGAGGAGGCGATCTTCGATCCCATCCCCTACTTCTGGACGGAGCAGTACCACTCCACCCTGCAGCAGGTCGGAGTCCTGGCCGGCGACCAATTCCTCCGGGGCGACCCGAACTCGGACGCCTTCAGCAGCCTCCACCTGAGGGACGGTGTCCTGGTGGGCATACTGGCGGTCAACCGCTTCCGGGACGCCAGCGTCGCCCGGCGCCTGATTGCCGCCGGAGTGGCGGTCGACCCCGCTCGGGCCGCCGACCCCGAGTACGACCTGCGCCAGCTGCTCCCGGAGTAATTTGGACTGATTGTCCAACAAATATGGGGTCAGATCCGCCCCAGGGGCCGATGCGAGCCTCCGGGTTTGTCCCTAATATCCCAAATGTGACCCCCAATCCTTCGCGTGTGCGCGTGGCCATAACCGGGATGGGGATGGTGACCCCGCTGGGAATTGGGGTGGAGGCAGTCCGCGAGAGCCTCTTCGCAGGTCGCTCCGGGGTGGGGCCGATCACCCACTTCGACGCCTCGGACTACCCCACCCGGGTGGCGGCGGAGGTGAAGGGGTTCGAGCCGGAGAGGTACATGGAGCGCAAGCTGGCCCGCCGGGTCGCCCGCTACTGCCAGCTCGGGTTGGCCGCGGCCCGGATGGCGGTGGACGACTCCGGGCTGGAGCCGGAGTCGATGGATCGTGACGCGGTCGGGGTGGTGGTCAGCTCCGCCGCCGGGGGGATGGAGGAGATTGAGCGCGGGCAGAAGGTGCTGATGGAGCGCGGGGTGGTCCGCATCAGCCCCTTCATGGCGCCGATGATGATCACCGACATCGCCGCCGGTCTGATCGCCATCGAGCTCCACGCCGGTGGTCCCAACTACGCAGTGGTCAGCGCCTGCGCATCCAGCGGTCATGCGCTCGGCGACGCCGCCGAGGTGATCCGCCGGGGCGACGCGGTGGCGATGATCGCCGGCGGCGCCGAGGCCTCGTTGACCCCGCTCCTGATCGGGGCTTTCTGCCAGATGGGGGCGATGTCACGCCGCAACCAGGATCCGGAGGGAGCTTCCCGCCCCTTCGACCGGGACCGCGACGGCTTCGTGATGGGCGAGGGCGCGGTGGTGATGGTTCTGGAGGAGTGGGAGCATGCGCGGGCGCGGGGGGCGCGGATCTGGGCTGAGCTGCTGAGTTCCGGCTCCAGCGCCGACATGCACCACATCACCGCCCCCGACCCCGCGGGCGACGGCGCCGCCCGGGCCATGACCAAGGCGATGGCCAAGGCCGGGCTCGGGCCCCAGGACATCGACTACGTCAGCGCCCACGGCACCTCGACCCCTCTCGGGGACATTGCCGAGACCCGGGCGGTGAAGGCGGTGCTGGGCGAGCGGGCGCTGCGGATCCCGGTCAGCTCGACCAAGTCCATGACCGGCCACCTGCTGGGTGCGGCCGGGGCGATGGAGGCGGCCGCCTGCGTGCTGGCCATGCAGGAGCAGCGGGTGCCGCCCACCATCAACCTGGAGCATCCCGACCCCGAGTGCGATCTCGATTACGTGCCCAACCGGGCCCGCCCGGCCAGGGTCCGGGTGGCGCTCTCCAATTCATTCGGATTCGGCGGCCATAACGCCTGTCTGGCGCTGGCGCAGGCCGCCTAGGCAGCGGAGGCCAGCAGAGTGAGCGATCCCAGACCGGCGGATTCCGATTCGGCGGGAGCACCCTTGGAATTCGCCGATCTGCAGCGGATGGCCGGCGAGATCCTGGGGGTGGACCAGGACCGGGTCCAGATGGATGTGAGCCTCGCCAGAGATCTGGCAGCCGACTCACTCGACGTGGTCGAGCTGATCATGGCGGTCGAGGACCACTTCAAGATCCCGCTGCCCGAGGAGGAGGTCAACCGCATGCGCAAGGTGGCCGACCTCTGGGAGTACCTGCAGGCGCACCAGCAGGACCGAACCGCTTGATCGCGGCTCCCGTCGGGACCGGACCGCTGGCCCCCCCGGTGGCGCTGCTCTTCCCGGGCCAGGGGGTGCAGCAGCCAGGGATGGGCCGAGAGCTCGCCCGGCTCTTCGGCGCCGCCGATCGCGCCCTGCACCGGGCCGAGGAGGTACTGGAGATGCCGGTGCGGCGGCTCTGCTTCGAGGGTCCCGGCGCTGAGCTCCGGCGGACCGAAAATCTCCAGCCCTGTGTGGTGGCCGTCTCCTGGGCCGCCTTCGCCGCCTATGAGGAGCGCTTCGGCCTGAGCGAGGTGGCGCTGGTCGCCGGGCACAGCCTGGGCGAGATCACGGCCTGCGCCGCTGCCGAGGCCATCTCCTGGGAGGACGCGCTGATGCTGGTCCGCGAGCGCGGCCTGCTGATGGCGTCGGCCGCGGATCAGGCGCCGGGGCGGATGCTCGCCATCGTTGGGCTGCTCGAAGCCGAGGTCGAGGCGATCCGGCTCCGCGCCGAGGCCGCCGGGGGCATCTGGCTCTCCAACCTCAACGCGCCCAACCAGTTCATCCTGAGCGGCGAGCCGGACTCCATCGCCGTAGCCGAGGAGCTCGCCAACCAGGCGGGCGCCCGCCGGGTCTTGGTACTGGAGATCCCGCTGGGAGCGCACTCCCCGCTCATGGCCCGGGCGGCGGCCAAGCTGGCCGAGCGGGTCAAAGCGCTGCCGCTGCGGCCCCCGACGGTACCCCTGCTCGCCAACGGCAGCGGCCGCGCCCTGCGTTCGGTGCAGACGCTGCGGTCGGAGCTGGCTGGGCATTTGCTGCGCCCGGTCCACTGGGCGCGCACCATGACCACCATGCAGCGCCTGCGGGTGGGCACGGTGGTCGAGCTGGGCCCGGGCCGCGTGCTGGCCAGCCTCGCCGCCAAGCACATGCCCGGGGTCCAGACCTGGAACGCCGACGAACTGCTGGTAGAAAGCGACCGCTGAGTTGGACCTGGACCTGAGCGGCCGCCGAGCCCTTGTCACCGGCGGGGGCAAGGGGATCGGCGCGGCAATCAGCCGGGCGCTGGCCAGCATGGGCGCCGAGGTGGTGGTCAACTACCTGTCCGACCGCGACGCGGCCGAGGCCACCGCCGCCAACCTTCCCAAAGCCGGCGTCTTCCAGGCGGACGTGGGCGACGCTCAGGCGGTGCAGCGCCTCTTCCAGGAGGCCGGCCCGTTCCAGGTGGTGGTAAACAACGCCGGCATTCTCCACGACGGGCTTCTGCTGCGGATGAGCACCGACGACTGGGACTCGGTCCTGCGCACCGACCTCACCGCCAGCTTCCTGGTGACCAAGGCGAGCGTGCCCCAGATGCTGCGCCAGCGCTGGGGCCGCATCGTCAACATCAGCTCGATCGTGGGTCTGGGCGGGAATCCCGGGCAGGCCAACTACGCGGCCGCCAAGGCCGGCCTGGTCGGGTTGACCAAGTCGGTGGCCAAGGAGCTGGGCAGTCGGGGGATCACCTGCAACGCGGTCGCGCCGGGCTACGTGCGCACCGAGCTCACCACCTCGTCGCTCAACGAAGAACAGCTCGCCGAGCTGATCAAGCTGACTCCGCTACGGCGAGAGGGAACCGCCGACGAGGTCGCGGCCGCGGTCGCCTTCCTCTGCAGTCCTGCCGCGTCCTTCATCACCGGCCACGTGCTGGTGGTGGACGGCGGCCTGGCCGCCTGAGCCGGGCCTCAGCCTCCCGCCAGCTCTCCTACCAGCTGGCGCATCCGCACCACCGGGTTTTCGGAGTTGCCGATCTCTCCCACCAGGTAGGTGCCCACCGCCACGGCGTCGGCCAGTCCGCTGAACGCGACCACCTGGTCCCGGCTGCCCACCCCGAACCCGAGCGCCAGCGGCAGCGGTGTGAGCCGGCGCGCCCGCTGCAGGAGCTCGCGGGCGGTCTGCAAGCCCAGGCCCTGGCCCGTCACTCCCGTGCGCGAGACGCAGTAGAGGAAGCCTCGGGTCAGCCGGGCCGCGGCCGCAAGCCGGGTGTCGGTGGTGGTGGGAGCGACCATGGCCGCCAGGGCCAGCCCCTTTGCCGCGCACACCGCCGCCAGCTCGCGCGATTCCTCCACCGGCAGGTCGGGGACCAGCAGACCCTGAGCGCCGCTGGCGCGGGCGCGATCGACGAAGGGCGCGTGGCCGAGTCTCAGGATGGGGTTGAGATAGCCCATCAGGATGACGGGCACCGACAGGCCCTGCCCACGAGCTCGCTCCAGACAGTCGAGGGCCCCCGACACGTTCATCCCCTGTCGCAGTGCCGAATGCCCTGCCGCCTGGATCACCGGCCCGTCGGCGAGCGGGTCGGAGTAGGGCAGACCGAGTTCGATGGCCGCAGCACCCCCCTCCTCCGCGGCCAGCAGGAGGGAGGGCGTCAGCGCCGGGCTGGGGTGCCCGGCCATGAGGTAGGGAACTACGACCGGCGTCGCGGCGCCTGTCCCGAGGCTGGCGGCCAGCCGCTCGGGACCGCTCACTGGGCGGCGAGTGACCGGACCGTGTCCAGGTCCTTGTCCCCGCGGCCGCTGAGACAGACCAGGACGTCGGCTTCGGCGGGCAGCTCAGCCGCCAGCCGCTCCGCCTCGAAGATGGCGTGCGCCGACTCCAGGGCCGGGATGATCCCCTCTTGGCGGCTGAGGCGCCGGAAGGCGCCAATCGCCTCTTGGTCGGTCACCACCCGGTAGCGCGCCCGGCCGCTCTGGCGGAGCAGGCTGTGCTCGGGGCCGACACCCGGATAGTCAAGGCCGGCGGAGACGCTCTCGGTGGCGGCGACCTGGCCCTGCTCGTCCTGCAGCAGCATCGAGAAGGCACCGTGCAGCACCCCGGGGGAACCTTCGCTGAGGCTCGCCGCGTGCTGTCCCAACTGAGGGCCGGCTCCACCCGCCTCGACGCCCACCAGGGCGACGGTCGAGTCCTCCAAGAAGCCGGAGAAGATGCCGATCGCGTTGCTGCCACCGCCGACGCAGGCCACCACCGTGTGCGGCAGCCGGCCCGCCTGCGCCAGCATCTGCCGACGCGCCTCCGCTCCGATCACCGACTGCAGGGTGCGCACGATCCACGGGTAGGGGTGAGGGCCCACCGCGGAGCCGATGACGTAGTGGGTGGTGCGCACGTTGGTCACCCAGTCGCGGATGGCTTCCGAGGTGGCCTCCTTGAGTGTGGCCGAGCCCGAGTCCACCGGGATCACCTCAGCTCCGAGCAGCTCCATCCGGTACACGTTCATCGCCTGCCGGCGCATGTCCTCCCGGCCCATGTAGACCGTGCATTCCAGCCCCAGCAGCGCGCAGACCGTGGCGGTCGCCACCCCGTGCTGGCCGGCCCCGGTCTCGGCGATGATCCGGGACTTGCCCATCCGGGAGGCGATCAGTCCCTGGCCCAGGGCGTTGTTGAGCTTGTGGGCACCGGTGTGGAGCAGGTCCTCGCGCTTCAGCCACAGGGAGGCACCCGAACTCAGCCGGCTGGTTCGGTAGCAGGGGGTGGGGCGGCCAGCGTAGTGCTGCAGCAGCTGACCCAGCTCGTGGTGGTAGGCGTCGTCGCCGAAGCAGGCCTCAGCCGCCTGCTGCAGTTCGGCGAGCGCGGGCATCACCGTCTCGGGGACGAACTGGCCACCGAACTCCCCGTAGCGGCCGTGCTTGGGGACTGTGGACAAGATGAGCCCGGGGGCCGGGTGCTCGGCCGGCAAGCTAGCGCTCGACCGACCGGGCGGCGCTGACGAAGCGCGCGACCAGCGCCGGGTCCTTGACTCCCGGGCTCTTCTCCAGGCGTGAGCTGGCGTCCACGCCCAGCGGTCGCACCTGCGCCACCGCGGCGGCTACGTTGTCCGGCCCGAGCCCACCGGCCAGCCACACCGGGCGGTGGCCGGCGATCGCTGCGGCCTGGAGCCAGCCTCCGCTGCGCCCGCTACCCCCGGATCCGTCCGGGCGCAAGTTGTCCAGCACGATGGGGAGATCGGCCCCCCAATCGATGGCGGCCATGCCCTCATCTCCGAGGTCCACCACCGGGCGGATCGGCACCGGCAGCCGCTCGGTCAGGCTGCGAGGACAGCTCCGCTGGTGGACCTGCAATGCGTCCAGCTCGAGGGCTCGACAGGCCTCCTCGAGAAGGGTCGGGTCGGCGTCGACGAAGACCCCGACCCGCTCCACCAGACCACCAACCCGCTGGCTGATGGCGGCCGCCGCCGCCCAGCTCACCCGGCGCGGGCTGGTGGGGTGGAAGACCAGCCCGATGGCGTCCGCGCCCGCCCCGACCGCGACCAGGGCGTCGTCGATGCTGGTGATGCCGCACACCTTGACCCGGACCATGGGCTTAGGCGGCCGTGCCGGCCTGGCTGAGGTGCGTCAACTCGGCGGCGGGATCGGAGGCGCGCATCAGGCTCTCGCCCACCAGCACCCCGGCCACCCCCGTCGCCCGCAGCCGTTCGAGGTCGACTGGCGTGCGGATGCCGGATTCTGAGATCAAAAGCACTCCGCTAGGAGCCAGCGGAGCCAACCTCTCGGTGACAGCCAGGTCGGTCGTGAGGGAGTCCAGGTCCCGATTGTTGATACCGAGAATATCGGCACCCACTGTCGCCGCGAGCTCCAGCTCCTGTTCGTTGTGGACCTCGACGAGCACCTCGACCCCGCAGTCGGTGGCCGCGGCTGCGCAGTTCTGGAGCCCGCCATTCCCCAGCACCCGGACGATGAGCAGGCAGGCGGCGGCCCCCAGGGCCCGGCTCTCCAGGACCTGCACCGGGTCGACGACAAAGTCCTTGCGCAAGACCGGTAGGGCTCCCAGCGAGACCGCCTCCTCGAGGTCGCAGTCGGATCCTCCGAACCAGCCCGGTTCGGTAAGCACCGAGAGTCCGGCGGCACCGGCGGTGGCGAAGCCGGCGGCGAGCTCGGGGACCGACAGCTCGGGCCTGAGCTCGCCACCGGAGGGGGATCTCCGTTTGATCTCGGCGATGAGCCCGAGCCCCGGGCGGCGCAGAGCGGCTGCCAGCGAAGGGGCTACGGGTTGGCGGGCGGCGCGGCGGACCAGCTCGGAGCGGCGCTCCAAGAGCTCGTCGGCGCGGCGGCGTGAGCTCGCAATGATCGGGGCCAGGACGCCAGGGATCAGGATCGAGCCTCCCGTGAATTGCGGCTAAGGGGTGACTGTAAAGTCTCCCAGCTCTTGGTCGGCGGGCTCGGCCGCCACGTCCACAGCGCGGACCTCGGCAGCCGCCGGCCCCCGACCCAGGTGCTGGATGAACGCCCCCACCTGCACCTCACCCCCCTCCACCACCGCCTCAAGAGCGCCGGACTCGGTGTTGCGCACCCAGCCACGCAGTCCCAGCTCTCGGGCGCGCATCACGGCGAATGCTCGGAAGCCCACCATCTGCACCCGCCCGCTGACCGTGACTCGACGGCGGACGGTCGGGAGCGCGCTCACTTCGGGGTGGTCTGTCCGGACTCCTCCTGCCGGGCGAGCATGAAGAGCAGGTCCGAGAGCCGGTTCAGGTAGCGAATCACCTCGGCGTTCTCCAGCTGACCGCTGCGTCGCAGGCTCACCGCCCGCCGCTCCGCGCGCCTCACCACCGTTCTCGCCAGGTCGATGGCGGCGGCACCAGGCGAGCCACCCGGCAGCACGAAGCCGTCCGGAAGGCCAACCTCGGCCTCCAGGCGGTGAACCTCGGCCTCCAGTGCGTCCACCGCCGCCGCCTCGAGCGTGGGGAAGTGGGCTTGCAGCTTGGAGCGCTGGCCGCTCGCGGTGGCAAGCTCCGCCCCGGCGGTGAAGCACTCACGCTGCAACTCCAGCAGTCGCCGGGCCACCTCGGGGTGTGAACAGAGGCTGCGAGCCAGGCCGAGAGCCGAGACCGCCTCGTCGAGCGCCCCGTAGGCCTCGGTGCGGGCATCATCCTTGGCCACCCGACCCCCGTATAGGAGCGAAGTCTCGCCGCCGTCTCCGTGCTTGGTGACGATGCTCACGCCACTACGGGGTAGCCAGTGCCGCCTGAGCCGGCTCGCCCTCGGACTGGGCCGACTCCAACTGCTTGGTGGCGGCCAGGGCGGCAGTGGTGGCGTCTCCCACCGCTGTTGTCACCTGCCGGGTCAGCTGGGCCCGGACGTCCCCGGCGGCGTAGATGCCCGGCACCGAGGTCTGCATGTTGCCGTCGGTGAGGTAGTAGCCCTGATCGTCGTGTTCCGCGTGCTGGCGCAGCAGCCCGGTGTTGGGAAGAAAGCCGACGAAGATGAAGACACCCCCCACGTCGAGCGTGGAGCGCTCGGCGGTGCGCACGTTGCGCAGCCGCAGCCCGGTGGTACGACCGGCTTCGCCGAGGACCTCCTCGACCACTGTGTCCAGGATGAAGTCGATCTTGGGGTTCTTGCAGGCGCGCTCCAGGAGCAAGGGCTGGGCCCGGAACTGGTCCCGGCGGTGGATCACCGTCACCCGGCTGGCGTACCGGGTCAAGAAGTCCGCCTCCTCCACCGCCGCGTCGCCACCCCCGACCACGGCCAGGTGCTCACCTTTGAAGAACGCACCGTCGCAGACGGCGCAGTACGAGACCCCCCGGCCCGCGTACTCCTGCTCGCCGGGTACGTCCAGCTTGCGCGGCTGCCCCCCCGCCGTGATGATCACGGCGTCGGCCCAGTAGGGCTCTCCCTCCTCCATCTCCAGGCGCTTGCGGCCATCCGCCTCCACCTCGATCGCCACCACCCTACCGGAGATCAGCTCCGCACCGAAGGTGAGGGCGTGGTCGGTCATCTTGGAGGCGAGCTCGGGCCCGGTGACCGAGGCAAAGCCCGGGTAGTCCTCGACCAGATCGGTGTTGAGCAGTTCACCGCCCGGGATTCCCGCCTCGAAGAGCGCGGTTCGCTTCAGCGCCCGCCCACCGTAGAGGGCGGCCGTCAGGCCGGCCGGCCCGGCTCCGACGATTGCGATCTCGTAGTGTCGGCTGTCCACTTCAGGCCTCGAGCAAGTTGGTAGTTGATCCGAGTCTACCCAGCGCCAGATCCCGCCAAGCGCCGGTGGGCAGACCCCCTGCCGGTCAGACCGCCTCGCTCACCCGCCCCCGCAGCCGCTGCTCGTCCATGGCCGAGACCCGCTCCCCCAGGGCCCGGTTGGAGTACTGGTGCCAGATCTCGTTGCCGCCGCTCTTCCAGCTGACGCTGGGGCGCTCCAGCAGTACCGGATCGACCCGCTCGGCGTAGCGCTCGACCATGCCGATCACCGACTCCACCAGCGTCTCGCCGAGAGCGTGCGGCTGAAGACCGAGGTCCAGCAGATGCTGGTGCTTGGCGTTGTAGTAGTGGGTCTCGAGTTCGACCCTGGGGTTGGGCAGGTGGGTGGTCTCGGTCTTCAACCCCTTCTGCGCCCTGGTCTTGGTCACCAGAGCCGCCAGCTCGTTGATCGAGAACTGCTCCGTGAACTGGTTGAACACCCGGCATTCGCCCCGCTCCGCCGGATTCTCCAAGGCCAGCGTGATGCAGGCCATGGTGTCGCGGAGGTCCAGGTAGCCACGGGTCTGACCGCCCTTGCCGTAGACGGTCAGCGGCTGGCCGACCGCCGCTTGGACGCAGAAGCGGTTCAGCACCGTGCCCCAGACCGAGTCGAAGTCGAACCGGGTCTGGAGGTCGGGGTGCAGCTTGGTCTCGTCCGTGTCCACCCCGTAAACCACCCCCTGGTTGAGGTCGGTGGCCCGGGTGCCCCAGATCCGGCAGGTGAAGTGGATGTTGTGGCTGTCGTGCACCTTGGACAGGTGGTAGAAGCTACCCGGCACCTTGGGAAAGGGCAGACGGTCCTTGCGACCCTCGTGCTCGATGTCGATGTAGCCCTCCTCGATGGGGATGTTGGGCGTGCCGTACTCGCCCATGGTTCCAAGCTTGATGAGATGGCAATCCGGCACGTGGTCGCGGATGGCGAAGAGCAGGTTGAGAGTGCCCGCGACGTTGTTCATCTGGGTGAAGACGGCGTGGCTGCGGTCGATCATCGAGAACGGGGCGCTGCGCTGCTCGGCGAAGTGGATCACCGCCTGGGGCTTGAACTCTGAGAAGAGGCGGTCGACCGCCCCGTAGTCGGTCAGGTCGGCACGGCGCCACTCGATGGTGCGCCCGGCCACCTGCCGCCAGCGCCGGACCCGCTGGCCCATGGTGCGGATCGGGATCAGGCTGTAGGTGCCGCCCTGGCTGTCCCAGCGCCGGCGGGACAGGTTGTCGACCGCCACCACCCGGTGTCCCTGCTGGGAAAGGTGCATCGCCATCGGCCATCCGATGTAGCCGTCGGCGCCCAGCACCAGGATGGTCAGGCCGTTGCTCTTTTTAGAACTCATAGTTGTGCTGTTCCTTACGACTGAGTCGAATCCCGGTCAGCTTGACGACCACCGAGGGTCGAAGTGACTAGCCGACCCCGCGCCATGGTGCCAGACGCCCGGGAACGAGGTCAATGCGCCGGCGCGTTCTGTGCCGAACTCTCAGCGATCCCCAAGACCATCACCCCTGGCTCAGCCACGACTGCAGCACCGGCTGCAGTTCGCTCATGGGGATGGCGAAGGCGCCCGGGCCATTCTGGGCCGCCAGGGTGAGCACCCCGACCACGGAGCCGCTGGTGCTCAGAACCGGTCCCCCGCTGTTGCCCGGATAGATGTGAGCCGGCATACGGATCAGGTCCGAGTAGTTGGAGATCTCACCGGGCACGGCGTCGTCCACGGTGGCGCGCTTGTTGAGGCCGTTCACCGAGGAGTCGGTCACCGGCTGGTGGCCGGTCGCGCCCTGGGAAGCCAGCACCACCACCGGCTGCCCCAGGGTGGGCAGGGCATAGGTGACGGGAAAGGCCGACTCCCGCAATCCGCTCACGTGGACCTCGGCCATGTCCAGCGCGGTGTCGACGTTGACCACCGTCGCGGGGAACTGGTCGCCGGCAGGGTCAACCACGTGGAAGCTAATCCCCTGATGGACCACGTGATCGTTGGTGATGAAGTCGCCGTTGTCGTCGATCGGCCAGCCGGTGCCCAGCTCCTCGCTCTGGGCCCCCACCGCCACCACGGTGATGATCTCGGGGAGGTCGGAGCGGGCCACCTGCTGCAGCTGCTGCGCCGCCTCTGCGCGCTGCAGCACCTGCGATGGCGTCGAGCTGGCGCTCGGGGTGGCCTTGGGCGGCGTGGTGGGCGGCGCGCCGCGCTGCTGGAGCAAGGAGACCGTCGAGCCGATGGCGACGCCGAGCGCCACCACCACCAGCAGCGAGACCATCCGGCGCCAGCTCGAGCGCCGGACCCGGACCGGGGCCTCGATTTCGCTGGGCGCATCCGCCTCCGGATCGGCTGGGATCCACCGAAGGGGCTCGAGCCGGCGCTCTTCCCCCGGCGCTCCCCCTGGCGGCTGCTGGTCCGTGGCCTCTCCTCGCTGGTCTCCCTGGGCAAGACTCTACTCGAAGCCGGGCGGGAACCGACCGAGGCAAGCGGGCGCCGCTGGTGCCGGGAGCGGGACTCGAACCCGCACGCAGTGACCTGCACAGCGCCCTGAACGCTGCGTGTCTACCAATTCCACCATCCCGGCGCGCAGCTTGGAATCCTACCTCAGCGCCGATGCCCCTCCACAGGGTCAGAGCCTCCAGGCGGCGACGTCGGCAAACCGCTGGGCGGGATCTCCCACAGACGGCACCCCCGGCGTGTGCACGCCGGCCAGGTGGTAGTAGACATCGACCGGCGTGTACAGGAAGACGGCGGGGATGTCGGTGCTGAGGCGACCGCTGACCGTGCGGTAGGCGGAACGCCGCGCCCCCAGGTTGGCGGCGGTTGCCAGCTGGTCCAGGGCGTGGTTCAGGAAGGGGTCCGGGGCCGCCTGACTGAAGTTCAGCGACTGGCCCGGCTCTACTCCCGACAAAAAGAGCGCAGTCAGGTCCGGGTCGGGGCCGTTGTCGAAGCCGACCAGCGCCGCCTGGAAGCGCTCGGAAGTTAGGGTTGTGCTGACGAACCCGCCCTGGGGAAGGGTACGGACCGTGGCCAGAATCCCCTGCTTTCCAAGCTGCGCCGCCAGGCCGGCGGCGGCGGCGGGCAGCGGGTCCACCTGGGGCACGTCGATCGTGAGCTTGAGCGGCACCCGAGACTTCATGAAGGCGCCCCCGGGACGGGTCCTGGTCCACCCGGCCGCCTTCAGCAGCTGCGCCGGCGTAACCGTGCTGGCGGGCGGCTGCGCCACCGCCCGCGCCCAGCCGATCGACACCGGCAAGGGACCGTACTGGGCGCGGCCGAGCCCGTGCAGGGCGTGGCTCAGGAGCCGTCCCCGATTGATCGCGCTAGCGATCGCCTGGCGCACGGCCATGGTGTCGAGCGGGTACGCCTGCTCGTTGAGGATGAGCTCGACGAACGCGTACGTGGTCATCCGGGAGGCGACCAGGTCGGACGGCAGTCCGGCGAGGTCCGACGGCGTCGACGCCAGCCAGCCGTCGACCGTCCCCGCCGCCAGCATTCCCTTCACGGTTGCGGAAGTCGGCTCCAGATCGAGGCGGAACCCGGCCAGGCGCGGCCGCGGCCGGTAGTAGGGGTTGCGGGTGAGGCGGACCGCATTGGGGGTGTTGGCCGCGACGGTGAACGGCCCCGCCGATGGCGGGAACAGGCTGACCGTGCGCTGGCCGCCCTTGAAGTAGCGAGCCACCTGATCGTGGTAGTGGCCGGCGGGGATGATCGCGTCCTCGGCTGCGGCCGGGAAGCTGGTGCTGGGACCGGGGAGGGTGAACACGCCGGCCCAGAGAGAGCTGGCGTCGAGGCTCACCCCGGTCCAGGGGGCGGCCAGATCGGTGTTGGGGAACTGGGGCGACTGGAGCACGGCCAGCGTGAAGGCCACGTCCCGGGTCGTGATCGGAGCCCCGTCCGACCACTTCCGCTTCGGCGAGAGGGTGAACGCGTACTTGGCGCCTCCCGCCTCGATGCGCCAGCTGGCGGCGAGCGCCAATGTCGGCTGGCCGCTCCGGCCCGGCTCCAGCAGACCCGGTGACGTGAGCGCCCCCACCGATTGCGCCACCGGGTTGGTGGGGGCGACAAGCGGGCTCAGGGCCGAGGGACCCGGGGGCGCCACCACCGCCTCTGAGTAGACCTGGTCCACCTGCTCCACATGCGCCGAGAGGGCCAAGGCGGCTCCGCCCGCCCCGGCGAGCAGGAGAAGACCGGCTCCGGCGGCGGCGAGCAGCCGATGCCGGCGCAAGCCGTCAGCTAGCCGAAGCGCACCTCGAGCACCGCGGTCAAGGCGAAGGCGACGGCGAACCAGATCGACAGGCGGAACAGGACCCGCTCCAGCCCCCGCCGGGTCCGATAGCCGCCACCGGTGTCCGTCCCGCCCCCGATGGTCCCGCCAAGGCCGCTGGACTTGGGAGTCTGCAGCAGAATCGTGATGCCCAGCAGGATGGCGAGGATCACCTCGGCCGCCGTTATCGCGGTCTTCACGATGCGTCCGCCACAAGGCGGGGATTATATCCGCCCTCTGCTGAAGTCACCTGAAGCGCCACCTCCTGGAAGAGGCGGGCCTCGCCCTCACCGCCCAGCCGCCAGGCAGTGGCGGCCGCCAGCTGGCCCTGGTGGACGGCCATCACCACGTAGTGGTAGCCGGGCCAGGCGCGGTCGGTGTCGAATTGGCTGGGGCGGGCGGGATGGTCCGGGTGGGTGTGGTAGAAGCCAACCACCTCCTCGGCCCGGGCACGAGCTGCGCGCTCAGCGTCGAGGAGGTCCCGGGGGTCCAGCTCGTAGCGGTCGTTGCGGCGATCGGTGACCAGGTTGCGCCCCAGCCGCACCTCGGAAACCACCACCTTGCCCTGTTCTTCGCGGCCGAGCAAGACCCCGCAGCCTTCGAATGGGTACGCCTGCTCGCCCAGCGAGCGCATCCGCTCGAAAAGCTCCCCGGAGAACTCCAGGGCAGGTTCCTCAGCCATCCAGGAGCCCGCCGTAGAGGCCGCCGCTGAGATAGCGGTCGCCGCCGTCGGGCAGCATCACGACCGCGACCCCATCGCGCAGCCCCTCTTGGATCAGCTGCGAGACCCCCCAGAGCGCCAGCCCGGACGAGTGACCCACCAGCACACCCTCCTCCCGGGCGAGGCGCGCGGCCAGCCGGTAGGCGTCATCGGTGGGTCCCTGGAGGTGCAGGTCCGCCACCCTCGGGTCGTAGATGCCGGGAACGATCGCGGCGGGCATGTGCTTGAGCCCCTCCAGGCCGTGGAAGGCGTCGTCGGGCTCCAGGCTGACGCAGGTGATCGCCGGGTTGAACTCCTTCAGCCTGCGCGCGGTGCCGATAAAGGTGCCGCTGGTGCCCAGCCCGGCCAGGAAGTGAGTAACCTCCCCGCCGGTCTGCTCCCAGATCTCGGGCGCGGTGGAATCGTAGTGGGCGCGCCAGTTGGAGGGGTTGTTGTACTGGTCGGGGACGAAGTAGCGCTCCGGCGACTGCGCCTTCAACCGGCGGCAGAGCAGGATGGCGCCGTCGGAGCCCTCCTGGGGATCGCTCAAGACCAGCTCGGCGCCGTAGGCGCGCATCAGCTGCTGGCGCTCCTCGCTGGCGTTGGCCGGGACTACCAGCTTGACCCGGTAGCCGAAGGCCGCCGCGAGCATGGCGTAAGCCACCCCGGTGTTGCCGCTGGTGCTGTCTAGGATCACCTTGTCGCGGGTCAGCTCTCCACTCCGGCGCGCGTCCTCCAGCATCCGCAGCGCCGGGCGATCCTTCACCGACCCGCCGGGGTTGAAAAACTCTGCCTTGCCCAGCACCACCAGCTCCGGGGCGATCGCCTCGAACAGGCGCAGCCGCAGCATGGGCGTGTTGCCGACCAGGTCCGCAATTCCCTGATCGGGGAGGCGGCTGAGCAGGCGCAGTCGCGCCGGGGGATAGGAAGTCACAATCCTTACTGTATCAGTCGGGTTTAGAGGTATCGCCTAGCGCTCGGAGGTCGCCTCGGAGTCTTTGGTCGGGTAGCGAATCCCGCCCCCCAGCTCTCGCTCGATCTCGAGCAGACGGTTGTACTTCACCACCCGCTCCCCGCGCGAGGGCGCCCCGGACTTGAGCTCGCCGGCAGCCGTCGCCACCGCCAGATCGGCGATGAAGTCGTCGGTGGTTTCGCCAGAGCGATGGCTGATCAAGGTGCGGTAGCCGGCCTCACGAGCGAGCCGGACCACCTCCAGGGTCTCGGTCACTGTCCCGATCTGGTTGAGCTTGATCAGGATGGAATTGCCCACCCCCTCTTCGATGCCGCGCCGCAGGCGCCCGGGGTTGGTCGCGAAGATGTCGTCACCCACCAGCTGGACCCGTTGCCCCAGACGGTCGGTGAGTTCGCGCCAGCCGCTCCAGTCGTCCTCGGCCAGGCCGTCCTCCAGCAGGCTGATCGGGAACTTCTCGACCCAGTCCGCCCAGAGGTCCACCATCTGGCGGGCGGTGAGTTCTCGGCCCTCACCGGCGAGCTTGTAGCCCCCGCTCTTAGGCTGCCACAGCTGGCTGGTGGCGGGATCCAGGGCCAGGGTCAGGTCACGTCCGGGTTCGTAGCCGGATCGCGCCACCGCCTCCAGCAGCAGCTCCACCGCCGCCTGGTTGCTGGGCAGGTTGGGAGCGAATCCACCCTCGTCGCCCTGACCGGTGTCGTAGCCCCGCTCCACCATCACCTGGCGCAGGGCGTGGAAGACCTCGGAGCCCCAGCGAAGTGCCTCGGCGAAGCTCCGGGCTCCCACCGGCGCCACCATGAATTCCTGGAAGTCGACGTCGGTGTGGGCATGTGCCCCGCCGTTGAGGATGTTGAAGTGGGGCACCGGCAGCAGCTTCTCCGTGCCGGGGCTCAAGTACTCGTAGAGGGGAGTGGCGTTCTCCATGGCCCCCGCCCGCGCCACCGCCATACTGACCCCGAGGATTGCGTTGGCTCCGAGCCTGGCCTTGTTGGGCGTTCCATCCATCTCACAGAGGCGCCGGTCGACGCCGGCCTGGTCCGTGCAGTCCATGCCGGACACGGCCGGCCCCAGTTGCTCGTTGACGTTTGCCACTGCCCGCAGGACACCCTTGCCGCCGAAGCGCCCCGGATCCTGGTCTCGCAGCTCGACCGCCTCGTGCACCCCGGTAGAGGCTCCCGAAGGGACCGCCGCCCGGGCCCTTTGTCCCCGGCTGGTGGCGACCTCAACCAGCACGGTGGGATTGCCGCGGGAATCCAGGATCTCGAACCCCCGTACCTCGGTTAACGTCGCCATCTCCCCTCCCTCGTGGGCCGCTCCGGGATGGCGCTGGTCGGTGACTGGCTAATCTCAGGGTCAGTGTCGGAAAGACGGCTACCGCAGTTGAGCAGCGGGCAGTGGATCACCGTGGGCGTCATCGCCTTCATTGTGGTGGCCATCTTCTTCGACGTGGCCAACGGCCTGCGCCAGCTTCACAGCGACGGGCCGCCCCAGGCTCAGCTCAACGGCACCCTGCCCCACCAGCCCCTCGTCGTCGGCCGGGAGACCAGCTTCCAGCTGGCGCTGGACGACACCGCCGGCGGCGCCATGAACCCCGCCTGCGTGGGGGGCAACCTGACTCCCGAGTTCAAGGTGGTCAAGGTGACCTTCCTGGGGTCGCGGGGAAGCAGCTGGGCTCACGCCCGGTCCTGCGGCGCCATCCTCGAGACCAACTCCACCGTGCCGGTGGTGATCTCGGTCGTTCCCCGGTCTCCGGGGACCTACTCCCTGAGCCTGCGGCCCCAGCAGGGGAGCAAGAGGGTGGGCTCAGGCACCAAAGGGGTGGTCCGGATCGTGCGCTGAAGCGGCCAGGGCTTGGAGCAGCCCGGCGTGCACCGCTGGGGGCGCGGCGACGATGTCTCCACTCTTGAGGTGGGCCTCGCCCCCACTCCAGTCGGTCACAACCCCCCCGGCCTCCTCGACCAGCAGCGCCCCGGCGGCGATGTCCCAGATGCTGAGCCCCAGTTCGAAGAAGCCGTCGAGCACGCCCATGGCGGTGTAGGCGAGGTCGAGGCTGGCCGCGCCCGGCCGACGGACGTCCTCCGCGCCCCGCAGGACGCGGTGCAGGCCCCCGACGTACCGGTCCAAACGCTGGGGAGCCCGGAACGGAAAGCCGGTAGAGATCACCGCATGGGCGAACGCTGCGTCGGAGACGCGCAGCCGCCGGCCGTCCTGATCGAAGGCCCCGCCGCCGCGGCGCCCGCTCAGGGTCCAGCCCAGGAAGGGAGCGTGCACCGCACCCACCTCGGGGCGCCCATCGATGAGCAGGGCCACCGAAACCCCGACCAGCGGGAAGCCGCGGCTGAAGTTGGTGGTGCCGTCCAAAGGATCCACCGCCCACCCGTGCGAGCCGAGTTGGCCGCCCCCCTCCTCACCCAGCACCGGCAACTCGGGAAAGGTGGATGTGAGCACTCGGCGGATCACCTGCTCGCTGTCTCGGTCGACCGCGGTCACGTAGTCACCCCGACCTTTGCTCTCGGCGGCATGCGCTCCGAGCCCGGCGGTGCGGATCACCTCACCACCTGCCTGGACGGCGTAACGGGCGGTCGCCAGCGCCAGCTTTAGGTCCAGCGGCACTCGCGCGGGAGAGCTCAGCGCATCCCCCGGTTCAGCGGCGTCCTCTGCCCCTTGGTGGTTCTCGGGAGACCTTCTTCTTGTGCTTCTTGGACTTCTGGACCGGGAGTTGCGCCGGGACCAGCCCGCTCCGCGGCGCCGGCTCCGGGCTCGGCGGCGGTGGGGATGGCTGCTGGCCCTCAGTCATGGCGCATATGGTGCCACCCCGGGAGGTCGAAGTGGAAGCCGCCCGCCCCTAGGCGCCCGTCGAGCGGCGCGGGCGCAACCAGACCGGCGGCCAGCGCCGGAGCCTGGCCACCGCCCGCCCGTGCAGCAGTTCGATCGGTACCGGGCCGAACTGGCGGCTGTCGGTGGTGGCCGACCGGTTGTCACCCAGGAGCCAGAGGTCCTCTGCTGGGCCGACCATCTCCTCCACCCGCTTGACCAGTTCCATCCCCGGGCGCAGCGGGTGGTCCACCACCACCACCGAACCGACCGCGGGGGGGCGGCGTCTCGGCACCAGCAAGACCCAGTCGCCGGACCTCAGGACCGGCTCCATGCTGGGACCGTCCACGACTGCGATTGCGGGCAGCCGGCTTCTCAGAGCGGCCCACGTACTACGAGCGAGTTTGCCCGCGCCCACGGCCGGATGATACGTTTGATTCAGGTGAACGACCCACATGAGGGGTCGCTCTGTACGGGAGAACATGCATGCTTGGCAAATTCGCGCGTAGGGGGCCGCGGCGTGTGGTCCACGCTCACTGCGACATTCCCTGCGGGATCTACGACCCGCATGAGGCCCAGCTGGCAGCTCAGACCGTGGAGACAATGGTGACCAAGATCCGGGCGCTCCCGGACGACCACTCGGAGGCGACCCGCAACTCCTTCGCCCGGATGGTGGTGGTGAAGGAGCAGCACGCCGAGAGGGTCAAGCATGAGGTTCAGGTGATCTGGAGCGACTACTTCAAGCCCGAGCACTTGGAGAAGTTCCCCGAGATCCACGACCTGACCTGGAAGACGCTCAAGGCGGCCTCTGCCTGCAAGCAGTCGATCGACCCTGAGAAGTGCGCTGACCTCCGCAGCAAGGTGGACGAGTTCGCCCGCATCTTCTGGGAGACCAAGAAGTAGCCGCCCCGACGGCCGCTGGCGTACCAGGGACGAGGCCTGCGTCGTTCGGGCCCACCCGCTGATGGAGGATGTCCACTTCCACTTCGACCCCCTCTGTCCCTGGGCTTGGCTCACTTCCAGGTGGATCCTGCGGGTCGAGGAACTGGGCGAGGCGACCGTCAGCTGGCGGCTGTTCTCGCTTGGGATAGCCAATCAGGCGCCCGAGGGGGCAACCGGTGGCCCGGTCGGGTCCGGCGCCCCCGCCCTGCGCATGCTGGCCCTGGCTCGGCGAATCGGCGGCAACCAGGCGATTGGGCGCCTGTACACGACCATGGGCAATCTGGTGCATGGGCAGGGTGCGGAACTCAGCGGGCCGGAAACTCTCCGGCGAGCTGCGGTGGAAGCCGGACTGAGCCCGACCCTATGCGACGAGGCAGACGCCGACCCATCTACGTGGGACGAAGTGGCCGCCGACCACAAAGCGGCGGTTGAGAGCTGCCAAGCATTTGGCGTTCCGACCATCATCCTCGAGGGAGGTCATGGCCCGGGGATCTTCGGACCAGTTATCACCGAAGTGCCGGGGGACAACGAGTCGAAGGAGTTGTTTAGAGATCTGGTCCGTATGGCACAGCGCAACTACTTCTTCGAGTTGAAGCGCGACCGTCAAGGTCACCCACCGCAACTGACAACCTAGCCGGCAGGGATTTCAGTTGGTGGCGGAGCGGCGGGATAACCACCACTTTCTTGCCTGCTTTGCGACGTGTAACGCTCCGCCATGCGAAAGCTCATAAAGTCCAATCTTGCCGAGATACATCGCCCGCCGCAACCTCAGCCCCAATTTGGTAGGGGGTTTGCGGTGCATCATGCGCCTACGCGGCTGATCGGCTGCAAAGCTCGGAGTCTCGCAGAAGGTCACCAGGGGCGTGGCGACCCTGGACCAGGTGAACTCTTGCGCGACCGCCCTGACGCGGTCAGCGATCACTTTCCGCCGCTCGCCATCGCGCGCCATCTCGTCAATCGCTTCCGCCAACGATCGCTTGTCCTCTGCAGGCACTACCCAGCCGAGTTGCCGCTCGCGCACCAACTCGGCGAACACATCGCCTTCGGTGCAGATGATGGGGAGTCCGGCCCAGAGGTAGTCGAGCATACGAGTTCGAAAGGCGTACCTTGCCTCCGCGTGTTCGAAATGGGTCGAGACGCCGCAGGTGCTCGCTAGCAGCCAATCGGCGCGCGATTCATAAGGTACCCAAGCGTCGTTGAAGAACACGCTCCGATCCAGGAGTCCGAGTTTGGCAGCCAACGAGCGAGCTTCCCCGCTCATCCACATGCGACTTGGAATCGAGGGGTTGGGGTGTGAAGTGGACATGAACACCAGCCGAATATCGGAGCGTCTTTGGGCCACGTCACCGACCGCGCTAATCAGAGTGAGGGGATCGAACCAGTTATATATTCCACCAGCCCACAGCAGCACCACGTCACCTACCCCGATGCCAGGCAGGGGAATCCGATCCGGCCCTGCGCTCCGCGGCGCTTCACTGGGAAGACCGAATGGCACGACCCCCACGAGGCTCTGGAGGGATTTGTCCCGAGCCCACACGTGGGGATTTATTCGACCGGCGCTCAGGAGGGCACCAAGCCAGAGGTCACGCTGGGAGTCGCTAGCGCAGAGAAAGTAGTCTCCAGCCGAGAGAATATCTCGCAGGACGCGCTCTATACCGCGGTTCTCGACCACCTGCTCGTGCACCGGTCGGTGAGCCTCTTGCTCGAGTAGCGCTATCGGAAATGGATCATAAAGATCGAATATCAGGGGAACGGGCACGGAGAGCAGGAAGGGATAGCGTACCACTGATATGCTTTCGAGAACTATCGCGTCTTGGAGCCGAGCCAGATGATCGACGGCTTCCGGGGAGAGTCCGGACTTCAACTCAAATGGCTGACCCACCAAACCGCTTCCTTCCGGCGCAACGATGGTGACTGCGTGCCCGCGCGCATCCAGAGCCCGAGCAAGCTCGACGCAGCGGATTCCAGGGCCCGCCATTCGGTTGGCCACGATGTCGTTCGCTACGATCATGACGCGGCCCATCCGCCAAAGCTTACAAACCCTGCGTCAAACTCGGCTCGTCCCAGCCCCACCGAACTGGCGGCAGGGAAGAGTTTGTGGTCGGCCCCGGGGTTTCCCGGCGCTTCACCCTGCCAGCTTCCCGGATAGTCACTTTGGGCGGGGCAGCGCGGCCGGGTAGCTACGGCGGCTATAGTCGGTAGCCGTTGCGCCTCTTGAAGTCCCCTAGCGGCACGCCGAACCAGTCCGACTTTGCTACCACGACTTTACGACGGACAGCGCCGAGGGGCTCCTAGCAATGCGTGAGAGGCACTTCACCGGCGCCGGTGCCACGCCGTCGGGAACCCGTCCAGTAGCTTCCGTCCACCGTCTGGCCACGCGCGCTAGCCGCTCAGTCCCAGCTCCGCTCTCACACAAGATCTTGGTCCTCGCGTTCATCGCAGTCGAGCTCATGGCGATTGCCCTGAACATCGTGTTGACACCGCCCATGCAAACCCCGGATGCATTTGTGCAATTCGACCGGTACAGTGCGATGTCATCCGGGGATTTTGTGGCAGACGTTCGGCACGGGCAGCCCGGAAATGTTCTTCCGGCGGGACTTCTGAAATTTGAAGACCCACTGAACTATATTCCCTTCCACTATGCCGCCAAGATCGGGGGCCACCTCCTAGCCAGAGAGGCGGACGTCTCCTGGGGTAGACGTTCGGTGTTCGTCCCGTTCGGGCAAGCAACCCAGTATGGGCCGGTAGCATACCTTCCGGGTGCGGCAGCCGTAGCGGTTGCCAGGTGGTTCAGCCCAAATGTTTTAGTAGCGTACTATGCACTGGAAGTTGTCAACGGTTTAGTTTTTTTGGCACTGGTTGCCACGGCGCTTGCGTTGATAAGGGGCGTGGGCGCTTGGTTAATATTCGGATTGGCCATCTTGCCGATGACAGTGGCGCTCGCCGCCTCGCCGTCCACAGACGGGATCGTCATTGGATGTTGCATGCTACTTGTGGCTATTGTCGCTCGAGAATTAGCGAACTACCATATCACGCCCGCGGGAGCGGTCGGGACGGGCGACAGTTGGAAAGTGCCCCCGATCTCGCGCCAAGAGTGGGTGGCGATTCTAGCACTTCTCGTGATCCTCCTGGCTAAGCCGCCGTACCTGCCGCTCGTCATGGCCCTGGCCGCCCCCGACGTGCTGGCCCGAAGGTTTCGCCTCATGACGATGAGGACTATCAGCCGCGGAGCGATAGTCGGCGTACCAACTACCATTTGGTATCTTGTGGGAGCCAGGTTCGAGTCACAGACTAATCCGAGTGTACACGCAGGGCTCCAAGCCGCCCACCTACTGCACCACCCAGGCGCAATTGTGACAGTCGTGGTTAACTCCTGGGGCGCCCGCGGACTGTTCTATCTGAAGAGTTTCGTGGGACTGTTGGGGTGGCTGGACACGCCTCTGGCGGATTGGGTATATATAGTCATCGCTGCCTGCCTGGTGGCACTCGGTATTCTATTTCTGGTCGGGAGCAAATGGAATACGCCGCTTTTCGGTTGGATCGCTCTCGCGGCCGGTCTTGGTTACTTGGCGGTTGCTCTTACTCTTTATGTCGATTTTTCGCCGGTCTACAGCCCAACCATTCTGGGATTTCAGGGTAGGTACCTGCTGCCACTCGCGCCACTGTTCATCCTATCCGCCGCGCCCTCAGCTGGCACGACTTTCTGGCACCGAGTATCATGGTGGCTCAGTGGAGTCAGCGTCTGGTTAATGTCGTTGTGTGCCGAGGCCGGAATGGCACTCGCATTGCTGTTTCGGTACTGGGTCCGGTAAATGGCTATCATCTACATGGCCCTCTAGCGGCGACCTCCTGGGGCAACGAGCTGGCGTCCGCGTCGGAATCGGCGCTACCCGCAACGCCGGCCGCTCGCCGCACCTTCGGCTCCGGCCTTCTGAGCCATCGAGTAGACTTCGCAAGACCGTAGGAGGTGCCCGGCACCCTGATCGACGTAGGTGGTTTGCCAAGGATGGATCGCAGCAGCGGTGAGGTCTGTGTCGTAGTACCAGCCTACAACGAGGCTCCGGTAATTAGTGGGGTCCTCCAAAGCCTTCGGCAGGCGCTCGAGAAGCTCGATATACCCTTTGAGATCATCGTGGTCGACGACGGGTCACTAGATGGAACTGCCGCGGTGGCCCGCGATGCTGGCGCTAGGGTCTTAAGACATCTCCTCAACACCGGCGCAGGGGGAGCCACAGCAACCGGCCTCGGCTACGCCCAGCGGATGGGGTTCACCTGTGCGGCGACCATCGACGCGGACGGGCAACACGACCCCAGCGAACTGGCGGCCGGGCTGGCCCGCATACGCCAAGGGGACCATGATCTGCTGATCGGAAGCCGGATGCTGCACGGCTCTGGCATGTCGAAGGCCAAGCGCCTCGGCAACCAGGGTCTGACACTGCTCACATTCCTACTCTTTGGAGTGCGCGTCACGGACTCTCAATCTGGGATGCGCGTCTTCGGGCCGCGGGCGCTAGCCGAGCTGAGATGGCGGAGCAATGGCTACGAGTTTTGCTCGGAGATGCTCTGGCGAGCCAAGCAGGCGCGCCTCCGGATAGGGGAGTTCCCCATCAGCCCCATATACACGGAATACTCACGCGGCAAAGGCCAGAGCAACTGGAATGCATACAACATCGTCCGGGTCTTGGTCAGAAGCCGCGTGATGGAGCTATTCAATGAGTAGATACCTGCTGCTCGTTCTCTTAAATCTTCCCTTTGCCCTGATCGGCATCCTCAACGCCATAGTGGGCCACCGGTTGGGAAGAATTCCGCGCAGCAGGATGTCCCTTCGGGTCACCTTCTGGCTACTCGTGGTCGCCGGACTCGCGCTCGCGGAACCTGTCTACTCCTTCTTGTTCTCCAACAACCTCACGCGCACAGAGCCTCTTAGCCTATTCGACGTCATCGAGATCACGGCGATCATCGGGCTCTTCCTGCTCTACAGCCGGCTACGCGCCAAGCACGACGCCTTGGACCGGAAGTTGCAGGATCTGCACCGTGAGCTAGTCATACGCCTGGCAGAGCCTCAGGAGCGCGAAAATACCGCCGCCGCGCGCAATATACTCAATGCAACTAAATAGTTCGCAGCCGCGAGTAAGTTGACGTATTTCGTGGCTGGTGGAAAGACTAGCTGCCGAGAGTCCAAGACCGGATGCAAGCTTGCTAAGAACGCATGAGATGGGACCGTCCGCGTTGACTGTACCTCTCGGCGGGTCTTAAGTGCCCATGGAACTTTGCGAATGGCCATCAGGGTAGCTTGTACTTTAAGCCTGAACCGGCGTTCACGCAAACTCACCAACCAAAGTCCCAGCTCGAACATAATTAGTTCCGGAAGCAGCGCTGCAATGACCGGCCCGGGCCACGTCCGCAGTATGTAAAGATACCGATTCCTCTCCAGGTACAGCCACTTGGTTGAACCCTTGATGAAGTGGTAGTCGTGCACGATACGGGCGCTTGGAACGATGCCTAATCGCATGCCTCGGAGGACTGCCCGAGAACTGAAGTCCGTATCTTCATAGTATAGGAAGTAATCGTCGCATAGTCCACCCAGCTCCACCCAAACTGACCTGCGGACGACCATACAGGCGCCGGAAAGCGCAGTCACTGGGCCGGCCTTGTTGCAAGCATCAGCTGGTCGGGCGTAATCGCCGCACCAGGACAGACCCGACACGTGAATAACATTCCCGGCGGTGTTGACCGTCCCGTCCGGAAGGATCACCAAGCCCATGTAGGCTGCGTAAGGCGACCCTTCGCCGCCCCGTAGCATCTCCAAAAGGTTCGGAGCGGGAACGCTGTCCGGGTTCAGTAGGACAATGAGGTCAGCCTGTTCGTGCAGCGCATCGACGCCTAGATTGCAGGCGGCAGCAAAGCCACGATTCTTCGTTCTAATGACTATATCAACCGCTGAGAGGCCGTTGCAAAGTTGAGCCGTTTCGTGGAGGTAATGATTGTCCACTACCACGAAGAGGTCGCCTGACTGCTTCTGAGGACTCAAGCACTCAATAACACCGCGTACGCCCTCCGCCGCATCGTACGCTACTACAATTATCCCGAGCCTCTTTCCAGCCGATGGGGCCAGCCCCCGCGACCTCGCCACCCTCAGAGCCTAGCAGGCTTCACTCGTAATCTCAGCCAGCTCTAGTGGCACGCTAGCCCGGTTCTCCTTAGGGCGTTAGGCCCGCCCATCTTGCTTCTAACTTGGGCTTGGGCGTCGCGCTAGCGGCTCGGCGCTACCCAGCGGATCCGGTCGTCTGACCCCCACGATGGTGAAGGCGCACCCGGCCTCGAGGGACGGGCGCAAAGGCGAGTCGCTCCAACTACTATGCTAATCATGTCGACCCCGCGCCGCACTGACGTCGATGACTACACTCGCCGGCTCGTCCGCTTGGAACAGGTCTGGTGGAAGAGGCTCATCGACGTCCAGGCCCCGTACCGGTGGAACGTACGCCGCCTGTTCGGAGACCGGTTGGTCCTTGACGTTGGTTGCGGTCTCGGTCGCAATTTGGCGCACTTGGCCCCGCATGCAATAGGGGTCGACCACAATTCGAGCTCCGTCCAAGTCTGCCGGGACCGCGGCCTGGTTGCGTTTCACACTGACGAATTCCCCAGCACCCAATATGCACAGCCTGGACGATTTGGCGGACTTCTGGCCGCTCACCTCGTCGAACACATGCCTACGGACCGTGCGGTCGAGGTGCTTAGTCAGTATCTACCGTACTTAGGACCGCGCGCTGTTGTTGTGTTCATTTGTCCGCAGGAGCGAGGCTATGCGAGCGACGAGAGTCACGTACGCTTTGTCGACATTGGTGGTCTCGTCGATTTGGCTCACCGTCTCGGTCTCGTCGTCAATCGCCAGATGTCCTTTCCACTACCTCGGTTTGCTGGTATTTGGTTCAGATACAACGAGTTCGTTCTGGCCGCCGAGACTCCGGCAGCTTTCCCGGCCAGTGGCGCTTAATCGCACGTCCCCTTCCCGCAACCTACACGGACCTTGGGGCAGGAACCTCCACTCGACCTTCTGCTAGGTAAAGGCACTGCCTCATGTGGCTCGTAGGTGTTCAGCGCGCCGCCGCACGAGCTCCACCCACTTGCCCGCACGCACCGGCTCCTACTCGTGCCAGGCTTCACTCTGGAGGCTCAGCCCGCCCGCTCAGCTGTCATTGTTGATCGGAAGGCCAGCTCCTCCTTCTAGGATCGTTCACCGGTCCTTTACCCTTTCGTAACAAGCGTTCACCCCCTATTCCACATTCCCCGCCTAGCTCTCTGCTATCCTGAGCAATGCTCGGTCGGCTGGGCAAGTGTAAACTAACGAACTCATCGCAGGGGTGCAGACACAGATGCCGTTGCAGCGGAAGTGGACGCACTCCGCCCTCTACGTCGCACTATTGTGTTTGGCGGCACTAGTCACGTCGCTCACCCCGTCGACCGGCAAGCACTCGCCCACATTTCGGATGTCGAGCGGTAGTCAGCGGCCATTTGTGGCCGCGCGCGCGGCCGCCACCAGCCCCAGGCCATGCCTAGACATCCCGGTCAGTAGCGCATTGGTGATTCCCCAGAGCTGCTGGCAAACCGGGCCAACGAGCCTGATAGTCGCTGGCGTTGCTCCGTCGAATCCGCAGTCAGGCGTCGTCGATGTCATCGAAGGGCAGTCAGAGGGCCTCTCCACGCTACCTGGGTCCGGCCCGCTCACGGTTGCCTTTGCCAACGGTACCGGGGCATGTATCGACGACACCCACGGTGCCCATTGGACAGTCAGCCTGCAGAACGGGGCGCTCAGGCCGACAACGGCCTCGGCCTGCGGCAAGTCTGCGGTGTCGGCCGCGGCCTCGCTATCCCGGCACGGGACCCTTCCGTCCGTCCCTCAGTCCGCCGACCAAGTCGGTGCCCTAGTCGGACCACCCACCGATACGCCCTCGTACTACGAATACGATAGCTACGCCAACGGTCAATGCGGGCCTACGGCGACGAGCGGGTGCCCCATATACGTGCAAGGCTACAATACCTACACGCCGGCGTCCCAGGGTTTAGTAATACTTGATTTCGGTGCACCCTGCTACGTACCAGGCACGACTACTTATGGCGCGCAACTCTTCGGGGGAGACGTCTGCGTGACAGACGCTCAAGTCGGCGCGCTGGCGAGCCGGTGGGTGGCTGGCTACGAAGCTTCTCACGGTTCGTCCACAGCCCCGCTGACGCTTGCCATTGGCACAAGTAACAGCCTGACTGGAGTAGACCCAAACTACGCACTCAACAACACTCAATTGGCCGCGTCGGGAGCCGCCTGGTACAGTCATGTGGTCGCTTCGCTGGCCAGCAGCGGTCTGCGCGCACCGATAACGCCGTGGGGAGCGAGCGACATCGAGGAGTCCTCCAGTGGCAACTGGTATGCGGCCTCCCCTACCCTCTCATGGGTGGGCGGGTATTCCGGGGCATCCAGCGCCCGCTACTCGTGCTCGCTGACCACCGTGGGCTTCTTGGCTGACTACGGAGACGATATTTTTGGAGGTACCGGAAGCGGCGATGGATGGACCGCCGCCGATGTGTACCAAGCGGCATGGGGCACGCCTGCAGCGTGCGCGGACCCTGAAATCTACTATACGGGGATGGCCGGGGAGTGGGCCTCACTCAGCCAATGGGGCTCTCAGAGTAGCCCAAGTGGAGCTATTCAATTTACCGGGGTCATGGCTGAAGCAGTGTCCGGAAGCTACAGTCCTACACAGGCTTGGGAGTCCCTCCAGTCAGCCACATTACAGTCACCGAGCATCCCTACGTTGACTGACATTGGTACGGCGCTTCAAGGCAATGCACCACAAGTGGATGCCGTGAGCCCGTCCAGCGGCCCGGTGAACGGCGGCACCCAGGTCACTATCTCGGGAAGGAACCTCACCGGGGTAGTTGCGGTGTACTTTGGGTCGTCTCCCGCTCAGAGCTTTTCCGCGAACAACGGAGTTGTCTCTGCCACCAGTCCATCTGGTTCCGCTGGCTTCGTTGATGTAACGGTTGAGACCTCATTTGGCACCAGCTCAGCCAGCGGTACCGATGGCTTCGTCTTCACCGCATCCGCGGCCTACAATCCGATCACGCCAACCCGCATTGAAGACACCAGGCCAGGATCGGGGGAGCAAGGCAGTGGCGCTGCGCCAGGTCCCCAGGGCACGCTAGACGTGCCAGTAGCCGGAGTCAAGGGCATTCCGTCCAGCGGCGTGACCTCGGTACTCGTCAACCTGACCGTCACTGCCCCGACAGCTACAGGTTATGTGACAGCTATGCCAGCCGGGGTAGCTCTTCCACCAACATCGACCATCGACTACACACCGGGCGAAACTAAAGCCAACATGGTCGACGTGGCGCTGGGTCGCAACGGCGAGATCGCAATCTACAATCAATTCGGAACCACCCAGATCATCGTCGATGTTGAGGGCTGGTACACGTCCTCAGGGTCGTCGGGGGCTGGGGCTTTTGTGCCTGTTCCATCAAAGCGCATCGCTGATACTCGCGCCGGGAGCGGCTATCAGGACGCGGGACAGACCGTAGGTCCTGGACAGGCAGTTACTGTTCAGGTCGGAGGAGTCGGCGGCGTACCCCTGTCGGGCGCGTCATCGGTGGCGTTCAATCTTACCGAGACCGGTGCTACGCAGGTTAGCTATCTCGAGGCCTTTCCAACCGGAATCTCGCAGCCGACAGCTTCCAATCTGAACTTTGTGCCTGGTGTGACGTCGGCAAATGAAGTCGTGGTCCCAATTGGCGCATCCGGGCAAGTTTCGATTTACAATGCATCTGGCAACGTAAATGTCATAGTCGATCTCGAGGGCTGGTTCACTACTGGGGCTTCCAGCGCGTCAGGTCAGGGTTATTTCACGGCGCTCGGACCGACCAGGGTTGCAGACACCAGGCCCAACAGCGGCCAAGCGTACGCGGGGATGACGCTTGCGCCATACGGTCAATTGACTGTGACTTTTGCGGGTGTTAATGGCCTCCCGGCGGCCGCCAATATCGTTGCCGCAGTTTGCAATGTGACGGTCACGGACACCACGATGCCAGGCTACCTTCAGGGATGGGCGGCTGGCACCTCTGATCCGGGGACGTCGATAGTCAACTGGAACACTGGTGAGACCAACGAGAACGCGGTCACGCTTCAGGTCAACAGCGCCGGGCAGGCCGTGTTTGAAAATGGCAGCGCCGGAACGGTCGACATTATTGTCGACGTGTCGGGCTGGTACGGCCCGTCGGCGTAAGAATCAGCCGATCTCCGCGCCTGCCCGGCTATCCAGTGGCCAAGGCAGCCCAACCAAAACGGCCAAGAAGATCGGGGCGGCCCCCAGGACCCAGCGCCAACAGCAGGCTGGCCGAGAGCTGCTCCTGGCAATCGTGGCTTGTTCGTACGCTGTTGTCAGAGCCGACGCTGTCTCGGGTAGCCTCCACCACCGGGAGGTGCGACGGCGCTCGAGCAGACCATCCAGCGGCGGCCCTACCGGCCCCGGCACGGCGAGGAACCGGGGCCCAACCGGCTGGCTCTAAGCCGACAGCGCCCCTCCGTAAGCCACCCCTTGAGGGTCTAGCCATGCGCGCGGTCAAGCCCAGTCGGCCCTAGCTCCGGAGCAGCAAGGCGGGCAGATCGTTGACGATGCCCCTAGCCTCGGTAGTACCCTGCCTGCGGGCGCGAAAGGCCGAGGCCAGGTCGGCCGGCTTAGAGGGGAAGGGCCATGACGAAGAGCAAGCTCACATCGGGGCTTCTGCTCGCGTTCCTAATCGGGTTCGTTCTGGCACTTGTGCCCGCCACCAGCAGCGCGGCCACCGGTAAGGCCGTCGGTAACGGCAGACCGGCGTATATGCGCCCAGCTCGGACAGCATCGCCGAGGGGTCGGCCTCCCGCCGCGGGTCCCCGCACGCCTGCGCCTTCTCTCCCGGTGCTGTCCCCGGCGGGCGCGCAGGGAGCTAGTCATGCTGCGGCTCCACCCGCAGTACGCACCGTAGCTCCGGAGCTTCCGAGCCCTGCGGTTGAGAGTCCCAATTCAGCTGGAGTCCAGCAGGTGAGGTCATTCATCGGCGATACAGCAGCGTCTCAGTGCGCAGCTGCTTCTGACCAGTGCCCCTTGCTGCCGCCCGACGCGAACTTGGCGGTCGGAGCAGGCTGGGTGGTAGAGGCGACCAACGATGCGCTGAACTACTGGCCGGTCTCGAGCCCCGGCCCCAGCCCGCAGGCGATGGTGGACCTCACCACGTTCGTGAACGATCCTAATGAGCCGAATTACACAAACTTCGCTGACCCCAGGATAGTCTTCGACGCGCTAGCCGGGCGCTGGCTGCTCACGGTGCTGCTTTACGACAACTCGACGCCGATGAACAGCGAGGTGGCTTTGGCGGCATCTGAGACCAGCGATCCCTCTGGCAACTGGTTCATCTACTACCTGCCGAGCGACCCCTACAGCAGCACCAGCCCAAACGACCTGCTCGCGGACCAACCCAAGGTTGGGTACTCCAGTGACGCTATCGAGGTGTCCTGGAACGGGTTCTCCGGAACTACTTTCGCGGGAGCTGTGCTCGATGCCCTACCGGCAGCTCCAACTTTCGCCGGTGCGACCTACCACTATGCCGTAGAACAATGGACTAGCAACCAGGCGGAAAACAGTCTGGTGCCCGCAGTGTCGATGACCCCCAGTTCCTATGCGTGGGCCAGTTATTCGGACGCTCCTGGGGCGTACGTCGGGGCCATCTACTTCTCGGGAACTCCCAGCGCGACCAACTCCACGTTTGGAGCTGAGACCGACCTCACCACCAGTTCCTTCGCTGCACCGCCCGTCGCCGTTCAACCAGATCCCAACGCGTCGATCGCCACCAACGACAACAGGCTTCTCAGCGCCGTCTGGGATGCCGGGGTGCTGTGGCTTGCGGGCAACGATGGCTGCTCGCCGTCTTCCTCTCTGGAGGCGTGCTTACGTGTCATCTCCATAGCCACGCCGCAAGACCCAAGCTCGGCGAACCCCACCTTGGGGCAGGACTACGACATCAGCGCCTCTGGCGCGGATTTGTACTTTCCGGCCCTGGCACTGGACGCTTCTGGCGACCTGACGCTCAGCTATACGGAGTCATCTTCCTCGCTGGACCCCAGCTCTGAGCTGTCGTTCATCCCAGCTGACGAGCTCTCGTCATCGACTCCTCCTTCAGCTATTACGTCAGTGACGGTATTCGCTGGCTCCAGCTCATACTTCCCGTCCTGCGGTACCGCCTGTGAGCAGGGAGGGGGTTATCGCTGGGGCGATTATTCAGGTGCTGCCACGAACCCGCAGACTCCCTCCCAGGTATGGGTCGTCTCGGAGTTAGCCCAAGCTCCTCCCACCAGCCCCAACACATGTCTGCTTTCATCTGGAGGATCTACTTCAGATACCGGCTGCTGGTCGACGGCTATCGGTGAGTACACGGCAGCGCTTCCATACACTCCGCTAGCTCCGAGTCGAATTTGCGATACGCGACCGACGGCGGTGACGCGAGCGCCGATCGATCAGTGCACGGGCCATACGCTGGGAACCGGCGGCAAGCTCACAGTGCAGGTCGCCGGTCTCGGCGGCGTGCCGACGACCGGTGCCGCCGCCGTAGCACTCAACGTGACGGGTATCTCCCCAAGCGAGGGGACGTATCTGACCGTGTACCCGTTTGGTGCTACGACTCCGCTCGCCTCGAACCTCAACCTGACGGCGGGGGAGGTGGTACCGAACCTGGTGGTGGCTACGTTGGGCCCCGGCGGGGCAATCACCATCTTCAATCAACAGGGGGCAACCAACGTCGCGGTAGACGTCGAGGGATACTACGGCCTTCCCACTCCTGCGGACGCCGGCGCCTACTTCAACCCGCTACCGCCTGCGCGGATCTGTGATACCCGCCCAACTTCGGAAACCGGCTCAGCCAGCGATCAGTGCACTGGTAAGACGCTCGGTGCAGGAGCGACTCTCCCGGTGGGTGTTTTCGGCCAAGGAGGGGTGCCCACAACTGCGACGGCCGTGGTGGTAAACGTGACGGTCACGAACACGACCGCGCCGTCCTACCTAACAGTGTGGCCAGCCGGGGGGCAGCAGCCGGTTGCGTCTAATCTCAACTGGTTGGCAGGTGAGACTGTGCCCAATCGCGTGGTCGTGCCCCTCAGCACCAGCGGTGGCATCGACGTCTTTAACTTTGCTGGCGACACCGACGTGATAATCGACGTGAATGGCTACTATTCGGCATCGACGGCGGGCACCTATATCCCGTTGAGCCCGGATCGGATCTGCGATACCCGCCCAACTTCGCAGACGGGAGCTGCCAGTGACCAGTGCACAGGCGCCTCGCTCGGTCCGGGGGGAACGCTCTCCGTGCAGGTCTCTGGTCTTGGCGGCGTGCCCTCTGGGGCGACCGCGCTCATAGCCAATGTCACGGTCACCGACACCGGATCCAGTTCATACCTGACGGTGTGGCCCGACGGCCTCACGCGGCCGACCGCCAGCGACCTCAATTGGCGCGCGGGGGCCACTACAGCAAATCTGGTAGTTGTTGAACTGTCATCGGCTGGGAAGATAGATGTGTACAACCTAGCTGGCACCGCCGATGTAATCATTGATGTGGAAGGTTACTTCGGGTAGGCGCAGGTTCAGGGCCGACGAGGCTTGGCTATCCCCGGTGGACCGCCCGGCGCGAGTAAGCGGCGGGGCACGCGTTCGGTCCCGAGCAGGAGTTGGCTCCGAAGCTGGCTTGGTACCACTGCTCCGCTGGACAAAGATGGTTTGCCGCCGCTGTGGTGGCTAGTCAGAAGCCCGAGAAGGTAGCACAGCCCCGCAGTGCCAACCCGCCCCACGCCAAGCATCGTGGACCCAGCGGCTGCCCCAAGTCAGGTGGGAGGCAACTAGACCTAGCTCGAACCCATTGTCATTAAGGCAGGAGGCAGCTCGTGCGATCCGCCAGTTCCGCGTCGCCTCGACGCCACCTGAAGTGACTTTCCTGCGGCCAGCGGCGGACACCCATACCCAGTGGAACGCACGGCCAAGCACCGGATGAGGGCCACCCCCTCGTTGACCGGATCGCCTCTGTCCTTCCGAGGGGGCAGCGGCCGGAGGTAGGGCCCGAGCCGGTAGCCGCCCTCGGGGGGGGGTACAGCCGGGTGGCGGACCGGTCGGAGCAGCCGGGGTGGTTTTGGCCACCTTTTGGCCAAGAGGCGTTTGCACGGAAGTGCGCGCGGATGCACGAACATGCGTGTCCTTCTGATCTCAAAAAGGAGAGGCGACTCCGGGAATCGAACCCGGGATCGCGGTTTTGCAGACCGCTGCCTTACCACTTGGCTAAGTCGCCATCCAGTCCCGAATTGTACGGACGGCGGCTGACGGACTTCGCCCGCCAACGCGGACAATAGCGCCATGGCGGCGGAGACGGATCGGGCCGAGTCGGTTCCCGCGGTCCTCACGAGACGGCACGGCCATCTGATCGAACTCTCCCTGAATCGCCCGCAGACCCTGAACGCAATCGACAGCCACCTCGCCCGGGCGCTGCTCGGGGCCATCACCGAGGTCAGCAGCGATCGAAGCTGTCGGTGCCTGCTGATCACCGGGACCGGTCGGGGATTCTGCTCCGGTCAGTCTCTGGACCCGAAGGACCCCCTACCGCGGGAAGTCGGGGACCTCGTTCGAAGCCGGTACAGTCCCATCGTCGAGGCGCTGCTGGGCCTGGCCTGCCCGGTGATCGCTGCCGTGAACGGACCGGCGGTGGGAGCTGGCTTCTCGCTCGCACTCCTGGCTGACCTGCGAGTTGCCTCGGAGTCAGCCTGGTTTAGCTGTGGCTTCACCAGGATCGGATTGGTCCCGGATTCCGGGGCGACCTACTTCCTTCCGCGGTACCTCGGGGAATCCCGGGCAGTCGCACTAGCGCTCACCAACTCCCGCCTCTCCACCTCAGAGGCTCAGCACCTCGGCCTGGTAGCCGAGGTGTTCCCCGATGAGACATTCCATGATCTGGCGCTCGAATACGGCCAGCGGGTCGCCGAAGGTCCGACTCGTTCCCTCGTGCTTGCTCGCCGGGCAATCGCGCGCGGGTTGACGGCCAGCCTTCCCGACCAACTCGAACTCGAGGCCCAGTACCAGCAAGCCGCTTCCGAAACCGCCGACTTCGAAGAGGGGCTACGAGCTTTCCAGGAGAAACGGGAGCCCCGGTTTAGCGGGACCTGAACTCACCGCTGCCCGCAGGGTCACCGAGCCAGGCCTTGCGCTCGAAGTAGGTTCTCAGCACAACGGTGGTGTGGGTGGCTCGCACACCCGACTGGTCGCGAATCCAGTCAATGAGATCCAGCAAGGCTTCGGGGTCGCTCACCCTGACCTTCAGTAGAAGCGAGAGGTCTCCGGCCACGTCGTGGCATTCGTCGATCTCTTGCCGCCGGGCAAAGGTGCTGGCCAGGTTGCCGCCGGTGACATCGGCCTCCACCCCAATGAGCGCGGTGACGGGTCGACCCACCGCAACCGGATCCACGTCGACAGACCAGCCCCGAATGACGCCGTCCCGCTGCAGACTGCGCAGGCGCTCGTGCACGGAGGATGGCGCCAACCCCACCGACCGCGCCAGTCTTGCGAGCGTGGTGCGGGCGTCACCCTGGAGCGCCCGCACGATGGCCGAATCTTTTTCGTCCAGAACCCGGCTTGCCGACCGCTCCTCGAAGGATATTCGGCTCATTGGTACTTATTGTACCCATCAGCCAGACTCAAGCCATGCTCTTCGAATCTTTTCCCAGGCGTCCAGCCTTGGCCAGAACTTCCGGACCACAAATACTTGCCGCCGCCGGGCTCGCGCTGGCCGTGACGGTCTGGGGGGTCAACTTCTTAGTTGTTCAGGCGGCGATAGGCCGCTACCCGCTGGTGGCCTTCCTGGTCATCCGCTTCGCCCTGGGTGCCTGCGTGCTTGGGCTGGTGTCCGTCGCCAGGCGCCAGGGCGTCTACGGCCTCGGGCGCGGCAGGATGGCCCGGCTGGCCGGCGCCGGGCTGGCTCTTGCTGTCGGCTACGGCTTTCAGACGTGGGGGCTCGCCATGGGGGCGACGCCCGGCGTCTCGGCCATGCTCGCCGGATCGGTGGCAGTGCTCGCACCGGCGTGGCAGTGGCTGCTCTGGCGGCGAACGCCAAGCCGCAGTCTCGGCATCAGCTCCGCCCTAATCTTGGGTGGCACCGCATTGGCTGTGCTGGGGCCTCACGGTGCCACTTCCGGCGGCACACAGCCGGCTCTGGGCTCGGGGCTAGAGCTCCTGAGCGCTGCCGCTTTCGGCCTTCAGATCGTCCTCACCGACGGGGCGGCTTCGCGGCGGCAGGCCACGCTCGAGACCGCGCTCCAGCTCGCCGTGGTTGCCGGCGCTCTGGCGCTGCTTTTGCCTTGGGCAGGGGGACTGCCCATCCCCGGCCCCTCGACTCTCGCCGCCGAAGCCTACAGCACCGTCGGTGCGACCGCGCTCGCCTTTACCCTGCAGGCGGCGGCGCAAAGATACATTTCTGCCAAGTCGACGGCCGCGATCTTGGCCAGCGAGCCGGTGGTGACCGCGATCGCTACTTCGATCGCCGGCGAGCACGGGCTGAGCTCCGTCCCTTCTCTCGGTCTACTGCTGCTTTTGGGCGGAGCGCTGAGCGCGGCCGCACCCAAGCCGTCGCTGGGTTGCCCGAGCGTGGGCAGCGCGGGTCGGCAGGCGCTCGCAGCCGCGAAGGCCAGACCGCCCGTGCACTCTGCGCCCAAGGCCCGTCGGCGCCGCAGCTGGGCTGGCGACGCGGGAGCCACTTCCACCTCTCCGCCCGGCCAGGCGACTGAGTCGCCACCCTAGCCTAAGGGAGGCCCGGGCCTCGCAACTCGGCGCAAGCTTGTGTTTGCGGATCCACACCAGCGCCCAGGTCTCTCGTAGTGGCAGCAGCCCGCTGGTGCACACTTACGTAATGAGCGAACCAGCACTGACTCTGATGGCGGTACACGCCCACCCGGATGACGAGGCGACGGGAACCGGCGGTGTACTCCATAAGTACGGGAAACAGGGGATTCACACGGTTCTCGTCACCTGTACCGGCGGCGAGTTGGGTGACGGGTCGGACGGGGCCAAGCCCGGCCAGCCTGGCCATGATGAGGAACAGGTCCGGCGCGTGCGCGCTGAGGAGCTGCTCGAGGCATGCCGCGTGCTGGGCATCTCGGTGCACGAGTCGCTCGGATACCGCGACTCGGGAATGGCGGATTGGCCACAACACGAGGAGAAGGGCCGTTTCTCCACCGCGCCCCTAGCGGAGGCGTCCGAGCGCCTCGGCGAACTGATGCGCCGCTACCAACCTCAGGTGGTTATCACGTACGACGAGTCCGGGGGCTACGGGCACCCCGACCACATCCGTGCCCATGAGGTCACTGTTGCCGCCGCTCGGGCAACGGGTATACCGAGCAAGCTGTACTTCACGGCGTTGGCACGGTCGGCGATCGCTCGCGGGGTGTCCGCGGCTCGTGACATGGGCGTCGACCTCCGGGAGTTCTTCGACGAGGAATTCGACCCTGACGAGATCCCCTTCGGGGTGGACGACTCCGTTATCACTACCACTGTGAACGTTAGGCCGGATGTCGGCGCAAAGCTGGCCGCACTGAAGGCCCATGCCAGTCAGTCCGACAACGGCTTCCTGCTCCGGCTGCCCCAGCCCGTGGTGGCCGAGGTGTTCGGTTATGAGAGCTTCATCCGGGCCGAGGACCGAACCGGCGCCCCACTCCCCGAGTCTGACCTCTTCGCGGGCCTACGGCGCCCCCAGTAGGGCTGGTCCCGGTCCGCCCGGCCCAGGAGAACGACAGCTCTCTGGGATCGTCGCGAAGCCGACTTCAGTACGCTGGCTCGGCCGTGACGTCCGAGGCAGGCCCAGAGAGCCTTGCCGGGACTGCGTCTGCAGACCGCGCCGGTGCAGAACCCGGATCCCCATTCCAACTGGGCGCGGTGGCATGCTTCTCCGCGATCCGGTAAGCCTCAGCCAGCAGCGCCAGCCGGGCCTCGAGCCGGCTCAGTGCCTCAAGGCTGGTCAGGGCCTGTTGCTTTGCGCCCAAATCTCCGATGGTGTCGAGATCAGCTGCGGCCTCGTACAGCAGAGCGGCAGCATGCTGGCAGTGACCGAGGGCTTCTCGGATGCGCGCGCGCTGCGCGTTTATTGGCACTACCTAAGTAACGTCGCGGTACGCGGCCAGTTTCGCTCAGCAAAACAGCTGGCATAGGGCTACTGAGATCGCGGCCCATTGCAGGCCCGGTGCTAGCCTCGAGGTGTAACCAAAGTGGGAAGTAGGAGGAAGCTGATGAAGATCGCATGCCTGCTCGACACTGGCTTCGAGGACTCGGAGTTCAAGGAACCTTACGAAAGGTTCCGCGAGGCCGGACACGAGGTGACGATCATAGGTCTGGAGGGGGGCAAGGAGCTCGAGGGCTACCGCGGCAAGGTCACCACCCGCTCGGAGAAGTCGCTCGACGATCTCCGCCCCCAGGACTTCGATGCCCTCTTCCTGCCGGGTGGACAGTCCCCTGACCACTTGAGGGCCGACCCGCGCGCCGTCGAGTGGGTCCGTCACTTCATGGAGTCCGACAAGCCCAGCCTGGTGATCTGCCACGGACCCCAGCTATTGATGACCGCCGGCACTGTTGCCGGGCGCCGGCTCACCGCCTGGAAGACCGTTCAGGGCGACCTCCGCTACACAGGCGCCGACGTGGTCGACGAGGAGGTGGTAGTTGACGGCAATCTGGTCACCTCCCGCCAGCCGCAGGACCTCCCCAAGTTCGTGGAGGCCAGCCTGGACCTGCTGGAGCGGGTCCCCACTAGCAGCTCGCGGTCGGCCTGAAGCGGGGTGGGCCGCCGGCGCTCGCCGGCTGGCCCACCCGAGCGCAAATGTCCGGGCCTTAGGCTTGACGCGCAAGTGGTCAGCCCCAATACTTATCCCCGTGAACGATGAGCCAGGTGATGTTTCGGCTACGGCTCCGCCCGACTCGCGCGAGTTCATCGAGCGAATGCTCGAACTGCAGCCCCAGCTCCAGCGGGTGCTCGACTTCACTGTGCCAGAGGAGATCGTCCGCGAACTGGGTTCGGTGACGGTCCACCAGCTTGAGGCCCTGGACCGGCTGCCGCCGGAGGGGACCACCATGAGGCAGTTCGCCGACGCGGTGGGGATCAGCGGGGCCGCGGCTACTGCTCTGGCGAACCGGATGATTCGCCACGGGCTGGCCGAGCGCCACGACGATCCCAGTGATCGGCGCACCGTCTGGCTCAAACCGACCCAGCGTTCTCTGGCTGCGCTCCAGTCCTTCCGCACGTGGCAGCGCGAAACCACCGCCGACATCCTGCGCCGCCTCGACGATGCGCAGATCGCCACCTTCATCGAGGTGCTATCCGCCCTCGGCGGGTCCAGGGAGCCGACCGAGAGCGCCTAGTCGGCGCCTAGGGCCCGGGCCAGCTGCGCCTTGTTCATCTTCGACCGGCCTTCCACCCCCTTGCGGCGCGCGTCCTCGTAAAGCTGGGCTTTGGTTCGGCCGCCGGCTCCACGGTGAGAGCGCAGGCCCCCTCGCCTCCCCGAGGGGATGTCCTGGGTTGACGTGCGGCTCTTGGTCTGGGACTCCCCGTGCCGGGCCCGCTCCTTGTTCACGCTGCGCGCAGCGATCCGCTTGGCGGTGGCCTCCTCGCGCCCGCGCGACTCTAGACCCTGCTTTATGTGCTCGTACTGCCGCTCGCGCTTGGCACTCCACTGTCCTCTGGGCATCTGGTGCCTCCTAGGCGGCGTTGGCCGAGCCGATCGGAAGCCGCTCGCGCCCCTTCCAGCTGGAAGTTGCCGCGGGGACAGCTCGCCTCTCCCGGATCTCGGCCAGGGCGGTTACCTCGGCCGCGGCCAGGCCATTGCGGATGCCCCGAACTGCGCGGTGCACCAGCAGCTTGACCGCCTCGACGCTCCGACCCATCCGGGCTGCGATCTCCCGATGCTCCAGTTCCTCGCCGTAGCGCAGCCAGAGGGCCCGCTGCTGCGATTCCGGAAGTGACTTGGAGAGCTCCCATACCCGCCGGACCAGGTCGCGCGCGGCGACGACGTCACCCGGGTTGGCCGAACCATCGGCCACCGAGCGGACCGCCTCCAGCCCGGTGGTGGGCTTTGCGCTGCGGTAGTAGTCGGCGACCCGATGGGCGGCGATGGTGTAGAGCCAGGGCAACGCCGAACCACGGATCGGCTTGTACGAGCCCAACCCAGCGACGGCCTTGCAGAACACGTCCCCGGCCAGATCCTCGGCCGCCTCGCGGCTAGGCACCCGCGCCCTCACGTAGCGCAACACCGCTGCGTAGTGCTGGTCGTACATGTCGGCTGCCGTCGGTACACCCGCTTTCACAACACCAGAATGTGCGTGCGTCGAAACACTGCGCTCAGGTAAATCGTTAGTCACTGCAACAACCTCCGATGAAGGTCGCTTAAGACCTTGCGTGCAGCACACTAGCACGTGGCGCGCAGCAATGCAAGCACCGGCGATGCGAGAAACTCCATGTTTTTAAGGCAGAATGATCACCGCGTTGATTGTGCGCCCGGCGGCCCTTTTCGCAGCGGTAAGGTAAAGCGGCCTAAACATTAGCTGGCTGCGATGGCATGAATGGCTGACTCTGATAGTTATTGCCGCTAACATTAAGCATTGCGCTCGAGCCCACTTGCGACATCTACTGGTTAACCGGTCCAATGATGGCTCCAGTGAACGCTTTCAGAGGCCAGTCATTCGAGTGCTTAACCACTTAGTACTCCATGAAACCGCGGATGCATGGATGCGTTAAGCGTTTTCGCTGGTGTCGCCAGGGTGGCGGGGCGCAGAGGCACTCGGTCCGGAGGGACTCTGGGCGCGACCAGCCAGCAAGGTCTCACTCGACGGCGCTCTCGACCGTGGCTGGATCCGGCGGGACTCCGGGCAGGCCGGCGAGACGCAATCGAGGGCGAGAGGCGAAAGGTCAAGGAGGTGGACGTGGGCATGACCGATACGACCGTTCGCGACAGTCTCGGAGAGTCGCCGATGGCGGTGCTGGCCCAGCTAGGGCGGGCCGTCAGCGTGGCCCCCAGTGAGGGCCGGATCCAGCGAGCCAACGCCGAGATCAGGGCAGCTTCGAGCTACCCCCGCACCCGGCACTTGGTGGAGGCCCGCCTGCGCCGCAGCCTGAGGGCGATCGACGAGTGCCTGAACACGCTCGAGGAGATGCACCTCAGCGGGCGCTACATCGCCCGCAACATCGGTTGTCGGAAGGTCGTGGCCCAGCTCGTGGACGACGCCGGCGTCGTCCCTCCCGAGCCCGTGCACGCCGCCAAGACCTCGTACGACCTGCACGTGGCCCTGCTCAACTGGCAGTCGTCGGTGCTCGACGCCCTCATCCCCGGGCGCCGGCAGCGATTCCCGGACCTGGAG
>JBJKSO010000034.1:0-5154 GCA_046703825.1 Candidatus Dormibacteria bacterium
ATCCTGCTCCGGTCGCGGAGGACCTGAGCAGGATCCACGGTGCGTCTCCGTCGCCGCGCTCTGCCACCTCCAGATCCGCCTCGCGCTCGAACCACCGAGCGCAGAGGTCCGCGCAGGCGGTGAGCGCCTCACCGTCGCCGCTGGGCGACTCCAGCCGCACCAACTCCTCCAGCCGCTCAAGCCAGTGCTCGCCCCGGCCCAGCGCCCATTCCCGCAGCTGGCCCGGCGCCACCGGGACTCGGCTTCCGCTCACCGCTTGGTGGTGGCGCTCGGCGAAGGAGCCGGCCGGCGGTCCAACGACTCGACGATCTCCGGAGGCCTCGGGTCGATCAGCTGTGGCCGGTGGCCAAAGATTCGGCCCACCAGCAGCACCAGGCTGGCCGCGCCGCCGCGGAACTCAGAACGTTGCCAGCGGCGGTCGAGGAGGAGCTTGGCAAAGGGACCCATGCCTCCATGCTAAGCGCAGGTCCACTCGCTGGACTCGCCGATGGAGAACATCTTGGCGGCGATGTCGGACTGCTGCACCGGACTCCAGATGTCGGTGCCGCCGTGGCCGTAGAAGGTCGCTGGCATGAACTGGAACAGACCGGTGGCGCCGGAGGACCGGTTGACCGCGTAGGGGTTGAGCCCGGACTCGCACTCGGCGGTCGAGAGCAGCCACGAGTAGGACACGCCGTACTGGGCGGCCGCAGCCGCGATGATCTGCTGGATGCTGCCGGCCGGGTATACCGCTGCCGGCGGAGGAGCCGCCCCGGTGGCGCGGTTGACCGTGGTCGGGACCGGAGTCGGCGGCGGGGGTGGCGGGGTCACGGTTGCCTCGGACAGGGGCAGGGTCACCTGGTAGTTGGTGGTCGAGAGGATGTTGCGGGCCTGGTCTGCCAGCTGAGCGATTGCCGCCGGGTTGCCGGCGTTCAGAGCGCCCACCCCGCCCACGCTGAGGACGGTGATTCCCGGAGCCGCCAGCAGGACCACCCCGGCGGCGACCACCCAGCGGAGCCTCTGGGCTAAGAAGGGCAGCGCCCGCTGGGGGGCTTTGGCCGCCCGTGCGCCGAGGTCGACCAGGGTGGTGTAGGGGACCCAGGTGATCTGCGCCAAACGTCAGCCCCCGGGCGGGTAGATGAAGCCGTCATAGCCGGCTCCGTCGGGGACGGTCCGGTAGTCGACCGTGTCGAAGCCTCCGGTGAAGTTCATCTCGGACACCTCGAAGCTCCCCGAGCCGACGGAGATGACGTAGGCCACGTGGCCCACGTCACTAGCCCCGTCCGCTCCGGGCGGCCAGACCACGATCGCCCCCACCTCCGGGACGCTCCCTTCGGCATGGCCAGCTGCGGCGGCGTTCGCCCACCACTGGTAGGCGTCACCGCCCCAGTTGACTGTCCATCCATGCGCCTCCCACTGCATCGCCGCCCAGTAGGTGCAGTTGCCGAAGGCGAAGGTCCAGCTGCCCCCCGATCCCCCCGGGGCGGTCGCGGCGACCTGGATCACCGCCGACGGCGGCGGTGCGGTGAGCTGGGCCAGCAGTTGCTGCGACTGGGATCCCAGCTGCTTCTCTAGGTTCTGGGCCTGAGACTCGTCTGTCAGCAACTGCACCTGGTCCCGGTGCAGGCGTTGTTGGTCGCTGCGCATGGTGTGCACCAGCTGGGCCACCTGGTCCGCCACCGAGGCAGGCAGGGTGGCGCTGGCAAAGAATTCCGACATGTTGGGCGCGGCCAGGGCCTGGGCCACCTGTTGGGTGCCCGAGCCGTCCAGGTAGGCGGTACTGACCAGGCTCATCAGCGCCCCCCGGTCCTCCTGCAGGTGGCTCTTGAGCTGGGTCAGCTGGGCAGCGTTCTGCATCAGCCGCACGTTCAGGGAGTGCAGCTGACGTTGGTTGTCGGCCATCTTCGTCAGCAGAGTCGAAACTTGGGCGGCAGGCGCGGTGTCGCCTTCAGCCCGGAGTTTCTGAAGTTGCTGGGTCAGCTGCTGTTGAGTCGCCGAACTCCGCTGCTGGGCCGCAGCGTTGATCCCGCCCCCGACGATCGCAATCAGCCAGATCAGACCGGCCGCCATGGCTGATAACCAAAGACGTCCGGCGTCTCGGGCTACGCGCATACGTCCTCCCACATAGGCGCGAGCAGATTCGGCGACGCAAGCTAACCGTTGGGGCGGTCCGAAGTCAAATGACCTACTGACGGTTGAGTCCGCTAACTAAGCGAGGGCGTGACCTTTCTGGCTGCCGAAGGTCCAAGTCGAGGAACTCATCAGCTCCCCACCGGGGGAGCCGTTCCGCTAACCTTTCTGCCTCTAGTTATAAACATCGTCACATCGAGATGAAGCTGATCTCAGCGGTCGACTTAAGCGGGGCCGAGCGCCAAGCGATCGAGAACATAGCCGGCCTGCAGGCGGATGTCCGGGAGCGCGCCGAGCAGAGTCAGCCGTGGTTGCGGGCTCTGGAGCGGCTGCAGTTCGTGAGGGTTGTGCGCGCGGGCTGCCTGCTCGGTGGCCACCCGGTGCAGCTCGAGGACGTCATCGCTCTCTCTTTGGGGGAGGAGCCGCTCGAGGCCCCGCCCGCGCTCGGTCCCCTGGTGCGCGGGCTGGCGGACGCCTTCCGCTACGCCGGGCTGCTGGCCGAGCTGGGTGGCCCGGGGCTGGACCTCACGTCCCTGCGGACGCTGCATTTTTTGCTGACCAGAGAGGGTCGTGAGCAGGCCCCCGGGCGCTGGCGCTCACGCGAGCTGGCCGAGGCCGAACCGCCCGCCCCGCCACCGGCGGCGGTAGCCTCCCGGATGGCGGAGCTGATCGCCGCCAGCGGGGAAATCGAGCAGCCGCCGCTGCTCCGCGGCATCCTCGCCCACCTCAACCTGCTGCTGGTCCAGCCCTTTACCTCGGCCAACTCGAGGCTGGGCCGCACTCTGCAGGGGCTGATTGCGGCGGCACCGCAGGCCGATCGCCCGATCTTCTGGGCGATCGACGAGTACCAGGCCGAGCACCAGCAGCGGTTCCGGCAGGCGCTGCTGGAGACGGCGGCGCAGGACGATCCCCTGCCTTGGGTGCGGCTCTGCCTCAACGCCGGCTACCGCCAGAGCGACGAGCTGGCCTGGCGGTTGGGGGAAGCCGAGGCGATCTGGGACGCCTGCCGCAGCCTTGCCAGCAACTACGGCCTGGCGCGGCGCACCGCCGGCCCGCTGTACCAGGCGGCCAACGGGGTTCGGCTGCGCAACCCGATCTACCGGTGGGCGATCGTCGAGGAGCGCGGCGGCGTGGAGTTCCACACGGCCAGCCGCGATCTGCGCGCGCTGGTCTCCTCGGGGCTCCTGGAATCGAGCGGCGAGACCCGCGGCCGGGTGTACTCGGCCGGCCCCACCCTGCTGCACGTGCTGGAGCAGCTGCGTCGTCTCCGGCCCCGACCGCCGGTGGTCGACCTATTCGGACAGGCCGAGCTGCCCTTCTTCGCCTCCGACTGAGGTCGACTCGTGGACCAGCTCCACCAGCCGCCGAAGCTGTCCGGGGTCGGTACCCGGCAGTACCCCGTGGCCCAGGTTGAAGATGTGTCCGGGGCGCTTTGCCGCCACTTGCAGCACCCGCCGCGCTCCGAGCGCCAGCTCCTCCCAGGGCGCCAGGCAGAGGGCCGGATCCAGATTCCCCTGGAGGAATCGGTCCCTCCCCACCAGATCCCAGGCCTGGTCCAGCGGTACCCGCCAGTCCACCGAGATCCCGGCCGGCTGGCAAGCCGCCACCTCGCCGAGGAGGTGGCCGGAGGCGGTGGAGAAGTAGACCAGCGGAGCCCGGGCGCTGACCCGTCCCACCAGGCGGCGCAGGTGCGGCGCGACATGAGCCCGGAAGGTCTTCGCGTCCAGGACCCCCACCCAGCTGTCGAAGAGCTGCACCATGTGCGCGCCGGCCGCCGCCTGGGCCTCCAGGTAGCGCGCGAGCACCTCCGTCAGGGTGTTCATCAGCCGCGCCCAGAGCCTTGGCTCGCGGTAGATCAGGGCGCGGACCGTGGGATAGTCACGCGAGCCGTGTCCCTCGACCAGGTAGGCAGCGAGCGTGAAAGGCGCCGCCCCGAAGCCCATCAGGGCCGCGCGGCTGCCCAGTTCTCCCCGGATCAGGGGGATCGCCTCGAAGAGGTAGGGCGTGGCCTCCTGGGCCGGGAGCACCCGCAGGCGATCCACCTGGGCCTCGGTGCGGATCGGCTCCGCGATCACCGGCCCCACCTCCTCGCGGATCTCGAAGTCCACCCCCATGCCCTCGAGGGGCAGCATGATGTCCGCGAAAAGCACGGCCGCGTCCACCCCCAGAACGTCGACGGGGAGGCAGGTCACCTGAGCGCAGAGCTCCGGGTCTCGGACCATCTCGATCAGGGTCAGCCGCTCTCGCAGCCGCCGGTATTGAGGCAAGGACCTTCCAGCCTGGCGCATGAACCAGACCGGGGTGGCATCGGTCGGCCGGCAGCTGGCCGCCGCCAGCATGCGTTCTACCCCGTCCATCACCGCCTCCGATTGTCGTTACTTGCCAAAGTTGGGTGAGCATGCCAAACCACAAGCACCCGGGGCTCGGCGCGACCCTGGCGCTGCTCCATCCCGGGCCATCGGCGGTGTGTGCACTGGCCACCGCCGCCGCTGCGAGCGGAGGGCGTCGGAGCTCACGCTGGCTAGCCGCGCTGGCCATGCTGATGGCCCAGTTCAGCACCGGTGCGCTCAACGACCTCTGCGACGCGCCCTATGACGCCCGCCACCAGCCCTACAAGCCCCTGGCCAGAGGCCTCGTGTCCCCGGAACAAGCCGCGATGGTTGCCGGCCTCAGCGGCGGGCTCAGCCTGATGCTGGCGGGGGCAGCCGGTCGCCCCACCCTGCGGGTGATGGCCCTGGGCCTGGCCAGCGGCTGGGCCTATGACCTCGGCTTGAGCCGGACCTGGGCGTCCTTTGCCCCCTTCGCGGCGGGCGTGGTCGCGGTTCCCCAAGTCGGCCTCGCCGCGGCCGGCCGCCGGGCCGCCCGGCCGCGGGCCCTGATTGCCCTGAGCGGCCTGGTCGGACTGTGCCTCCACCTGGCCAACGGGGGACCGGATGCCGACTCCGACCGCCGCGCCGGCCGTCGCAGCCTGCCCGTCAGGCTTGGACGTAGGCGGTCGCGCCAGGCCGCGGACACTGGTCTGGTGCTCTCCGCTCTGCTGGTGAC
>JBJKSO010000035.1:0-16211 GCA_046703825.1 Candidatus Dormibacteria bacterium
ACCCTTGTTTGCGGGTCGGGTGGCTCAACCATTAGCGCGGCGCCCTCGCCCACCTCGTGCACCCCCCCCACGCGGGTGCCCAGCACCGCCGCCCCGCAGGCCATCGCCTCCAGCGCCGGCAGGCCGAAGCCCTCGTACAGGGAGGGGACGCAGGCCGCCAGCGCCTGCGAGTACAGCGCTGCCAACTCGGCTCCGCGGCCAATGTGGGGGAGCAGGGTGATTTTGTCCGCCACCCGCAGCCGCTCCGCCAGCTTTCGGAGTCGCTCCGAGGTCGGGCCGGCGGCGTTGCTCACGACCAGGCTGGGCGGCTCGTCGGCGTCGGCGAAGGCCTCGGCGAAGACGCTGAGCAGAAAGGGGACGTTCTTGCGCGGGTGGTGGGCGCCGACCGCGAGGAAGTAGGGGCGCCGAACGCCCAGCCTGGCCAGGATGGGCCCGGCCTCGGCCAGCTCCACCCGCCGGAGGTGGTTGGACACCCCGTGCGGAATGACCGTGATCTGCGCGGGGTTGGCCCGGTAGAGGTTGACCAGGTCGGCCTTGGTGGTCTCTGAGGGACAGATCACCCGCGCCGCCCGCCGCAGCGTGTCCTGGACAAAGCTCTCCACCGCCTTAGCGCTCCTGCCCGGGTAGGCGGCGGCGGCAAACCGGTGCTCGACCCCGTGGATGGTCACCACCGAACGGGGTACGGCTCCGGCGGGCAGGCGGTAGGCGGGGATGAAGAGCAGGTCGGGGGGACGGCGGGCCAACTCCCAGCGCAGCCTCAAAGCGGTCCAGCCCCGGGGCAGCGGGATGCACCTCCAGTTGCTGCCGGGGGAGAGTGGAGGGGCTGAGTCCGGGGGCCGGACTTGGTTGAGGTAGAGGACCAGCGGGGCGGGTGGGTCTGGGATCAGGCGGGCGCAGATCTCGGTGGCGTAGACTCCGATCCCTGTCGGTGCCGGGTCAAAGGCCCGGCTGGCGTCGATCCCGATCAGCACCGGCGCATCTTAGGGGGGTCGCGCCGGCGGCGGCCCGGGGACTCCGGAGCGGGCGGTCGCGGCGGCTCGCGACTGCCCCGCCCAACTCAGTTCGGGCATGGTACGATCCCGCCGATTTGTCGTCCGAGGGCGAGCCGCGGCGGCCCGGGAAGACGCCGGGTCCCGGTGAGGCCCTCGCTTTAGTAGGAGTTTTCTCGATCACGGTCGGCAGTGGGGTCGTGGCCGGGGTGTTGCTGGATAGCCATTTCCACACCCTTCCCTGGCTGACCTTGACGGGCCTGCTGGTTGGCCTGATCGGTGGCTCGACGGCAGTCTGGAGAGGACTGGCCCCGTACCGGGGAGGCGGAGGCTAATGCTGGAGAGTGCTGAAGAGGTAGCGAGCGCCATCCGGGCGTCCTGGGTGGCGGCGGCGCTGGCGGCCGGCGTGGTGGTCGTGGTGGCCTTCTTCATCGGAGGGCTTTTAGGCGCCGGGCTGGCGCTGGGTGGAGGTGCCTTGGGGGTGGGCAACCTGCGCCTGGCGGCGCTGGGACTCCGGGTGGCGCCGGCCGCATTCCTGGGCTCGAGCCTGCCCCGGCTGGCGGCGATCACGCTGGTCTTGGCGGTGCTGGTGATGGTGTTGGGGCCGGTCGGGGTCTGGGGGCTGCTGGGCCTGCTGGCCACGCACCTCGCCCAGGTGGGCGCCACGGTCCGGGTGGGCCTGAGGGCCGCCGCCAAGTGAGTCCCCTAGTCGGGGCCGCGGTTGCGGTCGGCCAGCATTGGGTGGTCAAGCCGGGCGGGGTCACCATCTTTTTGGACACCGTGATCAGCACCGTGGTCGCCTTCTGCTTGGTGCTGGCGGCGGGATTCTACCTGCGCTTTCGGGTCACCTCGGGGGTGCCCAGCCGCTTCCAGGCGCTGGTGGAGACCGTCTGGGTTACCGTCGACGACTACGTCCAGCGGATGCTGGGCAAGTCGGCCCGCTGGGTGGTGCCGCTGTGCACCACGCTCTTCTTCTACATCCTGATCAGCAACTGGCTGGAGCTGATCCCGACCGGCGGTCGACTGACGTCGCCAACGGCCGACGTCAACGACACCGGCGCCTTGGCGATTCTGGTGATAGTGCTGGTGCATGTCACCTCGATTCGCCAGCGCGGATTCAGGGGTTACATCCGCATCAACTACTTCCACCCCGAGGGGCTGGCGCTGCCGATCCGCATCCTGCTGTTTCCCATCAATGTCATCGCGCAGATCTCCTATCCGGTTTCCCTGGCACTCCGACTCTTCGGCAACATGTTCGCGGCGGCGCTGATGCTGGAGATCATCGCGGTGATGCCGGTGTACATCTTCTGGTTCTTCAATGGAGTTTGGAAGCTCTTCGAGGGGCTGTTTGTTGACGTCATCCAGGCTTTTATCTTTGCACTGCTGACGGTCATCTACCTCAATATGGCGACCGCCGAGGAGGGTCACCAAACCGAAGACGAGGCGGCCTTAGAGTTCGCCACCAGCGAGCCCGCATGAATTTTTCAGGGAGGACAACGAATTGGCGCTGACATCCGCTCACGCGACCGTATACGCCGGCGCGATGATCGGCACCGGTGTGGGGGCCGTCGGCGCCGCCATCGGTGACGGTCTGGCTGGCGCCCAGCTGATCGCCGGCATCGCCCGCCAGCCCGAGGCCCAGGGGCGACTGCTGACCTGGACCTTCCTTACCGTGGGTCTGGCCGAGGCGGTCTACTTCATCAACCTGGCCCTGATGTTCGTGTTCATCGGGTTCGCAGGTAAGTAGGCGCGAGCATGCTCGCCGCCGCCAACTCCAATCCGCTGACGCTGAACGCCACGTTCATCGTCGAGATCGTCGTCTTCGTGGTTCTGCTCTACCTGCTGCGGCGCTACGTCTACCCGCCGATCGACCGTGCCCTGCGCAACCGCCAGCAGCAGATCGCCGACGCCCTCTCCGAGGCGGAGCGGGCCCGCCGCGAGCTGGAGGAGGCGCGGCTGCAGGAGCGCGAGGAGCGCGCCGAAGCCCGCCGACAGGCCCAGGAGATCCTGGAGAACGCCCAGAAGCAGGCGGAGGTGCTGCGCGACGAACTGGTGGAGCGCGGCCGCCAGGAGCAGGAGGCCCTGCTCGAGCGCGCCCGCAGCGAGCTGGCGCGGGAGCGCGAGCAGGCGAGCCAGGAGCTGCGCCGCCAGCTTGCCGACCTGGTGATGTCGGCCACCTCCCGCGTGCTCGAGGAGGGCCTCGACGCCAACCTGCAGCGGCGGCTGGTCGAGCGGGCGGTCCAGCAGGTGGACATCAGTGCCTGAACCCGAGCCGCCGCGGGTGCCGGCGACCGCCCGCCACTACGCCCAGGCCATCTTCGAGCTGGCCCAGCAGGAGGGCGACCTGCACCGCTGGCAGGTGCGGCTGGACCAGGTCCGGCGCCTGTTCCAGGACACCGACCTCGGCGCGGTGGTATCGGCGCCGCTCCTGAGCCTGGCGGAGAAGGAGGAACTCTGTCGGGAAGTGCTGGCGCACGAGCCGGAGATAGACAAGGAGGCCGGAAACCTGCTCCAGTTGCTGGTGAACACCCGGCGCGAGCGGATGGTGCCGGCGATCGAGGAGGGCTACCGGGAGCTGGTGGACCGGGCCGAGCATCGCATCCAGGCAACCCTGACCACCGCAGTCGGCTTGGACCCGGCTGAGCTCGGCCGGCTGGCCGAGCAGCTGAGCCAGCGCCTGGGACTCGAGGTGCGGCTGCGGACGCAGACCGACCCCGACGTTCTCGGCGGGGCGGTGCTCCGCCTGGGCGACCGCGTCTACGACGGAAGCCTGCGCGGTCGGCTCGAGCAGCTCCGCCAGCGGATGCTGTCGGCCACCGCATAGTTGACGAGAAGGAGAGCATGAGCATCAGCGCGGCCGAGATTGGCCAGATCATCAAGCGGCGGATCGCCGACTTCGGAGCCGAGGTGGTCGCCGCCGACTCCGGGGTCATCACCAGCCTCGGCGACGGCATTGCCCAGATTTACGGGCTGGAAGGGGCCATGGCCGGGGAGCTGCTTCGCTTCCCGCACGACATCTACGGCATGGCTCTGAACCTCGAAGAGGACCAAGTCCGGGCGATCATCATGGGTCCCTTCGAGGAACTCCGCGAGGGCGACGAAGTCCGGACCACCGGCTCCATCGTGGAGGTCCCGGTCGGCCGCGAGCTGGTGGGCCGGGTGGTCAACGCCTTGGGTCAGCCCATCGATGCCAAGGGCGAACTCAACGCGTCCGACCGCTACCCGGTGGAGCGGCTCGCCCCCGGCGTGGTCGACCGGCAGCCGGTGGACACCCCGGTCCAGACCGGGATCAAGGCGATCGACGCTCTGATCCCCATCGGCAGGGGCCAGCGCGAGCTGATCATCGGCGACCGGCAGATCGGCAAGACCGCGATCGCCCTCGACACCATCATCAACCAGCGCGGCAAGAACCTCACCTGCATCTACGTGGCGATCGGCCAGAACGCAGCCTCGGTGGCGCGGGTGGCCGCGCTGCTGGAGCAGTACGGTGCTCTCGAGCACACGGTGGTGGTCAGCGCCACCGCGGCCGAGCCGGCCGCGCTCCAGTACCTCGCCCCCTACACCGGTTGCGCCATCGGGGAGTGGTTCATGGCCCAGGGCGAGGATGCGCTGGTGGTCTACGACGACCTGAGCATGCATGCCTGGGCCTACCGGCAGATCTCGCTGGCACTGCGCCGCCCGCCGGGTAGGGAGGCCTACCCGGGAGACGTCTTCTACCTGCACTCGCGGCTGCTGGAGCGCGCCGCCCGGATGAGCGAGGCGAACGGGGGCGGCTCGCTCACCGCGCTCCCGATCATCGAGACTCAGGCCAACGATGTGGCCGCCTACATCCCCACCAACGTGATCTCCATCACCGACGGGCAGATCTACCTGGAGGGGGACCTCTTCTACGCGGGGACCCGTCCCGCCATCTCGGTGGGGCTCTCGGTCAGCCGCGTGGGCGGCGACGCCATGACCAAGGCGCTGCGCTCGGTTGCCGGGGGCATGCGGCTGGACCTGGCCCAGTACCGCGCCCTGGCCGCCTTCGCCCAGTTCTCCAGCGACCTCGACCGGGCAACCCGCGACCGCCTCGACCGAGGCCAGCGCCTCACCGAGCTGCTCAAGCAGGACCAGTACCAGCCGGTGCCGCTGGCCCAGGAGGTGATGGTGATCTACGCCGGGACCCACGGTTACGTGGACCAGGTCCCGGTGGACAAGATCGACGCCTGGGAAACCGAGTTCCGCCGCTACACCCACCAGGCCCACCCCGACCTGGAGGCGGCGATCGAGGAGCGCAAGGCGCTGGACGAGGAGCTGGAGGCTCGCGTCAAGAAGGCGATCGAGGAGTTCAGCGTGGGTTTCGACCCCGAGGTGACCGCTCCGGTGGCGGCCACCGCTTGACCCGGTTCTGACTTGGCAACCCTCCGCGACATCCGGCGCCACATTCGCGCCGTTCGCAACATCGAGCAGATCACCCGAGCCATGCAGATGGTGGCTGCGGCCAAGATGCGCCGCGCCCAGGCCCGCGCGGAGCAGGGCCGGCCCTACGCCGACGCCATGGAGGAGGTGGCCCAGGACGTGGCGGCCATCGGCAAGGAGTTCCGGCACCCCTTCTTCCAGGAGCGCAGCGAGGGCAGCGGCCTCCTGATCCTGGTGACCAGCGACCGCGGGCTCTGCGGCGCCCTCAACGTCAACACCATCCGCGCCGCCCAGCGGGTGATGCGCCAGCAATACGGCCCGCGGTATCTGCTGGTGGCGATCGGGCGCAAAGCGGTGGACTTCGGCCAGCGGACCGGCCTGGAGGTGATCCACCAGCGGATCGGGCTGCCCGACCGGGTGCAGCCGGAGGAGTTGCGGCCGGCGGTGGCGAGCGCCGTGGAGGCCTTCCTGGAGGGCCGTGCCCGCGAGGTGTTCGTGGCCTACGCTCACTTCCGCAACCTGCTCAATCAGGTGCCCACGGTGCAACGCCTGGTGCCGATTCCGCCCGCCGAGCCCGGGCGCGCGCCGCAGACCCAGGGCGACTACATCTACGAGCCTGACGCCCAGGCGGTGCTGGAGCGGCTCATGCCCCGCTACCTGGAGAGCCAGGTCTACCGGGCGGTGTTGGACAACCAGGCCAGTGAGCAGAGCGCCCGGATGGTGGCGATGCGCAACGCGGCGACATCGGCCGGCGACGTCATCCGCGAGCTGTCTTTGACCGCCAACAAGGTGCGCCAGGCCACCATCACCCGAGAACTCATGGAGATCATCGGCGGGGCGGAGGCGCTGACCGCCTCCAGCCGCTGGTAGGAGAGAATCATGGCCAATGTGATCCCAGAGCAGAAGGAGCCGCGCCGCGACACCCCCGGAAGGGTGCTGCAGGTGATCGGCGCCGTGGTAGATGTCGGCTTTGAAGCCGCCGATCTGCCCCACATCAACGACGCCCTTCGCGTCCAGCGGGACGACGGTTCCCAGGTGGTGCTGGAGGTGCAGCAGCACCTTGGCAACGATGTCGCCCGCTGCATCGCCATGGAGTCCAGCGACGGCATCCGCCGCGGCGACCAGGCGCTCGCCACCGGACTGCCGATCGAGGTGCCGGTGGGCAAGGCGGTCCTGGGACGGATGTTCAATGTGATCGGCGAGCCCATCGACGGCGGCCCCGCCCTGGAGGAGCCGGTCAAGAAGCTTCCCATCCACCGTGATCCACCCTCGCTCTCCGAGCAGGAGGTGGCCACCGAGATCCTGGAGACCGGCATCAAGGTCATCGACCTCATCTGCACCTTCGCCAAGGGCTCCAAGATCGGTCTCTTCGGCGGCGCCGGGGTGGGCAAGACGGTGATCGTCATGGAGCTGATCCGCAACATCGCCCGCGAGCACAGCGGCTATTCGGTGTTCGCCGGAGTGGGCGAGCGCACCCGGGAAGGCAACCAGCTCTACCGCGAGATGCACGAGTCGGGGGTCATCTCCCAGACGGCGCTGGTCTTCGGTCAGATGAATGAGCCTCCCGGGGCTCGCGCCCGCATCGCCCTGACCGGGCTCACGATGGCCGAGGAGTTCCGCGACGAGGAGGGCACCGATGTGCTCTTCTTCATCGACAACGTCTTCCGCTACATGCTCGCTGGCAGCGAGGTCTCGGCGCTGCTGGGCCGGATGCCCTCTGCCGTCGGCTATCAGCCCACCCTGGCCACCGAGATGGGTGACCTGGAAGAGCGCATCACCTCCACCCACCGCGGGTCGATCACCTCGGTGCAGGCCGTCTACGTCCCGGCCGACGACTACACCGACCCGGCCATCCAGACCACCTTCGCCCACCTGGGCGCGACCGTTTCCCTGGACCGCTCGATCTCCGAGCTGGGCATCTATCCGGCGGTGAACCCGCTGGATTCGTTCAGCCGCATCCTGGAGCCGCGGACGGTGGGAGCGGAGCATCACCAGGTGGCGCTGGGGGTGCAGCGGGTGCTGCAGCGCTACAAGGATCTCCAGGACATCATCGCCATCCTGGGCCTCGAGGAACTCTCGGACGAGGACCGCCTGACCGTCAATAGGGCGCGCAAGGTGCAGCAGTACCTCTCGCAGCCGATGTTCGTGGCCGAACAGTTCACTGGACGAGCGGGCAAGTACGTGCCGGTGCGCGAGACGGTGCGCGGCTTCAAGGAAATCCTGGAGGGCAACCTCGACGACCTGCCCGAGCAGGCTTTCTACATGACCGGCGCCATCGACGAGGCGATCGACAACGGGCGCAAGCTGAACCGTGGTGCGGAACCCGGTCCCGTTGCGGCCGCCACCCCCGAGCCGGCACCGGAACCGGAACCGGCCCCAGCGGCCAGCTAGGTGCCGGTCCGAACCCGCATCTACTCGGGTACCGCCGTCCTCTTCGAGGGGGACTGCGACTTCATCACCCTGCGCGGTGCCGACGGCGACTTCGGCGTCCTGCCCAGCCACGCGCCCCTGCTGACCTGGCTCAAACCGGGAGAGGTGATGCTGCGGCAGGGGGAGCGGGAGCGGTACTTCTTCGCCGAGATGGGGTTCGTGGAGGTCCTGCCCCAGCGCGTCACCATCCTGGTCGACGGGGCTCAGCCCTCGGCGGACCTCGACCTGGGCGCAGTCGAAGAGGCGAGGCGCCGGGCCCAGGAACAGCTGAGTCGCAGCAGTCACGACCCGCACCAGCTGGCCGAGGCGCAGCGGGAGTTGGAGGTGGCGGAGCAACGCTCGGCGGCCGCCGAGCGCGAGCGCAGGCGGCGACGCGACTGAGAAGCCCGATCAAGATCGTGTAACGGGGCGGCTCCAGCCGGCCGGGTGTCCGCCGGGACGAATCTATACTCCGGCTCGTGTCTGGGACGGGAACCAACCCCGGACTGGCTCCAGCCGGGCTGACCATCTCGTCTGCGTCTCAGCCCCGGCTCGAGCTGCTCGGGGTGCCAGTGGATCGATGCGACCGCCATGCCGCACTTGAGCGCTGCCGCGCGGCGATGCGCTCCGGTACACCATTTCGCGTGGTTACGTTGAATCCAGAGATGGTGATGGCAGCGACCCGCGACGCCGACCTCCGCGGGGCGATCCGCAGCGCCGATCTCGTGATTCCTGACGGCGCCGGGGTCGCCTGGGCCAGCCGCCGCCTGCGGCAGCCGGTGGCGGAGCGGATCGCCGGCGCCGACTTCCTCGAGGATCTCGCCGGCGCGGCGGCCAGCGAAAGTCAAGCCATATTCCTGCTCGGCTCCGCCCCGGGAGTGGCGGAGAGAGCTGGGCGCCGGCTCCAGGCCTTGCACCCCGGGCTTCGAGTGGCCGGGACCCGCTCGGGTTCGCCCAGCTTCGAGGAAGCACCCGGCATCTGCGAGCAGGTGCGGCGGTCCCGGGCCCGTCTGCTGGCGGTGGCCTTCGGCGTGCCCGCCCAGGATCTTTGGCTCGAGCAACATCTTGAACGCACCGGTGCCGCGGTCGGGATCGGGGTGGGCGGCACCCTCGATTACCTGGCTGGAGACGTCGCCCGGGCACCAAAGTTCTTGCGGCGGGCGGGACTGGAGTGGTTGTTCCGCTTGGCCCGCCAACCTTGGCGGCTGTCCCGCATGCTGAGGGGAGCGCCATTCTTTTGGCAGGTTTGGCGGACGCCGCGCCGGGGAGGCGTCCATGGCAGCTGACGGCCGCACCCTAAGCGTTGTCATTCCAGCCCTCAACGAGCAAGATCGTCTTCCCCCGACTCTCGCCGCGGTCCGCGCCTACCTCGACACCCGCGAGGGCAATTACGAGGTCTTGGTGGTCGACGACGGGAGCGCCGACCTGACCGCGGAGGTGGTCGGCCGCCACCAGCAGGACTGGCCGCAGCTCCAGCTGCTGCGCCTGGCTTCCAACCAGGGCAAGGGGGCCGCGGTCCAGCGGGGCATGCTGGCCTCTCGGGGCGAGCTGCGCCTCTTCACCGACGCCGACCTGTCCACGCCCATCGAAGAGCTGGTCGCCTTGGAGCAGCGGATTGCGGCCGGAGCGGACATCGCGGTGGCCTCGCGAGCCCTGCCCGAATCCCGCGTCGAGCGGCACCAGCCCTACCACCGCGAGTTGATGGGCAAGACCTACAACCGGGCTCTGCGCCTGCTGGTGCTGCCCGAGCTGCACGACACCCAGTGCGGGTTCAAGCTCTTCACCGCGGATGCCGCCCGGGCCTGCTTCGGCGAGCTCCGTTGTCCGCGCTTCGGGTTCGACGCCGAGGTTCTGCTCCGGGCCGTGCAGCAGGGGCTGGAGGTGGCCGAGGTCCCGGTGAGCTGGCGCAACGCCGACGGCACCCGGGTGAGCTCGCTGCGGGACGGTGGGCGCATGCTCCTGGAGCTGATCAAGCTGCGCGCGCAACTCCACCATCCGCCGGTTGCTGCGACCGATTCGGTCAGCGCCGACGAGCTCAGGCATCAGAGCGCCTATCCGAGGTGAACCGGGCTCCCGCGGTCTGGGGGCGGCTGCCAGCCCAGTTGAGGATCTCTCCTGATGCTGTCGACGCCGCCCGCCTAGGCCTGGCGCGGCGAACCGCGAGCCCGCTCTGGCGCGGGCTGGGCGTCGTGGTCGCCCTGGTTGCGGGAGCGAGTGCCGCCCTCTGGGCGCCCGTGTCCGGGGCCGACTGGTGGCACGTGGCTTTGGGTTCGCTGCTGCTGGCCCATGGCCCGGCGGCGCACGCGGCCTTCATGGCCTCCGGCCATGCCGCCGTGGACGTTCGCTCCTGGCTCGAGGACGTGGTGCTCTACTCTGCCTCCGCTGCCGGCGGCGCTGCCGGTCTGGCCGCCCTCGCCGGGCTGGGCGGGGTGCTGCTGGGGCTCGGCCTGGCTCTGGTCGGCCGGGTCGGAGAAGTCCACCCCCTGGCCCTCATCGCGGCGGCGCTGATCGGCGGCGCCGCACTGGCACCGACCCTGTCCGGGATCCCTTCGCTGACCCTGGCGCTGCTGGGAGTGGCCCTGGTTGGGACCCTCATGGCTTTGCGCCAGGGACGCCGCTGGGCGACCCCGGCACTTCTGGCGCTGGTGGTGCTGTGGGCAAATCTGCAGTCGGACGCAGCGCTCGCGGTTCTGATCATCTGGGGTGCGCTCCTGCTCGGACGCTGGGACCGCCGGGCCGGGCAAGTGCCGGCGGCGGCGCCGCTCTGGGCGGTTCCCGCCAGCGGGCTGGCGGTGATGCTGTCCCCCTCCGGACCAGCGGTTTGGTCCCACCTCTACCTCAGCCTGGGCATGGGGAACGAATCCCCCTTGCTGACCGCCTGGGGGAGCATCGACTTCCATCCCTGGAGCGCGCGACTTGCGGAACTGGCGGCGCTACTCCTGCTGCTTTCGCTCTGGCTCGGTGGCAAGCGGCTTTTGCGCCAGGATGGCTGGCTGCTGCTGGCCCTGGCCCTCTGCGCTTTGCTCTGGAGCAACTATTTGCCCTGGTTCTTGGTGACCGCCACCCTGGCGACCGCGGTCTATCTCAGCCGCTGGCTCTCGTCCGGGCTGCAGGTCCTTGCGGTGGCCGGCCGCCGCGGTAGCTCCCGCGCTGGTCTGGCGATAGCGGCGCTGGTCCTTTTGGCCGGTTTCGGAGCGCTGGCGCACCACGCCTTGGAGCGAGGTGGACCGGCCGGCCAGACCCAGCGGCTGCTGCCGGTCGCGGCCGCGGAGTGGCTGACGAGCCATCCCGCCGCGGGTGCCTGGTACACCACCACCACCTACGGCGACTATCTGGCGGCGCAGTTCCCCCAGGGCCACCACCTCGTCTGCCTCGATGCGCCGCTGGTGATGGGCGCCCGCCAGCTGCGCCAGTGCCAGCTGGTGGCAACCCTCCAACCCGGCACCATGGCGGTGCTGCACAGCTGGGCGGTGCGCCTGGCGGTGCTGCCGCGCAGCGCCCCCCAGGTGGCCTTCCTGCGCGCCCAGGGGTGGACGGTGCGCTACCGCGACAGCGTCTCGGAGGTGCTGACCTCCCCCGACGCTGGGCTCTAGCCAGAGTTCGCGTACCATCTTCTGGCCTAGCCCCAGAACCGTTTCCAGCCGCCAGGAGATCATGGCCAAGAAATCCGTGCAGACCCGACGCCAGGCGCAGCCGCAGCGCGGAGCGCCGCCGTCTCGGGGCGGATCCGGGAGGGGGCAGCCGCGACGCCGGCCCGGCCGCGGGCAGGGGGGGCGCCCCTGGGGACTGATCAGCGCCATAGTCGGGGTGGTGGCGGCCTTTATCGTCATCATCCTGGTGCTGGAGCTGAGCAGTGGCCCGGCCAGCCAGGACACCAGCGTCAACTTGGCCCCCGCCTCCATCGTCTCGGCGGTGACCAAGATCCCCCAGCACACCATGGAGTCAGCCGGCGCCGGCAACGTGACGTACGGGCCTCAGGCCCTACCCGCCAGCTCACTCAAGAAGGCGGGCCTGCCGGCGACGCTGACCTCCAATGGCAAGCCGCAGGTCCTGTACGTGGGCGCCGAGTACTGTCCCTACTGCGCGCTCGAGCGCTGGGGGCTGATCATGGCGCTGGCCAAGTTCGGCACCTTCTCCAACCTGCACACAATCCGCTCGTCCGTCACCGACTCCCCGTCGAACATCGCCACCTTCACCTTCGTCGGATCCACCTACACCAGTCCCTACGTGGACTTCCAGGCCAAGGAGCTGCAGAGCAACGTCGCCAACGGCAGTGGCTTCTACAAGTCGTTGCAGAAGCTCAGCAAGGCGCAGGCCAAGGTGTTCAACGGTCTCGACCCCGGCGGCTATTACCCGTTTGTGGACTACGGCAACAAGTGGGTGCAGGTTGGATCCCCGGTTGCCACCGCCACCGAGCAGAAGACGCTCCAGGGCCTCAACTGGCAGCAGATCGCTGACCAGCTGGGCAACCCCAGCAGCGGTCCCGCCAAGGACATCCTGGGAGTCGCCAACTACAACGTCGCCGCCATCTGCTCGATCACCGGCAACAAGCCGGCAGCGGTCTGCAGCAGCAGCACCATCCGTTCTTTGGAGTCCAAGCTCTGAGCCGGAGCCCGGCACGTCGGCGGATGCTGCCGGCCTCGGCCGGGGCTTCCACTGCTCCGGCGGCCGAGCCTCGTCCGGCGCTCCCGCCGGTGTCAGGCTGGTTCGCCCCCGACCGCCGCGGTCCCTTTTGGCTCGGGGCCATAGCGGTGGTGGGCTTCGGCGTCTCGGTCTACCTGACCACCATCCACTACGCGCATGTGGCCCCGATCTGCAGCGACAGCGGTTTCGTCAACTGCAGCCTGGCGCTCAACAGCGTCTACTCGGTGGTTCCGGGCACCTCGGTGCCGATCACGGTCCCCGGGATGGCCTGGTTCCTGGTCAGCCTGGGGCTGGCCGCGAGCCAGTGGGCGCGGCCGGGGCGGCAGGCCGTGGTTCGCGCGCACCTGCTGTGGGCGTGCCTGGGCATGCTCAGTGTCTTCTACCTCATCTTCGTGGAGCTGGTGGAGCTGCACGCCATCTGCGCCTGGTGCAGCTCGGTGCATCTGATGATCTTGCTCACCCTCCTTATCACGGCCTGGAGGTGGCAGACCGCCCGCTACGCCTGAGCTCGGCCCGGGAGGCGCTGCGCCTGCCCGACGCAGGCGGCCATGCGCCGGTTGCGCCAGTACTGGGCGGTGGGGTTGGGCGGGAGCCGCAGGGATGCCAGCAGACTGCTGCGTTCGAAGACCTGCACCCGGCGGTCCCGGTAGACCAGGGTCCAGCTCGGCTCCTTCTGCAGGGCGCTGCTGAATGCATTCCCACGCTCGAAGAGCACCAGCTGCGATGGACTGCGGTTAAGCGAATCCAGCCAACTTGGGCCGAGATCGACGATCGAGGCGTACCGGCGAAGCAGCGGGGACCCCATCAGCGCCGCATCGCCGAAGATGAAGACCTTGTCCTTAGGCACGGTGTAGATGAGGAAGCCGCCGTCGCCGTACTGGTTGAAGATGCGCAGGTGGGCGGGAGCGCTATCCAGCCAGCGGGCGGCGCAGACCGGGAAGCTGCTCACGTAGGCGCGCGAGTCCAGCCCCGGCGATCCTCCCGCCGCCACCTGAGCGGTGAGGATGGTCAAAAGTGCCGCCAACTCGGCCAGCTCCGCGGCGATGATGAGCCCGGGTTGCCTCAGTCGCGGCCGCGCGCGCCAGCGCCGGGACAGCTCCTGCCGGGCCTGCTCGGCCAGGTTGATCCAGACGGGCATGGCCGCCGCCACCAGCACCACCGCCTGACGGACCGACTGCAGCGCCAGCAGCAGGCTCAGCACCAGGATCGCCGCATCCCTCGCGGTCAGGCGGCGGTAGCGCAGGCACAAGTAGGGCAGGCTGACCGCGAAGGCCAGCAGCGGCAGCAGCACGCCGACGTGGAAGTTGGGACTGTGCCATTCCTGGATCAGGCTCTGCTGGGCGCTGCTGAACTGGGTCTGGAAGGGGTAGAGCACGATCGCCACCCCGTTGGGATTGACCAGGCAGGCCAGCGTGCTGAGCACGGTCACCAAAACAAGCGCCCGCAGCCGCCCGCGCTGCTCGGGGGGGCGCTGGCCCGCCACCGCCAGAACCGCCTCAATGGCGGCGATGACCCAGAGGAAGATCAACCCCAGGATGAAGCCGGCGTGCAGGTTGCTCCACAGGAGGAAGATCGCTGGCAGGGACCGTGCCCAACGGTCGCCCCGCCGCAGCTGCCGCTCGACCAAGAGCAGAACCAGGGCGGTGAGCAGGTAGGACTCCATCTGGTCGCGCGGTCCGAAGATGGGATAGCTGACCAGGCCGGCCAACAGGGCGCCTGCCCCCAGGGTCAGCCCATGGGCGGGTCCCAGCTCCAGCGCACGCAGCCAGATGAGCACTAGGAGGGCGACCGTGATCAGCTCGTAGACCAAGATCACACCGAGGCGCCCGTCGAAGGCGGCCGCGGCCGCCATCCACATCTCGCTCAACCACTCCTGCATCACCCAGTGGTGGCCGGCGGCCATGAAGGCGTAGGGGTTGACGTGGATCAGATGGTTGGTGGCGATCAGGGTGTCGCCGTTGCGGATGTGCCACCAGAAATCAGGATCGGCCACGAACGGGCGGGCGGTCAGCATCGCCGTCAGCAGCCCGGTGGCCGCCAGGAACTGGGAAAGGGAGGGGCGGGCCAGCGCCCGGCCTCCAAACCGCCTCCCCTCCGCCGGCAACGCCAGGCCGGTCCTGCCCTGGTCCACGTCGGCAGGGTAGGCGCCCAGAAGGCCATGCCGAACTGGTGTTGCAGGCTCGCGGCACGCCCGTCTCCGCCCGGAGCCGCCCTAGGCATAGCCAGCGCTTAACCTTTTCACGTGGCCGTCACACCTGCCCGCGAGGTCGGCTCACCGCTCTCCGAGCTCCAGCTGGTGCTGGAGGAGGAGGTGCTGCGCGTCGAGAACGCCCTGCTGGCCCTCGACGACGAGGTGATGCAGCTGCTGGCGGGGCTCGATCAGGTCGCGGAGAAGCTCGAGGACGCCGAGATCGTCCGCCGCCATGTCCTGCGCGACCATGCCCGCTTCACCAAGGACGAGGTGGAGGCAGCGATCGGTCGCTGCTACACGCTCCGCTCGGAGATGGCGCTAGCGCGCCTGCGGCTGGCGCACTGTCGCACCTGGGCCAAGGAGCTCCGCCACTGGCACTCGCTGATGAAGGCGGCGGGCGAGCAGCTGGACGACCTCAGGCCCGCCGACGGCACCTTGGAGGAGGGTTTGGCCCGCTACCGCAGCGCCTCGCGCCAGGTCTTTCAGACCATCGAGGAGGAGCGGATGCGCATCGCCCGCGATATGCACGACGGGCCAGCCCAGTCGATGTCGAACCTCGTCCTCCGCGCCGAGATCCTGGAGCGGATGGTGGACCGGGACCCCGAGCGGGCCAAGACCGAGATCCAGAGCTTCAAGGAAACCATGAAGGGAGTGCTGGACGAGACCCGGCAGCTGATCTTCGACCTGCGGCCCATGACCCTGGACGACCTCGGCGTCATCCCGACTCTGCGCCGTCTCGCCAACGAGTACCGGGAGCGGGAGGGGATAGAGGCCCGGGTGTCGGTGATCGGCGCCGAGCGCCGGCTGCCGCCCCAGACCGAGGGTGCGCTCTTCCGCATCGTCAAGGAAGCGCTCACCAACGTGCGCAAGCATGCCCACGCCAAGTCGGTCGACATCCTGATCAACCTGCAGCCGAAGCGGATCAGTGCTGTGGTCAAGGATGACGGCGACGGCTTCGACGTCGCCGGGGTGGAGGCGCGGCTCGGCCACGAGCCGCACTTCGGCCTGATTTCCATGCGCGAGCGGGCCGATCTGGAACACGGCCAGGTGGAGGTGCTCTCCTCCGTCGGCCGGGGGACTGAAGTACGGCTGACCCTCCCCATACCTAGCTGAAGTCCGAACCAGATAGTTACCCGCTAGTTACACGACCTCCAGCGGAACGGCCCATATACTCCGGCCTGCCATGGCTAGGCCCGGGGACAACCCCGGATAAATCGACCCGTTGGGAGGTATTTCCGAACGATGCTCGCTTCTTGGTACCTGCAGCTGCGGCAGCGTCTCACCGACGTGATTACCCGCCGCGATTCCGAGGAAGAGGGTCAGGGGATGGTTGAGTACGCGCTGATCCTGGTTCTGATTGCCATCGTTGTCATCGCCATCTTGGCAGTCGTGGGCCACAAGGTCAGTGACGTCTTCAGCAACATCAACAACGGCCTGGGCTGATCCAGACCACGTCATGACGTGGGCGGGGGGGGTGGCCCGCCGCGCCCTCCCCTGGGGCCCCCCACAAACCCGGGCGCCCGTAAACGTGGGTTTGCACGGGGACCCCACCCTTGTACGGGCGGATCCAACAGGTTTGG
>JBJKSO010000036.1:0-23642 GCA_046703825.1 Candidatus Dormibacteria bacterium
GCGTGGGAGTGGTGGGCGTCCCACCGCGATGAGATCGCCGAGCACCCGCCAGCCGTGTTCCTCCATCCCTATCCTGACCAGCTCGATGAAGCAGTCCGCGGTCGCTTCGGCGTCCGCCAGCGCGAAGTGGGGCCGGCGGTGCGTCACCGCCAGCCTTTCGCAGAGGCGCTCGAGACCTATGGTGTCCCGCAGGCCGAATAGGAAGCCGGCCAGCCGCGAGGTGTCCAGGTGGTGGTGGGGCAGAGGCCGCCCCAGGGCCCGCGACACCAGCCGGGTGTCGAAGGCGTCGGCGCTGTGCTCGATCAGTACCGCCCCCTGGGCCAGTTCGCTGAAGGCGGACGCAACCCGCTGCAGGGTGGGTGCCCCGCTCAGCATCGAGCGCGAGATGCCGTGGACCCGCCGCGCGTAGGGGTTGATGTGATCGGTGGTGTGGACCAGGCTCTCAAGGGCATAGCGAGGCTCGCAATCGGCCCCCGTGGCCGGGAAGCGGAAGCGGAGTGCACCAAGCTCCACCATGCGGTGCGGGAACCTGCCGGTGGTCTCGCAGTCAAGGGCAACGAACTGCACCTTGTCGATCGGGGTCTGGTCATCCACCGGTTGTGGTCCGGATGCATCTTCGAGCGTGATCTCGAAGGCAGCCAAAAGCCGTCTGGGGTTGTGGTAGTCCGCTAGATCGGGGTTGGCCGGGCCGAGGCGCGGGAGCAGGTGCTCACCGGGGGCGGCCAACCCCCGTTCCCGGCCATGCCGATCGCGCTGCCGGTGCGGCCGGCCTTCGGGGGCGGCGGGGCCTTCTGCCTCGGGCGACAGCGACGTCACCAGCAGCTCACCAGAAGAGCGGCCCCGATCGAATACCGAAGGCCCCAGCAGGTGGTAGCGGGCGAGTTGACTGCTTTGCTTGGCGGCGGGTCACAGGCCCATCGAAGTCGTCGCCATCCGCCCATCGTAGCGAGGTGGGCATCTGGCCAGCCCGTGCAGCGGAAGTGGGCGGTCGGGGCCCGGGCTATACTCGGGCTCAACTTGCCCTTTCTCGCAACTGGTCTGAGCCACCATCTGGCGCCGCTGGCCGTCCGCGAGCAACTCCACTTGGACGATGAGCAGGTGGTGGAGGCGCTGCGAGCGCTCGTGCGGCACGCCGGACTCAAGGGAGCAGTCTGCCTTAGCACCTGCAACCGCACCGAGTTCTACCTGGTCACCTCGGACGAGCGCCACACGCAGTACGCCACCGAGCGCTTCTTCCACTACATCTCCGCCGACCCGGGCTTCGGTCACCTGATCTACAGCCATGCCGGCAGCGATGGTCTGCGCCACGCCTTCCGGGTGGCTGCCGGACTCGACAGCATGGTCTTGGGCGAGGCCCAGATTTTGGCCCAGTTCAAGCACGCCCACCGGTTGGCCCATCGGGCAGGCACTCTGGACCCCGAGCTCGACCTGATCATGCGGCGGGCGGTGGAGGCCGCCAAGCTGGTACGCACCAACACCGGGATCACCCGTCAGGCGGTGGGGTTCGCCCACGCGGCGCTGCAGGTGGCTCGGCGGGATCTGGGGCAGCTTTCCGGCCGGGGGGCGGTGATCGTGGGCGCGGGCACCGTGGGTGGATCGGTGGCAAGGCTGCTCCGGCGCGCTGGTGTCTCGCCGATCTATGTGGCGCGGCGGGGTGGCAAGGCTTCGGCACTGGCCCAGAGCGTGGGAGGCCGAGAGTTTGACCTGGCCGACCTTCCCCAGTTGGCGGGGAGCTTCTCTCTCATGGTCTGCAGCACCACCAGCGAGCGACGGGTGGTGGAGGCCGAGGCCGTGGCCGCGGTCCGCAGCCGGATCTCCCCCGCCGAGCCCCTGCTGATCCTGGACCTAGCGGTGCCCCGCGACGTGGACCCCGAGGCGGGAGGGCTGGAGGGGGTGCGGCTGCTGGACCTGGACCAGCTGGGGGAGGTGGTGCAGGCTGGTATGACCGCCCGCGAGCGGCACCGCCCGGCGGCCGAGGCCCTGGTTGCCACCCGGGTGGACGGGCTCAGCACCGAGCTCTACGGCCGGACCGCCAGCCCGCTGATCGCGGCCCTGGTGGACCGCGCCGAGCTGGTGCGCCAGGGAGAGTTACAGCGGGCGTTGGCGCGGATGCGGCCGCTCAGCCAGGAGGAGCGAGCCAACCTGGAGCGGCTCACGCAGGCGATCGCCGCCAAGCTGCTGCACCAGCCGATCTCCTTCCTGCGCCGCCACGGCGACGACCCCCAGCGCCGCCGGTTGCTGCAGGAGGTCTTCGGCCTCTCCGATGAGGAAGCGCTGGATCGCACTTGATCGAGCTCGCCACCAGGGGTAGTCCGCTGGCGATCGCTCAGGCGCAGGAGGCCGTGGAGTTGCTGCGCCGCCGCTTCCCGGAGCAGGCCTTCGAGTTGCGGGTGGTTGCCTCCGACGGCGACCTCGACCAGCAGACCGAGGTCGCGCAACTGGCGGGTCAGGGCTGGTTCACCTCGCGGCTCGATCGCGAAGTGGCGGCGGGCCGGGTCGCCGGCGCGGTGCACAGCGCCAAGGACCTGCCCACGGTCGGCGGCGTCGACGAGCTGGCGGTGACCGCCTACTTGCCACGAGCCGACCCGCGCGACGCCTTGGTGCTGCGCAAGGGCGGAGCGCTCGAGGCCCTGCCCGAAGGCGCCACTCTTGGCACGTCGTCCCCGCGGCGGGCGGCGCAGCTCAAAGCTTTGCGCCCTGACCTTAGGATCCTGCCGATGCGGGGAAATGTGGACACGCGTCTGCGCAAGGTGGAGCGGGGGGACCTGGACGGGTGCGTGGTCGCGATGGCGGCTTTGCTCCGGATCGGTGCCAGCCAGCGCGCGCTCCCACTCGACCCGCTCAGGGAGTGCACGCCCGCCCCCGCCCAGGGAGCGATCGCGATTCGCGCCGGGCAGGGGGGTCCGCTGGCCGAGCTCGCCGCCAGCATTTCCGACCCTTTGACGGAGCGCTGCGTGCAAGTGGAGCGCGCCGTGCTGCAGCGGATGGGCGGCGGCTGCCGCCTGCCGCTCGGGGTGCTGGTTCGGGCCGATCCGCAGGGTCGGGCGGAGCTGCTGGCCGCCTGGGCGGCCGAGGCCGGGGGAGTGCGCCGCCTGCGCCGGAACGTGGCCTGGAGTGAGTTGGACCGAGCCGCCTCCGAGGTGGCAGGCAAGCTCCGGTGAGCAGGTCCTTGAGGGACCGTAGTCGCGTGCTGGTCACCCGCGCCGCCGAACAGGCGGACGAGCTCTGCTCGCTGCTGGTCGACGCAGGCTTTCACGCTGAGGCGGTGCCGGTGATGCGCCTGGATCCCCTGCTCTCGACCGCCCAGCTGGATCGCTTGGCAGCTGCCACACCCGAATACGACGTCGTGGTCTTCACCAGTGCCAACGCCGCCAGCATGCTCCTGAGCCGGGCCGGGCCCCCAGCCGCCACCATTGCCTTCGCGATCGGCCCCGGGACGGCCGCCGCCGCTCGCCGGCACGGCTGGTCGGTTCGCCCGCTGCCGGAGCAATTTGTGGCCGAGTCGCTGGCGGAGCTGATCTCCTCCGAGGATCTGACGGGTCGTCGGGTGCTGTTGCCTCGGGCCGCCGGCGCCCGACCGCTGCTGCCGGAGCGTTTGCGGCAGCTCGGAGCCCGAGTGGATGTCGTCGAGCTCTACCGGATGGTTCCCGAGCAGGGGTCGGCGCCCAAGTTGCGCCAGGCGCTGGCGGACCCGCGGCTGGATTGGGTGACTTTCACCAGCGGCAGCACGGTGGAGTGCTTCCTGTCGGTCGCCGGTGAATACGGCGCAGGCGGAACTTGGCGGAGCGTCTGCATCGGCCCGGTGACCGCGGAGACGGCACGCTCGCGTGGCCTGCGGGTGGACCTGGTGGCGCGACCGCACTCGCTCGGCGGTCTGGTGCGGGCGCTGGTCGACTTCCGGTTGTCGGAGAATGGGCGCCGCCCATGAGCTTTCCCGAGGAGCGGCCCCGCCGCCTGCGCCGCAAACCGCCGCTTCGCCGGCTGGTCCAGGAGGTGCACCTGCATCCCGCCCAGCTGGTGCTCCCGCTGTTCGTGAGCGACGCCATCGCCTCCCCGCGCACCGTGCCGACCATGCCCGGGGTGCAGCAGGAGACGGTCGACTCGGTCCGCCGGGCGGTGGTGGAGGCCAAGGCGAGCGGCGTGGGCGGGGTGATCCTCTTCGGGGTAACCGGACAGAAGGACGCGGTCGGGTCCGGCGCCTGGAACGAGCAGGGCGTGGTCCAGAGGGCGCTCCGCGGCATCCGGGCCGAGGTGGGGGACGAGTGCCTGCTCGTGGTCGACAACTGCCTTGACGAGTACACCGACCACGGCCACTGCGGCGTTCTCACCGAGGGCGGCGAGGTGGACAACGACGCGACCATCGAGCTCTACGCTCGCACCGCGGTCAGTCAGGCGGCCGCCGGCGCGGACGTGATCGCGCCCTCGGGGATGATGGACGGCCAGGTGGCCGCCATTCGAGCGGCCCTGGATGAGCACGGCTTCTCCCAAGTTCCCATCCTCGCCTACGCCGCCAAGTACGCCTCGGCCTTCTACGGCCCGTTCCGCGAGGCCGCGGAGTGCGCTCCCAAGTTCGGGGACCGGCGCGCATACCAGATGGACCCGGCCAACCGCAGGGAGGCGCTGAGGGAAGTAGGCCTCGACGTGCTCGAAGGCGCGGACATGCTCATGGTCAAGCCCGCGCTGGCGTACCTCGACGTGGTCGCCAGCGTGCGCGAAGCCTTCGACCTGCCCCTGGGGGCTTACAGCGTGAGCGGGGAGTACGCCATGCTCCGGGCGGCCGCCGACGCCGGCGGCCTGGAACTGCGCGCCGCCGTGCTCGAGTCGCATCTCGCCATGAGGCGGGCCGGCGCGGACTTCATCCTCACCTACTTCGCCCGCGACATCTGCCGTTGGCTGCAGGAGGCCGGCTGATGGGGGAGCGCGGCTGGCGATGGGTAGGCGCGGTGCTGGCCCTTTTCAGCGTGGCGGCCGTGGCCGGGGTGGCCGCCTACTTCGTCAATGTCGCCGCCACAAGGAGGATCCCAGCTGTGACCACCGCCGACTGCTCCGGGGCCAACTTCAGCAACCCGCTGCCGCCGATCGATCAGCCGGCTTCGGTTCACCACTATTCCCACGCTCCCGCCTTCACCATCGACGTCCACCGCCTCTACGAGGCCACGATCACCGGGCCGGCTGGCACCATCGTGGTCTGCTTGGTCCCGGGCTGGGCACCGGAGACGGTCAACAACTTCGTGACCCTGGCCAGAAACCACTTCTTCGACGGGCTGGATTGGGTGCGTGACCCCTCCACCGCCCCCGGGGGACCAGTGATCCAGGGTGGCAGCCCGACCAACACCATGTCGGGCGGCCCGGGGTACAAGTTCAAGGACGAGCCGGTGACCAGCCCGCTCTACTCCGGTCAGGCCTACCAGCCCGGGGCGGTGGCGATGGCCAACGCCGGCCCCAACACCAACGGCAGCCAGTTCTTCGTGGTCCTCTCCAAGTTCACCCTGCACCCGGACTACAACCTCTTCGGAGAGGTGGTTTCTGGGCTGGACGTGGCTCAGCGGGTCAAGAAGGGTGAGCCGATGCACATCAGCGTGCGGGAACAGATTCCCTGAACTCCGAGCCCGCGGGTGACCGCTCCCGCCGGTTGATGGAGCGGGCAGTCACGGTGATCCCCGGCGGCGTCAACAGCCCGGTGCGGAGCTTTGCCGCCGTCGGCGGGTCGCCGCCGTTCATCAGCGGCGCCGAGGGCGCCTGGGTGGTGGACGCCGACGGGCGGAGACTCTTGGACTTCGTGCTCGCCTACGGACCGCTCATCCTCGGCCACCGCCACCAGCGGGTGCAGCGGGCGATCGAGCTGCAGTTGAGCCGGGGGGACGCCTACGGCAGCCCCACCGAGGCGGAGGTCCTTCTCGCCGAGCGCATCTGCCGGAGCTTTCCCAGCATCGAGATGGTCCGGCTGGTCAACAGCGGGACCGAGGCGGCGATGAGCGCCATCCGCCTGGCCCGGGCGTCGACCGGCCGTGATCTGGTGGTGAAGTTCGCCGGCTGCTACCACGGACACAGCGACGCGGTGCTGGCGGCGGCCGGATCGGGGGTGGCCACTCACGCCGTGCCCGGTTCGCCGGGGGTCCCCGCCGGGACGGTGGCGGACACAGTAGTGCTTCCCTTCAACGACGAGCGGGCGGTGACGGAGTTTTTTGCGCAGTCGGGCAAACGGGTGGCGGCGCTGATCGTCGAGCCGGTGCCCGGGAACATGGGGGTGGTCCTGCCCAGGCCGGGCTACCTTGAGCTGCTGCGGCGGCTTTCCGCAGACGCCGGCGCGCTGCTCATCTTCGACGAGGTGATCACCGGTTTTCGCCTGGGACCCGCCGGCGCCCAGGGCCTCTTCGGCATCCGCCCTGACCTCACCTGCCTGGGCAAGGTGATCGGCGGCGGGATGCCGGTGGGGGCGTTCGGCGGATCCCGAGCCCTGATGTCCCAGCTGGCACCGGTGGGTCCGGTCTACCAGGCCGGCACCCTGAGCGGCAACCCTCTGGCGGTCGCCGCCGGGCTCGCCGCCCTCGAGGAGCTGGACTCGCCCGACTGCTACCCGCGGCTCGAGCGCCTGGCCGCCAGCGCCGAGGAGGGGATCGTGGCGGTGGCGCGGTCCCGGGGCGAGGCGGTCGCGGTCAACCGGATGGGCTCCATGCTGACGGTCTACTTCGGCGTGGCACAGGTCGAGGACTTCGATCAGGCCGCGGGCGCGGACCGCTCTCGCTTTGCGCAGGTGCATCGCAGGCTCCTGGCCCGGGGCATCTTCTGGCCGCCTTCGCAGTTCGAGGCCGCCTTCCTCTCGCTGGCTCACACCCCCGCCGACCTGGAGTGGCTGCTGGAGGCGTTCGCCGCGGCGCTGGCGGGCTCCGCCTGAGAGCCAGCGCCGAAGCTCGCAAGCCCGGGCACTAATTTGGCCGGTGCTATACTCGAGCCGTTTTCGAAGCCACCAAGAGGACCTAGAGTCATGGGATTCCTCGATCACTTCTGGGAGATCCTCCTGGTACTGGTGGTGGCCCTGATCGTGTTCGGGCCGAAGCGTCTGCCCGAGATGGGTCACGCGCTGGGAAAGGCGATCTCTGAGTTCCGGCGTGCCACCGCAGGCGGCGGTACGGATGACGGCCACGCCGCCACCACCACCAACCTGCCTGCGCCCGCCACTGCACCGGAGCAGCCTCTGCCCCCCGCGAGCTCACCAGTGCAGATGGTCGAGGAAGGCTCGAGCAGCAAGACCTCCGGCTAGGGCGGAGCAAGCCGGCACTTGGCAACCGGGCGCATAGCCGGGCTGGGGTGGACTGGCCGGGCTTCCGGTCCCGGGGCTCAGATCCCCGAGTTCGATCGCGAGATGACGGTGATCGAGCACTTGGAAGCACTCCGTCGCGCCTTGATCTTCAGCCTGGTGGCGTGGGCTTTGGCAACCGCCGTCGCGTTCGCCTTCAACCACCAGCTGATCTGGATCCTCGAGCGCCCGCTGCACCTGGCCTTGGTGCGGACCCACTCCCCCTTCGGGCAGCGGGTGGTGGTCACCAGCCCCATCGAGGGGCTTTCCATCCCGTTCGAGGTGGCGGCCGCGGCGGGCCTGGTCCTCGCCTTGCCGGTGCTGGTGTGGCAGGCTTGGGGCTTCAACCGTCCCGGGCTGCGGCGCCACGAGCAGCGCCTCGCCTTCCCCTTCATCTTCAGTGCCCTCTTTTTCTTCGCGCTCGGCGCCGTTTTCGCCTACTTCGTGGTCCCGGTGGGCCTGAGCTTCCTGGCCACCTTCCTGGGCGGCAACGCGGTCTACCTGCCCGACCTCGGCGCCTATCTGGGTTTTTTGAGCCTGATCGTGATCGTCTTCGGGCTCACCTTCGAGCTCCCCGTCGCGCTGTGCATCCTGGGCGCGCTGGGCGTGGTCTCCAGCCAGAGGTTGCGCAGCTGGCGCAAGCCGGCGTACTTCGCCATCGTCCTGGCGGCCTTGGTGATCACCCCGGGCGCGGACCCTTTCACTCCCTCGTTCCTGGCGGTGGCGCTGATCCTGCTTTACGAGGGCAGCATTCTGGTCGTCAGCCGGGCGCTGCGCCGTTGACCCAACGTCGCGACGGGCGGGCCGCCCACCAGCTGCGGCCGCTGACCATTCAGGCGGCCGTCAGCGCCTGGGCCGAGGGATCCGCCCTGATCCAAATGGGCAGCACCCAGGTGCTCTGCACGGCGACGGTGGAGGAACGGGTGCCGTTCCACCGCCGCGGCAGCCGCCAAGGTTGGGTGACGGCGGAGTACGCCATGCTGCCCCGGGCCACCCAGGAGCGCACCGCCAGGGAGCGCGGCGGCCGGGTCGAGGGCCGCTCTCAGGAAGTTCAGCGATTGGTGGCCCGCAGCCTGCGCGCCGCTGTGGACATGCGCCTGCTCGGCGAGCGCACCGTCATCGTTGACTGCGATGTCATCCAGGCGGACGGTGGCACGCGAACTGCCGCGGTCAACGGCGGCTTCGTTGCTCTGGCCGTGGCCTGTCAGCGGCTCGTCCAGGCGGGAATGGCCTCGCCCGGGGTGGTGCGGGGGCCGGTGGCCGCCGTCGCGGTCGGGGTCCTGGCCGGCGAACCCGTCCTCGATCTCGACTACGCCGAGGACAGCGCTGTCTCAACCGACATGAACGTGGTAATGGCTGAGGACCGGCGCTTGGTGGAGCTGCAGGGAACCGCTGAGCGCGAGCCCTTCAGCGCAGAACAGCTGCTCGCCATGGTCGAGCTGGCCGGCTCAGGGATGGGCGAGATCATGGCCGCCCAGCGGTCGGCGCTTGGTTGAAGAACTAGCCCAGCTCCGGCGCTATCTACCACCCGGGCAGGAGGTGGTGGTGGCCAGCCGCAACCGGGGCAAGGTCAGCGAGCTGGCGCGGCTGCTCGCCTCCGCCGGCTGGCGCCTGGTTCCCCTGGATTCAGTTCCGGGCGGGGAGCGGGTGGTCTGGGACGAGTCGGCAGCCGACTACCAGGGAAACGCCTTGATCAAGGCCGAGGCGACCGCCCGCGCTACCAATCTCCCGGCTATCGCTGACGATAGCGGCATAGAGGTGGTCGCCCTGGGCGGCTGGCCGGGACTGCACTCGGCCCGCTGGATGGGACCCGAGGCTAGCGACCAGGATCTGCTGCTGGGATTGCGTCGCCGGGTGGCGATGCTGCCACCCACTGAGAGGCAGGGAGCCTTCGTTTGCTCCTTGGCGCTGGCGCTACCCGAACCAAGCGGGCTGAGTGCCAGCGTAATCGAGCGGGTCCGGGGGACGCTCCTGCCCGATCCCCGCGGTGAGCACGGGTTCGGGTATGACCCGATCTTCATTCCCGCGGGGGAGACGCGCACCACTGCGGAGATGACTGCCAGCGAGAAGGACGCGGTGAGCCACCGCGGCCGAGCCGCACGGCAGATGCTTGCCCAGCTCGGGTTCATGGCAGCCCCTGCCCACTGAGCCGGCTCGTGCGACCGAGGCGCACCTTGCCTAAAGGAGATCTCAGGCGCACAACTGCATCGGCACCAGTCGCCGGCTTGTCAGCCCGGGGCGCCTTAAACCACCCTGGAGCTCGCCAGAGTCCGACCTCGAGCGCCCTTGGCGACTACCTTAATGAAGTTCGGCTTAACGCCAATCTTTACGGCGGTCTGAAACCCTTCACTCGGCACGGTGGCGAGCTTGTGCAGGCTATTAGGGCTGCCACCGCCGAGCACTTCCCAGCGACGTGTCTGTGTGGATCCGTTCCAACTCACATAAACCTTGATCCCACCGCCCGGCAGCACCTTCGTAACGACTGCAGGACGTGTTGATGGCGTACCCACCCAGTGGAGAAGGTAAGCTCGGTAGCTGTTGATCGCAGTCCCCTTGAACCGCATCTCGAATATCGACCGTCTACTCCGGCTGTACTCGCTGGTCCAGCCGGCCTGCCCCCAGCCGACGAAAGCGCCACCGTCAGGGAGCAACTGCACGTTGCCTTGTGAGTTGACCGTCAACCCATGGTGGTGGTACACGGCCTGCAGCGTCGCTGTACGACTTCTGTAGTTCAAGTTCAGTACAATGGCTCGAGCAGGGAGCCTCGACGGACTAGCGTATTCATCATCGAAGACACTGACGGTATGCGTGCTGTGCAGTTCTACGTCGTGCTGCAAGCGAAAGCGTGCGCCTTCACCCATCGCGAAACTACTTTTCTTACCTCCTAAAGTCCACTGCACCCGTCCAGTCGCCACGGCTACGTCGTAGGCTGCGTCCGTGTTCCGAGAAGAGATCAAAACGGTTCCCTCGGGCAGGGGGTCGATCGAGTTGACGTGGAAGTAATCAAAATCTGCGTTTGACGAGTACCGTTGATAGGAGCGCGAAACAGGCACATGGCCCAGGCTGTGCCACTCGAATAGTACATTTCCGGTCCGCACACCAATCTCTTGCACGATGCAGTCCAGCGTAGCCCCGTCTCTTGGGCCACCTACCGACTTCAAGTTCCAGCCGACGACGTTGAACGCGGTCAACCAGGCGGTGCCATTAGGCTCCAGAGTGAATTGGTGTAAATCCGGACTGTATCCATTCCCGCCCTGAACTGTGGCAATCACCTGATATGCCGAGTTCATGATTACGCCCTCACCTTGAACGCCATGACCGTCGGTGACCTTGCCTTTCCAGAAGGTCAGCACGGGCCGTCCATGGAAGGTTGCGATCTTGAAGTCGGAGGCCGATACCTCCGCCGGCAATTGGTGGAACCAGACGGGCTGGCCCTCGCCATTGAGGATCTCAGCGCCGCCGAGTTTTGTCCCACCCTTTGGGGCCTCAAATACAAATTTACCACCGAAATGAGCGGGCTTGGAGACCGAGACCAGCGGAATGGGCACACCAGGCATCGTCTCGTAGGTCTTGGTTGGTTGAGTGCCGCTTGAACTTGATCTTCTCGTGGAAGATGAATGCAGTGGCATCGGCTTGCGCGCGATCGCAAACTTGAACGCGCCGGACCCGGCGCCGCAAATTATGTAGGGAGTAGCGACAGTAACGACTTCGCCCGGATCGAATGGCTGGCTCGGGTAGAAGCTTGCACCTCTATGGTCCGAGTCGGCCACCCACCGGCCTCTGTGAACACCGCTGACAGACCCAGAGACCGTGACGGTGGCACCCGTCAGCTCATCCGGATCGACGTCGCGAAAGCTGATTTGTGTTACCGGGGAAGCAGTTAGGGTACCGGGACTCGGGTACACGCTGATTCCAGGACAGGAATTAGAAATTCCCAGAGGCCGCCGCACACTGGCTGCTGCAACTGCCGGGGTGGCTGCCAGCAGTCCCGACACTGAGACGATCAGCGCGACAGATGATAGAGCCAGATCTGAGATCAGCGTTGCTTGACTCCCACGACTGGACGTGCCGAGGGTAGAGGGTACCCTCACGGGTGATCTCAGAGCTTAGCTCAGGTTGAGAATGCCAGCCGGTGACTCGATACAGCCACAGGATCTCCTGCGAACTGTCGCTGATCGCAGCCTGATGGTCCACTCGCCGCTATGATTGGGATGTGCCTCTTGAGCCAAGCCCGGTAGCTATGAACTATTGGGCCTGTCGTGATGATATTTCTGGGTGGTTCTTTGACTTCGACTTCCTTCTCTTTGATTTGCTTCTGAGTAACCAGACCGAACGGTCGATCAAGGGTGACCTCCTGGAGATAGGATGCTATCTGGGAAAGAGCGCCATAGTGCTCGGCCTCCATCGCGGGCAAGATGAGACTTTGACGGTCTGCGACCTATTTGAGCAACCTGCAGGCGACAGCGCTAACCGCCGCGAGCAGCTCAAGTCCTTTGCTGGCCTGCAACGCGACCAATTTGAAAGGAACTTCAGGCGCTTTGCAGGATCTCCGCCCAAAATTATCCAAGGGTCGTCTGAGCTGATACGCGATGGGGTCGCAGCCGAGACGATACGCTTTGCGCACGTCGACGGAAGTCACATGTACCAACATGCGCGCACCGATTTGGCCAGCGTGAAGGCGCTGATGCGCCCTGACGGAATCATCGCTTGTGACGATTACAACCACCCGGCGTTTCCCGGGGTAGGCGCCGCCGTCTGGGAAGCCGTCTTCACGGACGGCATGCAGCCACTGCTCGTATCAAATACCAAGCTGTACGGTACCTGGGGGCCAACCAGCGGTTACCGGAGCGCAGTTTTGCGTTGGCTGACCCTGCACCCAGAAGTCCACGCAGAGGAGCAGGAAGTTCTTGGTTTCACAATCATTCGAGCCGAGAACCCCCCAGCTCCGCTGCCAGTAGGCGGACCAGCGCGCCGCCCGAGGCTTGCGCCGCTGCAACCCTTCGTCCCGCCTATCGTTCATACGGTCCTGCAGCGCGTCTACAGCTGGCAGATGAAGCGCCGCCCTCGCTAAGCGCTCCCAGGAGTGTCATCGGCCTGCCACACGCGGGCCGATCAACGTGCGCGGTAGATCCGTGGGGAAGCGGGAGCATGAGCGCCGCTGCCCGGCAGGCGGTGATCCTGCTTTGGGTGGCCAAGGCTCAGGAAGATACCGGTGCGTGTGAGTAAAGATTGACGTTATCGTGGGTGGTCCGAGATCCGGCAACTACCCCACCACAGGACGGATCGTTTGCTGGCGTCACCTCGCCCAGAGTGGTGCACATGCTCTCTCTGCAGCTAGGCGCCTGCCGCTGCGGGGGATTCCCGGGGCAGAGCAAGGTCGATACGAAGGGTGGTGGAGACGCTGAGCCGACGGCGCCGGCCCATGGATCTCGGGATCCAAGTACAAGGTAGGATGGCGACCACGGGCCGTGGCGCAGTTGGTAGCGCGCCGCCTTTGGGAGGCGGAAGTCGCCAGTTCGAGTCTGGCCGGCCCGAGATGGCACCCCTTGGAGTCTGCGGCGGCGGCCCGACTGGCGCGGCGGCGGCAGCTCCCCCCGGGACGCTACTGGGTAGCTTCGCGCAGGCGCTGGCGCAGTAGCTGCACTGTCGCCTGCGCGCCGGAGACCGTCACCTCGGAGATCGGTAGACGTCCCCAGCACCAGAGCATCACCGAGGACGGCTCGCCCTGGAGCAGGGCCTGCGGCTCCACTTCATTCGAGGGCTGGTCCGTCACCTCGACCCAGTCCGCCTTCAGCTCCACCCGCCACCGAGCCGTGCCGGCGGCGACCTCGATTACTCCCTCCCCGGCGGGATCGTGCGGAGGCTCGTCGGACCAGTCGCCCGCCAGGCAGACCCGGAGCACCTCGTCGGTCCCGTCCACCGCCAGCGCTGGATCCAGAGGCGTGAGCGTGCCTGCCGCCAGTTCCAGATCTACCCGATGCACAGCCGTCTCGTGGGCCATGCGCCGCGCCCAGAACCCGACCGTCTGGTCAGGTGGAAACCAGGTATAGGAATGCCGCGACGGGTCGGAGGTCTGGAACATCTGTATCAGGCGTGCGCGGACATCGTCGAACCAAACGGTCGGCTCGCGGTCGGCGGGCCACTGGGGTGGCCACGGATCCGGTCGCTGCTCCAGCTCGGTGCAGGCGAGCTTGTGCTCGTACACCTCGGCCAGGTGCTGGATCACGTCGCGGACAGTCCATCCCGGGCAGGAGGGAATTGCTCGTTCCGCTCTTTGCCTGGCGGCCGCCGCGAAGCGATCGCTCTCCGCCTGGACCCACCGCACGCGAGTCGGATAATCCACGGCGCCCAATCTTAGCTCTGGGGCGGGCGCCGTCTGGCCCTGGGTGCTCTCGGCGCGGTGCGGGTGGCGGCCGAGGGGTCGCCGGGGACGGCCTCTGCGGGGATTGCGGTCGCGATCGGCGTGGCTGGCGGCGCCGACGGGGGAGGCGGGGGGGGCGTGAGCGGATGCAGAGTGGCGGCTTCCGCCAGCGATCGAAGCCACACCGTCAGCACCACCGCCAGCGCTGCCAGTACCACGATCGGAAACGGGATGGCGTACAGCAGTGCCACGGGGGACCAGTAGCCCCAGTGGTAGTTCGCCTGCAGGATCGGTGCCGCCATCAGGCTAAGCAGGGACGCCGCGATGCCGAGACCAGCCGGAGCCGCCAGCAAGAACACCAGCCTGCTTACCAGCGCCGGGACCAAGTCCAGGGCCGCCGACTGAGGCGCGGCGGACCTTCCGTGCCAGGCGAGCGAGGACCCTGCCGCCGACGCCGCAGGCGCCTGCACTTCACGGAGCTGGCGCGCGGCCAGGTCAATCCCCGCGATTAGACGAGGGCAGACCAAAAGCCACGCGCCCAAGATCAGGATCACGGCGGTGAAGTAGGGCACCCACTCAGTCGGCCAGGTGGGTATTGCGCCGGCAGCGGCGAAGCTCAGCAGCGCCACCAGCCAAAGCAGGGCCTGCGCCCCGCCGTGGAGGGTCAGGCCGAGGCTGGAGCCTCTGCGCAGGAGCAGGCGCACGCTGGCCGTGTACAGCTGAGAGCTCCGGCCGACGCTCCCTAGGGCGGGACGGAGATCCAGAGCGGGCTGCTGCGGCCCGGGGTCAGGCGTTGCCACGGGCCGAGTCTAGTAGCGCCGGCGCATTGGGGTGCCCGGGGGAACTGCTCCTTTACATGTGGGTCGAGGTCGCCCTACTACTCGTGAGCCGAGGGCCCCACCCTGGCGATGGGGCTCCTCGGCGGCACGGCTCAGTTCGTGCGGCTACCAGTAGTACCAGCGGCCGCCTCGCGGTCGGAAGAGAAATCCGAGCAACCAGAGCACTAGCGCGATGGCGGCGATGATGAATAAGAAGTGGACGGCGATGCCCACCCCGAACAGGATGGCCACCAGTATCAGAAAGAGCAGTAGAGCCAGCATGGATTAGGTTCTCCTCAGATCTCAGTAGAGACTGTGTTGCGCGTACCGCCGGTAGCGATGCGGATTGCGGTTGCCAGGATCCAAGCCGCAACTGAGTAGACGACGATGGCAACCAAGTCTGCCCAATCCCAGTAGTGGCCGCTGGCGCCCAGCCGCGTCGAGAAGATTCCGGCGAAAGGTGCAGCCAGGGCACCGGCGACGTTGGCTATGAATTGCACGAAGCCAACTGCGTTCGCGCCCGCAGCCTTGAAGATGAAGTCCAGTGCCAGGATGACGTCCACAACGCCGGCCGCCAGCCAGACAAGCTGGGTGGAGCGGTACCCCGCAGGACTCGCCATCGAGCGCCGGCTCCTGACCACCGTTCTCTGGGTCCCGTTAGGGGTCTGCTCAACTCTGGTAGTCGTTGCCTCCCGCTGTTCCGTTCCGGTTGCGTTGTCCATTCGGATCCTCCCGTTGATCGCGGGGCTGTCCCGGGATCAGTTGTACGGGCGCGGTCACGACCGACTGCCCTCGTTGCTTGACTAACGGCAACCAACGACCGCCGTTTCGGCCTGGCGATCGGGTGAGAGCGGACTAAAGCCGAGTGATCCCCCAGCTCGAGACGCAGTCCTGGCCGGGCTCGAGGGTGACCAGTCCATCGCCGCTCTGCAAAGCGTTGGGCGCGCAGGTCATGGGCTCGACACCGAGTCCACGCCGCCGCTGGTCTTGGGGAAGGCTGTCACCCGTGAAGAGCATGAGAAAGCGGTGGCTGGAATCGGCCCAGAGTCGCGCCTTGGCTCCGGTTTCCGGTCTCTCCACCTCGACCCGCAGCTCGCCCTGCACCAACTCGAAGTCGGTGAAGGCGGTGTCGAGCACGGTGCCGGCGATGCGCCTTGGCGCGCGAAAGTCGAAGTCCGTGCCGTCCACCGGCAGCAATCTGCCGGTCGGTATCTGGCGCTCATCCGTCTCGAGCCGGCTCGTGGCGGGACAGGTGAGCACCAGGTGATCCACTGGTGGTTCGCCCAGCATGAGGTACGGGTGAGCGCCCAAACCGTACGGGAGTGGCCGCTGGCCGATGTTGCGCGCGCGAGCCGTGACTGACAGGCCCGAGTCCTGCAGTTGGTAGCGGACGCACAGCGAAAGGGTGAAGTCGTAGCCGGGTTGCGGGTACACCACGTGGCTCAGTTCCACCGCGTCATCGCTGGCGGCGGTTTGGGCCCACGCTGCCCAGCGAACCAGGCCGTGGATCGCGTTGTGCCGGTCGGGCTCGCTGAGCGGCAGATGGTAGTCCTGCCCGTCGAAGCGGTAGCTTCCGTCCTTGAGTCGGTTCGGCCAGGGGGCCAGCAGCTGTCCCCGACCTCCGGAAGCGCGCTCATCCGCGGCGAAGCCGTGGAGCAGCGGCTCGCCGTCCACCGAATAGTGGCGAAGCGTCGCTCCAACCTCGGTGACGATCGCCAACTGACCTCTCCATCTCAGCTCGTGCTGCAGGCCAGAGGGGCGCTGGCTACCGAGTCCGGAATCGGGTGGGAGCAATTAGGTCCTCCTGGGTGGTGGGGGTGAGCCGGCAACCTTGCTCGGGGATTCGATGCCGACTATCTGAAACCTAGGCACTTCGGTCGCGTTAGGCAAGTCCGAGAGGTGGGTGCGTTCCATTCCGTCCTGGGCCAGCAGTGGAGGTACGCCTGTGGGCAAGACCGTCGCCGATCATCTTTGTGAGCGTCTCGGGCAGTGGAACGTGCGCATGATCTACGGATATCCCGGCGATGGCATCAACGGCGTGCTGGGCGCGCTCGAGCGACATCAAGAGCAGCTCCGCTTTGTCCAGACTCGGCACGAGGAGATGGCGGCTTTCATGGCCACCGCGCACGCCAAGTTCACCGGGGAGGTGGGGGTATGCATGGCCACCTCCGGGCCAGGCGCGATACACCTTCTCAACGGCCTGTACGACGCCAAGCTCGACCATCAACCGGTAGTGGCGATCGTGGGGCAGACCTACGCTCGTGCCCTGGGCGGCGCCTTTCAGCAGGAGGTCAAGCTGCTGCAGCTGTACAGCGACGTCGCTGGCGAGTACTGCGAGCAAGTCAACCATCCGGCCGCCTTGCGCCACACCATCGACCGGGCGATCCGGGTGGCGAAGGCCTTCCACACCGTCACCTGCGTGATCCTGCCCGCGGACGTTCAGGACATGGAGGCGGTGGAGAAGCCCCCCCACGCCACCCACACGGTGCACTCCGGCACCGGCTACTGGCCACCCCGGATCGTCCCGCGCGAGGGGGACCTCCGAACAGCTGCGGACATCCTGAACTCGGGGTCGAAGGTGGCGATGCTGGTGGGGGCAGGTGCGTTGCACGCCCGGTCCCAGGTGATGGCCGTGGCCGAGAAGCTCGGAGCAGGGGTTGCCAAGGCCTTGCTGGGAAAGGCGGTACTCCCGGACGACCTTCCCTACTGCACCGGTTCAATCGGGCTTTTGGGCAGCAAGCCCAGCTGGACCTTGATGCAGGAGTGCGACACCCTGCTGATGGTGGGGAGCAGCTTCCCGTACTCGGAGTTCCTGCCCAAAGAGGGGCAGGCGCGCGGCATTCAGATCGACCTCGACCCGCGCATGCTCAGCCTGCGCTACCCCATGGAGCTGGCCCTCACCGGGGACAGCGCCGACACCCTGGACCAGCTGCTCCCGATGCTGGAGCAGAAGTCGGATCGGGGCTGGCGGGAGAAGATCGAGGCCGAGGTGAGCGACTGGTGGAAGCTGATGGACGACCGGGCGCAGCCGGAGATGCAAAACGGTCGGTTGCGGCCCCAGGCCCTGTTCGCATCGCTCTCCCGGCGGCTGCCTGACAACGCCATCGTCACCAGCGACTCCGGCTCGGCGGCCAACTGGTTTGCGCGCCACATCCGCATCCGCGGGGAGATGAAGGCTTCCCTCTCGGGCAATCTGGCCACCATGGTCCCCGGCGTCCCCTACGCTCTGGGGGCGAAGTTTGCCTTTCCCGACCGGCTGTGTGTCGCGCTGATCGGGGACGGCGCGATGCAGATGGGCGGCATGGCCGAGATGATCACCGCCGCCGAGCATTACCACGAGTGGAGCGATCCCCGTCTCGTGGTGCTGGTGCTGAACAACGAGGACCTGAACCAGGTCACCTGGGAGCAGAAGGTTCTCGCCGGCGACCCGCGCTTCGAGACCTCTCAGCACATCCCACCGCTGCACTACGCGCGGTATGCCGAGCTGATCGGCCTCGACGGGATTCGCGTCGAGAAACCGGAGGACATCGATTCCGCCTGGGACAGAGCGCTGGCTGGTCGGCGGCCGGTGATCATCGACGCACTGACCGACCCCAACGAGCCACCCTTGCCGCCACACATCACGATCGAGCAGGCCAAGAAATTGGCCAGCTCGCTCGCCGACGCCCCGAGCCCGGGCCTGGCCGGCGCGCTGGCCGCGGCGAAGGAAAAGGTGGACGAGTTCGTCCCCGGCCGCTAACCGCCGAATGAAGCCGCGTTCGCACCCCAAGCCGCCCGCGTCCATGTGGCGCCGGGCGGCGGAGCAGGTGGCCCACGGCCGCTTCCAGCGCTCGCTTGCCGGGTTCACCGCCTTCGCGGCGGGTATGACCAGCGCCGAGATCGCGATCGAACACTACCGGGCCAGCTACGGCCACAAGATGATGTGGTCCCCGGTCCTGGTCGCTCCGCCGCTGATGGCGGCGGCGGTGGCGGCCGTCTTCGACGAGCGAGCGGCCCGGACCTGGTTGCCACTCGCGGCGGGTGCGTACGTTCTCGATGGGCTGCTGGGCGAGTACTACCACGCAGTGGGGGTCCAGCACCGACCTGGTGGTTGGCGGATTCCCACCTACAACGTGCCCATGGGCCCGCCAATCCTGGCCCCGGGGCTGATGGCGGTGGTGGGGGGACTGGGGCTGCTGGCGGCCATGCTGAGGCGCGAAGAGAATTTGCGGGCCAGCCGGCCCCGGACCAGCCACTCGCGATGGCAAGCACTGCACGCTGCGGGGGCGAAACTGCCTTGGCGCTGAAGCCCGACCTACGCCAGGGGAGCCACCTCCCCAACTTGCGCCCGGGCGGCCAGCCGCCGAACCCAAACTGGCTACCGAGACAGCGCCGCGGCACCACCCCCCAGATGGTGGGCCGCTACCCCGACTACGACGTGCTGGCCAACAAGGATGGTTGGGACGAGGCGACCCGTCGAGTGGTGCTGAAGCGCTTGGAGCCGCCGGTTCGTATGCGCTTTTTCGACCCCGCCGAGGAGAGGACGCTGCGCCGTCTCTGCGATCTGCTCATGGCGCAGGACGGCGACCCGCGGGTGCCGGTGGCGGAGGCGCTGGACGGCAAGCTGGCGGCGGGGGAGTTGGACGGCTACCAGTACGAGGACATGCCCGACGATCGGGACACCTGGCGGCTGGTGCTGCTCGGACTGGAAGAGGCCTCGCGTGAGCGCGGCGGGGCAGAGTTCGCCGAGCTGGAGGTCGCTGACGCCGAGCAGCTGGTGGCCGCGTTCATGCGGGGGGAACTCCAGGGGGGCGTGTTCGAGCATCTCAACTGCAAGCGGGCGGCCGCGGTCTGCATGCGCATGGTGGCGAGCGCCTTCTACGCGCATCCCTGGGCCTGGAACGAGATCGGATTCGGCGGCCCCGCCTATCCGCAGGGCTTCATGAGGATCGGCCCGGTCGGTACCCGAGAGCCCTACGAGCGCGGGGGAGCCAGCGACGAGGATCCGGTCGGGCTGGCCGAGGAACTGGAGCCCTGAAGCGCCAATTGCTGAAGGGGTCGGTCATGCCCAAGGGCAACGACTCCGCGCGGCTGCTGGACCCGAACCGCCGTAACTTGCCCGGCGAGGCCTGGATGCGTCGCTATCCGGACGACGACCCGGTCGATCTCTGCATTGTCGGCGCCGGGGCGGGCGGGTCGGTGCTGGCGCAGCGCCTGGCTCGAAGGGGGTGGCGGATTGTGGTGCTGGAGGCCGGCCCCTTCTGGCACCCGGACGAGGACTGGGTCAGCGACGAGGCGGGCTCCCACGGTCTCTACTGGACCTCCAAGCGGATCGTGGGCGGCGGCAACCCGATCGAGCTGGGCAAGAACAACAGCGGCCACGGAGTGGGAGGTTCCATGAACCACTACGCCGGCTACTGCCCGCGCTTCCACCCCTCCGACTTCCAGACCAAGACCGTGGACGGGGTTGGCGCCGACTGGCCCATCACCTACTCGGAGCTGCGACCCTACTACGCGCAGATCGAGCGAGAGCTGCCGGTGGCGGGCCAGGACTGGCCGTGGGGGGATCCCCACTCGTACCCACACGCGCCTCATCCGGTCGGGTCGCCGGCGATGGCGCTCTGGGAGGGAGCCCGCCGGCTGGGGATCGAAATGCGGGTTGGGCCGGTGGGCATCACCAACGGTCGCTTCGGCAACCGTCCCCATTGCATCTACCGTGGCTACTGCCTGCAAGGCTGCAAAGTGGGCGCCAAGGCGAGCCCGCTGGTGACCCACGTCCCGGACGCCCTGGAGCACGGGGTGGAGTTCCGCGCCAACTGCATGGCGGCCCGCATCACGCTGGACGGGCGGGGGGAGGCGGATGGAGTTGTCTACTTCCCCGCTCCCGGTGCCCCCGAGCGCCGCCAGCGGGCGCGGATGGTGGCCGTGGCCGGCTACTCGATCGAGACCCCGCGGCTGCTGCTGGAATCCAGTTGCGCGGGCTTCCCCAATGGCCTCTGCAACAACGAAGACCAGGTGGGCCGCTACGTCATGGTGCAGGGGGCTACCCAGACCGCGGGGCGGTTCGCTGACGAGCTACGCATGTACAAGGCTCCGCCGCCCGAGGTCTCATCGGAGCAGTTCTACGAGACCGATTCCGGGCGAGGCTTCGCGCGTGGGTTCAGCATCCAGACAGTGTCGCCGCTGCCCATCGCCTGGGCGGAGCACGTGGTCGCCGAGGGCCATTGGGGCGGCGCCCTGCGCGAGTACATGCGCGACTACAACCACTGGGCCACCATTGGTGTGCTCAACGAGCTGCTGCCGGTTGCCGACAACCGCGTGACCTTGGCCGCCGAGGAGGACCAGTACCACCTCCCGGTCGCACACTTCAGCTACACCCTCTGCGAGAACGACAAGGCGAACATGGCCTTCTCCAAGGACGTGATCCAGCGGATCGTCAAGGCCTCCGGCGCCCAGGACGTGCTCAGCATTCAGCGCTTCGCCCATCTGATCGGGGGGGCCCGCATGGGCACCTCTCCCGACAACAGCGTCGTGGACGGCTGGCAGCGGACCTGGGCAGTGCCCAACCTGTATTGCTCCGACGGCAGCGTCTGTCCGACCCAGGGGAGCGCCAACCCCGCGCTGACCATCATGGCGCTGGCCGCACGGCTGGCGGATCACCTCGCCGGTCGCATCTGAGCCGTGAAACGGTCGGTGGCGGGGGCCGTTGTTTCTTTCGTCTCCGGGTACTTAACTTCCGAGAACAAAAGGAGCGAAGCCATGTGCGCCAGTTGCGGTTGCGACATGCCCCGCGAGAAGCACGCCGACGGCGATATCACCCTGGACGATCTGGAGCGTGCGGGCAGTAACCACGGCCTGAACGCCGAGCAGACCGCGGAGAACATAGTCAAGGCGGTACAGCGGGAGCAAAGCCAGCTGTAGCGGTTCGCCCGCGCGGCAGCCAGCTGGGCTGCTGGCTACTGCGCGGAGCTCCCCGCCCCGGCCTTGGTGCGGCCATCTGGCCGCTGCTTGGGTTGGTTCTCTCTGGTGACCACGTCCTTGCGTTTCAGGTCATAGCGGCGACGGGCGATCAGGTAGGCGGCCCCGCCGTAGAGCGTTCCCAGCCCCTTGTCTCCCGCCCGCTGGAGCAGCGCGACCGCCACGGCGACCCCGAAGGGCAATCCCAGGGCCACCAGCATGCCGATCGCGACCGCCTCGAACCCCCCCAGGCCTCCGGGGGACATCGAGAGCCCGCCGGCCAGGTGGGCGACGGCGTAGGCGAGAGCGGCCTCCGGCCAGCCCAGCTTGCCGGGGTCGACCGCTTGCGCGATGATCCAGAACATGGTGACGGTGGAGATCACCTGGACGGCGCTGATCGCCGACCAGTAGGCAGTGTCCCAGTGCCCTACCAGGTCCAGTGAGTCTTGGCGCAGGACCTCAATGTCCCGGGCGAAGCGCTTGACCAGCGGGATCTTGCGGACGATGGCCATCACCCGGTCGAAGACCGGCTCCACCACCAGCATGGCGATGACGGTCCCGATCCCGAGCAGGGCGGTGGCGATGCCGAAGATGGCGAAGTGCTCTCGGGCCGACGCCGGCAGGGCGGCCAGCACGATCAGCAGCGAGTAGATCAACTCCTGGACGGTGACGGTCGCTACGGTGGCGCCGATCTCGCAGCGGCTCACTTCGCTTACGAAGACCGCGCGTGTCAGCTCGCCCCCGGGGACCAGGCCGGCCGACTGGCCGGCCACATTGAGCAGGACGATATCCCGCACCGGGAGCTTGACCCCGATCCGGCGCAGCAGCTGGACCCAGCGCACCCCCTGCATCAGGAAGTAGAAGAGCGACAAGGCGGCCACTACCGGCGCGAAGACCGGATCGAAGTGGCGAGCCGCGGCGGCGAACTGCGCGGGGGAGGCGGCTAGCAGCAGGCCGGCGATGGCGCCCAGCGCCACCGTGAGCGGCAAAAGGCGCTTGGCCCGGTTCCGCCAGGGACCCCAGCGGTCGTGGTCCCGACCGGCCATCTAATTAGGCCCGGGTTGCCGCCTGCGGCGCGCGGCAGCGGGGGCCTGGGTGGGGATGGGCGGCTACTCCGAGGCGTCAGTCACGCCCGTTGCGGACGGCCGCCGCCGCGGCTAATCCGCCGGCGACCCCGAGCAGGGCCGTGCCGATCGCGGGGCTGTGGATGCTGGTCCAGGCCTGCAGGCTCTTCGGCTTGGCCTGGTCGGAGAAGCTGCCGTGGGTGGCGGCCAGCTCCGGCACCGGCTGGAAGAGGTTGTCGGGTCGGTCCGGGTTGAAGGGCATCGAGGTGCTCTGCTGGGACTTGTAGCCGGTCAGCGCGAGGTAGACGTCGGCGGCCCAGGGGGCCACCTTGTTCAGCCGGATCACGATTGCCGAGGAGCCTCCGCAGTACATCTCGCGGCGGCGGTGGTGAGCCGCGTAGTAGACCATCTCGGCCGGGACCTCGGGTTCGTAGATCGGCGGGACCGGCTGCGGGTGGTGGGGGAGCTTGGTCCGGCACCAGTTGAACTGGGGTGTGTTGAGACCGGGCAGGTGCACCATGGTTACCCAGACCCCGCTGCCAGAGTGGAGGAGCTCGGTCCGCAAGGAGTCCGTGAAGCCGCGGATTCCGAACTTGGCCCCGCAGTAGGCGGCTTGCAGCGGGATGGCGCGGTAGGCCAGGGCCGATCCCACCTGGACGATGGTTCCGTGGTTGCGCGCCCGCATCCGTCGCAGGGCTGCCATCGTCCCGTAGACCGTCCCCAGGTAGGTGACCTCGGTCGCCCGGCGGAACTCGGCCGGTTCGGTGTCGACCACCGGGGCGAATACGGTCGCCATGGCGTCGTTGACCCAGACGTCGATCGGACCCAGCTCCTGCTCGGCCGTTTGGGCGGCTCGCTCGACCTGTTCGTCGCTGGCGACGTCGGTGGGGATGGGGATGGCGGTGCCGCCGAGTTGCTCGCACTCTCGGGCGGCCGCGTCCAGGCCAGCCTTGCCCCGCGCCACCAGTCCGACCCGCGCTCCCCGGCGGGCGAAGGCGTGGGCCACCGCGCGGCCGACGCCGGCGGAGGCGCCGGTCACCACCACGACCTCAGGGCCACGCCGACCGTTGCCGCCGGCTGGCTGCTCCGCTCTCACCGGTGGGCGCCTGAAAGTGGGCGCGAGGCTGCTGGCGCACCGGGCCGGGGGCCCCCCCGCCGGGGGCGGC
>JBJKSO010000037.1:0-18952 GCA_046703825.1 Candidatus Dormibacteria bacterium
CTTCCCCGGCGCCTCTCCCCGCTTCTGGTCGCCCGGTCCTGCTCCGCCGCCTCTGGCATCCAGCCACCTCCTGTGGTATGTTTGACCTGCATCGTACAAGAAAGTTAGATGACTGTCAAACTATGACCTCGGAGCACGCCGTCCCCGTTCTGTCCGGCAGCGAGACGGAGCCGATGCCGGTGGCGGAGATCACGGCGGTCCTGCAGGCGCTAGCCGACCCGATGCGCTTGGCGATGGTTCGCCAGCTGGCCGACTGGGGCGAGCCGAGAACCTGCGGCGAGTTCGCCCTGCCAGTGACCAAGGCCACGGCGAGCCACCATTTCCGGGTGCTACGCGAAGCTGGCCTGATCGAGCAGCGCTCCGATGGAACCCGCAAGTGGACGCGGCTGCGCAGGGCCGAGGTGGACGCCGTCTACCCTGGGCTCTTGAACTCGGTGCTCTCACCGAGAAGCAGCTGAACTAGACCCCGCCTCGGTTGGCGCCAGTTGCGGTGAAGGCCTGGGTGGCTGGGGCGCCAGCCGGAGCAGGCGCCAGTTGCCCGCGGGTCGGTCGCGGTGGGCCTAGCGGTATCTCCCACGCCGGGTCTTGTCCTTCGGGCGTTGGCCGTGGGTGGGGCAAGCGCGTCTGCCCGCCACCATCCACGCCGGGCTCGGACTGTTGAGGGAGCGCCACCTGGGCCGCGCACGAAGTTGCCGCGCTTGCAGCGGAGCCATCCCGAAAGTCAGTCTCACCGCTCTTAGGGCACCCGGCTCTTCCCCTCAACGTCGGAGATGAAGTCGGTCAGGCCGCGGAAGTAGGTCTCCTGGTCGTCGTACATGGCCATGTGGCTACCGCGCGGACAGAGCAGGAAGCGGCCTTGGGGCAGCCGCTCGGCCATCATGGCCATGTGCTTGGGGTCCATGGTGTCGTACGTGGCCCCGATCACCAGAGTTGGCACCTTTATCTGACCCAGAGCCTCGATCCGGTCCCAGTGCTCGAGCGTTCCGCTGGCGCCGAGCTCACTCGGACCCTGCATCGGGACGTAGATGGCGCGGTTGATATGGCGGAAGGAGCGCTGCACGGGCTCCGGCCACTCCTCCGCCGGCATCCGCAGGAGGTGCTTGACGTAGTAGTGCTGGGTTAGCAGCTCGTCGTAGCGGGCGGTCTCGGTTTCTCCCGCCGCCTCCATCCGCTGGATCTCGGCGAGCACGTCCGGTTCGATCGAGGGCATCATCGTCGTGCGGGCGTAGTCGTTGTAGGCAGGGATGCTCGCCATCATGTTGGAGATCACCAGGCCTTTGAGATGCTGCTGGTGCGCCAGCGCGTACTCGATGGCGAGGATTCCGCCCCAGGAGTGCCCCAGCAGGTAGAAGTCCTCGGCGTCCAGACGCAGGGCGATCCGCACCTGCTCCACCTCGTCGACGAACCGCTCAAGCTGCCACAGATCGGGTTCGTCCGGCTGGTCGCTGTAGGTCGAGCCGAGCTGGTCGTAGTAGTAGTACTCAACACCGGCGGCCGGAAGGTAGCTGTCGCACGCCTCAAAGTACTCGTGGGTGCCGGCGGGTCCGCCGTGCAGGAGCAGCAGACGCGCGCGGGGATTGTTCCCCACTCGCTTAGTCCAGACGTTGAAGCGGCCCTTGGGCGTGCCGATGGCAATCAGGCGGGCGCCCCCACTCAAGCGGTCGTCACGATCGGCCGAGTCCAGGTAGCTGTCAGCGGTCAACCTGTTCCCCCAACGTGGTTCTAGCCCCCCTGCCGGCATCGACCGGTTTCCCGGGCCAACCTACCGGTCCAGCTTAGGCCCACGGTCGCAGCACCAGCAGGGAGACGCCGGCCCTCCCCGCCTCAGCTCCCGAGCGTCTCGACGCTGGGGTCGTCGCGAGCGTCGCCCGCTTCGGCCCCCGGGCCCAAGTCGACCAGGTGCTGCCGTCGGTGCTGCAGCCTCTCGGCGAGCCGGGCGCGGAAGTCCTCCAGATGGGCCAGGCGTTCGTCGATCCGACCCAGAAGCTGTTCGGTGGCCTGGATCGCCTCGGTCATCAACTGGCGGCGCCCCCCCGCCGAAGCGTCGCTCCGATAGGCCGCTCTGAGGTCATCGATGTGCGCCTCCGTCTCCAGGACAGCCCGGATATCACCCAGGGAGAGGCCAGCCAGCCTCTGCAGGTCGCGGACGTGGCGCGCCCGCTCCAGCTCCGACTCGCTGTAACGCCGCTCACCACCGCCGCGGTGGGCGGCGGGGGCGAGCAGGCCCATCTCCTCCCAGTAGCGCAGGGTCCGAGGCGTGACCCCGAGCGCCCGGGCCGCCTCGCCAATCTGCAGTGCCGCAGACCCAGCGAATTCGTCTCGCGGATTAGGCATCGCTTCCCGTTGGGGGTCAGGCCGCGCTCTCACCTGCCGCCGCCTTCGCCTGCCCGTGGACGTAGCGACCGCCGCGGCTCCAGGAAGCCGCCGCAGCCACCAGACACAGCCCGAGTGAGAAGTCGAACGCCACGTGGAGGCCGGATCCGAACGGTCCGCTGATGAGGCCAGCGAAGAACCCGTGGCTCATCAGATGGGCGACGGCGTGGTGCGGCAGTCTGGCAAGCAGTCCGGCAGGGAGCAGGTGCGCCATGGGGTTGTAGCCGAGGAAGGCGGCGAAGAGGGTCTCCACCGGCGGGAGGTGCGCGATCCGCGCCGCGTCGGCGGTCGGCACCCCCTGCGCCAGGAGCCCGTGGTTCAAAGCTCCCGGCAAGGTGGCCGAGAGCCCGAGGATGACGAGGGAGAAGAAGATCCCAATCGAGAGCACCTGGGCTGAGTTCTGGAAGGTTGCCTGCATCCCGCCGCCGGCGCCGCGGTGCTGGGGTGGCAAGCTGTTCATCACCCCCGCCCGGTTGGGGGCGGCAAAGGCTCCCATCGAAAGGCCATTCATGAGCAAGATCAGGCCGAACGCCCAGTAGGGAAAGTCGAGGGGAAGGATTTCCAGCAGCCCGAAGCTGAGCGCCGCGCCCAGCATGCCCCCGGTGGCGAACGGGCGGGCGCCGAAGCGGTCCGAGAGGATCCCGGCGAGCGGTCCGGCTAAAAGGAAGCCAGCGGTGAGCGGGAGCATGAAGATGCCCGCCCAAAGCGGCGTCGACTCGAAGCTGTAGCCGTGCTCGGGCAGCCAGATCCCCTGGAGCCAGATGATCAGCATGAACATCATCCCGCCACGGGCAACCGCCGAGAGAAAGCTGGAGAGCACCCCGGCGGTGAAGGCCCGGATGCGAAAAAGCGCCAATCGGAACATCGGCTCCAGAGTCCGAGTCTCGATGACGGCGAACGCGACCAGCAGCACGACTCCGGTGGCGAGCTCGCCGTCCACCGCCGGATTGCCCCAGCCCATGGCGGCTCCCGCGTAGGGCTGGATCCCGTAGGTGATGCCGATCATCACCAGCACCAGACCGACCGCGAAGGTGAGGTTGCCGGCCCAGTCGATGCGCGCGCGTCTGCGCATCCCGAGCTCGTGGAGCCGGAAGTATGCCCAGAGGGTGCCGGCAATCCCGAACGGCACCGACACAAGGAAGACAAGCCGCCAATCAATCGGCCCCAGTAGGCCGCCGAGCACCAGGCCTATGAATGAGCCGCTGATGGCGGCCACGTTGTTGATGCCGAGCGCCAGGCCGCGCTGGTTGGCGGGGAAGGCATCGGTGAGGATCGCGGCCGAGTTGGCGACCAGAAAGGCGGCTCCCACGCCCTGGGCGACGCGCATCAGAACCAGGTAGAGCGCGCCCGCGTCCCCGGTCATCCAGGTGACGGTGAGCAGCAGCGAGGACAAGGTGTAGACGGCGAAGCCGAGGTTGTACATCTTGACCCGGCCGTACATATCGCCTAGGCGGCCCAGACTCACCACCAGCACGCTGCTCACGACCAGAAAGCACAGGATCATCCAGAGCAGGTAGAAGCTGTTCCCCGGTTTCAGGGGATCGAGGTGAATGCCTCGGAAAATGTCGGGAAGGGCGATCAGCATGATCGAGGAGTCGATCGTGGCCATGACCACACCCAAGGTGGTGTTGGCCAGCGCCACCCACTTGTAGGCGTCCGGCCGGGCGGCGCCTTGGTCGGCGCCGGGGTCGGCAAACCTCAAAGCTGAACTCCTCCGACGGCGCTGCCGCCGGAAGTCGCCCGGGGCGGCCACCCGACCCAAGGGCGGTGCAGGAGCTCGGCGGCGGTCCGCGATCCTTTACGTAAAGGTAAAGATAGCGGCCCTCGGACCGCAGCGACCGGAGCGGGGTGCCTTGCCCCTACCGGGGACGCTCGCGAAAAGGCTGCGTGGGATGCCGTTCGCCGGCCTTGCTCTGGTCCCAGGAAGGAGTGAAGTCGAAGATTCCCGGGCCGTATTGCCCGGAGCCAGGCTGCAGCCACCACCGGTTGAAGGCCGCCCAGTGCGCCCAGACCCACGCGCGAACACCGCCAACCTGCCTACCCTCCTGCGCCGCCGTGGCGCGCTTGGCGGGCGGTCTCCGGCACTCGGGGAGGGGCAGCACGGCAGCGATGGCGGAGGGCTCGGACCCCGACGCCGACCCGCGTCCAGCAGCAGGGCTCGCCACCACCTCTTGGGGGCAAAGACCGGCGGCGCCGACCGGGCCGATGCTGATCACCTTGCCACCGCCATCAGCCCTGCTGGAGTCGTGGTCTGCCGCCATCGTCTTGGCCTCCTTGTCCGCTGGGTTCGCCGTGTCCATCCGGGGTGGTTTGCCATCTCGGCCAACGGCACCGATCGAGTATGGCTGATTTGGACCGTCTATAACATTTATGATCTGCGTGATGGACCCGAGCGACGCCGTTGACCGCATGGTCGTGGCCCTCCAGGACACCACCCGACGCGAGATCTTGCTCTCGTTCTACGCCGACCCCGGGCCGCGCACGGTCAGCGAGGTGACGGCGGCTTCCCGAGTCCACCGGTCGGTCGTGTACGCCCACCTGGAGAAGCTGCTCGGACTGGGCTATTTGGTCAGCGGTCGCGCCCGGGGCCGGCCCGGCAAGCCGGCCAAGACCTACCGGCTCGCCCCCAACCCACCCGGGGCGGCGCCGCCGGGGCGCAACCTCTTCATCCTCGCCTCAGTGCTGAGCCGGGCCGTTCAGGCCACCGGAGCCGCTGGTCTGGCGGAGGTCAGGGCCAGCGCCTACTCCGCCGGCCGGCACCTATCCGATGGGCGTGTGCCACCGGGACGTGCTCTCGATCCCCTGCGCCATCTCAGCGAAGAGTTCACTACCGCTTTGGACAATCAACTGGTGGTCACCCAGTGCATCTTCCGGGAGGTCTGCGCTGCCGAGCAGGCGGTGATCTCCGCCGCCCACGCCGGTCTGATCGAGGGCGCACTCCGAAGCGCCGCGATCGAAGCGCCGGTCGCCCCCCTCGGCTGTGGCGCGTATTGCTGCTCGTTCCGAGTGGAATGGCCCGGGTGGCGCGAACTAGCGCCCGCGGACCGACCCTGAAGTGGACCCGCGAGCCCCGCGTGGCGTGCGCTCCGGAGGCGATCAGCCCGGGCAGCGCGGGCTCGCCACCAAGTCGGTGCGCGATCCCGCCGAGCCCGCCGACGGCCGCCGGATTCTGGTAGATCGGCTCTGGCCAAGGGGCGTCTCGCGAGAACGCGCCCAGCTGTCCGAGTGGCGGGTTGAGCTTGCTCCCAGCACCGAGTTGCGCAAGTGGTTTGACCACGACCCGGCCCGCTGGCAGGAGTTCCGCCATCGCTACCGGAGCGAGCTGGAGCTGAGCGGCCGACTGGCCCAGCTGGGTGAGCTGCGCCAGCAAGCCCAGCAGGAGCGCATCACCTTGCTGTTCGGCGCCAGCGACGGCGAGCACAACAACGCGGTTGCGCTGCTGGCGCTGGCCGCCGAGCTGTAGAGCAACCCACCCCCACTCCTCAAAGCCCGCAACGCCGGCGCCAGGCGGGCGCTGCGTGGCCGAGTCGGGACGGGTAGAGTCGATGCGGTGGCCGCTGACGCCCCGCCCTTCGACCTGACCCTCGAGCAGCTGCGGAGCCGCTCGAGCATGAAATGGCGGGCGGCGGATCCCGATGTGCTGCCGCTCTGGGTGGCCGAGATGGACGTGATACCGGCGCCGCGGATCGTGGAGACGGTGTGCTCGGCGGTGACCCGGGGGGACACCGGCTACGCGTTCGGGGCGGACTATGCCGAGGCCTATTGCGCCTTCGCGGAGAGCCGCTGGGCGTTCGGTGGTTTCCATCCCGGCCGCAGCGCCGTGGTTGCCGACGTGATGTCCGGGGCGGTTGAGCTGCTCAAGCTGGTGACTCGGCCCGGCGGCGCGGTTTTGGTCACGCCACCCGTCTATCCACCCTTCTACTCCTTCCCTGAGCATCTCGGCCGGAGAGTCGTGGAGGTGTCGTTGACGCCCGCGGGACGGCTGGATCTGCCCGCACTGGCGGACGGTTTTGCGGCGGCCGCCGCCCACGGGCCGGCGGCCTTCCTCCTCTGCAACCCCCACAACCCGACCGGCACGGTCCACACGCCCGACGAGCTTGCCGCTGTGGCCGCCGCCGCGGAGGCGACCGGGGTCCGCGTTGTTGCTGATGAGATCCATGCACCGCTGGTGCTTCCCGGCGCAACCTTCACCCCTTACCTGTCGGTTCCGGGAAGCACGCGGGGGTTCGCCCTGGTTTCCGCGTCCAAGGCCTGGAACCTGCCGGGATTGAAGGCGGCGCTCGCCTTTGCCGGCACCGACGCCGCCGCCGACTTGGCCAGGTTGCCTGAGGAGGTAAGCCACGGCCCAAGCCATCTCGGCGTGATCGCCCACACCACCGCTCTGCGCCACGGCCAGGAGTGGCTGGACTCTGTGGTCAGTGGCTTGGACCGGAACCGACAACTGCTCGCGGACCTGCTCGCAACCCATCTGCCATCCGTGGGCTGGACTCCCGGCGCGGCGACCTACCTGGCGTGGCTCGACTTCAGCAACCTACCGGGGATCGTCATGGATCAAGGCGCGAGCGCACCCACCCGCGGAGACGTCAGCGTTCGCTCGGGTGCGGGCGCCTGGTTTCTGGAGCACGCTCGCGTCCTGCTGAGCTCCGGGGCCGCCTTTGGCTCTGGCGGCCAGAGGTACGCGCGGCTCAACTACGCGACCTCGGCCAGCGTACTCGCGGAGGCGGTGGCGCGGATGGGGCAAGCCGTCGCCCGGGCGGGCTGACCACAGCTCAGCGCCTGCGGATCTGGGGCTCCGGGTTTGACGAGGCGCAAACCGCTCGATCGGGAAAAGGCCGTACGTCTGCCTCGAGGCGGCCGCCGTAGCCAATTCGTGGCACACCCGCGCCCAACGTTGTCACGGTCGGCTGCCCGGCGCGCCGAGCATAGCGGCGAGTTCCGGATCGGGCATGAACGCGCGGACCTCTTGGGGGCAGCGGCAGGCGGAGGCGAACTTGGCAGCCCACTGCAGCGCTTCCTCGCGGGAGGAGACTTCGACGATCGACATTCCCCCGATCGCCTGCGGATACGGGCCGGGGGAAGCCTCCCCGTCGGTGGTCACGATGCTGGCCCTCTGGTGCTCCAGGCCGCCGCCGAACACCAACACCCCCGCATCCACCGCCTCTTGGGCGACCAGGTGCGCGGCCCTGCCAACGGCCGCCAACTCCTCCTCAGGGACGTGGTCCATCGCACCGGCATCGAACGAGATCAGGTAGCGCGCCATCCCATTACCCCCTCAGTGACCAGTCTTACCTCGACGTGAACCAGAGCGCCTAGGCTGAACAGCCCACGGGATGTGTAGACAGTTGTGGCTCACCGTGGGCGCATCTTTCTAGCACCATAGACCAGCTGCGCCGGGGTACGTCCGTTGGTGTGGCGGCCGGTGTGGGCGCGCTCGAAGTTGTAAAAGCGCAGGTAGCGGGCCAGATCCCGGCGCAGGGCGGTGTACTTGGGCACCAAAGAGCGGGCGAAGGTGGGTCGCCAGCACTCCTCCAGGATGGTGCGCTGCACCCGTTCCACGCAGCCGTTGCTCTGGGGCCGGCCGGCGCGGATGTAGTGCAGCTCGGCTCCCTCCCGAGCCACCGCTCGGCGGAACTCCTGGGAGCGAAACTCACTGCCATTGTCCGTGTAGACCGCCTTCAGCTTCCAACCGGCCCGGGAGAGCTCGCCGGCCACCTGGTGCACCAGCGCCGAGGTGTAGCCGGCCGAGGGGTTCATCGGGGTCACCCGGACCAAGCCCCAGGTGTAGGCGCTGTAGGCGTCAATCGCCGTGTACTGCCATACCTTGCCCTTGGTGCCCGAGAGCCGGCCAATGTGGAAGCAGTCCAACTGCACCAGGTCCCCGGGCTGGTGCACGTCCAGGTGCTGCTCTGGCGGCTCTGGGGGTGGCGCCGGCTCGGGTGGGGCCGAGTAGCCGGCCACCAGGCTCAAGCGCCGCTGCCGGGTGCTGATGCCGTGCCGCCGCAGCACCTTGAACACCCCACTGGGCGAGATCACCAGGCCGCCCCACATCACCAACCGCAACTCAGCCGAGAGCCGCCTCGGTCCCAGCCCGGGCTGGCCCAAAGCCATGGCCACCACCCGCTGCTCCAAAAAAGGCGCCAGCTGGTTGGGCATCCGCGGCCGGCGCCGCTCCCTCGGTCTCAGGATCTCCAGCCCATGCCGCTCCACCAAGGGCTTCCAGCGGCAGTACCAGGAGCGGTGGAAGCCACGCTCCCGGCAGGCCTGGCTCACCCCAACTTCCCTGGCCCGGGCGAACAGGCGAACACGGTCACGGAAGATCAGGTCATCATTGGTCACGGCGGCCCCCTCCCTTGAGCTTTGAACACCCAAAGGATGGGCCGCTTTTCCTTGCCCAGGAACCCCGCTCAGGCCCCCAGCTGTCTACAGAACTTGTGAGCCGTTCAGGCTAGTTCGGATCGCAGGTGCGCCCACCAGACCTGACACACCGCCCAGCCGAATCTGTCGCGCCTCCCAAACTCCCGGCCGCAAGCGGTGGCGAAGCTCTTGGCTAAATGGTGACACAATCGCATCGTCCATCGTCAAACGGAGATCCAAAAAGCTATGAGCCCTGCATGCCGACACTCAAAATCATCCGGCCAAGGCTGCTTGAATTGCTCTTTGAGGTCCTCACCTACCAGCAACCTATAAGGTAATGCGACAATTGCCGCTTAACGCCCAGACGTTTGACGTCATAGCTACAGCGCCAAACTGCTAGAGCGAGCGCTTGAGCCGGCTCCAGGTGGTTAGCGAACGCCCCTGGAGCGGGCCGTCCACGTACAGGGTGGTGCAGGACTTGAGCTTCGGTACCGATAGACAGAACGCTGTGAACGCGAGGGTAATCACGAACGGATCAGACTGGCCATGGATTGGCGTTACCCCCGGTCTTGGTGCAGACACTGGCGCTGACTTCCGGTCCAGCGCGGGGACCTGGACCCCTTGGGGTGAGGTTGCGTTCAACTCCACAGACAGCAACTATGGCAGATATCCTAACACCAACTCAAATTTCTTCGTCCCTTGCTCCAGCCATAACTATAGTTGTTATGCCTCCTGATGACGGACCGGCACCGTCGCCCGTGTGCAGTCCGCTGCAACTCCCAGTCACCTATGACTATGAGCGACCCGCGAATCTCACAGTGGGTGTACCTCGAAGTTTCGTAGCCTGGCGCAACCGCAAATAATACTCGTTGCTCGCTGCCAGCAACCCCAGCTGGGGGTGCTCGTGGCGGAACTCCTGGAAGCCATCGCCGACAAGGTAGCGCTGACGGTCGTCCAGGCGGTCAAAGCAGAGTTGCTGAATTCGCAGCGAATCGCTTGGGCGGAGGGAGAGGGATTCGAACCCCCGGAGGCTTGCGCCTCAGCGGTTTTCAAGACCGCCGCAATCGACCGCTCTGCCATCCCTCCCGGCTAATCGATCTCCTGGATGCCGCCCATGTAGGGTAGGAGCGCATCGGGAACCTTCACCGTTTTCCGCGAGGTCTGGTAGGTCTCCAGCACACAGTCGAAGGTGCGCGGCAGTGCCAGGGCACTCCCATTGAGGGTGTGCACGTACTCGGGCCGGCCCTTGCCGCTGCGGAAGCGGATGCCGGCGCGCCTTGCCTGGAAGTCGGCGAAGACGGAGCAGGACGATACCTCCAGGAACCGCTGCATGCCCGGCGCCCAGGCGTCGATGTCGTACTTCTTCCACTGCGCGAAGCCCATGTCGCCGGCGCACATGAGCCGCACCCGGTAGTGCAAGCCCAAAGCCTGCAGCACCGATTCGGCGTCCGCGACCAAACCGTCCAGCTCGTCCAGCGAGCGGGCGGGATGGGTGAACTTGACCAGTTCCACCTTGGAGAACTGGTGCAGGCGCACGTAACCACGGGTGTCTTTGCCGGCGGCTCCCGCCTCGCTGCGCCAGCAGGGAGTCCAAGCCACGTGACGAATGGGAAGGTCGTCCGCGTCCAGAACCTCGTCTCGGTAGAGGTTGGTGACCGGTACCTCCGCGGTGGGAATGAGGAAGCGGTCGCCCTCCAACACGTGGAAGGCGTCCTCCTCGAACTTGGGCAGGTTGGCGGTCCCCACCATGCAGTCGCGGCTCACCATGTAGGGTGGCGCGATCTCGCGGTAGCCGTGGTCACGCACGGCAACGTCCAGCATCAGCCAGCCGAGCGCGCGCTCCAGGCGCGCGCCTACGCCGCGCAGGATGGCGAAGCGGCTCCCAGCAAGCTTGGCCGCCCGCTCGAAGTCGAAGAGCCCGAGCCGCTCCCCGAGGTCGTAATGCGGCAGCGGCGAAAAGTCGAACTGCGGGGGTTTGCCCCAGGTCCGGACCACGACGTTGTCCTCGTCTCCAAGACCGTCGGGCACCGATGGATGGGGTGGGTTGGGCACGAGCAGCAGCAGCCCCTCGAGGCGCTCCTGGAGCACCTTGCGCGACGCCTGCGACTCCTGGATCCGGTTGCGCAGCGCCGCCAGCTGCTCCCTCTCGCCCGCCGCTTCCGGGCCCCCGCCGCGGGCCAGGCGGCCGAGCTCGGCCGAGCGGCGGTTCAGCTCGGCGCGCGCCGCCTCCTCCTCCGCCAGCAGGCGGCGATGCTGTTGGTCCAGCTCCAGCAGCTCATCCACCGGCGCCGACTCGCCCTTGCGCTGGGCTCCCGCGCGGACTTGGTCAGGGTGATCGCGGATGTAGCTGAGCGGGAGCACCGCTACAGCCTAGAGACTTCCGGGCGGCTCACCGGGCTCGGGGCGCAGTGACGGGAAGAGGAGGACGTCGCGGATCGAGGCGGCCCCGGTCACCAACATAACCAGGCGGTCGACTCCGATCCCGATCCCGCCGGCCGGCGGCATCCCGTACTCCAGCGCCTCGACGAAGTCCTCGTCGAAGGGATGGGCCTCAGGGTCTCCACTCTGGCGCAGCCGCGCCTGCTCCTCGAGGCGGCGGCGCTGGTCGAGCGGATCGTTGAGCTCGGTGAAGGCGTTGGCCAGCTCACGTCCGGCCGCCACCAGCTCGAACCTCTCCACAAAGCGCTCGTCCGGGCTGCGGCGGGCCAGCGGGGAAACCTCGACGGGATGTCGGGTGACGAAGACGGGCCGCTGCAACTTGGGTTCGACCAGGGCGTCGTAGGCGGCCACCAGCAGGCGGCCCGGCGTCGCCCCGGCGGGTGCCTGGATCCCGAGGTCGAGGAGCTGCTCCTTGGCGCCGGCGGGGTCCAGCCAGCACCGCTCGGGGTCGAGCGGGGTCAGCTCGCTCACCAGCTCGGACATGGTCCGCACCGGGTAGGGCGGGGTCAGGTCCAGCGGTCCCGCCGCCCCGGCCGCAGCCTGGGCGGCGCCGACCAGGCTCTGGCACAGGTCCATCATCGTCTCCAGGTTGCCGTAGGCCTCGTAGGCCTCGAGCATGGTGAACTCCGGGTTGTGACGCGGCGAGAGCCCCTCGTTGCGGAAGATCCGCCCGATCTCGTAGACGCGCTCGAAGCCTGCCACCAACAGCCGCTTGAGGTAGAGCTCGAGGGCGATCCGAAGGTAGAAGTCCGAATCCAGGGCGTTGTGGTGGGTTAGGAACGGCCGAGCCTCGCCACCCCCCGGGATCGGCTGCAGCACCGGCGTCTCCACCTCCAGGAACCGCCGCTCATCCAAGACCCGGCGGAGCGCCGAGACGATCTGGCTCCGCTGCCGGAACCGCTGGCGCCCGTCCGGGTCGGAGAGCAGGTCGAGGTAGCGGCGCCGGTATCGCAGCTCGGTGTCGACCACCCCGCGGTGCTTGGCGGCGGGGGGGCGCAGAGCCTTGGCCAGCAGTGACAGGCGCTCGAGTGCAAGCGTCGGCTCGCCGCGCCGGGTTCGGGTCAGCCACCCCTCGGCCCCCACGATGTCACCCAGGTCTAGCCCGGCCAGCAGCGCCAGCGGCTCCGCAGAGCTGGCCCGGGAGGCCATCAGCTGGAGCCGCCCGCTCTCGTCGAAGCAGTCGGCGAAGGCCACCCCGCCCGACACCCTGGAGCGAAGCAGGCGGCCGGCGACCCGCACGCTGGGGCCACGCCCCTCCACTTGGTCCGGCGCCAGCGCGGCCGCCCCGGCACAGCTGTGGTCGGGATGGAAGTCCACTCCCCAGGGGGCCAGACCCCGAGCCCGCAGCGCCTCCGCCTTGCGCAGGCGGTCGCCGACGATCTCGCTCAGAGCCCTACCGCCCTGCGGCGGCGGGAGGGTCACGCCACCTTGAGAATGACGACCTGGCGCGCTCCTCCGGGGGTCTCCACGTCGACCGTCTCTCCAGTCCGCCGACCGAGCAAGGCCTTGCCCACCGGCGACTCCAGGGAGATCCGCCCGGAGGCGGCATCGGCCTCGGCCGGCCCGACGATGGTGTACCTGCTCTCGCCGAACTCGTCCTTGACCTGCACGGTTGAGCCGAGCGTTACCGACCCGTCCCGCTTCTCCTCGGTCTCGATCAGGCTGGCGTTGCGGATCATCTGCTCCACGGTGAGGATGCGGCCCTCGACGAAACCCTGCTCGTTCTTGGCATCCTCGTACTCAGCGTTCTCGGTGAGATCGCCGAACTCCTTGGCGTGCTTGATCCGCTGGGCGATCTCGAGGCGGCGCTCGTTGACCAAGTAGTCGAGTTCCTCGCGAAGTTTTTGAAGCCCCTCGGGAGTAATGAGGACAGGCTTCTCCTGCATGTTTGCTGTGCTCCCATCGGCATGCGGCCGCGCCATCTGGTGGACCGCCCGGCACAGAGCCGTAGGCGGTCCGGGGAAGCGAAGTCTACCTGAGATCCGGACCGGCAGCAACCCTAAGTTGCAGGCCGCCGTGGCAGAACCTTTACGAGTTTGGAATGTGCCGTTCAGCGCACGCGGTGCTACCCTAAGGGTGCTCCGAGCATCGTTCTCAGAGCCTAGGTCTGCCCCCCCCTCTCGGGGCGTCCCTTTCGGGGGGCGCCCTTTTTTCTTTGCTAAGTCTGGGATCGGGGCCGGTTCAGCTGGTCCACCAGGCGCAGTCCCTCCAGCTGGATCAGCGGATCGACCAGGTCGACGCCCCTCACCAGCGGCGCCACCAGCTTGGCCAGCCCGCCGGTGGCCACCACCTTGGGCTGGGACCCCATCTCCTCCCTCAAGCGCTGGATCATCCCTTCGGCCTGAGCCGCGGCGCCGTACATGATGCCGGCCTGCATCGAGCTGACCGTGGTGCGACCCAAAACCCGCGGGGGGGCAACCAGGTCGACCTTGGGCAGCCGCGCGGCGCGGGCGAAGAGGGCATCGACCGAGAGCTGCAGCCCGGGAGCGATGGCGCCACCCAGATAGCGACCCTGCTGGTCGATGGCGTCGTAGACGGTGGCGGTGCCGAAGCTGACCATGATCGCCGGACCGCCGTAGCGGTGGTGTACGCCGATGGCGGTGGCGATCCGGTCGGCGCCCACGTCCCGGGGCGGGTCGTAGTTGATCTCGATGCCGGTGCGCGTTCCCGGGCCCACCAAGAGGGCGGCCACCCCTAGGTAGCTCTCCGCCATCTCCTGGAGCGGCTGGTTGAGGCTGGGCACGACGCTGCTCACCACCACCGCCTCGGCCTCGGCCCGAAGGCCGCGCTGGTCAAGAAAGCTCAGCAGCTGGCCCGCCAACTCATCAGGCGTGGCCTCGCGCCGGGTGGTGAAGCGGGCATGCGCCCGCAGCTGCTCCCCGTCGAACACCCCCAGGGTGAGGTTGGAATTGCCGACGTCGATGGCTATCAGCACGCACGGGCCTCCAGGCTGCGACCACCGGCGACTATACGGCCGCACCGCGGCCGGACAGGGGCCCTCCGACCCGCTGGGGGATACTGCAGGCAGCGCCGCTTAGGTCAGGAGGAACTTGATCACCGACACCGGCACTGGGGTGAGGGGCTTGCGGATCGGCCAGGTCGAGCTGGACAGTCCGGTCTTCATCGCGCCCATGGCCGGAATCACCGACCGCCCCTTCCGCGATCTGGCCCGTGAGCTTGGAGCCGGGTTGACCTGCACCGAGATGACCGCCGCGGCGGCTTTGGTGCGGGCGCCCGCCGAGGTGGCGGCAAGGCTGCTCGACCTGGGCGCGCACGAGCGCCCGGTGGCGGCGCAGCTGGTCGGCTGCGACGCCGCCCAGATGGCCGACGCCGCCCAGATCTGCGTGGCGCTGGGCGCGGACCTGGTCGATGTCAATCTGGGATGCCCGGTGCCCAAGGTGGTCCGGCTGGGCTCGGGGGCGGCGCTGGCCCGCGATCTCGAGGCGACCGTCTCGGTGCTGGAGGCGATGGTGCGGGCGGTGGCGGTGCCGGTCACGGCCAAGATGCGCCTGGGCTGGGACCACTCCACCATCAACGCTCCCCAGCTCGCCCGCCGTCTGGAGGCGGTGGGAGTGGCGGCGGTCACGGTCCACGGGCGCACCCGCTGCCAGCGCTACACCGGCATGGCGGATTGGACCGAGATCGGCCGGGTCAAGCAGGCGGTGCAGTCGATACCGGTGCTGGGGAGCGGAGACGTCCGCGATTCCTCCTTGCTGGAGGCGCGGATCCGCTCCGGGGTCGTGGACGGGGCGGTGATTGCGCGGGGGATGCTCGGCGACTGGAACTTCCTGGAGCAGGCGGTTGCCCAGCTCAGGACGGGCCAGACTGGCCCCGACCCCACCTTCTCCGAGCGCCTGCTTTTGGCCAGGCGCCACTGGGACGCGCTGGTGGACCACCACGGCGAGCAGCGCGGCGTGCGCCTGGCGCGCAAGTTCGTGGTCTGGGCGATCAAGGGCTGCGCCGGCGCGGCCCGGCTGCGCGGCCGGGTGGCCGACCTGTTCACCCGGGCCGATCTGGATGAGCTGTTCGAGGAAGTGCTAGCGGCGGGCGAGGGCCCCCAGGGGTGGCAGCGCCCGGTCTTCAGCTCCGGCGAGGGATGATGCCCGCCTACACCCGGCGCCAGCTGGTGTGTCCCTCCCGATGCGCCCGCCAGGAGTTCGAGATGCTTGGTGGCCTAGTGAGAGTCGACCGCACCGGCGCCTGCCTGGGCCACTCCGAGGCACAGACGACCTTCCGCTGTCTCGAGTGCGGCGCGGTCGCGGTCGACCTGGTGGCGGCGGCCCAGGCGCGCCTGCGCGATCGGGGCCGCCCCTCCGCCCCCTGGATGGAGTGCCCCGCCTGCGGCGCGCGCCTGCTCGCCCCGGAACAGGAGGAGCTTGGGACCGAGCTCCTCTGCCCCGAATGTCAGGCGCAGTTCGCCTGGGACGAGGGAATGCCCCACCTCCTCGGCCAGTCCAGCGACGACGAGGAGAGCTGAGCCGGCTTAGGCGCTGCTGCCGTCGAGGTAGTGTCGCATTACTTCGACAGCGGCAGCGCCCGCAGCTGCGGCGCTGCCCGGATCCGGGCGCGCGCCGGGACTAGCTTCGGAACGCCTCCTCGACCTGGTCTTGGAGCTCGGGATCGTCGTGGAACGGGCACTTGGGCGCGGACTCGCCGGCCTCGGCCGGCGGCTTCCAGCCCGGGGTGGTCCCCTCGTCGCGGGGTCGCAGCCGGGCCACCGTCGGTGAGGCCTCACGGGGCACGTAGCGCCCGCCCGGCCCTCCGGCGGCGTAGGTCAGCAGGGCGCGGTCGACCTCAAGCTCGGGCAGTGGGTCGCCTTCGAACCCCGCCTCCGTCTCGTCGGAGACGGAGGTCTCCGTCTCAAGCGGCGTGCGGTGGGGCTGGGCGTGCGCTGAGCGGCCCATCTCCGGCTCGATCACCGGCGCCGCCACCTGCAGCGTGACCACCTGCAGCCGCCTGGTGCGGGCCACCTTCTCCACCTTGGCCTTGATTCGCCGACGCAGGTAGCCGGCCGGCATCTGGTGCAGCAGGCCCCGGGCCTCGCTGGACCAGCCGATCTTGTGGTTGTCGAAGGTGGTCTCCTCGGCGACGCCACCCTCCTCCGCCGCATCCCGGCTCAACTCCTCGTGGTCGACTTTGGCGAAGCGCTCGGAGGCGGAGCCGCACACCGGGCACGCCACCGGGCGGACGCCGCGGGCGGTGTAGCCGCACTCCCGGCAGACGTGAACCTCGCCGGCGCTGGCCTCGGCAACCGCCTCGTCCACCTCGATCCCGATCGCCCGGGATGCCTCCCGCGGCAGGATGTCGCCGAGCGCCTGGCTGACCAGGTCCTGGGAGATGATCGAGTGTCCCCGCTCCATGGCCCAGCGCAGCACCGCGGTCCGGGCCAGCCCCTGGGCCGAGCACGGGATGCGGTCCACCACCTGATTGGCCTCCGGGGTCCAGACCACCGAGGCGGCCCCGCGCACATCAATGGGGGGCACGTAGGTCCGAGACGAGAGCAGCACGCTGCACGGGGCGAGCCGCAGCAGGTTCTCCGCGTTGCCGCCGATGTCCATGCCCTGATCCGAGTGGACGCCAATCCGCCCGCAGACCAGCAACGAGGCGTCCTTCTCGCGCACGTAGCGCAGCACCTGCTCGAAAGCCTTGCCGTCCAGGAGCGTGATCGGCAGCTCCACCCCCTCGGCGCGGGCCACCTCGCGCGCAACCTTGAGGTGGGACTGGTAGATCATGGCCAGGCCGGTGTCGATGATCTCCTCGTGCAGGGCCTCCTGCTCCTTGAAGCGGAAGACCTTGCTGGCCTTCTCGGACAGCACCCCGACGATGCCGTTGAAGAGCACGTAGTGCAGGTAGGGGTCGTAGACCGAGACCGCCTCCACCTCGAGGTCGAGCAGCCGCCCCAGCTCCAGCGCGGTGCGGAGCCCGGCGAACGACTGGGGCGAACCGTCGATGGCCACCACGATCGGGCCCGACATCGGGTCCCGGCCCTCCTGATGGCGCACCACCATGGTGTCCCTATGGGCCCGCCGCACCACCCGGTCGACACAGGTGCCGATCTGGGTCTCCTTGACCTGGCCCAGCCCGCAGGCCCCCATCAGGACCAGGTCGTAGTCCGATTCCTGGATGTCCCGCACCAAGACCTCCCAGTTCTTGCCGTCGAAGGTCTTGGGCGTGAAGGGGATCGACTCCTCGAGGCACCGCCGCTGCGCCGCCTCCAGGTACGAGTCGGAGATCAACCCCAGGCCGGTGGTGATCAGGCTGTCGTGAATCTTGCGCTGGCGCTCCAGCTCCGCCTCGTCCTGGTACTCCTCGGGCAGCGTGTACTCCATCTGCTTGAAGCGGTAGTCGTGCAGGCGGGCAGCGTAGACGTGGCAGCCGACGATCTCGGCGCCGGAGGCCCGCGCCAAGCGGATCGCCACCTCCGCCGCGGCGTTGGCGTGGTCAGAGTTGTCTAGGGGCAGGTAAAGCTTGCGGTACATCTCCCGACCAGGCGCCGGCGGCCAACTGCAGAACGATGCTAGCAATCCCGGGATGCCGCCTGTCCGCAGGAGCGCAACGCTCGCCTAAAGCGAGGGCAGCCTCCGACGCTGACTGCCGACCCACTCCGCCTGCCGGCGGGACCTGGCGCCGGCCCGCCGCAGTGCGGCGGCGAGCTGTCTGGGTCCGGGCGCCCCCGGCTGCTCCCGCCGGCGCAGCGAATTTCGGGGATCGAGCGCCCGCCGGGCTTGGGCCTCGTCAGCGAAACCCAGCTCGCGCCACCGGCGCACGACCACGCGGTCCAGGGTCGTCCCCTCGGCCTCGGCTTGGCGGACTAGCCGGCCCACCGCCTGGTGCGCCTGCCGGAAGGGTTCGCCCTTGAGCACCAGGTGCTCGGCGATGTCGGTGGCCAGCAGCCGCGGGTCGGAAGCGGCGGCTTCCATGGCCGCCGCGTTGAAACGCAGCTCCGGCAGCAGCGAGCCGAGCAGCGTCAGGCACTGGAGCGTGGACCTCACCGCCGGAAGCAGGTGGGCCCGATCCTCCTGGAGGTCGCGGTTGTAGGTGAGGGGCAGGCCCTTCAGCACCACCAGCAGCCCGGCCAGTGCTCCCAGCGGCCGCCCGCTCCGCCCGCGCACCAGCTCCAGCACGTCCGGATTCTTCTTCTGCGGCATCAGGCTGGAGCCGGTGCTCCAGCCGTCAGGCAGCTCCAGGAACCCGAACTCGGTGGTGTTCCAGAGCACCAGCTCCTCGGCCAGCCGGGAGAGGTGGACGGCGATCAGGGCGCAGTCGAAGATGAGCTCGGCGACGAAGTCCCGATCTGAGACCGCGTCCAAACTGTTGGCCGTGAGCGCGGCAAACCCGAGCTCTGCCGCTGAGCGCTGACGGTCCAGCTCCAGGGTGCTCCCCGCCAGTGCCGCCGAGCCCAGTGGCGAGCGGGCGGTGCGCCGGTCGCAGTCCCAGAGCCGCTCGACGTCCCGCACCAGCATCTCGTGGTAGGCGAGCAGGTGGTGGGCAAGCACCACCGGCTGGGCGCGCTGCAGGTGGGTGTACCCGGGGAGCAGGGTGCGGCGGTGCCGGCGCGCCTGCAGCAGCAGCCCCTCCTGGAGCCGGGTGGCGGCGTCGACCAGGTCCAGCACCCTGGCCCGGCACCACAGCCGCAGGTCGAGGGCGACTTGGTCGTTGCGACTGCGGCCGGTGTGTAGGCGCATCCCCGCTTCGCCCACCAGCTCGGTGAGGCGGCGTTCCACCGCCATGTGGATGTCCTCGTCCTCAAGCTTGGGACGGAAGCGGCCGTCGGCGAGCTCCGCAG
>JBJKSO010000038.1:0-31189 GCA_046703825.1 Candidatus Dormibacteria bacterium
CCCGGTCGAAGGGTCGTAGTAGCGGCCTCGCATGTAGTAGAGACCGGCCTCGGTGGCCAGGTCCTGGCCCTCGAACTGCAGCGGGGTGAAGCTGCCGCTGGAGGAGACCGTGTTCCCGAAGGCGTCATGGTGTGGAGCCGATCTCGGGTACTTGGAGGGTGAGACGCTGGTGGGCTGGTTGTCCACCCGACTAGGTCATAGACGTCGGTGGTCGGCCTCCGAGCGTGAACCCACCCCAGCCTCCTCACATCGCCATGGGTGGGTCACCTCCACTACAGGGCTCGTATTCGGGGAAACGACAAACTTCATCCAAAAGCCAGTGCGAGTCCGACTGCAATGCATACGATCCAGAGGCCGGGGATCACTGTTCTGTTTGCGCGCCGCCGCGCTTGATCTCTCAGGGTCCGCTCTTGTTCGGACTGAGGTGGTACAAGTCCATACGGCATCAGCTTCTGCATTCCCAACCAACCAGCTGTGCCACTGATGGCGATAGTCACTGCCAGGCCGACGTAAAGCGCGCCTCTCATCGGTGCAGAGTCGCATAGAAGATCATTCCTGTAGCGAAGCCCATCCCGCCGGTCGTCGGCAAAAGCCCTATCGCCCCCCACGCGCCGAGCAGAGTACCGCCGTCCAAAGTGGCCGACAACGCTCCATACCCAAAGCCTGCCAGTACGAGATCAGCCGACCCCATAGTAAGCACTGCCGCTACAGCACCAACACCAAACAAACCAGCTGTTAGCAATGCCTGCTTGTGTGCCTGGTACCACGCCGCTGGGTCCGCCGCGGCAACGACAATGGGCGAGAGACCAGCTACTGGTTTCGCGCCGCTAAGGTCTCTCGTCACGCATCACTGGTTGTGTGGCGCCGCGGGTTCGCCGATCGTCAGTTCCGGGGATACCTTGGCAGGATAGGTGGCGCTCCCCCATAGACGAGGAGCCTCCAGCTCGCCCCCACCATCACCAGGCCCAACAATCCGCAGACGATCCTCACCCCAGCATCCCCGTTGGGAGAGATGCCCCAAGAAACGAATACCAGGCCAATCATGCCCACCAGCACGCCGACCAAGATCTCGCGGCGCCGCTCTGGAGTCCTCATGCCGGGGATTCTAACCGCTGGCCAGGCACTGTCAAGACCTTTGTCACACTTCGTTTATCGATCGTGATTGGATCTAAGACGAAGACTCCAGCACGGCCCTCACCCCATCGGCCGCGCAGTCCATCGGGCGATGATATCCCGGACCTGCGGGCGGCCCAGAGCCGCGCCACTGGGCCGCCCGCTAACCCGAGATTGCGGAATCCTTTAGTTGACCCAGTAGCCCTGATAGTGAGCTCCGTTACCGTACAGCCCCACCCGTAGGTAGAGAGTGTCGACTACCGCACAGGCAGAAGTGTACGGAATGCAGTCGAAGCCAGCTTGAGCGTTCATGCCCTTCTCGATGAACCAAGTTCCATCAACGTCGATGTTCCCGCAGTAGGTTTGCTCGTCCCAGAAGCCAACGTCGTAGCTGTCACCGCAGGTAGTCCAGCTATTGTATGCGTAGGATCCGTTATATTCCCACTCCCCGTCTACCCAGTTGCAAAGTAAGCCCGAATCCTCACACACCTTGTAGTCGGCATACTGCCAAGTGTAGCCCGCGGGTGCGAGGGTACCAGCACCGCCAGGGATAGGCTGACTTGCCCCCGGCAGGCCTTCCGCTTGCGCATTGAGCATGGCCTGCGACTCGGACGCTGCTGGTGCGCTGAAGGATTCAGTGACCGTTACCCCCGGCGATGGGCTCGTAGTCGATACTGTCGCTGCCGTAGAACTCGCCAGTGCAGTGCTTTGCAGAGATAGCAAAGTGCTGATTCCGAGAGCAAGGATTGCCAAGGCCAAAGAGGCGCATCGAGCTACGTTCCAGGAAGCGCTACCGGCTGTTCCCATAGCCACCTCCTGTACCACCGTCCCGGGGAGGCTAAGCCCTCCACCACGTCGTGTGAGAGCATGAGCGTGACGGCGGATGGCGATCGCTGCGCCGAAGTGTCAATACGGTAACTTATAACTTATAAGTTATTCCGACGATCAGACGAATGACTGCTCCGAGCCCGGCGCTGACAAGGAAGTGACGCCCGGCCAATACTCGAAGAGAGCAGGCGGCATCTGACAAGTCCGGGCTTGTCTTGAGCTGAGATCAAATCGGATCGGCGTTACGGACGTGCAGACGCCCAAATCACGGATCCGATTCAGCGCCATCCAGGGACGGCCCGGCCCTTCGCGCCAAGCACCGGCTCAGCAAGTTCCTGCTGCGCCGAGGGGTGCAAGCCCCCGGAATAACGGCCTGGACCCGCAAGCACGAGGCGTGGCTGAATGGCCTCAGGTTCGAGCACATCGCCGACCAGGTGGTGTTCCAGGACTACCGGAGCACCGTCCACGCAGCGGAGGAACGGGGCAAGCGGCTCGACCTCTAGCCGCTTGAGCTCAATCTAGCTCCCTTCGCAGCCTGCGTAAACGGGTTCGATATGAAACAGCTACCCAGACGCCGGCGCCAACCAGGATCGGGTCCAGCACAGCCAGTGCCAAGGCTGCGCTACGCCCTGGTGGACCCATTCCAGCTAGTCCGCCGCTAATTCCTATCGAGACCAAGAGGCATGCCACCAGGAGCGCCTCCCAGCGCACGAACCGCCCTCGCAAGGCCTCAATCTCGACCTTGACCTGTGACTCCGGTTTGGGCACCTTGTGAGGAGGGATGATCCGGCGCATTTCCAAGCCGCACTAGTGACCGGCGACCGTAAGCAGCCTCTGTCTCTTCACCGCATCGCCCAGCCATACCAGCCGCAGGCTCGAAATCATACTCCTGCTCACCACCAGTGGGACGAACCGACTGCAGATCCGGAGGTAGTGTCGCGTATCGCCTGCCTTCCCCATCCATGCACAGCTAGACCTGCCGCCAATTTCAACACCCTGCTAGATCAAGCCGCCGACGTCCGCGATCAATGAATGGACTGCTGCCTCCTATGATCTTACAGCAGGGCTGTCCGCCGACTCTACGCTGTATAGCATGTGTATCCCCAGCTAGTGTATGAGCCAGCATAGTACTCCCACCAGCGGCCGTCGAACGTGTGTCGCTGGAGTTGATGGGGCCCCAGTATATGTAAACTTCATCGTACGGTGCCAGCGTCACGAGTCCGCTCGTCGCGACTGCATAATTCCCAGGACAGCCCCCCACGCCGAGGTTAACCTTACCTTGCAGGTTTTGCGGATTGCTAGGGTCCGGGTCCCATAGCCATACCCAGCATCCCACTTGTGCCCCCCACTAACCTCCTCATAGCCTACGCACACTGTTCCGTATGAGATGATTTTGCAACTCCCCGTGTAGCCATCAGGGTTGGCCATGGCGTTTGGGCTAGACGTAGATGCACTTCTCGGCGCAGGTGCAACTACGGGGACTTGCTGGGCGGGTGCCGCTACAACGACTGCCGCGGTCGATGTAACTCCAGCGGGGATCATCCCGGGGATTTGGCCGACGGAAACGAATGAGATACTTTGGACGGTGTATCCGTCGGCAGCGAAATCCTTTGCGTACGGAACCGCTTCAATTTGCATGGTCTCAGCTGCGGCCCACACTTGCCAAGACTTGAGGGACGAGGATGCAGTCGGGTAGCTCGTCGGCCCAGGGTCCGTCGCTGGCGGCACGAGTCCTGGCGGCGCCTGATTGGGTGCTGTGGAGAGGCCAGTTGCTGCGACTGGCCGAGCTATAGCAGAGCTGACAAGGCTCACCGTGCTCACGGCGAGCGCTGCTCCTAGCGTGAGGGCTAGTCTCATGGCAGGATGCAGCCTGCTTAGACGGTTTCTGGCGGCACCTTGTGACACGTCGAGCCCTCCACGCCAGATACGGAAACGCGGCGATCATACGCCCGTGCTGCAGAAAGTCAACCCTTAGAGTCCAGCTAGTTGGCTCCTTCGGATTGGCCGATAATCCCATGGTTTGCCACACTCGGCAAGAGCGATCGGCGGGCGAGACACCATCGTGTAACAAATTATAAGAATTGTCGGAGCGGCCAGCCCATTCAGCCGTCTGCTTACGAGTGCCACCCTCCCAGCTGGCCAGGCTTCACCACCCTGGCAACGCGGGCAGATACTGACCCGTTACATACCATCGGTCTCGACATGACACGCAAGCCCCATACTGCCATCGGCTCCCGTTGCGGAACCATCGAAGAGAGGAGGAATGGGGATGGTCCCAGGTCACCGTGCGTTCCGTCGAGTGGCTATCTATTCGTTGGCTGTTGCACTAGGATGGGGCGGCTTGGGCGCAGGAGTGTTGACCGCAGAGGCCGCAACGCCTAGTACTGCCAGCCCCACTCCTCAGGTCCAGACGTGCAGCCCTTACGAGGAGTACGTTCCAACGAGTTGGCACGCATCGTTTGCTACGTCCGCGCCGGAGTACACGTATACTGTGCGAAACGGTGGCGGCACGTGGAACACTGAGAGCTTTTCCGTAACCAGCAGTCAGTCATACACGGCATCTCTGACGGTAAGCGCCAATATATCGGTCGATGCCAGCGTGATCGTTGCAGGGACAACTGCGACCACCGGGGTCAGCGTGGCTGCCTCCGCGACCAAGTCAACTGGGTATGCACTCACAGCGAACCTTGACACCCCACCCGGGTACTACGCCCACTTTGAGTCAGGTGCTTGGAGCGAGGCGAGCGATGGGAACGTGTACCAGGTGCAGTACAACTGCAGTCAGACGTACTTGGGAGCGGTGTACTCGACCAACACGCCAAAAACTCGCGATGCGGGGATAAACGACTGGTACAACACCACGGCCTAACGAGGTGACTCGGGGACCTGGGTTAGTGCGACACCTGGGCGGGGTCGCAGTTTGTGGTGCCACCATCCTTGCTCTCATTGGCGTGGCTGGCTGTGCAGCGGGCATGCCCACGCCAAGGCCGACACCGACGCCCACCGCGCCTGATCTGACTGGATACGGAAGGGGTTCGACGATTGTTGCTCCGCGCGTGGGCCGTGGTCCAGGGCAGGTCGCGACATTTGCCGCTCCAGGGTCAGCGTTCTTCGTGGTGCTTTGGTGCGTCGGACCAGGTAGGCCCACGTTGCGGGTGAACACCGGTCGGCCGAACGTGTTCCCTGAATGCACGCTTCATAGTATCGACGGGGAGAATTTCGACAGCACCAAGGGCCAGAGCATTACCGTTGACCTTACGGTGCCGGCCACCACCAGGTGGGAGGTGTACATCACCGAGTTCCCAGTTCCCTCACCCACGTGAAGTAGCCCGCAGGGGTGCGAGGCTGCCCAATTGGCGCACTTGGGAGACGCAACCGGCCAGCGGGGAGACGGGGCGCGGCTGGTTCACCACCTCGGCTCAAACTTCCGGCTAGCGAACTGGTCACGGTGAACGGCGCCACCGGCTCCGACCCGTCCGAGCATGTTGACCCGAAGTGGAACACTCCATCGCTGTTGCTGCCCAGGCTGCCCACATTCACGAGCACTCCCTGCTGCCCCTACGGCTGGTACCAGGACAGGGTGACGGTGATCGACTCGGCGGTGTCCGGCGAGCCACCACCGCTTCCCAAGCCCTGCCAGGACTGGTCCACGCCGCACGTCTCGTAGGTGAACGTGGAGGTCACGGACCCGCTCGTGTCGATCTCGGTCTCCGTCGCGCACAAGGAGTAGTTGCCCCAGCTCGTGGGGACGGCTATCCCGGTGGTGTAGGTCCCAGGTGCATAGGTGTAGGACGCGTGGACCGAGGTGCTTGTGGAGACGGCCGGCGCGCCGCCCTGGTGTTGGGGAAGATTCCCGCCACCTTGGCCCTCTCTACAGGAACTCTAGGAACTCTTATAAGTCGTTACACGCTCGGTTCATCTGGATACGACCTGGTGTACCAGCCTTGCGCAGTAGTCCCCTTCCGAGTAAGATTTTCTCGCTGCTGCTCAGCTCAGACCGGGAGGATGCCGATCAGCCCATCCGGCGGAACTAGGTGGAGCTGCAACGGCACACGTGAGTGCGGCGACGGAGTGCGAAAGAGACTATGGCCTACCCTGGTGGTGGCTACAGGAATCACCCTGACTCCGCTGATGCTACCGACCGTGAGTGCGGCTGGGCCAAGCGGACCTACTCCACAAGTCACGGTTCCGGGACCGACGGGTGGCGGGACCATGAACTGCTCCGCTTACCAATACATGTGGCTAAAGACCGGCGGATCATACGTTGGTGCGGGTGGTGGCGTTGACTGTGATGCTGCCAATCGAGAATACGTACTTTACGATCTGGCAGGAGTCATTAACGGCAACAAGCAAACACCCACCGACGATCCCTCAGCTGGCCCGCAAACTAACAGCGACGGGGAGCTGATTGCGTGGGGACCGACGGCCTGCCTCTCCCAAGATACTGGCTACTTCATTGAAGGTAACTCCTGGAGTGACTACCAGCAGACGGGACAGTATCGGTTCGCGCTCGCGGACGATTTGATTACGTCCTGCTGATCAACTCAGCTACTGAAGCATGGGGGAACGGAGACGTACGCGACGCGAGCGGTCTCCGTCCCTCCTCTGTTGGATGCCCCTTGTCACTGCCGTCGCCGCCGTGGTTCTTAGCACCATATTGTCTGCTTGCGGTAGTCCGTCAGGTGCTCGCCTCCCTATCGCAGTCCGCCAGCTCGTGATCCAAGACGTGTTCTCGCAGGCCGACAATCCACATGCGTCCTTCCCCATGGACTGGGTCATCACCACTTATGCGAAGGCGTTGGCCCTAGAGGGTTCGAGCCCCTTTCCGTTGGACCTAGGCCACACCCACAAGATCCCGTTCTACGTGATCGAACTGACGGGCCATTTCTTCACGGGATCGTCCAGAACGGGTAAGCAGGCGCACAGGCATCAGGTGGGAGCGATCATCGATGCCATCCCATCCAAAGTCTATCCGATCCACATGGGAGACTTGCTCTGGCTGGGGCCCAAGCCCAAGTCGCTCGCGGGCCTGGGGGCGGTGCACCGCGTAAGAGCTCCACGAATACCTACCGAGGAGCGTGGAAGAGCTCCATCTCTCTTGGGACTAAGGGTCGATCAGGCGGAGGCTGTGCTTAGGGCTCGCCACACCGCCTACGTCGTGTACTTAGTTCATGACACGCGCAACTATAACCTCACTGTGATCCGACAGTCGCCAGCCGCCGGGGCCAAACTGGGGTCGCGTTCGGTGTCTATATTTGTGAGCTGGCCGCTCAAAGTCAAACACGGCTAGACTGTCGCGAGTGCGAGGCAAGCGAAGGGTTAGCGAACCTTCACAACGGCGATGAGACAGCCGGCTGCGTCACGACCATTTCTGGTTCGGCACGCCAGAGAGCGTGCTAGCACGCGACTAGTGCCCTTCCGCTTGGCAAGGTAGTCCGCCAACCCTGAGCAGGAGACTGGCTCTAAGACTCTCAGGTTGGCCTCTTGAGAGTCGTGCGTCCGAGTCCTACCCGCTGGAGCAGGAGAAACTGCACGGACTGTCCAGGTGCGAGCGTGATGTGCCCAACGCGCACCAAGCGTTTACGCGCAACTTCCCACGTGCACAATAGCGCCGCTCGCGGTCTTGGCTTCCAGCGGTTGATTGCAGGTACCGCTTGCCTTGGCCAAGGAGTCTGGGCTGAACTGGGCACTCTGCGACACCGACTCCATGGCTCCGGCGCAACCCGAGCGCATGGGGTGCAAGGAGTTTCGAGACATTGGTCACGGCGGCCCCCTCCCTGGAGGATTGAACACCCAAAGGATGGGCCGCTTTTCCTTCCCCAGGAACCCCGCTCAGGCTCCCAGCTGTCTACAGAACTTGTGAGCCGTTCACGCTAGCTTCTAGGCCATACCACCAGTAAGTGCTCGCCAGGGGTTCTCCGTGATGATCGCTTGGATGACACCCTCATGCGACCCCGCCTTCAATAGGCGCTCCTTAAAGTTGGTCAGCAGGTACCCGTAGCCACCCCCACCGAGTTTGCGGAGATGCGAACGCAAGCAGATGTCGTGAGAGAGCAAGAGTTGCTTCGCGAATCCAGCTCGCAGCATGGCCTGCACCAATCCGACTCTCCTTGCGAGGTCGTACTCAGACTGTACGTGGAGGGTGTCGAACTCAACAAACACTCCGCGCTCCGCTAGACGCAGTTGGTAATCCGGTGGGTCAGCCACAGTGTCTGAGTGACCCACAATGATGCGATCTGGTGGTACGCCTTCGCTCAGAAGGATATCCACCTGGCTGTGCCCTACGGGATAGAGCGCTGCATGGGTGCTGACCGTCAGCCCTGTGGCGAGATGAGCTCGCGCGGCCGCCCGAAATGATCTCTCTTCAATAGCGGAAATGTATGGGCCGTTGCTCCCGATCTCGCCGATGACGCCGGGTCGAACGCGACTTGGGCCAACGCCCTCTCGTATCTCATCGATGATGGCATTGGCCAGATCATCCGTACTGCTCTCGTCCATAAGTCGGGTGTCCAGGTACGGACGCCGATAGTGCCCGCAACCCATCACAACGTGCACACCGGTAGCCTCTGACACGGCGCGCAATAGCTCCGGCCGCCGACTTATCTCCCGCGTAGTGCAATCAACAATAGTACCGCCACCCGCCTCCTGGAAGAGGCCAACCTCTTCGATCGCGAGCTCCACGTCGCCTAAGTAGGCGTCAATACCATAGTCGCGCGATCGGTCGATAAATAGGTGCTCGTGAGGAAGGATTACCCCTGCCGCTTCGGCACTGCACGGACCGGTCACCGTCTGCAGAAGTGGCGCCTTCTGGTCAGACACTTACTTCAGACTCCATGTCTGTGGTTGCACCATCTCCGACGTCGCCTGCGGCAGAGCGCCTTTGAGTGTCTTCTTGATCACGGAGATCTGGTATGGAAGTATTGGCATCCAAAGGTCCGGAATCTGCGATGACGCGTAATTCTCCAACTTCTTCAGAGCCTTCGTTCCATTTGTGGATAGTGCCGCCTGCGCATCCGAGTTAAATGTTGTGGACTTATACTCACCTAGGTTGAAGTCCCCACCGGACGAAAGGGTCTGAGATGGAATCGGGTAGTCTTGGAGGAAATTCCAGGCTGAGTTGGCGTCGCCCCAGTACCCCATCTGCCAGCTACTGCTGCCAGGTGCCATGTCTGAGAAAATTGAGTCGAACGGCAGCGATTTGATTGTGAGGCCGATCCCCGACCTGGAAAGCTCCGACTGTAGAGCAGCAACCTCAGAAGTCCCGCTGGCCGATCCGCTCGTGTAGAGGAGGTGGAAGGACAGAGTGCGTCCCTTGGCTATCCCCGTACCACACTCGGTCGACCCGCTTCCTGGAGATTCACAGCTGTAGAGTCCACCACCGGATCGCCTCCAGCCGTGACTGCGCAAAATTGTGGCCGCGTTCGATGGAGAGTAGGTGTAATGCGGGTGCCTCTCGCCGGAACTCACGTACTTGCTGGATGGGTAAGACGGAACCGGACCGTAGGTGGGCTTTCCAATCCCACCGTAGAAGTCCTTCACATAACCACGTTCGTTTATGAATTCCTGCAGTGCCTTCCGCACGTAGAGTTGGCGAAAGATTGGCCCGACGCTTGTGTTTGCATAGTTCAGCACCACAAAATTGATCTCCTCCGCATACCAAGGCGCAACCCTAAAGCCATGAGACCTGAGGTAGCCCATTTGACTCAGATCTGTCGCGGGAAGATATCCATAGTCCACCACTCCAGATCTAAGTGCGTCAAACTCCGAAGCCGCACTTGTGTAGGTCAGCTCCTCAAATCGCGCGATCTTCGGCCGAACAGAACCGGAGTACGCGCTGTTTGGCACAAGGACCGTGTAGTTGGTGGTGGCGTCATACTTCGACAGTCGGAATGGCCCATCGACCACCTTCCACAGCGGGTTAGTCACATACGTACTCCGGTCGGCCGCTTGCCCACTGAGGAACGTAAAGACGGCTTTGGACCCTGCAGGCGTTTGATCGTAATTGCCGATCGCGCCAGTAGCAGAAGTTTTATCCCAGAGGTGTTGTGGCAGAGGTGTAATCCACGCCAATACATTTCTCAAGACCCAAGCATGGTTCAAGGCTTGGTTGAATGTCAAAGAGAACGTGTATTGGCCGGTTACCGTAAAGCTGGTCACGTCGTCCGGATACTGACCCGGGACGTACTCAGCCCAACTTGCCTTGTTGGCTACCAGGAGGTTTTCCCACAGCTGTGCGTCGCGCGCTGTAACTGGTTTCCCGTCGGACCACTTGTAATGTTTAAGTGTTATGTCTACGGTCTTCCCGCCGTTGGCAAACTTGGGGGCTTGTGCAAGACTAAGCTGGCGATCGAAGGAGCCGGCGACACTGCTGCTCGTAAACTTGTACAAGGGTAGGTAGAGAAGCCGAATGGTGTTGAGCGACGTAACGTTGACAGAGGTCGCCGAGATAATAGGAAAGATGTCTTCAAAATTCGAGCCCGGGAGAGCAGCAAAAGTAGCAGCGCCAGAGGGCGCCGCTGCGTGGCTGACGATAGCTCCCCCCAAACCAACAAACGAGGCAGCAGCAACTAGGATGCCTGCGCCTAGCCGGGCGACTCGAGCGGAATGCTTCATGCGCAGTCCTCCAGTTCCGCGGGGCATCTAGCCACTTGTCAGCGACTCGCCATAGAGGAGCAGTCCACCACGAGTCGTGGCGGGACGGTCCGCACCAGGCGACAACGCCCGCTAGTTCTTTTCATTCGGCACATACACGTACGCCGTCTAGCCTACCAGAGACCGACCAGCTGGGCTCAGAGGGGCGCGCTCAAATGGTAGCGTGCTATAATGGCGCTCCGCGGGTCATACACTCAGGTGAATAGTTTGCGTCGGCGGCTTGAAGCTGTTATCTGCCGCAGCCCGCCGCGGCAAGGTCCGTGAGGGTTTCTTGAAGACTCACAGGCCGCCATGCAACTGGCTTTTCCAGAACTGGCGTTGAAGGAGGAAAGGCACGCACATCGTCGAGCCGGCCTGAACCGAACAACTACCCGTGCCATGACGACCAAGACCTAGAAACGACACCGTCGGCGGGACCATATCCTTACCGGCATTAGGCTGATTCATTGCCCTCGGGTCGGCGGGAAGACGGTGGGATATGTGCGTGTGCGGAGCCGGTGGGCGGGCGCACCCGCCGATTTCCCTGCAGTGGATCGAACCAGCGCCTGAGATGGTCTACCGGACCCGACAGCCGTGCGTAACGCTTCTTCCAAGACTGGCCGGCCTGATGACTGGAACCCGTTCCAGCAGTACTATCGTCCGGCATCGGAAGTTGCTGCGGCCAGTCCGTCCCAGGGCTGGGCGGTCCGCGGCCAGCCTGCCCCGTGGTCCGCGGCAGAGACAGTCATGAACGCAGCGAGGACACCGTGGCCGCATTCCTCGACTGCACAGAGCGATCGCGGATGGCAACGGCTACGGCGCACTGGTCGCCCAACCAGGAAGCTCGGCGCACCTTGCAAGTGGTGGAGGCGTCCGTCTATGATCGTCGACAGTCGGCGAAAGAAGGGGGATGCATGACAGGGTCACTCGGACTAAAGTGGGCTGCCCGAAAGTCATTGGCGGCAGCGGCCCTGGGAATCCTCGGGGTCATGGCACTCAGCCTAGCGACCGCTACTCAAGCTCAAGCCAAATCCGGTGGTGGTGGAGTCGTCACCTTCGCCGAACAACCTGCGTCGCCGCCAAACTACATCTTCCCGCTAGAGAGCGGAGCCTACTTTACGTTCGCCAACGGACAGTTCGTGCCGGAGATGTACCTGCCCCTCTACTGGTTCGGCGATCACGGCAAGCCCGTTCTCAATAAGGGGCTGAGTATTGCGTATCCACCAACCTTCTCCAACAACAATACCACTGTCACCATCCGTATGAAGCACTGGCGTTGGTCGGATGGTCAGCCAATAACTGCCCGCGATGTCACCTTCTGGATGAACATGCTCAGCGCCGCAACAGACCCCAATGCTCCTGTCATCGGGTCAAGCTCTGCGCCCGGGCCAGGATGGGGAGCGCAAGTGACAGGCGGCTTCCCCGAGAATGTGGTGAGCTACACTGCCGCCGGCACATATAAGGTCACCTTTCAGCTCAACGCTTCCTACAATCCCACCTGGTTCCTATACAACGAACTCAGCCAGATTTACCCGGTGCCCCAGTCAGCGTGGGACAAGCTTGGCCCTGGGGAAGCTGTGGGCAGCTACGATGTGAGCGCCCAATCTCGACGAACGCTCTCGGGCACGTCTCCCGCGCAATACGTGCCAGTCACGCCGGGAACCGGTTCGACAGGCGCCCTTGGCGTCGCTCAGTTCCTCAACAGTCAATCCCAGGACCTGAGCACCTACGATACGAACCCGCTCTGGAAAGTCGTCGACGGACCCTTCCGCCTCGCTTCATTCTCCAGCAGCGGCTTTGTGAAGCTGGTGCCGAACTCGAAGTACTCAGGAGCCCCCAAGCCCAAGGTCTCCGCCTTTGAAGAGCTCCCGTTTGCCTCAGCGGCCGCTGAGTTCAATGTACTACGGAGCGGAGGCGTCACCATCGGCTATATCCCTGCCCAGGACCTTAAAGCCAAAGGACAGCTACTCCGCAGTGGCTACGCATACTCACCGTGGTACGCCTTTGGTTTCAACGGGCTCGACTTTAACTTCACCAACCCGCAGGTTGGGCCCGTTTTCAAACAGCTCTACTTCCGTCAAGCCTTTCAATCTCTAGTTAATCAAGCTCAATACATTAACGACTTCATGTCTGGCGTCGGGACACCTTCAAACGGTCCTGTGCCGACCTATCCACCACACAATCCGGATGAAAGCTCGCTCGAGTCGGGCAGGCAGGTCTACCCGTACGACCCTTCCAAAGCAGTGTCTCTGCTCAAGGCCCACGGGTGGGCGGTGCTTCCCGGCGGAGCAACCTACTGTGCGCGCCCTGGTAGCTCGTCGGCCGACTGCGGCACAGGCATCCCTGCGCGCGAACACCTGAGCTTCACCCTTCTCTACCCGAGCGGTAGCCCAGAACTCACTGATCAGATGGTTGACATGCAGTCCACGATGAAGGCCAAGGCCGGCATCGAGCTGTCGCTTAACGAATCCCCGGTCAACCAGGTAACCTCGATAGAATCCGCCGGTTGCACGTACGCCAGCCCTTGCAGTGACTGGCAGCTCTCAACAGAGGCCAACACCGGAGTCTCCTGGGTGTACCTGCCTGACTACTTTCCGACGGGAGGCGAAATCTTCCTGCCTGGCTCAAACAGCAACCACGGCGACTATGGCTCCGCCGAAGCTACCAGGCTGATCAACGAGACGCATACTGCGGCAACGAGTTCGGCAGAGACCAAGGCACTATACTCGTACGAAAACTACATTGCCCGTCAGCTACCAGAGGCCTGGATGCCGACTTCTCCTTACCAATTGACTATGTACAAGAAGTCGCTCAAGGGGTTTGTTCCTCAAGGCATCTTTACCGAGATCTATCCCCAAGCTTATTCACTCGGCTAGCGCTCTGGCCAGCGACCAGCTCGCCGATGCGGACTCTATGGAAGCGCGATCCAGCTACCTCCTGAGGTGAGATTCCCCGTTTGTTAGAGTCTGAGCTGCGGACAGCACATGCCCCAACGGGCTAAGTTATCCCCTCGAGCTCGGGCCGACATCTAGACCTTCTGCAGCGCCGGAACCGTGTAGGGAAGGCTACTCCCAGCCTGGGATACGAGTCCGTCGGCGCAGCCTTCCACATAGCGGACAACAAGGTGCCGCCAGATGGGTTGTGGCCCGGCACGGTTCTTGTGGTCACTGCGATGGACTTAGATGGCATCGTTGGTCGCGCATGTTCGTCGGCGTACTAGCTCAGCACGGCTAGGACCATACCGCGGCTGATACTCGATTGTTAACTTTGGGCAAGGTCAGGGGTCCGTCTCACCTCCCGATCGGTTGCACATCAGCGGTCAGCAAGCCCACCCCCGGTGTGACCATTGGGGCCCTGCCCCCGTTAGGACTATAGGAGTCCTGTGAACCACAGCAATTCGGTTGGCGGCAGCTGGGCGGAGCACCGGCGCGCGGCGAGCGTGCGGCGGTGGTCCGGGCGTCTGGCCGTGGGGGCGCTTGCGGCCGTGCTGGGAAGTCAAGCGGTCTTGCCTCGTCTCGGCTATCCGTCGCCGGCCGGTCTTGCCTATCGGTTGGTCAAGAACCAAGCCATGCAGCTGGTTTTCGGCCCCGAGTTGAAGGGCCAGGCCGCAGCTCAGGCGGTGATTGCGCATACCACGCAGGGCCAGTTCTTGCTTCGCGAGGCTGTCCGACTCAGGAAGATCAAGATCGGCGACACGTTTATTCCTGGGTGGAAGCTGCCGTCCAAAGCCAATCCACTCGTCTACATCAGGACCGCCGCGGGCAAGAGCTACCAGAAGATGGCGCTGAGTGTGCTGAGGTTCGAGGTGAGGCAGCTCGGAGTGCGCCAGATCCGCCTTGGCATCAGGTGGTCCAGCACCATAGAGCCGGACGGCCACTTTAGCCTCGCCTTTTACAAGCCGTATCTGAACTTCTTGACGTCCTACCGGGACTCGACAGGCCAGGGGGTTCGGCTTCTGCTTGCCATTGGTGCTTTCAAGAGCCCTGGCTACCCGGAGTCGTTCGTGCCGACGCTCAAGCAGCTGACTCGCAACGCTAGAACTGCCTTGGTGCCAACCCATAGCCTCCCTGGGATGGGTACGCGGCTTACGCCAGAAACCGATCCGGAGCTCACCAGCAAGGGCCTTCGGTGGCTGAATCACGTCGTCGCAGCCGTTGGAGTCAGATATCCATCAATAAACTATTTCGAACTCGACAATGAGCCCAGGAACCAGGCCGGACCACTCAAGTGGACGATGAGCTCGCACTTGGAGCAGCAGCAGGCCGATGTCGTGCTCGGGTACAAGCCCAATGCAGACTTCCTGATCAACTGGTCTGGCACCGCCAACATCACCGGGCCAATCAATCTAGGCGGCTCCTATGGACCAGCATTCGAAAGTCTTACACTGGTCAACAGCTTTCTGATCAACCACGATTCGGTCATCAACGAGATGGCCGCTCTGCGGAAAAGCATCAAGGAGGCTATCAAGGCACACCAGGGACGGGGGAATGTGACCCTGGGGCTGGACAGCTATGCGCTCACCCCGACCATACCTGGCTGGTCCAGCTCCATCCTTTACAAGGGGCAGCATTACACGGTGAGAGCAGACACCACCTCCCTTATCGAAGCCTCAGAACGCTGGGCGGGAGACCCCCATCCCTGGCAGAAGCTGCGCCGCATGGGCGTCCCCCTGGAAGTGACCGAGATGCAGGCTGATCCCTGGATGCCCTACCTACGACCAGAAACGGCCCGGCAGATCAGACTGATGCTCTACCGTCAACTGCAGATTCTGCCTCCGGGCCAGCCTGCGGTAGTTCGGCTCTGGCGTCTTAGTGATGATATATATACCCTGATGTACAATCAGGCGCAATTTACCGACTACCAGAACCCAGCTCACTTGAGTGGCCCTACTGGGAAGTTTACTTTCAACGATATGAAAGTTATGCAGCTGGTTGCCTTCTTGGGTCACAGAAGCCAAGTAGTACCGGGTCCGCGTGGCAAGCTACGGATAGACAATTCCGCCATTGACCGTGCAATAGCAAAATACTATCCGCCCAGTCCTCCCGTGCACCAGCCGGTGGTACGTGCCTCAGGATAGTCTGCCGCTCAAGTGCGGTTCCTCTTGGTCCGCGAACTAGCCGTCCGGCGGCTTGATCGCCCCACAGATCAGGCCGCCACCACTGGAACCGGACGCGGGCCGAGCGCGGGCGAAATGCGCTCGACAGCGGACCGCGGCAGCGCCTGATTGCAAAGTGTCCTTGTGTCGCAGAATCTCTGGGTACAACACCGCTAAGGCACGGGAGGCGAGGGCTGCTGCCAGCTGCGGAGGAAGAGCGCTTTCCCTCTCTCAGTCCGGCATCTCCCGAGGTGGATTCCGGAGCAGCAACCGCAAGGCTGATTGCACGCGCCGCCCAGAGACACTCGATTGAGAGCGCTCGGAGCAAGGGCGCAGCAACTTGGCCCGGCCGAGCATTCGGCACGTTCCAGTGGTAGGGCAATGGATCTCGCCGTCGCTTCCCGCCGGCCGGCCGCACCCCAACCATATGGGGGCCCAGTCGCAGGGCTTTCCCGCCTTGGCTGTCGGCTACCCCGAAGCGCGATCGGTGCGGTCGAGAAGCACTCCATTACGTGATACAGAGGGTTCCGTAGATGCGTTGCGGTTCCAACAGCACGGGCGTCGCTTCCCCGACTCGAGCTTGGAACAGGCCACGCGAATCCGCTTCTTGCGAGTCTCCCGATTGCCGGTTGAACGCACCCACCGAACCCACTCCCAGCGTGCCATCGGGGTGACTTCCCCCCACACGGCGCGAGCTCGCGGGTGGATCGCCAGCGCTTGTTCCAGGTCCGGCGGGATGTCTGGTTCAGGCCACTCGCTCACGACGTGGACGTCAACCGTCGCCTCGCCCGCGAGGCGCGCAACCCATTCCTGTCCCAAGACTTCATCGAGCCTGAACCAGTGGCTCCCCTTGCCATCCGGCTCCAAAGGGGTCTGGATGGGGATGCCATTGATGGTGCCCTCGACCATGGCCTGGCCCCGCGATGGCAGCTTGGCGCTTGCGCTGGGTGGAAGCCGGAGAATTGTCCAAGAGCTGATTGAATACGGTTCCGCAGTAAAGCGGATCGCATCCACCTCGCTTCCGGCCGGCCGGTTCATGGGTCCTGCAGCAGCCCTAGGACATTGCCATCAGGGTCGGTGAAAGTGGCCACCACCCGTCCCCCACCGACCTCATGGGCCTCTTCCTTGACGTCAGCCCCCGCAGCGGTGACTTCAACCAGCTTGTTCTTGAGATCGGAGACGTGCCAGAACGCGACCGGGGCAGTCATCCTCTGCGGCCCTCCACCCGGGACGAGGCCGATGTGCTGTCCGGCGACGTCGAAGCCCACGTAGTAGGGGGAATCTGTCTGGGGCCGAATGCCCAAGAGTGCCGCATAGACTGCTTTGGACCGTTCCAAATCAGTCACCGGATGTAGCACCGTCCTGATTCCCGCGTTGGAGGATTCAGTCATTTTCCCTCTCCAACCTGCTTACGGTCATACGAGCGCTGCGCCCTCGTCCAGCCATCCTAGCTGCAGCCCAGGCCGACTGCTTCTCCAAAACTGCTCTGCTCGTTGAGCCGCCTCACCATCGGCCGGGTAACCGGCGCCTGAGCGGACGCGAACTCCGTTCGGTTCGACGGCAGCACCCGGTCGTCCCGCCGAAGCCGAGAGCTTGGCCGGTGGAGCCATGCCGTGAGGAGCTGGAGGCCAGTGCACCGCACGCACCCGAGCCCGCGCCTGCGGAGATGACGGAGTGCGGTGTCTGCACGCCCCGAACCGCCAACCGCCTGCCGGGCGCTGCGAATCGCCCCGAGCCAAGGATCGCTCGGCGGGCCCGTCGTGTCCTCAATCTCCGCAGGTACCCGACCACAGCCTGCAGCCACGGCCCCGGGTAGTCACCGGCGGTGCTGCCGCCATGGGCTCCCTAGGCGCCAGTCCTGCCCGCGGTTACGGGTGGCCTCACGCAGCCCGGCTGGGCTGGTAGAAACACCCGGGATCCTCGGCGAGAGGATCGCCCCCGGCCGCGTAGGCCCTGGCCCTGGAGCCGCCGCAACTCCCCAGGAAGTCGCAGCGGCCACACCGCCCCGAGAACTGCCCTTGCCGGATTCGGTTGAGCAGCGGGTGGCCCCGGTAGACAGCCCCCAGCGACTCTGTTCTCACATCTCCCAGCGTGATGGGTAGGAATCCGGATGGGCGTATCCGGCCGTCGTGGCCGACGAAGATCACCCCCATCCCGTCCCGCGTGCCCACGGTCTGGCTGCGAGGCTCGCGCCCCTGGCCCAGGAGCCGCAGCAGGCGGTCGTGCAGCCGCCGGTAAAGCGGCCCTGGGACCGGGCTCTCGGAGGGCAAACCGTGGGCACTGAGGCGGCGCCTTTGGGCGACCACCCTGCGGAAGAACGGCCCCTCCACAGTGCGGACCAGGATCCCGTGGGCCGACGCCTCATGGAGGAAGTGGCAGACGTCCTCGTTCTCGGCCGCATCGAGGCCAGGGACGTGTTCGCCGCGGCCCACCTCGATGAGGAAGAAGACCTCCCATACCGGCACGCCGATCTCGAGCAGGAGCGCCGCCAGATCGGCCAGCTCCTCGACGTTCTGCGCCATCACCGTGGTGTTCACCTGCACGCGAAAGCCCATCGCAGTCAGCCACTTGATAGTGGCGATCGTCCTCTGCAAGTGACCGGGGATGCCGCGCACCCCATCGTGGGTAACCGCCAAGCAGCCATCCAGGCTGATGGACACGGAGCGCACGCCGAATGCCCGGTAGGGTGCCATCGTCGTCGGCGTCAGATTGGGCGACACCGACGGCGAGAGCGCCACCGGTAGCCCCAGCGCCCGAGCATGCGACGTCAGCGGCAGGAGGTCGGGGCGACTGAGGCAATCGCCTCCGGTCAGAACCAGGACGGACCGAGGCGGTCCCATGGCAGCCACCTCCTCCACCAGCCGGTGACCCTCAGCGGTGGTCAGTTCACCGGGCAGCGGGGTGTGGAGCGCCGAGGCGCGGCAGTGGCGGCACCTGAGCGGGCAGGCGGCGGTGGTCTCCCAGAAGACCAGGATCGGCCGCTCCGAGAAGGTGTGGGAGCTTCGAGGCTTGTGGTAGGAATCGCCGCTGGTTTGCACGAAGCGATTGTCGCCAGTACCACCTCCTCCCGCCCCCGGGATTTCACGCGCACCAGCAAGATGGGATCCTCAGCGCCGACCCAGGTTGCGCGCCGGCCGGTAGTAAACCCGGGAGCCAAGCAGGGCCAGGGGCCCTAGGCCGGGCGGTTGCGGTCAGGGCTTCCGAGGAGGGCCTTGGGCAGATTGAGGATGAACTGGGCTGGCGAGACCCGAAAGCCGGCGGCGGCCTCACCGAGCGCACCCAGCTCCGAACCTGACAACGAGATGTCCGCAGCCGCCACGTTCTGCTCCAGCTGCTGCACGCTCTTGGCCCCGGGGATCACCAGCACCTGCCGCTGCGCGATGAGGTAGGCCAAGGCGACCTGAGCCGGGGTGCACCCGCGGTCCACCGCAAGTTCGCCGAGCAGGCGCACGACTCTGCCGGCGGATCGCAGCGCCTGGTCGGTGAACAGGGGGTTGGTCCGCCGCACGCCACCGGGAACATTGCCGGGGCCGTATTTGCCGGTCAGCGCTCCCTGCGCCAGCGGACTGTAGGCCATCAGAAACCTTCCCTTCGACTGGGCGTACGGCAGAGTGGCGCGCTCCGGCTTGCGCTGCAGCAGGTTGTAGCGAACCTGGTTGAACCAGAGCGGCTTGCCCAGGTGACGTTCCGCCACCTTCCACTGCGCCAGGGTGAAGTTGCTGACCCCGACGTGTCGGCTCAGGCCGAGCTCGAGTACCTGCCTCAGCCCGCGCATCTGCAGCGCAAGCGGCACAATCGGGTTGGGGAAGTGGATCAGGTAGAGGTCCAACGCCTCGACGCCGAGACGCTCGACACTGCGCCGGCAGTGGGAGACGATGTTGCTGGGAAGTGGCATCGCCGGCAGGAACTTTGAGACCAGAAATGGGGGTGTGGGTGCATCTCTGAGAGCCCGGCCGACGATGCGCTCGCTCTCCCCTCTGCCATAGAGCTCGGCGGTGTCGAAGACCGTGACCCCCAACTCGAGCGCACGCTGGATGATCGCCGCAGCATCGCGCTCACCGAACTCGCTGCCGTAGCCCCACGACCGATCGCCGAACTGCCAGCAACCGAGCCCGACCACGGAAAGCTTCCTTCCGTCCAGGTCCAAGTACCGCACAGCCTGATTATCCGCGGCAAGTGATCCGGTCCGGCGTTTGTGCTTTGGATCCCGCAGAACAGGGCCGTTCCCTGGAAATCGCTGCGGCCGGTCCCGGCTGCATCAGTTCTGCGAGATGACGGAGTCCTTGCGCTGGAGACAACACTGCGTCTGGCGTGTGCGCGGCGACGGGGTCGTGCTGTCGGCGCTGGGCAGCGTTGCCAAACGGTCATCGGCGACCACCGTCGTTGGCCGCAAGCCGCGGCGCACCCTCACCGCGGTGCTGAGGTGCCTGATCGACACGGCCGGTGGACCCCGGCACGGACGCGCCAGCGCGCGCCGCCGCTGGTGCCGGGCGGGGTCAGGCGGTGGCTGCTGGCGAGAAGCGGAAGGTGCGGACCGCGATCAGCAGCACCGCCAGGCCCACACCCAAGAGCACCAAGAGATCCAGGGTCGTGTAGCTGAGAGGGCGTCCCTCGGCCATCAGCGAACGCAGTCCGTCCGCGAAGTAGGTGAGCGGCATCACGGTGGACAGCTTCTGCAACCAGTCGGGCGCGCCGGAGAGGGGGTAGAAGATGCCCGCCACGAAGAGCTGCGGCAGCAGCACCAGGTTGGTGATAACGATGGCGGACTGTTCGCTGCGCGCGAGCCCCGAGATGAAGAAGCCGCCGGCCAGGAAGCACAGGCAGCCGACCAGCAGGATCAGCACCACCGGACCCGGCGAGGGGCCCATTCCCACTCCGTACATGAGGTGTCCCACTCCGAGCAGCACCGCCACCTGGATTGCCACCAGCACCACCTGGGAGGCGACGTTGGCCATTAGGAAGGCCCAAACCGGCAGGGGCGTCGCTCGAATCCGGCGCAAAGTGCCCTGCTCCCGGTAGCTGACCAGCCGGACGCCGGCGGTGAGCCCGGCGGTCAGCACGGAGTAGGCGAGGATGCCGGGGGTCAGGAACGCGATGTAGTTGGTGTTGGCCACCGATCCGGCGCTGGTACCTCCCGGCGGATGTACCGATTCCACCTGCGTCACCGCCGCGGGCGGCCGCTTCAGGATCGCCTGGTTGAGGGCGGCCACGGCCGCCTGGGCCGCGGCGGTGAGGCTGCCGTTCTGGGTGACGTTGCCCGAGTTCTCCTGCACGTGGACCACGACCGGCTCGCCCGGGGCTGGCACTGACTTGACCACCAGCGCAAAGTCGACACTGTTGTTGAGCACGTCCCTCCGCGCCTGGGCCGGGGAGACGCGGTGCAGGCTGAACGACTTGCTGGAGAGCGCCTTCTCGAACACCTGGGTGTAGGCGGCCGGCGCGGCCACATCCACATTCAGCTGGCTGCGCTGGAAGAGCCCGCCGAAGATCACGATCAGCAGCAGCGGCACCAGCACGTTGAAGACCAGCAGCTGGCGGTTGCGCACGATCAGCAGCAGGTTGGCCCGGGTCAGAGCCAGCAGCGGCAACCAGACTCCGGAGCCGCGCGGCCGCGCCAGGCCGCCCCGTGGGAGCCCCGCGGTGGCGCTAATTGGCTTCGCCCTCCAAGTGCCTTCCGGTCTTGGCCAAAAAGACGTCCTCGAGCGTAGGCGGGCGGACCGCGACGTCACGCAGGGCGTGCTCGCCCAGGGACCGGCCCAGCTCGCTGAGCACGGTGCCCACCTCCTTAGTCTCGAGGGTCCAGCGCCCCTCGCGATACTGGCCGCGGAGAACGCCCGGCAGAGCGGTCAAGCCGGCCTCCTCCGGCGCCCCCACATTGATCAGCGCCGCGGCTCCCAGCGCCGCCACCAGCTCGGGGGGCGCCCCCTGGGCCACCACCTGGCCGGCGTCCATGATGTAGACGGCCTCGGCCAGCTCCTCCGCCTCCTCGATGTAGTGGGTGGTGAGCAGCACCGTCCGGCCCTGGCTGTGGAGGCTCTCGATCATCGACCAGGTCTGCCGGCGGCTGCTGGGGTCCAACCCGGTGGTGGGCTCGTCGAGGATGACGAGCTGCGGGTCGTTGCAGAGGGTGAGCGCGATCTGCAGCCGCCGCTTCTGTCCCCCCGAGAGCCGGCCGGCCCGCTGGTTGGCCTGGTCCTCGAGCCCGACCACCTGCAGCAGCGAGGCGACGTCGGGGGCGAACCCGTAGAGCTGACCGAAGAGGCGGACCGTCTCCCTGCAGGTGAGGTCGTCGTAGAGGGCGCCCTCCTGGAGCTGCACCCCCACCCGCCGACGGGCTTTGGCGGGGGTGGTCCCCAAGACCCTGACCTCTCCCCCGTCGGGCTCGCGCAGCCCCTCGATGATCTCCATGGTGGTGGTCTTGCCAGCACCGTTGGGGCCGAGCAGGGCGACGATCTGCCCCCGCCCCACCTCGAGATCGATCCCCCGGACCGCCTGGACCTGGCCGTAGTTCTTGCGCAGACCCCGGACGGAGATGGCGGGTCCGGAGTCAAGAGCCGGCTGGACGATCGCTACGGGCTCCCATCGCGCTAGCAGGTCGCGGCCAGCATAGCAGTGGCCAGCTTGACCGCCGAACGGGTCGCCAGCGCGCCGGGCCCATGCCCCGAGTCCAGCGCTAGCTGCGAGCTGGCCAGCGTCCGGCCCGGTAGAGACGGCCGGGCAGCTCGCGCCCGAGCCGGGTCTCCAACCAGGAGGAGACCTCGCAGAGCTTGTCGACGACGGCTGCCGCCACCGCGCCCTCCCGCTCGAGCAGAAACAGCAGGTCCTCGCTGCAGATGTTGCCGGTGGAACGCGGCGCAAACGGGCAGCCGCCGATGCCGGCTACCGAGCCCTCGAAGCGGCGGACACCCAGGCGGTAGGCCGCGAACGCGTTGGCCAGCCCCATCCCCCGGGTGTCGTGGAAGTGCAGCGAGAGGCGGTCCAGCGGGATTCCGGCTTCCAGCAGCTGCGTGACCATCCGCTCGACCTGCGCGGGATCGGCCACGCCGATGGTGTCGGCCACACCGATCTCGTCCGCACCCAGCTCCAACAGGCCAAGACAGATATCGCGCACCGCGGCTGGAGCCACCGGTCCGTCGAAAGGGCAGCCGAACGCGACGCTCAGGTCGGCGTCGATCCGCACCCCCGCCCGGGCGCCCTCAAGGACCATCTGCGAGATCTCGTTGAGCGTCTCGGCGACGCTGTGGTTGAGGTTGCGGCGGTTGAACGAATCCGTGGCCCCCACGTTCGCCAGCACCCGCACCACCCCGGCCTCTGCCGCCCGCTCCAGCCCGTGCCGGTTGGGGACCAGCACCCGCACCCGCTGCCACTCGGAGGGCAGCTCCTGGCGCACCCGGCTCAGCACCTCGGCGGCATCCGCCAGCTGGGGAACCCAGCGGGGTGAGACGAACGAGGTGGCTTCGACCTGGTCCACCCCGGTGCGCAGCAGTCGGGTGACCAGCTCGACCTTGTCGTCGGTGGCCACCGTCTCGCGAAGGTTCTGCAGCCCGTCGCGGGGACCCACCTCGGTGAAATGGAGCGCACCGGATCCGTTCGCCACCAGGGTCACCTCCGCCAACTGGAGTTCGATGGGCCGGTCCCCACCGGGGGCCGGAGTTGTCCGGGCTCTAATATTGCTGGCGCGACTCCGCCACCGGCAGGAGGTAGGGATGGCCAAGCGGAATCTGTTGGGCAAATGGCCGGCGGTGCGCCAGCTGACCGAGGGTGACCTGCTGGGCCTCAAGGGCTCGGCCCAGTCAGAGCTGAGCCAAAGCACCAAAGCCCGGCTGGCCGACGCCGACCGAGTCACCAGCTCGATCTGCCCCTACTGCGCGGTGGGCTGCGGGCAGAGCGTCTACAGCCGCGGGGACCAGGTGATCCAGATCGAGGGGGACTACGCCAGCCCGCTGTCGCGGGGAAGGCTGTGCCCCAAAGGGGCCGCCAGCAAGGAGCTGGTGACCAGTCCGCTGCGGGAGCTCAAGGTCAAATACCGTCGCCCGTACTCGACGGGCTGGGAGGAGCTGCCCCTGGAGCAGGCCATGGACATGATCGCCGACCGGGTGGTGGCGACCCGGGCCGAAACCTGGGAGGCGGGCGAACCCGGGCGGCCCCTGAACCGCACCATGGGCATCGCCAGCCTGGGCGGCGCGACCCTCGACAACGAGGAGAACTACCTCTGGCGCAAGCTCACCGTGGGGCTCGGGATCGTCCAAGTCGAGAACCAGGCCCGAATATGACACTCGTCCACCGTCCCCGGTCTGGGGACCTCGTTCGGTAGGGGCGGCGCCACCACCTTTCCCGGCGACCTGCGCAACTCGGACTGCATCGTGATCATGGGCTCCAACATGGCCGAGTGCCACCCGGTCGCGTTCCAGTGGGTGGCGGAAGCCCGCAGCCGCGGCGCCCAGGTGATCCACGTTGACCCCCGCTTCACCCGCACCAGCGCCATGGCCAGTCTGCACGTGCCCTTGCGCGCGGGCAGCGACATAGCCTTCCTGGGGGGAATCATCCGCTACATCCTGGAGGGGGAGCGGTACTTCCGCGAGTACATGCTCGCCTACACCAACGCCTCCACGGTCATCAACGACGAATTCCTGGACACCGAGGATCTGGACGGCTTCTTCTCAGGCTGGGACGAGCAGCGCAAGCGCTACGACCCCTCCTCGTGGCAGTACAAAGGCGGCGTGGTCCACGCGGCCGCGGGCGAGCGCACCGCGCCCCACCCGCGCGGCGGGGAGCACGTTGTGAACGGGCGAGCGCCCGAGGAGGATCCCACGCTGCAGGACCCGCGCTGCGTATTCCAGCTGCTGCGCAGGCACTATTCCCGCTACACCCCCGAGATGGTGGAGCAGGTCTGCGGCGTGAACCAGGAGCAGTTCCTGGCAGTGGCGCAGGCGCTCTGCGACAACTCCGGGCGCGAACGCACCGGCGCCTTCGTGTACGCGGTGGGCTGGACGCAGCACAGCGACGGCGTGCAGTTCATCCGTGCCGCGGCGATCATCCAGCTGCTGCTGGGCAACATGGGACGCCCCGGCGGGGGGGTGATGGCGCTGCGGGGGCACGCCAACATCCAGGGGGCCACCGACATCGGCACCCTCTTCGACGCGTTCACCGGGTACATCCCGGTGCCGAAAGTCGACGAGGGCGACGACGTCTTGGCGTTCGCCCGCGCGCACGGCGCCCCCGGGGACTACTGGGGGAGGCTGGACACCTATTTGGTCAGCATGCTGAAGGCGTTCTTCGGCGACGCCGCGACGCCGGAGAACCAGTTTTGCTTCAACCACCTGGCTCGCCTCAGCGGTAACCACTCCACCTACCAGACCACCATGGCCATGGCCGACGGCACGGTGAAGGGGTACTTTCTCCTGGGGGAGAACCCGGCCGTTGGTTCCGCCCATGGCCGCCTGCACCGCCAGGGCCTGCGCAACCTGGACTGGCTCGTGGTGCGCGACATGTACGCGATCGAGTCGGCCAGCTTCTGGCTCGACTCGCCGGAGGTGCAGTCGGGCGAGTGGCGGCCAGCGGAGATCGCCACCGAAGTCTTCCTGCTGCCCGCGGCCGCCCACACGGAGAAGTCCGGGTCGTTCACCAACACCCAGCGGCTCGTGCAGTGGCACGAACAGGCGGTCCAGCCGCGTGGGGACTGCCGCTCCGATCTTTGGTTCACCTACCACCTGGGGCGAAGGATCAAGCAGCGCCTGGCTCAGAGCGGGGCGGGGCGGGATCAGCCGGTGCGCGACCTGACCTGGGACTACCCCCTGGATGGGCACGGCGAGCCGAACGCCGAGGCGGTGCTGCTGGAGCTGAACGGGTGGGACCGGGACGGCAAGCCCCTCAGCACCTTTGGCCGGCTCAAGGCGGACGGGTCCACCACCTGCGGCTGCTGGATCTACGCTGGCGTCTTCACCGATTCGGTGAACCTGAGCCAGCGCCGCCGCCCGCACTGGGAGCAGCCGAGTCACGTGGCGCCCGAGTGGGGCTGGGCCTGGCCGCTCAACCGCCGCATCCTCTACAACCGCGCCTCTGCCGACCCCGAGGGGAGGCCGTGGTCGCAGCGCAAGCAGTACATCAGCTGGGATCCCGCCGCCAAGCGCTGGGTCGGTCCGGACGTGCCGGACTTCCCGGTCGACCGCTCTCCCGACTACCAGCCTCCCGAGGGCGCGGAGGCGGAGGCGGCGCTCAGCGGTGACCGCCCCTTCATCATGCAGGCGGACGGCAAGGGCTGGCTCTTCGCCCCCAGCGGGATCGCGGACGGCCCGCTGCCCACCCACTACGAGCCACACGAGTCGCCCTACCACAACCCGCTCTACGAGCAGGAGGCCAACCCGCCACGCCAGCAGTTCCACCGCCAGGACAACCCCTACAACCCCAGCGCCGGTGAGGAGGGCAGCGACGCCTTCCCCTTCGTGATGACCACCTACCGCCTCACCGAGCATCACACCGCCGGCGGCATGAGCCGCTTCCTGTCCCGGCTCAGCCAGCTGCAGCCGGAGATGTTCTGCGAGGTGAGCCCGGAGCTCGCCGAGCAGCAGGGGCTCTCCCCGGGCGGCTGGGCGACCATCGTGACCACCCGGGGTGAGATCGAGGCGCGGGTGATGGTCACGCCGCGGGTCAAGCCCCTGCGCATCGGCGGCAAGCCGGTGCACCTGGTGGGTCTGCCCTACCACTGGGGCACGCGCGGGCTCGTCACCGGTGATTCGGCCAACGACGCCTTCCCCCTGGTTCTGGACCCCACCGTGCATATCCAGGAGGTGAAGGCCGCCACCTGCAACATCCGGCCCGGCCGCCGGGCCAGGGGCAGGCGGGCTTGAGCGTCTCGGCTCCGCGCATGCCGGCGGTGCCGCTTCCGGTGATCGAGGCCGGGGTGCGGGTGGGCTTCTTCACCGACAGCTCGATCTGTATCGGCTGCAAGGCCTGCGAGGTGGCCTGCAAGGAGTGGAACGGCATTCCCGACACGGGACGGCAGTGGTCCGGCAACTCCTACGACAACACCCTGCAGCTAGGAGCGGAGGCCTGGCGCCACGTCGCCTTTGTCGAGCGCCAGACAGGCGGGCAGCTGCGCTGGCTCATGAGTTCGGACGTGTGCAAGCACTGCACCCGGGCCGCCTGCCTCGAGGTTTGCCCCACTGGGGCGCTGTTCCGCACCGAGTACGGCACGGTGGTGGTCCAAGACGACGTCTGCAACGGCTGCGGCTACTGCGTCGCGGCCTGCCCCTTCGGCGTGATCGCCCGCAGCGAGCAAGACGGCGGCGCCCACAAGTGCACCCTCTGCTACGACCGGCTCAAGATCGGCGAGCAGCCGGCCTGCGCCAAAGCCTGCCCCACCCAATCCATCCAGTTCGGCCCGCTGGACGAGCTGCGCCAGCGCGCCCGGGACCGGCTGGAGCAGGTGAGGGCGACCCCGGAGGGCAAGGAGGCCAACCTCTACGGCGCCGACCCGGGAGACGGCGTCGGCGGCATGGGGGCCTTCTTTCTGCTGATGGACCGGCCCGAGGTCTACGGGCTGCCGCCCAGCCCGCAGTACAGCCGCCGGGACCTGGCGCTGCTCTGGGGCTCGGCGTCGGCCGCCGCCTGGCTGATGGTGGGAACCGTGGCGGCGGTGATGCTGGGGAGCCGGCGGAAGTGAGGGCCGATTCCCCGCCGCAGCGCGGCGCCGAGGCGCGGATGGTTCCCGCCGACCGGCCCCGCTCGTACTACGGGCTGCCGATAGTGAAGCGGCCAACCTGGACCTGGGAGGTGCCCGTCTACTTCTTCACCGGCGGCACCGCCGGCGCCCTGGCCGCCCTCTCCGCCTTCGCCCGCTGGACCGGACGGCGGGAGCTGGGTCGACGCTCGCGGCGGCTGGCCCTGCTCGGGGCGGCGGTCAGCCCGGCGCTGCTCATCTCCGACCTCGGCCGGCCGCAGCGCTTCCTCAACATGCTGCGGGTGCTCCGGCCGACCTCGCCGATGAGCCTCGGCAGCTGGACCTTGGCCGGCTTCGGCGGGGTGCTGGCGCTGGCCGAGCTCGCCGACCTCGCCCGGCTTCCCGAGTTCATCGCGGGGACCCTCGAGGGCGGTCCCGCCATCCTCGGGCCAATCCTCACCAACTACACGGCGGTGCTCCTGGGCGACACCGCCAACCCCAGCTGGCGCGCCGGCCGGGCGTTCCTGCCCTTCGTCTTCAGCGGCAGCTCGCTCTCCGCCGCCGGAGGCGCGCTCTGCTGCGCCAACCCCGGAGCCGACGCCACCGAGTCACGCCGACTGGTGCTGGCCGGGGTGGCTGTGGAAACCGCCGCCTTCACCCTGATGGAGCGGAGGCTGGGTGACCTGGCCCGGCCTTACAACTCCGGCCGGGCGGGCACTTTCTCCCGTCTCCAGCGCGGCGCCTCGCTGGGCGCAGTGGCGCTGCTGGTGTCGGCGGGCCGGCGCAGCCGGGCCGCCCGGTTTTTCGGCGGCGGGCTGGCGATGGCGTCGTCGCTGGCGCTGCGGGAGTGCGTCTACCACGCTGGCTTCGCGGCCGCGGAGAACCCTGACTACCTGGTGTCCAACCAGAGCTGATCCGGCTCCGGAGGCGCCGGATCGGGTGCGCCCCGACGTTCGAGCGCGTTGCGGGCGAGCGCCAGCACCGCCGCTCCCAGCAGGGCCAGGAGTGCCGTCACGCTCCAGGCCGGCGCGTAGCCCGCGTGAGCGGCCACGATCCCGAAGAGCAGAGGGCCGACCACGCTGCCCAGGCGGCCCCCCACCTGAGTGACCCCGGTCGCGTGGGCGGGGGCGCTGGGGTGGGTGAGCACCACGGCGTAGTTGAAGAGCCCGTTCCAGCCCCAGCCGATGCCGAAGGCGATGAGTCCGCCGGGGACGAAGAGCGCCGGAAGCCGCAGTGCCGCCGCCAGGGTGAGCAACAGCAGGCCGCCAGCCCCGGTCGCGACCATGCCGATGGTCACCCCGAAGTGACGGCCCGGGCGCTGGTCGGCCAGATAGCCGACCAGGATCCGCGCGACCACCCCGGCGGCTCCCGCCGCCACCGCCAAGAGCCCCGCTTGGGCCTTGCCCACGCCGCCCGCGACCGCTGATAGGACCAAGAAGGCGCCCAGTGACGAGGCGGCGGCCAGGGCTAGTCCAAACCCCAGCGCCAGCAGCAGCAGCGGGCCCCAGGCTACGCGGGCCCTTCTCGCCCGGGCGGCAGCCCGCAGCGTCGCCACCGAGCGACGGCTGCGGGGGATCAGCCAGACGGAGACGGCCGCCAGGCAGCCTCCCGCAACGAACGCCCAGCGCCAGCCCACGGTCAGGGCCAAAGTGGGGACGGCGGCTCCGGCCAGCAGCGACGCCATCGGCACCGCGGCCTGCTTGATCCCGAAGGCCAACCCCTGCCGGGAGGGCCGCACCCGCCGAGACAGGAAGAGATTGGACGCGGTCTGCCCCACCGCCGAGGCAGCTCCGGCCGGGACCATGACCAGGGCCAGAGCCGGCCAGGACCCCACCACCAGGGCGACCAGCAACATGGCCGCCGCCGCGACCACGGCTCCCACCCGCAGCATGCGGCTGCCGCCGATCTGATCCGCCCAGCGCCCGCCCGGAACCGACACCACGGCGCTGGAGGCGGAGTACACGGCTATTACGGCTCCGAGTTCAGCCGGGTCGAAGTGCAGCTGCGCGCGCATCTGAACCGCGAGCGCCGCCACCAGGAACGAGGGCAGCGCCATCGCTGTCACCGACACCAGCGAGGCCGCCATCACCCGGTAGCGGTCGGCGTCCGACGTCAGCGCCTCGGGCTCCACTCGGTTCAAAGCCCCCCAGGCGCGGGCCGGGTGGGCAGCCGCCCAAGGTCGAAACGGGCGCGGGGGCGGACGGGCAGCTGAGGGGTTGGCCCGGGAGCGGAGCCGGTTACTCGTACCAGGCTGGTGCCCGTCGCAGCTCCTTGTACTGGCGCGGGTCGTGACCGTAGATGACGTAGGCGCCGGCCTTCCTGGCTTTGTCCAGCAGCACCGCCGCCGAGGCTTTGGCCAGCGGCGGGTCGGCCTGGTCCACCCAGTTGTCGGCCAACAGGCTCTCCTCGTCGTAGATGGCGTCGCCACAGATCAGCAGGTGCCGACCGCTCGGCAGCGCCACCAGCACCGACTGATGCCCCACCGTGTGGCCGGGAGTGGGGAAGGCGGTGATCCCATCCCCCAGATCCGTCTCGCCCTCGAGCAGGCGGTAGCTGAGGTCAGGCAGGCGCCAGTACTGGTTGGGGAATGAGGGGTTGCCGGTCGCGGTCTCGTACTGGCTCTGCTGCACAAAGATGGTCGCCTTCTCAAAGGCGTCGTTGTTGCCGGCGTGGTCGAAGTGCAGGTGCGTGTTCACGACGTCGGTGATGTCACCGCCGCGCAGCCCCATGGCGGCGAGGCGGTAGTCCAAGGTGTCTTCCAAGCGCATCATCGGCACCAGCGAGTCCTCTTCGGCGGTGCCGCGCCAGGTCAGCTTGGGGTCGTCGACATGGCCGCGGTTCATCCCGGTGTCGACCACGATCCGGCGCCCGCTGTCAGTGAAGAGCAGGTAACCCAGCACCGGTATGTGCGCCCGACGTCGAGCCCCCGGCTCTCCCCGCTCCCAGCACACCTCGCCCAGGCTCAGCACGAACGCCTTGGTCACCGGCATCAGCAGCTCCTCCCCATGGTTGCGCCCAACCTTACGGCACCCGTCGTCGCGGACTCAGCGATCGCCGCTCGCCACCCTTTTGTCCGCGCTCCCGGGGAGCAGCGCCGCGGGGACCGCGCGCCGGGCACGGAACGCCGCCACTTTGCTGCGACTCATGCAGTTGGCGGAGCAGAAGCGCCTCGAGGCGTTGCGCGAGGTGTCGACGAAGACCCGGTCGCAGCGCTCGGCGCGGCAGACTCCGAGGCGCCGGCCGCCCCGGGAGCCGATGGCCACCGCCAGCGCGGTGGCGCAGGTGGCGCCGCGCGCATCCACCCGCCCCGCCTCACTCTCCTGGCTTTGAAAGTGGAGGTGCCAGGGCTCGCCATCATGGTGGGCCAGCTGCGGCGCGGCATGGTAGCGGTTGAGCAGGGCGTTGACCGACTGCGCCGCCTGGTCGACCTCGCCCAGAGCGGAGTGCACGAACACCTGGCGCAGCCGGGAGGCTAGCTCGTAAAGCCCGTCCGCATCGCGCTCTCGAAGCGCTCGGCTCCGCCCCCAGATGTCGCGCTCTACCGCGGCGGCGAGGTCGCGGCGGGCTGGCGCCACCGCCGGGGTCTCCCACTGGTGGCCGTGGATCCAGCCCGGGGTCAGCCGGTTCACCAGCTCGGCCGCAGCCTCGACGCCGCGGTCGGTGTAACTGTCGAACTTCATCTCTGTAACTAGCTAGTAAAGGTTGACTAGGAACATGACGGATGATATCCTGTTACCGGCGAAGTTAATCACACTAGTTACCGACAAGGAGCTCCATGAACCACGGCACTCTGGGCCAGCTGGCCGACCTCTACAACCGGGAGCTGCTGGAGCGCGCCGAGCGCGAGTCGGACGCCCGTCGAC